>JAXHLS010000006.1:649870-1299740 GCA_034522055.1 Gammaproteobacteria bacterium
TTCGGTGACACCTGGAGGGTGCCCGGGGCGCCGTAGAGCAAGTCGCCGTCCCACAACACGTAGAGCAGTATATTGCCATTGAAGTTGACCACGGCATCCACCACCTCGCCGTGGTGGCCGTCGTAGATTGCCTTGACGGTCATCTTGCGTCCCCTCCCATCATCGGTCGAGCTTTGCATGTCCTGGGTGTCATTCAGGCCGCCTCTCCATCCTTCTTACCGCCCCCCGTCCATTCGTTCCAGTGGCGCTGGTCCTCGGAGCCCTCGTAATCCATGCCGTCCCGCTGGCCGTCGATGTGGTACCAGGCCAGCACCTCGTCGATGGTGGTGCCGCCACAGTGGCCCATGTTGACCTGGTGGGTGGGCATCCAGGCCTGGACGTATTTCTCGGGCTCGTGGTCGAAAATGTCCTTGCAGCCATCGGAGCAGAAGGTGTAGCGCTCGTCGCGGTAGAGGCTGGTGCGCACGCAGATGGTGGTGGGATCACCGGGCTCGGTGAAGATGGTGAAGATCATGGGCACCTGGCAGATCTGGCACAGGGTGAACAGCACCGGGTTGATGAAGCGCTTGCCCTGCTCGAAGCACATCTCCCAGGCCTCGGTCCAGGACATCACCCGCTTGGGTAGCATGTAATCCATCATGGCCGCCACCAGGGTCAGGACCCGGTAGCCGCGCCAGAACCACTTGTCGATCCAGCCCTGGATGATGGGCACGTTGTCCGGGTGCTGCTCCAGCAGGAACTTGATGACCTCGAGGCCCAGGGTCATGTGGCGGGCCTCGTCCGACTGGGCGGAGAAGCCGAAAGTGACGGTGGCCATGTCGCCGTTGTAGGCGGCGCGCGACATGAAGGGCATGAGAATGAGGTTGGTGAGGACGTATTCGAAGGAGAAGCAGATGGCCACCACGTACTCGAAGGGCCCGGCGCTGAGGACGTCCTGGAAGAAGGATTTGGGCACCGACAGGTACCAGATGCGCTCGTTGCTGAAGGCGGCGCCGGCGGCCGCCATCATGGCCGGAGCATGGTCGGCGAAGGCGGCTGCGGTCAAGGGGCGAGGGCGTCGTGGCAGCGAGGATGCCAGTGGTCGAGCCAGCTACCGATGAGGGTCGCATTATCGGGGGACTCCGCCACGGGGCCCTCTTCATGACCGCACCGGTCCAGCGGCCGTGCTCCTGGGCCCATTGCCGCATGAAGGCGGTGAGCAGGGTGAGAACCGGACCGCTGGCGGGGGCCAGGCGGTGGTCGAACTCGCGGTAGACCAGGGGATACATGAGGCCGTCCAGCACCACGTCCTGGGCCACGAACAGCTCGAACCAGTCCTTCACCACTCTGGCGGACCGCGACGGCCTGATCCACCGCGGCGCCTGTTCCCCGCCACCGACATCTCCCTGCCCCTGCACTTCCCGGCGGCGGGCCGGGAGCCCCGGGACACCGAGGGCCTGGTGGCGGAACTGCTGGATGCCGGCGAGGGCTTCGAGGCCGTGGAAGCGGCCATGTTCCGGGAGGCCGTACGCCGCTGCGGCGGCAACCACAGCGAAGCCGCCAAACGCCTTGGCCTGACCCGGGACACCCTCTGATCCCTCTGCCGTCCGATCCCTCTGCCGTCTGGCACCTCCGTCTCTGCACCCTCCACCGTCATGCCGGGCTTGAACCGGCATCCTCGGAAGGCGGCACCACGGCCAGCCTCACCCGAGAGTCCCGCCGTGCCGTCTGCCCGGAATTGCTCGCTGTACTCGCTACACGCTCCCCCGCGGGCGTTCGATGCGCTACACGCTCAACTTGTACTTCCTCCGAATCGAGAACCCGCCGCGGGCCATTTGCACCGTCACCGCCAGGACGCTATTTTCAGCCGATATTGTCCAGGGAAGACCCCCTATGCAGGCATTTGCGACCGCTGCTTCAACGAACCACGCTTCGCAACGGGCAGTGACTGCGGCAGTATTGTCGATGCGGTAGTTTCGATCGCTGCGAGGAAGCTCTTCGGGGCGGGCTCACCGTGGTATCGGATTGCATTGGAAGGCGAGTGAAGTGCGGCGACCGTCAAACAACCGGCTGAACCCCCCGGTCGATCCCGTCACCGCCGTTGCAAGGGACGCAACGGCCACACCGGTCTCGCTCGCGGGTTTGCCGGGCGTTATGATTCATGAAAATCGGAGGTAAAGACAATGAGCACGAAGGAGCTGTTAGATGAGGCAATGAAACTGAAACCAGAGGAGCGGTTCACCTTGGTTGAAGGTCTGATAAAGAGCCTAGATGAACCGGACAAAAGGCTCGATGAAATATGGGCTGAAGAAGTGGAAAAGAGACTCAAGGCTTATCGGGAAGGAAAGCTCAAAGGTGTCCCGATGGAGGAAATATTTAACGAAAAATGATGCGCGTCATATTCACCAGGATAGCGAGGCAGGAGCTGGAAGATGCGACCCGTTACTATGAGCTCGAATATTCAGGGCTTGGGCGCAGATTCAAGGAAGAAGTGAGAAAGGCCGCATTACGAATTGCCGAGTATCCTAAAGCGTGGTCCATAGAGCGGGGTGAAGCACGGAAGTGCCTCCTGCACAAGTTTCCGTATAAATTGATGTACTCCGTGGAAGAAGACCATATTCTTGTTATCGCGGTAGCCCACCAGCACCGGAAGCCGGACTACTGGGTTGGTCGAGATGAAACATAGCGAATAAGGATAGATCGCGCGTAGCCGCGATCTTATCCCGGTGTTGTCGGCCACCCACTTTGCGGGCAGCCGCGTCGGGATTGGCAGGGCCTCGGCATTGATGGCAGCGAGAAAGCGGGCCCGGAATACCCAGGCCAGGGCGAATTCATTGAACAGGCAGTTGCCCTTGAGCTTTTTCCACTGTTTGCGCCTGCGGTCGATGGCGCCGCCGGGCACGACGACATGGCAGTGGGGGTGATAGTCGAGCTTTCGTGAGTGGTTTGCCCAGTGTGATGCAAAAGCGTGGAGCCAGAAACTGGAACAAGATGTTGAGGCCGGCAAATTGGACGCGCTTGCCGAATGTGGACTACGTGATCACAAGGCAGGAAAAAGCCACGAACTATGAAACACTTTGCTTCGCCGCAGTTAAAGCAAACCAGTACACGAGGAGGATGTGCAATGAACTATTCAACGCAGGACGCCCGTGAAGAACGGCACATGCCTTACGTTGTCGATGGCATTCGATTGGACATTGTCGTTACTAAGATGGGAAACGACGAATGGTCTCTAGCAGTCTTTAATGAACGAGGAATCTTCTCGACGTGGTGTGAATATTTTCAAAGCCCAGACATCGCCATAAGAACGGCGATCAAAGCGATGCGCGAAGAAGGCATTGAAGAGTTTACAAGTATCGAGGGCTTCGAGTATCTGGAGGAAAATCACGAAGACGTATGGCGAGATAAGTACTGAGGAACTTAGCAACAAGCTACTCCAACCCGTTAAAGAAATGTTTTCGGCTTACGCAAAGCATTTTAATTGGAATGTATGCTTGCGCAAATTCGCGGCAATGTATTCGCAGGAAACGCCGAGTGTTGGACCATCGGCCAACTGGTGGAAAGCATCGTCCATCCCTTTGAAGTATTGCTTACGCTGTTCCCGTCCCCATCGTTCTTCCGTAAACCTTGCGATATTTTTCAAGTCAGCCTTGGCGGCGTTCGATACCGAAAAAGAAGCCCCTAGCCAAACTCTTTGTCCAGTTCCGCCATGAAGTTCTCATAGCTGTACTCGGCTGTCCCGCTCTTGCGGCCTTCGTCAATCAATCTGCGCAACGCGTCCAATTTCACTTCTTCGGTTTCGAGCAAACGCAAGCCGGCGCGCACTACCTCGGTAGCAGAGCCATATCGCCCTTTTTCAAGCTGGGCGGCAATAAACTGATCGAAGTGCTCACCCAAGCTTACGCTGGTGTTCTTGGCCATAAGGAAAACCTCGTCTGCACTAATAAATACCAAATTATGGTAGCGGCACATAACCAAGGACTCAAGGGGACGCTGGTAAATCCGCGCCGCGCAAAACACCCCACACCTGGCGGTGCGAGGGTCCCTCTCAGGTAAGGGTTGCCCAACCCGGGCGTTTACCGGGTCGGGTGGCGCGGTTTAATCGTCGATCCGGGGCGGGATGGATTAAACCGGTGTTTCCGCGGGGAGCCGCCTGTTCAGGCGCTGGCGGCCTGCTGCTCCGGCCGGGACGCGGCCGGCGCGGCGGGACGTACGCGGATGGCGCAGTATTTGAACTCGGGGATCTTGCCGTAGGGGTCGAGGGCCTCGTTGGTCAGGAGATTGGCGGCAGCCTCGTGGTAGCAGAACGGCATGAACACCGAGCGCCGGGCCATGCCGCGGTCGGCGCGCGCGGTGGCCGTGATCTCGCCGCGCCGTGAGGTGATGGTCACCCGCTCGCCGGGGCGGATCCCCAGTTCCTGCATGTCCTGGGGGTGGAGGCTGGCCACCGCCTCGGGCTCTATGGCGTCCAGCACCGTGGCATGGCGGGTCATGCTGCCGGTGTGCCAGTGCTCCAACTGGCGGCCGGTGGTGAACACGAAGGGATAGTCGGTGTCCGGCACCTCGTCGGCATGGATGTGCTGGGCGGGGACGAAGCGGGCGCGGCCGCTGGCGGTGGGGAAGCCCTGCTGGAAGATGATGGGTTCGCCGGGGTCGCCTTCGTGGGTCAGGGGATAGGTGAGGGTGTCTTCCGCACTGAGGCGCTCCCAGGTCATGCCCGCGAGGCTGGGGGTCGCGTGGCGCATCTCCTCGAACACGTCGCTCACGGACTCATAGGACCACTGCAGCCCCAGACCCTTGGCCATCTGCTGGATGATCCACAGGTCCTGGCGGGCGTCGCCGGGGGGATCGATGGCCTGGCGGCCGAGCTGGACGCGGCGGTCGGTGTTGGTGAAGGTGCCGGTCTTCTCGGGGAAGGCGGAGGCGGGCAGGATGACATCGGCGAAGCCCGCGGTCTCGGTGAAGAAGATGTCCTGCACCACCAGGTGATCGAGGCGCGCCAGGGCCTCCCGGGCGTGGTTCAGGTTGGGGTCCGACATGGCGGGGTTCTCCCCCATGATGTACATGCCGTGGAGCCGGTCCTCGTGGATGGCGTTCATGATCTCCACCACCGTGAGCCCCGGCTTGGGGTCCAGGGGTGTGTCCCACAGCTGCTCGAACTTCTTCTGGATCACCGGGTCGTCCACCCGCTGGTAGTCGGGGTAGACCATAGGGATGAGGCCCACGTCCGAGGCCCCCTGGACGTTGTTCTGGCCGCGCAGGGGATGCAGGCCGGTGCCGGGGCGGCCGATCTGGCCCGTGAGCAGAGCCAGGGCGATGAGACAGCGGGCGTTGTCGGTGCCGTGGATGTGCTGGGAGATCCCCATGCCCCAGAAGATCATGGCCCCCTTGGCGGTGGCATAGAGACGGGCCACCTCGCGGATGGTCTGGGCCGGGATGCCGGTGATGGCCGCCACCTGCTCCGGCGGGTAGTCCATGACGTTCTGCTTCAGGGCCTCGTAACCCTCGGTATGGTCGCGGATGTAGGCGTCGTTCTGCAGGCCCTCCTCGATGATGGTGTACATCATGGCGTTCAACAGGGGTACGTCGGTGTCGGCGTTGAACTGCAGGGAATAGCTGGCATGGCGGGCCAACTCGGAGCGGTAGGGGTCCATGAGGACGAGCTTCTTGCCGCTCTTGGCCGCGTTCTTCATGAAGGTGGCGGCCACCGGGTGATTCACCGTGGGCCGGGCGCCGATGATGATGATGACCTCGGCCTCGGCCACGTCGGCCACCTGGTTGGAGACGGAGCCCGAGCCGATGGTCTCCAGCATGGCGGCCACGGAGGAGGCGTGGCACAGACGGGTGCAGTGGTCGACGTTGTTGGTATGGAAGCCGGTGCGCACCAGCTTCTGGAACAGGTAGGCCTCCTCGTTGCTGCCTTTGGCGGAGCCGAAGCCGGCCAGGGCCTGGCCGCCCTTGTCGTCACGGATGCGCGTGAGGCCACCCGTGGCCACCGCCAGGGCCTCTTCCCAACTCGCCTCGCGGAAATACTCGTGCAGCCGGTCATGCCCCAGTATCTCGGGGGTCTTGGGCATGCCTTCGCGGCGGATGAGGGGGGTGGTCAGGCGGTTGGCGTGATGGACATAGTCGAAGCCGTAGCGGCCCTTGACGCACAGGCGGCTGTGGTTGGAGGGGCCGTCGCGGCCGTTCGTATAGAGAATTGTGTCGTCCTTCACATGATAGGTGAGCAGGCAGCCCACGCCACAGTAGGGGCACACGGACTTCACCTGCCTGTCCGACGCCACTTGGCCCACCTCATGGGCGGGCATCAGGGCACCCGTGGGGCAGGCCTGGACGCACTCGCCGCAGGTGACGCAGGTGCTGTCTCCCATGGGGTCATCGAGGTCGAAGACGATCTTGGAATGCTCGCCGCGGAAGGCATAGCCGATGACATCGTTGACCTGTTCCTCACGGCAGGCGCGCACGCAACGGGTACACTGGATACAGGTATCCAGGTTCACGGCGATGGCGGCGTTGCTGAGGTCGGGGGTGGGCTGGGGGCGCTGCCCGAAGCGGGGCCGGCCCACGCCGAGCTTGCCGGCCCAGTGGTCGAGCTCGGAGTTCGGTGTATGGGGAGAGGTCGTCTGTTCGGGCATGTCCGCCAGCAGCAGTTCGAGCACCATGCGCTGGGACAGCCGGGCGCGATCGCTGTCGCTGCGCACGGTCATGCCGTCCCTGGGCGCCCGGCAGCAGGAAGGTGCCAGGACCCGCTCGCCGTCGATCTCCACCATGCAGGAGCGGCAGTTGCCGACCTCGCGATAGCCCTCCTTGAAGCACAGGCTGGGGATCTCGACGCCGATGCGCCGGGCGGCCTGGAGGATGGTCTCGCCCTCCAGGGCCTCCACGGGCTGGCCGTTGAGGTCGAATCGGATGGTGCTCGCGGCGACGGTTTGGGGGTTGGCAGCCATTAGCGGTCGAACTCCTGGGGAAAATATTTGAGGGCACAGCGCAGCGGGTTCGGGGCCGCCTGACCCAGGCCGCAGATGGAGGCGTCTACCATGGCGGTGGACAGCTCCTCGAGCAACGCCTCGTCCCAGGTCTCCTGCTCCATCAGGGCCACGGCCTTGACCGTCCCCACGCGGCACGGTGTGCACTGTCCGCAGGATTCGTGGGCGAAGAAGCGCATGGCATTGAGGGCGGCCTGGCGGGCGCTGTCGTGGTCGGACAGCACGATGATGGCGGCCGAACCGATGAAGCAGCTGGAATCCACCTCCTGGAGGGTGTCGAAGTCCAGGGGCACGTCGGCCTTGGATGCGGGGAGGATGCCGCCGGAGGCGCCGCCGGGGAAATAACCGTACAGGGTGTGGCCGTCCAGCATGCCGCCACAGTACTCATCGATGAGTTCCCGCAGGGTGATACCGGCGGGGGCCAGGTGGACGCCCGGACGTTTCACCCGGCCGCTGACGGAGAAGGAGCGCAGGCCGTGGCGGCCGTGGCGACCCTGGCCGGCGAACCACTCCGGGCCCTTTTCCAGGACATCCCGCACCCAGTACATGGTCTCCAGGTTTTGTTCCAGGGTGGGTCGCCCGAAGACGCCCACCTGGGCCACCAGGGGCGGGCGCAGGCGGGGCATGCCGCGTTTGCCTTCGATGGACTCCACCATGGCCGATTCTTCGCCACAGATATAGGCGCCGGCGCCCCGCCGGATATGGACCCGGGGCAGGGGACAGGGCGGATTAGCTTCCAGGTCTGCCACCGCCTGGTGGAGGATACCCTCGGCGGTGGCGTATTCGTCCCGCAGGTAGAGATAGACATCGGGGGCGTTGACGGCCCAGGCGCCGATGAGGCTGCCCTCCAGGAAACGGTGGGGGTCACGCTCCAGATAATGGCCATCCTTGAAGGTCCCGGGCTCGCCCTCGTCGATGTTGATGGTGACATAGCGGGGCTCGGGCTCGTCGCGCAATGCACGCCACTTGCGCCCTGCCGGAAAGCCGGCGCCCCCCAGGCCCCGCAGCTTGGCGTTCTCCAGGGTGGTGATGATGTCCTCCACGTCGCGCCGGCCCGCCACACACTCGGCCAGCAACTCATAGCCCCCCTCCTGGCGGTAGGCGGCGTAATGGGTGACTCCCGCGGGCGCCGGAGGCTTCACCGACCCGGCATCGACGGCGGCGGCCACCGTCTCCGGCGTGGCGTGGCCGATGGGGTTGCGCCCCAGCACGACCACGGGGGCCTCGTGGCAGCGGCCCACGCAGGGCACGGGCTGGATGCGCACGCCGGGTCCCAGCTTCGCTTTCAGGGTGGCCATGAGTTCGTCGCAACCGTACATCTCACAGGTCACGGAGTCGCACACGCGCACGGTCAGCGGCGGCGGCGGGGTGTCCCCCGGTTTGATGACATCGAAATGATGATAGAAGGTGGCGACCTCGTAGACCTCGGTCATGGCGAGGCCGAGTTCGTGGGCCAGGGCCACCATGTGGGCGGCGGAGATATGCCTGTAGCCGTCCTGGATGAGGTGCAGGTACTCGATGAGCAGGTCGCGGCGGCGGGGGCCGTCCCCCAGCAAGACCCTTACTTCGGCCAGGGCCTGTTCTTGCGGCTGCCGGCCTTTCAGATGTCCGCGTTTCTTGCCACTTCCTTTGCGAGGAAGAGTCTTCGATTGAGCGACGTTCGTCATGTGCGGTGCTGCGACCTCCACCATGGTACGGACGCAGGGGTACGTCCGATGCTTCGTACTGCCCAGCAAAGGGTATGCCAGAGGAGCCGATAGCGGGGCGTGTGTGCGCTCTCCCTTGGCGCCAACCGACCCCACGGTATCGGCAAAACAACGACAGCGCCCCGGGTTAGGGTCGGCCATGGCCAAGGCCAAGGCGGCGCAAGGGCGGCATGGCTTCCCGTCGCGCGTGGACCCGGTGTGACGCCCGTGGAGCGACCCCGTGGCTATTGTGCCACCACCGTTACATGCTTCTGCGCCATTGGCTCGTGGCGTGGCCGCCTGGTCGGAATCCGCAGCCCTTATGGGCCGTGCCCCGAGCCTCGGGGGTACTCGGCGCCGGGAAGCGAGCGCCTGTCCGGAACCCGTCTTGACGCGCGTGTTCCCTCAGGAACAGGCGTGGCCATCCTCGGTGGCGTCTTCACGCGCACGTTCCAGGGAGGCCTCGTAGGTGTCCCTGGAGAGGTCCAGGCGTGCCAGATAGCGGCCTACGGTGGTCTCGGGTTCGAGGCGGTCGGCATGGAAGCGCGCCGCAAGGGCCTCGTTGTCGTTGAGATAGGCCGCCACCGCGGCGAAGCTCAGGCCCAGGCGAAAGTCGAAATTGCGGAATGCGTTGCTGTCCGGGTCCGGCGCCGGCATGGCGGCCGCCATTTCCTCGAAGGTCTGCGCGAAGCTCAGAAGGTGCTGGCGGGTGGCCGCCTCCAGGTCGTACTCCGCCACGATCTGGCGCAACATGGCGGCCACTTCGAGTCGGGTGTGGTTGTACGCATCGAGGTGTTGCTCCAGGGATTGCCTGCGGGTGAGCCATGAACCCTTGTCACACTCGCCGGCCAGCCGGTGGCTGGGGTAATCGGCGGGGAGTCTGGGGGCCACATCGGCCCATACGAGGCCGGTGGTCGCTCCGGCCAGCAGAGCGGCCAGCAGGGTATGTGCATATCTCATATCACGGAGTTCCCGTTGTTTGGCGTCGGTGAGTTTTCCAGGAAGAAGGCCATGGAATCATGTCGCGGGCGCCGGGGCGCCTGCAATCATGAGTCCATGGCTCCATTCATTCCTCGATGGTCAGGGCGCCCGACGGACACATGGCCACGACTTCGCGCAGGCGCCCTTCATCGGCGGCCTCCGGATAGATGGCCAGGGTATCGTTCTCGATCTTGAATACCTCGGGCAGGTTGCCCACGCACTTGCCGGCGTGAATACAGACATTGGAATCCCAATTGACTTTCATGGTGTGGTTGCTCCTCTAGGGTGATGTCGACCCGGCACGGTTGAGTGCGTGGTCGAGGGTGTTGACCAGGACCTCGGAAGGCAGGCCGTCGGGAATCATGCGCATCAGCCGTCCATCGGTCCCGATGACGTAGATGCTGCTGCCATGGTCGACGGTGTAGTCCTCTGACGCGCCCGTGTCGTTGACGCTGAATTGCACCCGATACTGACGGGCCACCTGCAGGAGGGCCTCGGGTGAGCCCGTCAGGCCCTTGATGGCGGGGTGGAACCAGCGGACATACTCCCGCAGCCGCTCGGGGGTGTCACGGGCCGGGTCGACGGACACGAACACGGGTACCACCTGCTCCGCCCGCGGCCCCAGGGCCCTGAGGGCCTCGGCCATCCTGGCCAGCATCATGGGGCAGACGTCGGGACAGTGGGTGTAACCGAAGGCCATCACGACTACCTTGCCTCGGGCGTCCTCCAGCGCGAAGGTGGTACCGTCATGGGCTGTCAGGCGGAAGTCTCCGCCCAGGGCCCAACCTGTGGTGGCGGGCCCGATGACGAGCCAGAAAGCCAGAAGTATCGAGCGCATGGACAATCTTGTTAGCACTATTCGTTCCAGGCTGCCCTGATCCTCCATGACGGGCCCAACGGCGTGCAGTTCGGCGCCTGGATGCAGGGGGATGTTCCTTCAATACGTGCCGCACGTTGCACATCTTGAGAGGACTGTGTCACTGCCGCGGCACACTCGAATCACCAAGGCGACTGACGAGCGTAGTGAAATCGCGGGGTAGCCGTTGCGCCAATGATTGGCACCCTAGTTGCACGCAATTTCCAGTGAATCTGCCGATCCCTGGCTGGTATGGCAGATACCTTTTTGCATTTGCACCCTTAAGAAATCGGCCGATGGTGGAATGCCAGCCGATTCAAAGATGTACCAAAAGCACAATTGGAGGAGTCTATGAAAACACCTATCACCCCACGGCATGGCCTGCGTCGGTCTCTTACCGCGCTCGCCCTGGCGACCTCTTCGGCCCTGGCTATCGGGATGCTCCCGGTTACGGCCAGCGCCGACGAGACGTGCGTCTCACCTTATTCGCCGAAGATCACGGGCCAGGAGCAGTTTGTGCACGTCTGGACCCTGGGCGTGAAGGGCGTAGGCGATGAGCAGGACAAGCTCGTGACCATCGATACGGATCCCAAGTCGGACACCTTCGGCGAGGTCATCCATACCGTCTCGGTGGGCGGGCGCAACGAGGCCCATCACTCGGGCTACAGCGATGATCGGCGCTACCTGTGGGCCGGCACCCTGGATACCAACAAGATCTTCATCTTCGACGTCCATACGGATCCGAGCAAACCGAAACTGCACAAGGTCATAGACGACTTCGTCAAGGCCAGCGGTGGCGTGGTGGGCCCCCACAGCTTCTTCGCCCTGCCCGGGCGCATGATGATCAGCGCCCTGTCCAACAACAAGGACCACGGCGGCCGCACGGCGATGGTGGAATACACCAACGAAGGCGAGTTCGTGGAAACCTACTGGATGCCCACGGACGACAACCTGCGGGGTGCCGAGAAGACCGGCAAGTACGCCGATGGCTACGGCTACGACGTACGCTTCCTGCCGGCCAAGAACATCATGGTGACCAGTTCCTTCACCGGCTGGTCCAACTACATGATGGACTTCGGCAAGATGCTGAACGATCCCGAGGCCATGAAGCGCTTCGGCAACACCGCCATGGTATGGGACCTTCACAAGCGCAAGCCCCTGAAGGTCTTCGACATCCCCGGTGCCCCCCTGGAGATCCGCTGTGCCTGGGGCAGCAACTACTGCTTCACCACCACGGCCCTGACCTCCAAGATCTGGCTGATCTATGAGGACAAGGAAAAGGGCTGGACCACCAAGGAGATCGGGACCATCGGCGACCCCTCCAAGGTGCCGCTGCCCGTGGCCTTCTCCATCACGGCAGACGACAGCCAACTGTGGGTCAATACCTTCATGGATGGCACGACCCGGCGGTTCGATGTCTCGGATCCATTCAATGCCAAGCTGATGAGCGAGCACAAGATCGGTTCCCAGGTGAACATGGTCTCCCAGAGTTGGGACGGTGAGCGCCTGTACTTCACGTCTTCCCTGCTGGGTAACTGGGACAAGAAGGGCGAAGCCGACGAGCAATACCTCAAGATGTACAACTGGGACGGGGAAAACCTGACCAAGGTGTTCGAGGTGGACTTCTACAAGGAAAAGCTGGGGCGTGCCCATCTCATGACCTTCAACTCCAATGAGCTGTTCGAGACCAATATCGCCGAAAAGCAGGAGCTGAAAGATAAGCTGGGTGATGCCGTGGCTGCGGTGGATCCGGCCGACTGAGATCGTTGGCCGTGTCGTAACAGACACCAACGGGACTGAAGTGTCCCTGGCAGGATGACCGCCCGGCCACAGTGTGGTCGGGCGGTTTCTGTTTACAGCCCGTGACCGGGCGTGCCGGCCGAGGAGTCCGATACTTTAATGTTTTTGAGCAAACCCAGTTATCCAACCGCGTTCGCCTTCCTCTTGAGTTGCGCCTTGGGTCCCATCTCATCCGCCCCGGCGGTCGAGACCAAGAGTGAGATAAAGGGCGCCATCGATCGTCCTCAGGTCCTGGCGCCGGGGTATACGGCCCTGCGTTTCGATCCACCGGATGCCGGCACCTACCGCCTGCCCCCCATCGCCAAGGCGCCCGATGGGACCGTCCTCAAGACCGACGGCACCGAGGGTCGTCTCCATGATTTGTTCGATGGCAAATACGTGGTGCTGAGCTTCATTTACAGCACCTGCGACGACGTCAATGGCTGTCCCCTGGCGACCTATGTCCTGTATCGCCTGTACCAGACCATGCAGAAGAATCCCGAGTTGGCAGAGAACATGCGCCTGCTCAGCCTCAGTTTCGATCCGCAGAATGACACCCCGGAGGTGATGCGCCTGTATGCCGAGAACTTCAGCGGCAAGGGGGCGGACTGGCTGTTCCTCACCGCCGAATCCAACGATGTCCTCGACCCCATCCTCGCGGACTACGGCCAGGGCGTGAACAGGGTCTATAACGAAAAAGGCGAAAATACCGGGCAGATCTCCCACGTGCTGCGGGTGTTCCTCATCGATCCCGAGCGCCGGATTCGCAACATCTACAGCGTTTCCTTCCTGCACCCCGATCTCGTGCTGGCGGACGTGCGCACCCTGATGCAGGAGGCCGCAGCCGGCGGCTGGCAGGCGGCGGCCGCGAAGGCGAAGCCGCCCCTGCGGACCCGGGAACTGGTGGCCCAGGCCAGCCACAGCCCCCTGGGGCTGCCGCCCATGGCGGTGCCCGAGGGGCAGGAGATCACCGCGGCCCGGGTGGACCTGGGGCGCAAACTGTTCTTCGACCGGCGCCTGTCGGGCAACGAGACCCTGTCTTGCGCCATGTGTCACATCCCGGACCAGGGTTTCACCAACAACGCCATGTCCAGGGCCGTGGGCATGGAGGGCCAATCCCTGCGGCGTAACGCCGCAAGCCTCTATAACCTGGCCTGGACGGATCCCCTGTTCGTGGATGGCCGTGAGCGCCATCTCCATACCCTCACCTGGAGTGAGTTGCTGGATCTCAAGCGCATGGGCAACCGTGCCGTGGGGGTCGTGCTGGACAAGCTGCGTGGCCTGCCAGACTACGAAGGCCTCTTCGAGGAGGCCTTCGATGGCCGGGGTGCAGACATGATGACCACGGGTACGGCCATGGCCAGCTATCTGCGTACCCTCGTATCCGGCAATTCTACCTTCGATCGCTGGCGCTTCGGCGGCGAGGAAGGGGCCATGACCCCGGCCGCCGCCCGCGGCTTCGAATTGTTCACCGGCCGCGCCGGCTGTGCCTCGTGCCATGAGGTGAACGAGGACCATGCCCTGTTCACCGACAACGAACCGCACGACACGGGCATCGGCTGGCATCATTCCATGGGCAAGGCGCCCGACCAGCGGATCATGGACCTGGGTGGCGGCATCCGCATCGAGCTCGACATGGCCGCGGTGGCGGATACCGCCGAACGCGCCTACAACGATCTGGGATTGTACGAGGCCACCCAGGATCCGGCGGACCGCTGGAAATTCCGCACCCCCGGCCTGCGCAACGTGACCAAGACGGCGCCCTATATGCATGACGGTTCCCTGCCTACGTTGGAAACGGTGGTGGACTTCTACGACCAGGGTGGATTCGAGCATCCGGAGCAGGACGAGCGCATACGCCCCCTCGGCCTCTCCGATGGCGACAAGGCGGATCTGGTGGCCTTCCTGCGGTCTCTGACGGGTGACAATCTGGACCTTTTCGAGGCGGATGCCGAGGCGGCCCCCGTCGGCGTGCCGGCGGGGGACGGATCATGAAAATTCGGAATTTCTCGTGCCGGGATGCACACCGGATGGCTCGCGCCTGCGGGGGGAGCCTGACGCTCATTTTCGGCCTTGCAGTGGGGGCGGCCGAACCGGTGACGGATGGTCCCGGGGACTACAAGGGTAATTACGATAGCCCGGACTACGTCACCCGCTCCGTCTCCCTGGAGGCGCGGGTGGGCCGGAAGGCCGATCTGCTGGCCATCGCCCGCCATCCCCCCCTCGGCCTGCCTCCGCAGCCGGTACCGGAGGACAACCCCTTGACGCGGGAGAAGGTGGAGCTGGGACGCAAGCTGTTCTTCGACCGCCGCCTGTCCCTCAACGGCACCCAGTCCTGCGCCATGTGCCATATACCCGAGCAGGGCTTCACCAACAACGAACTGGCCACGGCCGTGGGGCTTGAGGGCAGGGACGTGGGACGCAACGCGCCCACCCTCTACAACGTGGGCTACAAGACCCGCATGTTCCACGACGCCCGGGAATCCAGCCTGGAGCAGCAGGCGTGGCAGCCCATAGTCAATCCCCTGGAAATGGCCAGCCCGTCCATCGGCTGGACGTTGGAACGGATCCGCAATCTGAAGGATTATGACGGCCTGTTCGAAGCCGCCTTCGATGGCAGCGGCCCCGATATGAACACGGTTGCCGATGCCCTGGCCAGTTATCAGCGCACCCTGCTGGCGGCCGATTCCCCCTTCGACCGCTGGTATTACGGTGACGAAGAGAACGCCCTCGATGCTTCGGCGCAGCGGGGTTTCGAGTTGTTCACCGGCCGCGGAAACTGCAGCAGTTGCCATCTCATCGGTGAGGACCATGCCCTGTTCACCGACGACGTCGTTCACAACACCGGGACCGGCTATAGGCGGGCCATGGAAGCGGCACCCGGGCCGCGGCGGGTGGCCCTGGCTCCGGGTGTCTTCGTGGATGTGGCCCCGGAAATCGTAGCGGGGGTATCCGGCCCCGGCGCGGGCAACGACCTGGGGCGTTACGAGGTGACCGGGGACCCCGCAGACCGCTGGCACTACAAGACCCCCACCCTGCGCAACGTGGCCCTCACTGCGCCCTACATGCATGACGGGTCGTTGCTCACCCTGGCGGACGTGGTGGACTTTTACGATCGGGGAGGCGTACCCAATCCGCTGCTAGATCCACGCATTCGTCCCCTCGGTCTCAGTGAGAGGGAAAGAGCCGATCTCCTGGCCTTCCTCGAGGCCCTGACGGGCGACTATCGCCCCCTGGTACTCGACGCCTTCGTGGCCCCGGTAGGGGACGTGGGCAGCCGCTATGAAGACACCACCTCACCCTGAAACAGGAGTTCCCATGATTCCATTGAAGACCGCATTACCCGGCGCGCTCCTGGCGTGCCTCCTCCTGGTAACGGCCCAGGCCACGGCGGCCGAGCGCACCATGGACCCTGAATCCGGACGCCCAATGGCCGGCGACTTCGTCCTCGGGAGCGTGAGCGGAGATGACTATCGCCTCGAGGATCTACGGGGACAGTGGGTGCTGGTGAGCTTCTGGGCCACCTGGTGCTCGCCCTGCCTGAAGGAGATGCCCACCATGGAGCGGTTGTACCAGGATATGGCCGATGAGGGCCTGGAGATCCTGGCGGTACACGCCGGTCCCGGCGGTGCCAAGGTGGGAGAATTCCTGGAACAGGTCCCCGTCAGTTTTCCTATCCTGCTGGACGAGGACCTGTCCCTCGGTGGCTGGGAGGTCATGGCCCTGCCCACCGCCGTCCTCGTGGACCCCACCGGCCGCCAGGTGTATCGGGCCGTGGGTCCGCGGGATTGGGACACTCCGGCCATGAAGGCCTTCCTGCGCGACCTGATGGCCGCCCCTGACGCCGGCTGATGCCGTCCATCCGGGGCCTCCTTCCCGAAGGAGGCCCGACGCCCAGTCCCCAGGACACCCATAATCTTGCCATTCACCATTCACCATTCACCATTCACCATTCACCATTCACTATGTGCATGGAGCCGTGACGCCGATATCCACGCGGGTGACTCGATTCATTTTTTCACCTGTGGAGCAAACCGAGTCTTTCGGGAATCAGTAGTTTTACAAACCCACTCCGTAGTCCTGCGAATATTCGCACAGCTCACATCGATCTATTGTCTGGCTCGGTGGCGTACGCCGAAGCCCTGCAGGAGGCCGCGGAAAACGCCCTCGGGCAGGCTCTACACAACCCACGTACCCAACAGGAGGGCAGGCATGAGCCAGCCATCAGCATGTAGGTTTCATGAGAACCATCTGTGGTGTAGGCCACGGGGCGACGGGGCCTTCGTCGTCGGCATGAGCGATTACTCTCAGGAGAACCTCGGCGACATCATGTGCTTCGAACTTCCGGGGCCCGGGACCTCCATCACCACCGGCGAATCCTTCGGTACGGTGGAATCGGTCAAGGTGGTCAATGATCTGATCGCGCCTTTGGGGGGCGAAGTGGTGGAGACCAATCCGGCCATTGAAGACGATCCGACACTGGCCAACACCGACCCCTACGGTGACGGCTGGCTCCTGGTGGTTCGCGCCGACAGCGACCAGCCCGATGGATTGATGGATGAAGACGCCTACAGAGACTACCTCCAGCGCGAGGCATGATTACTCTTTCTCTCTCGTCATTGCGGCGCAGGCCGTACAAAAGCGCAGCGTTGAACACCCGCAGGGCGGCCCGAAGGGCGAGCGCAGCGAGTAATCCAGGGCCGCAGGAGCCACCTGGACCAGGGGCACCGTCCCGGCCGCCACGCTTGCCGCCCTGGATACCGGGTCAGGCCCGGCATGACGGTGGAACACCGGTGGATGCATGCTGTAATCCTCGTGTAACACTCTGGGATCTGGCTGAAGAAGGCTGATCAATAAATTCAATGATCTGAGATCCAGCGCATCGGCTGGCATGGCAATTGCCGTATATCTAGGGTGACCCTCCAGAGGTGAAGACAGGTCCGGCGAGTCGGCGGTTTTTTGTTTTCCCGCCCCGCGAGGGGCGGGCTTTTTTTGGCTTGTCAGCAGAATTCGTGAGTGTAGATGAGGAGAATCTCCTCTCGCCAAGTCGCCAAGAACGCCAAGTTAGCCCGGGTTAGAAAACATCCTTGGTACCCCCTCAATCAGGGTAGACGCCGTTCGTCCTGCCCCCCGGGGCCACGGGATATTGAACAGGGCACGAATACATCGAAAAACATAAGCTGAAGCTTTCCTGGCGTTCTTCGCGTTCTTGGCGAGAGCCTGTTGTTCGTTTTTTATCCATATACATCACTGCTTGGCGCTAGCCGCGAGCGAGCCATTCACTCACCGATTCTGCGGACGGGCCTTCTTTTCTAACATTCCACCCGTTCGTCAATGGCGAGCCATCCGGTGTCGCCGAACATGCCGGCATCGCGCCATCCTTCTGCGGCACGGTGGCCGCCCCTAGCCGGGCATCATAGCGGGTGTATCGTGAGGCGCCGTTAAGCCGGCGCGGGGGGAGGCAGGGGGCCGCCTGCGGGCGCCGGCAGGGGACAGCCCATGCCGGTGCCACACAGGCGGGGTTTACATCAGGTCACTTGAAATTCCAGGTGAGGGCGGCGCCCAGGTGCTTGGACCAGGTGTCGGCTTCGGTGTGGCCACCGAAGGTCCGGCTCTCCGCGAATTCCCAGCCGAGGCCGACATCCACGTCCAGACCGGGCATCAGGAAGTTCCGGTAGCCGAAGCCGAGACCGGCCCGCCACTCGTAGATGATGACGGTCTGCGTGGCCTGCAGGAACGGTACGGTGACCGTATTGATGGGTACGACATTGGCCAGAAGTGGGTTACCGCCGCCGGCAGGCCCCGCCACCACCTGGGTCAGATCGCCGAGCTTACTGGCGTCGCTGCGGTTCGGGTCCTCCGCGAAACCCACGCCGGCCCGCCACACCCAGTTGCGCTTGCCCGGGTTCCACTGCAGGCCAAGGCTGAATACATCCTGGTCCTCCCACACATCCTGCCAGAAGGCGGCGTCGCCGTAGGCCTTGTGGATGTAATCGAAGGCCACGAGCAGGTCCCCGTTCAGGAGGTCGGAATTGGCGATGCTGATGCCGACGTTCCAGGGCTGCTCGATCTTCTGATTGGAAAAGGTGGGAAATCCATCACCATCAACGCCGGTCTGGAACAGGTTGTCGAAATTATGCTTCTGTTCTGTCTGCCCCCACAGGCCGATGGTGGTGTTGCCGATGTCGTAGGTGAGCCCGGCGGTCAGGCGTAGGCCGAGGTCATGGGTCTCCTTGGAGGTGGAGGACAGGCCGGCATCGATCTGAGCGAAGCTGATGGTGGCCATGGCCCCCAGGGAGAGATTCTCGGTGATGGGAAAACCCGCGCCGGCGTTGACACCGAAGACGATGAACTCTGCCCCCGCGCCGAGGGACTTCGGATCGTCGACGAATGTCGCGCCCACGCCGGAGGTGGCCGTGACCCCCAGTCCCAGCACCGCCGGTATACCCAGCCCCTGCAGGTCCTGGGCGACGCCCACGATGGGCACCGGAAAGACGTCGGTGCCCGATTTCTCACGGAAGGGAAAGCCACCATTAACCGTGCCATCATGATCAATCACCACCTGGGGCATGTAGAAGGACGCACCGAAGGTGAAGCGGGTGCCGCCGTCATACTGGGTCAGGGTGGCCGGATTGCCGAAGATGGCCGACGGCAGGTCCTGGGGCCGGGCATGGCTGGTGCCCGCCATGGCCTGGGAGGCCGGCATGATGGTGTTGTGCAGGTCAAAACCGTGGGGCCCCGCCCAGGCGTTGGATGTCACCGACATCGCACTGATCATGGCTAACACCAGTGGTTGTTTTTTCATTACGTATCCCCCTTTGTCGGGCCGCTCAGGCCGCGTTCTTGTCGAGTGTGACGAGTTGCTTCCCATTGGCCCTGGCGGTGCCCGTGACCTGTTGCGCGGTACTCAGGATATCGAGGACGGGGCAATGGCTCTCCACCATCTCGATTAACTTCGTCAACTCTTCGTCGCTCGCCGGACTCTGGATCTCGGTCTCGAACTTGATGCGCTTGTAGCCTGCGGGGATGCTGTCATCCATGCCGAGAAGGCCCTTCAGATCCAGGTAGCCGCGGACATTCACCTTCACCGCATCGAGCTTGATGCCCATCACGGATGCATAGGCGGCATACATGATCTCCTGGCAGGTGCCCAGGGCCACCAACACCAGTTCCACGGGATTGACGGCCGCATCCTGGCCTCCCAACTCCGGCGGCTCATCGATGGTCATGGGGGCGAAATTCCGCACCGTGGCACTGCATCGCACGTCTTCGACCCACTGAGTCTCGGCGCGGAATACCACGCTCGAGCTGGCGGGGTTTTGCTTGATTGAATCGATGGTCGTTACCAGAGCCGCTTGGACGCTTTCCTGGGACATGTTTCACTCCTTTTCTCTTTGGTGGTAGGTCGTATGGCGGGCGATCTGTGCCGCCCTGCGCTTCCTGAACAATAGGCAGATGTGGAGTGAACGAGTATTCGCGAGACTACGGCGTGGTTACGTAAAACTACCGATGTTTTGAGTGATTCATGTCATATCCGGGAGGGACATGAGCGTTCTGGCGAGGGCCACGGCCGATGTGACCTCCATCTTGCGCAGGACATTGGCGCGATGGGCCTCCACGGTGCGTGGGCTGATCTTGAGCCGGGCGGCGATGACCTTGTTGGGCTCACCCTCAGCCAGCATTGCCGCGATCTCTTTCTCCCGAGTCGTCAGTTCGGCATAACGTTCGCGGATGGCCGCGTGGGCATGGTGGCGGGCGCGCCACTCGGCATCGATCTCGAGGGCTTCACGAACGAGCCGAAGCATCACATGGTTACGGAAGGGTTTCTCGAGAAAATCCAGGGCCCCCTCCCGGACCATGTGCACGGACATTGGGATATCCCCATGGCCGGATATGACGATGATGGGCAGGGTTGAATTCCTTTCCTTCAGTATCCGTTGCAGGGCCATGCCGTCGATTCCCGCCAGACAGACGTCGGTTATCAGGCAACCGGGCTGGTCTTTGTCGTAGGCGGCGAGAAAGGCATCGGCGGATTCGAAACCCCGGGAATGAAGATTCATGGAGCTTAGCAGTACCGCGAGTGCATCCCGCACCGCCGGGTCGTCATCCACGATGAAGACACAGGGCTCGGTACTCATGCCTTTGATGCGGGCAGGTGGAAATAGAAACAGGCCCCGCCATCGGGTGCATCCCGGTAGCCGATGATGCCGCCATGGGCCTCGATGATCGAGCGACTGATGGCCAGGCCCATTCCCATGCCTCGTTCCTTGGTGGTGAAGAACGGCAGGAAAAGGCCCTGGACGACATGGGCGGGGATTGGCTCGCCGTGATTACATAATGAGAACTCTACGGTCTTGCCGGGGATTTTGGAGACGGCGAGTGAGAGCCGGCGTTGGTCATAAGGCAGGTTTCCCATGGCCTGTATGGCATTGGTGACGAGATTGACCAGGACCTGTTCGATCTGGATGCGATCGGCCAGCAACTGGGGCAGGTCATCTTCGAGCCATAAATCGAGTTCGATGTGCTGGTGGCGCCGTTCCGCCTCCACCAGCTGCATGGTCTCTTCCACCAGGGTGGCGGGTGCCGTGGGCTGTGGCCGTGGTCCCTGCTTGCGGACGAATTCCCTTGCGCGATGAATGATCTGGCTGGCACGCTCCGACTGGAAGACGATCTTGTCCAGCAGCCCCCGGAGTTCCAGATGCTCTTCGCCGCATAACAACTGTGCTGATTCGGCATAACTGGAGATGGCACAAAGGGGTTGATTGAGCTCGTGGGCAAGGCCCGAAGCCATTTCCCCCATGGTGCTCAAACGACAGACATGCGCCAGTTCCGTCTGTTGCCGGCGTAATTGTTCCTCGTAATGCTTGCGTTCATTGATGTCGCGGGTGACCGCCAGCAGCGCCGACACCCCGCCTTCGCTGTCGAGAAGCGGAGCGGCGTGGGTCTCCAGCCAACGCCGTTCCCCGTGAAGGCTCAATACCTCGAATTCCATCGTGGCCCGTTGTCCACGGAAGACCTGGTCACTCAGGGCACGATAGCCATCCTGGTATTCAGGAATGAGAAAGTCGTAGATCGTTCTGCCGATCACCTCACCCGGTGCGGAGGCATCCAGCAGGTTCAGACCGGCGGGATTCATCTCCAGGATGACGCCGTCGCGATCCTGGAGTTTCACGCATTCGGGCTCGGATTCGATAATCGTACGCAGGCGGTTGTGCTGTTGCTCTATGAGCCGGCCGTATTTTCCCTTTGCCGCCGCCATTTCCGCGATCCACCGGGCCCGGTTGAAGCGGGCCACCGTCCAACCCACTCCGAGGCCCAACAACAGACCGAGAACGAGATAAATGCCGAATAACGGATGGGTCATGTACCTTCCATTCAGACCGCTATCAACACCTCCCCCATCCCTTCTTCCGCCAGGTCGCCGAGGAAGCGACTGAAGGGGTCGGCGTCGTTAGCCATGAGGGGAGCCCATGCGCTACCGAGCAGGGGGCGAAAGAGGGCAAGGAAGCCGGGGGGACGGGGGCCGTTGGCGTTGAAGGTGGCGGGCATGGATGCGGGTTGCCGGGCCAGGATCAGAGTGCCCCGGCGCATCCCCGAGCCGCACCAGGTGCCGGCGCGTCCGGCCACCGCGATGGTGCCGGCGATCATGTTCGCCCCGAGATAATCTCCGGCATCGCCGTCGATGACCACGAGCCCGCGGCGCAGGCGCTCGCCGGCGCGGTGGCCGGCGCTGCCGCCTACCCGGATCATGCCACCGGCCATGCCGTGGGTAGTGCCGATGAGGGGGCCGCCCAGGCAATCACCGCAGCTCCCCGTGATCTCGAGGTTGCCGGCGACCATGCCGGCGCCGGCACGACCGCCGGCGTCGCCCTGGACCCGGACATGGCCGCCGGCCAGGCCGCTGGCCGCCAGGGCTCCCGCATCGCCCTCCACCAGGAGTCGACCCCGGGTCATGCCGGCGCCGAGCTTGTCCAGGTTGGCGGCCGCCGGCACGATGGTCAGGGTCTCGCCTGGGTTACCCTCCAGGCGGAACAGCTCTCCCGCCTCCACCCTCCGATTGCCCACCGCCAGGGGATACGGGCGATGTCCCCCGGAGTCATGCCCGCCAGCCGTTCGGGGGTGAAAGGGGTCATGTCGAGGCGCTGGCGGGTGGGGGCCAGCTGGGTGAGAACCAGGTCGCTCATGCCATGATCTCGTGGAGGTGGAAATGGAACTCGCCGAGATTGCCGCCGTAGTTGCCGGCGGAGATGCGCAGGATGTCGTCGCCATAGTCGATCACGGCCTCGATGCCCGCACGCATGGCGCCGCTCACATCCTCCGGCGTCAGGCCGTTGACCACGATTTCCATTACCGCACGCACCTCCGGACCGAGCTGCGAATCCACCAGCCCCCGCAGGGTGGGGCAATAGGCATCGTTGGTGGACGCCATCAGGGCCTTGTACTTGGAGCCCACCTTGGAGCCGGAACGGACGATGCCGCCGGGGAAAGGCATGATGACGTTGGGCAGCCGGCGCATGGCGGTCACGGCCGCCTCGCAGGCCCGCAGGGCGGCCTCCTGGGAACGGGCCAGCACCAGGAAGTTGCCGCCGCCCACCGCCTTGCATCGGCCGGTGGTTTCCTCGGCGATGAACTCGCCGTCCATCACCGGCACCCGCCAGTAGCGTCTGTCCGCCACCACCTTGGAGATCTGCCAGCCGTCTCCGAAGTAGCGCAGATTCTTGCCCAGCGCCAGTTGTTCGTCGCCGTCCATGCCCGCGAACACGGCGGTAGTGGGGCAGGTGAGGATACATTGACCCACGCGCCTCTCCAGTTGTTTGGCCAGTTCGGTGCCCGACACGCCAAACAACAGAATGGCCACGCCGGGGCGCCCATCGGGGGTCTCATGGGGCGCCATGTCCCGCTCCACTCCCGCCTCCACGCCGCAACCGATCACCGAAGTGGCGAAGCCGGTCATGGTCGCGCCGGCGCGGCGCGCCCAGTGTTCGTCCAGGGCCGTGACGATGATCCGCGTGGCCTTCATACCGAAGGCCTCCGCGAAGGTATCGTCGATGGCAATATGATTCGTTTCCTTGACCATGGGGTCGCCGCGGTTCTCCGTAAGTGATTTCTGGCCCTTCCGACTCGTATTGCGGTCTGCAGAGGGCCATTGAGGGATGTTAGAAACACCCAAGCAATAGCTGTGCCGTTCACGTTTCCCCCGGACTTTACGTCTTGTCCCGGACCGGCTGTCATTCGCGTGATGCCTCAAAGTGACACAGTGCGTCATCACCCGCCCATGGACGCCGGGTAATCACTCCTCGCACCCTGAAATTGCGAGTGTTTTGCAGGGCCTTGGGCCTTCCGGCACGCGAGTTGCAACCGCTCGCTGCATGACGCGAGACCGATACAGCAATGATGAAAACCTGGCGGTCACCGTGGAGGCGGGCGCGCGGCTGCATCTCGGCTTTCTCGACCTCAACGGTGGCCTGGGCCGCCGTTTCGGCAGCATGGGTCTGGCCATCGATGGCTTCCAGACGCGACTCACCGCCACCCTGGCGGACACCGTAGGCGCCAGCGGGCCCTCGGCCCATCGCGCCCGGGGCCATGCCATCCAAGTGGTGAATGCCCTCGGTTTGGAATCCGGGGTCCATATCGCGGTCCATGAGGCCATTCCCGGGCACCTGGGACTGGGGTCGGGGACGCAACTCGGCCTCGCGGTGGGCATCGCCGTCACTCGGCTCCATGGCGTGGAGCTGGCACCCGCCACCGTCGCCGGCATCGCCGACCGTGGGGCCCGTTCGGGTATCGGCATCGGCAGTTTCGATCAGGGTGGCTTCATCCTCGACGGCGGGCGCGGGCCCGACGACGGCACCCCGCCGGTGATCTCGCGCTTGCCCTATCCGGAGGACTGGCGCGTGGTGCTGGTGCTCGATGCCAGGGGCGAGGGCATCCACGGCAGCGAGGAAAAGGCCGCGTTCCATCGCCTGCCGCCTTTTCCCGGCGACCACGCGGCCCACCTGTGCCGGCTCGCCCTCATGCAGATCCTGCCGGCCGTGGCCGAAGGCCGGCTGGAGCCCTTCGCCCGCGGCGTGGCGGAAGTACAGCGCGTGGTGGGGGACCATTTCGCCGCCGCCCAGGGCGGGCGCTACACCAGTCCCGCGGTGTCCGATGTCCTGACTTGGGCCGAGGCCCAGGGCTTCGCGGGGGTGGGGCAGAGTTCCTGGGGGCCCACGGGCTTCGTGCTCACCGCCACGCCCGCCGCCGCCGATGACTTGGTGCGGGCGGCCCGGTGGCGCTTCGGCGACCTCTCGGCGGTGCGTTTTTGCGTCGTTCGGGGATGCAACCACGGCAGTCGCATCTCCATCACATCTCCCATGCAAACCCTTAAGCGAGCCCCATGAGCACATCCAAGACCACCATTCTTCACCTGTTCACACCGGCGCCGAATCTGAGTCCCTTCGACGTCAACATGGCCATCGATGCCGGTTGGGATCACTGCATCCCGTACACGGGGATCTCCGCGGACGACGTGGAGGCTCTGACCCAGGACGCCATCTTCTCCCGCGGTCCCACGGGCGTGAAGGCCACCGGCATATTCATCGGCGGCAGGGATATCTATATGGCCATGGACATGCTCGCCCTGGCCCGGAAATCCATGGTGCCTCCCTTCGAGGTCGCGGTGTTCGCCGATCCCAGCGGGGCCTTCACCACCGCCGCCGCCATGGTGGCTTGTGCGGAGAAAGAGCTGGTGGATCGCCATGCTGGTGGCCTCGAGGGGCGCCGGGTCCTGGTCTTCGGCGGCACGGGACCGGTGGGTGCCACCTGTGCCGTGCTGGCGGCCCGCGCCGGCGCCCGTACCGTCATCGTCAGCCATACGGGCAAGGACACGGCCGACGAGACGGTCACGGCTTGTGGCGCACGTTTTACCGTGGACCTCGAGGGTGCCGACGGCAGCAGCGACAGCGCCATAAAGGCCCTCCTGGAGGACGCTGAGGTGGTGTTCGGGGCGGCCAAGGCCGGCGTGCAGGTGCTGAATGCGGACCACCTGGCGAAGGCCCGCAGACTCTTGGTGGCCTGCGATGTCAACGCCGTGCCGCCCGAAGGTATCGAGGGGGTGGACGTGGGGGCCAAGGGCACCGCCCTGGAGAGCGCATCGGGGGAGGCCGTGGGCATCGGGGCCATGGCCGTGGGCAACGTCAAGTACAAGGTCCAGCATGCCCTGTTGAAGGAAATGGTGGAGGCCCCCGAAGCCCGTTACCTGGATTTCGCCGATGCCTGGCGCTTGGCCCGTGACCTTGCCTGAGCGTCCCTACATGGTGGTGGCGGGTACCGGCGTCCGTGCCCTCGCCGAGTTTGGCGTCCGCGCCGGCTTCAGGATGGGGGCGGCGGACTGCTTCGGCGACGACGACACCCGGGCCGCCGCACGGATGGTGGCCCTGGCATCCATGAATGAAGGCTCCACCCTGGCCGCCGCCGCCTTCTCCCTGCACCCGTGGAGCACCCGGCAGCCACGCCTGGTGTGGGGGGCGGGTTTCGAAGGGGGCGGCTATATGTTGCGCAAATTGCAACGCAGCTTCCGCCTGTGTGGCAACACCCCCTTCGTGATGGACCTGGCCGGCGAGCCCCGTCGTTTCTTCGAGTTGCTGGATACCTTGGATATACCCTATCCCGAGGTCAGTTTCGTTCCCGTAAGCGAACCCCGTGGCTGGCTGCTGAAGCACGGTGCAGGTTACGGGGGCATGCGGGTCTTCGACGCCGCGTATCCGCGCAGCGGCACGCAGCGCGCCGATGCCTACTGGCAACGACGCATAGCGGGTGAGGCCTTCTCCGTGACCTTCGCCGCGGATGGTGGGAAGGCCTCGGTGATGGGCTTCAATACCCAGTTGAACCGGCGCCACGGACCGCGTCCCTGTGTCTACCATGGTGCCATCACCGGTTGTGACCTGGATGGGCGGCAGCGGGGGCTGGTGGAGGATTACGTCGCCCGGCTGACTCGCAGCCTGGGCCTGCGCGGCATAAACGGCATGGATTTCATCATGAACGATGGCGACCCCCTGTTCCTGGAACTCAACGCACGGCCACCAGCCACCCTGGAACTCTACGACCCGGACCTCCCCGACGGTGGCGCCATGGCGCTTCATCTGGAGGCCTGTGAGGGACGCCTGGTCCTGGCGGGGCCGGTAGGTGGGGCCATGAGTCGCGGCCATCGTATCCTCTATGCCGAGGAAGATATGGCGGTGCCTGCCGTCCATTGGCCGGCATGGGTCAAGGATCGACCTGCGCCCGGCACGCGGGTGGCGGCCGGTGAGCCCATCTGTTCCATTCATGGGGAGGGGACGTCAAAGGCGGCGGTGGCAGATGTGCTGGCACGGCGGACCCGCGAGTGGGCGGTCCTGCTGGACGCCACCCGGAGGAACGCCGCATGAGCCAAGGAACCATGACCACGGGGATGGGACTCAATGCCACGGGGATGGGACTCAATGATCGGGCCGCCGGGCTGGTGGAGGCCCTGGAGCGGGATGCGGCGGCGCTGCGGCTCGAGTGCACCCGTCTTACCAATCGGGTACGCATCATCGATGCCGGCATCGACGCCGAAGGGGGCCTCGAAGCGGGGCGACGTATCGCCGAGATCTGCCTGGCGGGTCTCGGCACCGTCGGCTTGTCCGGGGCAGGGCCCGTGGCCGGTTGGCCCCTGGCGGTCCACGTCCATACCGAAAACCCCGTGCTCGCCTGCCTGGGCAGTCAGTACGCCGGATGGAGCCTCGCCCACGGCGAGGGCAAGGGTGCCTTCCATGCCCTGGGGTCCGGTCCCGGGCGGGTGCTTGCGCAGAAAGAGCCGCTGCTGCGGGAAATGGGCCTCGCCGACCATGCCGACCGCACCTGCCTGGTGCTGGAGGTGGATGGCCAACCGCCCCTGGAACTGACCGCCCGGATCGCCGCCGACTGTGGAGTCGATCCCGCTGGCCTCACCCTGATCCTGACCCCCACCCGGAGCCTCGCCGGCACGGTGCAGATCGTGGCGCGGGTGCTGGAAGTGGCCATGCACAAGGCCCACGAGCTGGGCTTCCCCCTCGAGCATCTGGTGGACGGCCTGGGCAGCGCGCCGTTGCCACCCCCGGCCCCCGATTTCCTCACGGCCATGGGTCGCACCAATGATGCCATTTTGTTCGGAGGCCAGGTCCAACTCTTCGTCAAGGGCACCGACGAGGCGGCCGAGGATCTGTGCCGGCGCCTGCCCAGCAGTGCCTCCGGCGACTACGGTCGCCCCTTCGCCGAGGTGTTCAAGGCCAGTGGCTACGATTTCTTCAAGATCGATCCCATGCTCTTCAGCCCGGCCCGGGTGGTGGTGTCGTGCCTGGATTCCGGCGCCACCTTCACCGCCGGTGCCGTGGACCTCGGTCCCCTGGCGGATTCCTTCGGTACTCCGTTGTCATGACAGGGGGTGGCATGACGGCGGTAGCCATTTTCACCGACGATCCCGGCTGGCACGGGGCGCACCTGCGCGCCGCATTCGCGGGGCATGGCTGCGAATCCCGCTTCGTGACCCTGAACGACTGCAGCATCGTGCTCCGGACCGGCATGCCCGAGGTGCGTATACCGGGGTTCCGTGGCGCGCCTGCCGCTGCCTTCGTGCGTGGGGTGGCCGGGGGCACCCTCGAGGAGGTGGTGTTCCGTCTCAATGTGCTCCACGCCCTCAAGGCCGCCGGGACACGGGTCTACAACGACGGCCGGGCCATCGAGCGCTCCGTGGATAAGGGGCTGACCAGTTTCCTGCTGGCCGGGGCGGGGATCCCCACACCCCATACTCGAGTGACCGCGGATCCCGCGACCGCCACCGCCTTCGTGGAGGACGAACTCCGCGCCGGCCACACCGTGGTATCCAAGCCCCTGTTCGGTTCCCAGGGCAAGGGCGTGGTGCGCATCGGCCGGGTGGCGGACCTGCCGGACGCCGAAGCCGCCAATGGTGTGTGGTATCTACAGCGCTTCGTGGCCAGCGCCGGGCCCGAACCGGAGGACTGGCGCCTGTTCATCATCGGCGGGCGTACCGTGGCCGCCATGCGCCGCAGCAGTGGCAGTTGGCCCACCAATGTGGCCTGCGGCGCCCAATGTCATGCCGCCGTGCCGGCGGTCGAGGCGGCGGAGCTTGCGGAAAGGGCCACCCGTGTCCTGGACATGGACTACGCCGGGGTGGACCTGCTACGGGATCGAAGGGGTGCGTGGTGGCTGATCGAGGTCAACAGCATCCCCGCCTGGCGCGGCCTGGAGGAGGCCACCGGCATCGACGTGGCCGGCCTGCTGGCCGCCGATCTCCTCGACCGCATCCGGCAGCAGCAACGACCGCTGGAGGTGGTATGACGACCTCGTGGAACGCCCCGGACGAGATCCAGCGGGCCTATCGCGCGGCGTGCTGGCTGGAGGTTTCGGCCCTCAAGCCGGGTAACGTCTCCGAGACCTCGCCGGGCCACGGCATGACCGCCGCCGATTTCCATCTCAGCGCGTCCGTCACCGCCGGGATCCTGACCCAGCCGGGGTTGAGTCTGGGGGAGGCCATATGTCGTGCGGTGGCCATGACCAGGCGGCGGGTGGGATTCAACACCAACCTCGGGATCGTCCTGCTGTGCGCGCCACTGGCCCGTGCCGCCGCGGCCTGTGACGAGCCGCGGGAACTTCATGAGCGGCTGAAACAGGTGCTCGCAGAAACCTCCCGGGGCGACAGCGCCCGGGTCTTCGAGGCCATTCGGCTGGCCAATCCGGGCGGGCTGGGCAGCAGTGACAAGTACGACGTCCACAGCCCGCCCCGCGTGGGACTGCGACGGGTCATGGCCGCGGCCGCTCATCGCGACCTCATCGCCCGCCAGTATGTTACTGATTTCGAGGATGTGTTCGCCATCGCGTTGCCGCGTTTCCGGGCCCTGCGGACGAGCCGCAAGACCGAATGCTGCGCCGTGACGGAATTGTTCCTGTATCTGCTGGCGCAATACCCAGACAGTCACATCACCCGCAAACATGGGCCGAAAAAGGCGGCCGAAGTGACGCGGCGGGCCGTCGAGGCCCACGCATTACTCGCGACCTGTTCCGGGGTGCGGGCGAGACGGCATCTCGAGCAACTGGATGCCCGTCTCAAGGCCGAGGATATCAATCCCGGCACCACGGCAGACCTTACCGTCGCCACCCTGTTCCTGGACCGGCTGCTCAAGCAGCAGGATGTGGACATGGCGGCACGGTCTGTCCGGCGAGCGGATACCGAACGGATGCCCGTTCGGGAGGCCGCGTTCATTAGTTCCGAAAACGACGAAAGGAGTTACCAAAGATGGCAGTGATAAACAAAACGATGGTGGGCGAATCCCTGGTGGGCGATGGCAACGAGGTCGCGCACATCGACCTGATCATGGGGCCGCGCGGTTCTGCCGCCGAGACGGCGTTCTGCAATGCCCTGACCAACAACAAGGACGGCTTCACGAGCCTGCTGGCAGTGGTGGCTCCCAACCTGCCCACCAAGCCCAATACCATGATGTTCAACAAGGTGACCATCAAGGGTGCCAAGCAGGCCGTCCAGATGTTCGGTCCGGCCCAGCGGGGCGTGGCCATGGCGGTGGCGGATTGCGTGGAGAACGGCACCATCCCGGCCGATGAGGCCGATGATGTGTTCATCTGCGTGGGCGTCTTCATCCACTGGGAAGCAGAGGACGACAACAAGATCCAGGACTACAACTACCAGGCCACCAAGGAGTCCATCGAGCGTGCCGTTGCCGGCACACCGACGGCCGCCGAGGTGGTGGCAGGCAAGAAAGAGCAGGCTCATCCGTTCGCGGCCCATACCTGATCCGGAGGTCGGGGCTTCCACCACGGGTGGAAGCCCCAATACTCCCCGAGCCGAGGGGGAGACACAGACATGCGATGCGAAGAATGCACACAACAGGTGGAGATGCTGACCAACGAGCATCTGCGGGCGTGCAGTGGGCTGACGGTTCACGAGTACGCCATCCGGCACCATCTGCCCCTGGAGACGCTGCTGGCGCCCGGGCAGATCAACGCCGTGGACGATACGATTTATCCCCAGGCGACGGGGTTGCCGGGAGAGCAGGCGCGGGCGGTTTTACTGGGCCTGCGATGGGCGGGGCTGGTGCGGGAACGGGGCACCCTGGTAGAGGTGCCGGGAGAGATCAGACGTCTCGATTTGCTTTTTTGGCTCGAACAGCGGTTGCAGGATTACGGGTTTCGGTTCCGCCAGGAATACCGCTACGCCGACGCCACTCACCGCGTGGTGGCCAGCAACTGCCTGCGCGCGCGGGCGGCGAACCTGGGGCGGGCTCTGGGGACGCCCGTGGCAGTGGAGCCGCCTCCGGATTTTCTCCAGGCCCTGGCCGTGTTCGTCGCCCACGTGGCGGAATACCAGGCCGGCTACATCTTCATGCCCTTCGCCCGGGCGCTCGACGGTCGTGAAACGGCGTCCCGTCTGCGGCGGGAGTACGGCATCAACTGCGTGGAACTGGATGCCGCCGACACCCCCGAGGGGGGGCTGTTGCGCACCGACACCCTCGCCGACGCCCAGGCCCTGCTGCATCTCCTGGACGCCTCCCTGGGCACCATGCCGGGGGCATGGGAGCGTTTCGCTGCCTCCATGCCGGAGGCCACGGTATCCAAGGAACTGGTGTTCGATGCTGCCCATTTCATCACCGATCATCCCGCCAAGTGCTCCAACCTCCATGGCGGTCGCTACCTGCTCCACGTCCAGGTGTCGGGTCGTGTCGACCCGGTGACCGGCTGCGTGGTGGACTACGGCTATCTAAAGCGGGTAGTGAACCGCCTGGTGGTGGAGCGTTTCGATCACCACACCCTCAACTATGCCGCGCCGGAGTTGGCGTGGCGGTCCAGCACCGAGATGATCTGCGTCCACGTGTGGGAGTGTCTGGTGGACTATCTGCCGGGTCTTTCGGCCCTGCGGCTATACGAGACCAGCCAGTCATGGTGCGATTACCGTGGTCCTGGCCTCGCGGAGTACCAGGCCCGCGGCACCAGTCCCCTGCTCGATCATTTTCGACGCCTCGAGCGCCCGCGCAGCCGGGTGGCTGGCAGCGCAGTGCCGGAGCGTCCCCTGCGGGCGGTGGCCACCGGCTAAGCGGGTGGGCGGTGGTCACGCGGGCTGATGGTGCCGGCATGGAGGGCACTGGCCACCAGCACGCCGGCGGCGCCGGCAGCCTTCAGAGCGGCCAAGTCCCCGGGGTCGCGTACGCCTCCGGCGCTGTGGAAGCGGACATGGGGGGCACGCCGGCGGAAGGTTCGCAGGCGTTCCACGTCGGGACCGCGCTGGCTGCCCACGCGCGACAGGGACATGAGAATCACGTCCGGGGGCCAGGAGGCAGGCGCCCGCGCCATCTCCCGGGGACCCCGCAGTTGGGCACCATGGAAGTCCAGGGACAGGACGGCGCCACGGGCCTCGGGCCGGTGGAGCAGGGCGGGGTCCGTGAGGCTCTCCGAACCCAGTACGGGACGGCCGGCGCTCCGGTCGGTGAAGCGGCATAGGTCATCGGCGTCTGCGATGCCCGCATCGACCCACAGGGTCACCCCGTCGAGGCCCGCCGCGATGGCGGCGATGACGGCCTGATTGTGGCCCTGGCCCATGATGGCATCGAGATCCGCCACATAGAGGATGCGCACGGCAAAGGTGTCCACGTAGCGATGTGCGAGCCCGACTGGATCACCTGTGGGGCACAGGCGACTGCTGAGGGGGTGATAGTTGGCGCGGTCCCCCCGGCGGGCATGCACCGCGCGTCCATGCAGCAGATCGATGACCGGTATCAGGTGCAAGGCAAGGCTATGCGGATCTTCGCTTTCGAATACATTTCTGGGGGAGGTTTGGCCGGGCAGCCGATGATAGCCGGATTGGCGGAAGAGGGCGATATGATGCTGCGCGCCCTGGTCCGCGATCTGGTGCAGGTGCCGGGGGTGGAGGTGGTGATCACCCGAGACGCGCGGCTCGGCGATCCGGGCCTGCCGGTCATCACCCACATGGTGTGGAGTGCCGGCGACCTGGCGCGTTGCTGGGCCCGTTGTGTCCAGGAGGTGGAATGGGTGTGGCCCATCGCGCCGGAGACCGATGGGATCCTGGAATACCTGTCCGGGGCCGTGCTGGATGCCGGTCGCGGGCTCCTCAACAGCCGCCCCGAGGCGGTGCGGGTGGCCGCCAGCAAGGTGGATACGGCGGCCTGCCTGAAGGCCGCCGGGCTGCCTGCGATCGAGACCTGGCGGGCGGATGCGTTACCCTTGCTGGACGGCGGTGGCTGGGTGCTCAAGCCGGAACGGGGCGTGGGCTGTCAGGAGGCCCGCCTGTTCTGCGATAGGGCCGCCCTGGCAGCCGCCATCGCGGACAAGGAGCAGGGCGCCGGCGCGTGGGCGGTACAACCCTTCACCCCGGGGAGGCCGCCAGCCTGTCCCTGCTGGTGGCAGACGACAAGGTGACCCTGCTCGGCTGCAACCGCCAGCGGGTGGCCGTGGCGGATGATGGTTTCGTGTTGCTGGGCTGTGAGGTGAACGCGTTGGAGGGTGACCGCGGGCGTTACGAGGAGATTGCCCGGGGTGTGGTGGCGGCCATGCCCGGACTGTGGGGCTATGTGGGGGTGGACTTGATGATCACGGACGAGGGCCCGATGATCCTCGAGGTCAATCCCCGCCTCACTACGTCCTACGTGGGCCTCAGCCGCTCCCTGGAGGCCAACGTGGCCCATATGGTGTTGACCCTGGCGGGGCACGGCGCGCCGCCGGTGGGCGCGAGTTTCCCCGGACGCCGGGTGGAAGTGGATCTGGAGATGAATCATGTGGCCTGAGTCGTACAGCGTCGGTTGGGACGTGGGCGGTGCCCATCTCAAGATGGCGTGGGTGGATGATGCCGGACGGGTACGGGACGTGGCCCAGTTCACTACCCCGCTATGGCGCGGGCTGGACTGCCTGCGGGCCGCCATGGGCCGTGCCGTGGAGCGGCTGCCGCCGGCCGGCGGCCGCCACGGCATCACCATGACCGGAGAACTGGTGGACCTGTTCGGCAGCCGTCGCGAAGGGGTGGCGGCCCTCGCCGCCCTCATGGGAGGTGCCCTGTCCTCCCCACCCCTCCGTTTCTATGCCGGACCGCGGGGATTCGTCGCCGCCGAGGCCGCGGTCTCCCTCCACCCCTGGGTCGCGTCCGCCAACTGGCATGCCACCGCCGCCCTGGCCGCGGAATGCCTGGAGGCGGGGCTGCTGGTGGACGTGGGCAGCACCACGGCGGATGTGGTGCCCTTTGCGGCGGGACGCGTGACGGCGCGCGGTTACAGCGACGGCGAGCGCCTGGCCTTGGAAGAGTTGCTGTACACCGGCGTGTCCCGTACCCCCCTCATGGCCCTGGGAGAGGCGGTGCCGTTCAAAGGGGAGTGGGTAGGCGTGGTGGCTGAGCAGTTCGCCCACACGGCGGACGTCTACCGCCTGCTGGGCCGGCTGCCCGCCCTTGCCGACGTGGATGATACCGCCGACGGCCGCGGCCGGACGAGGGACGAGACCATGGCGCGCATCGCCCGCATGGTGGGCATGGATGTCGGAGAGGCCCCGCCCCAGGCATGGCACGGACTGGCCGCCTATTTCGCCGGCCGCCAGCTCGACCGCCTGCAACGGGCCTGCGCGCGCCACCTGTCCGCCGGCCTGCCGGCCCATGCGCCCCTGGTGGGGGCGGGCGTGGGCCGTTTCCTGGTGCGCGACCTGGCGGCGCTCCTCGACCGCCCCTTCGTCGACATCGCGGAACTCATGGAGCACACGGGCGCCGGCGCCGAGGCCGCCGACTGTGCGTCGGCGGTGGCCGTCGCCATGCTGATGGCGCGGGAGCCGGTAGCGTGTCCCGCCTGACCGAAATCCCCTACCGGGAGGACAGCGCGCCGCTGTTCGAGGCCCTCGTGGACCGCGCCTGGCCGGTGTTTCTGGACAGCGGGCGGCCCCGCATCACCAGCGGCCGCTACGATGTGCTGGCGGCCGATCCCTACGCCACCCTGGTGACCCGGGGCGGCGTCACCGAGATCCGGGACGCCGACGGGGTGACCCTGTCGCCGGCGGATCCCTTCGAGTTGCTGGCCCAACATCTGGCTCCCTCCGGGGACTCCGTGGGTGGGTTGCCTTTCTCCGGCGGTGCCCTGGGCTGGTTCGCCTATGATCTCGGCCGGCGCATCGAGACCCTGCCCAGCCGGGCCGTCGACGGAGAGCATATCCCCGACATGGCCGTGGGCCTATACGACTGGGCCCTGGTAGTGGACCACCAGGAGCGGCGCAGCTGGCTGGTGGGGCAGGGCCGGGATCCGCGCACCGCCGCATCCTGGAGCGACCTCAGTGCCATGTTCCGCGTCCCGCCCGTCGCCGCTCGGCGCCCGGACCTGCGATTGACCGGCCCCCTGGCGAGCAACATGAGCCGCCATCAGTACGGGACCGCCTTCGCGCGCATCCAGGACTATATCCGGGCCGGAGACTGCTACCAGGTGAACCTGGCCCAGCGTTTCGCCGCTCCGGCGCGGGGCCACGCCTGGCCCGCCTACCGCCGCCTGCGGGCCCTCAATCCGGCACCTTTCGCCGCCTACATGGGCACGCCCTATGGGGAGGTCTTGAGTTCATCTCCCGAACGGTTCCTGAGTCTTCGGGAGGGCCGCGTGGAGAGCCGCCCCATCAAGGGTACGCGGCCGCGGGGCGGTGGCCCGGAGGCGGATGCGGCCCTGGCCCGGGAACTGGCCATCAGCCCCAAGGACCGGGCCGAGAACCTGATGATCGTGGATCTGCTGCGCAACGATCTGGGGCGGGTGTGCCGGCCCGGCTCGGTCCGCGTGCCCGGCCTGTTCGAGGTGGAGAGCTACGCCACCGTGCATCATCTGGTGAGCACCGTGACGGGAGAGCTGGCCGCCGGTCATGATGCCACCACCCTGCTGCGGGCCTGCTTCCCGGGGGGCTCCATCACCGGTGCCCCCAAGATCAGGGCCATGGAGATCATCGAGGAACTGGAGCCCCAGCGCCGCGGCGTCTATTGCGGATCCGTGGGTTACATCGGTTTCGACGGCGCCATGGATACCAATATCGCCATCCGCACCCTGGTCTACAACCGCGATACCATCCGCCTGTGGGCGGGTGGCGGCATCGTCCATGATTCCACCATGGCCGCGGAGTACCAGGAAACCCTGGACAAGGCGGCCGCCCTGCTGCGGCTGCTGGAACCCGACGAGATGGCCCATGTGGGTGGTTAAGCTGGGCGGCAGCCTGTGGCGGGGCGGCTGGCTGGCTCCCTGGTGCCACGTACTGGCGGACCTCCCGGGGCCCCTGCTGGTGGTGCCGGGAGGGGGCTTCTTCGCAGATCGGGTACGGGCGGCCCAGGGTCGCCAGGGCTTCTCCGACCTCACCGCCCATCGTCTGGCCCTCAAGGCCATGGACCGCATGGCGGCCCTGCTGTGCCGCCTGGAACCGCGCCTCCAGCCGACCCGCAGTCTCCATGGGACGGAGGCGCCCCATCGCGTATGGATGCCATTCGCCGACCTCTCGCGGGATACCTCCGTGACCGCCGACTGGACCGTCACCTCCGACAGCCTGGCGGCTCTGGCGGCCCGCCGTACCGGGGCCCGGGGCCTGGTGGTGGTCAAGTCGGCACGCCTCAAGGGGCGCACGGCCGAGGCATCGCGGCTGGCGGCGGCGGGGGTGGTGGATGCCGCCTTTCCGAGCCTGGCTGCCGATTGCGGCTGTCCGGTGTGGCTGGTCCATCGCAGCCAGGGGCGGGCCATGGCCGGCCTGGCCCGCGGTGGCCCGGAAGACGGCCTGCGGCTATGCTTTCCCCATACCCCCTGACGGCCCGCCCCGGCGGCGGCGTCGAGGCAGCGTTGGGTAGTTCTACGTATTTACAACTGTTTAGTGGCGTCGCTAACTGGGGCCTATCCGCGGGCATGATCACCGTGGGACGGGGCCGGAGGAGTGGATGGAAGAGCCGAATCAACGGAATCATGAGGAACTGGTACTGACTGCGGTGAATGGCGGTGCCACGTCCTGTCGTATCGAACCCTGCGTGCTGGAGTCCTGGCGGCGTTGCGTGGACGCCTTCGAGCTGGATCCGGAGGCCCGGCGCGAGCCCACCTTCGTGGAGCGGGCGGATCTGGAACTGCGCCGGGAGAAGTACTGCAACCTGACCAAGATCGCCAAGCTGGAGATGACCAATCTGTTCCAGCAGATCGCCGGCTCCGGCTGCTCCATCCTCCTCACGGACGACGATGGCGTGGTGCTCAATTACGTAGGGGATCCGTTGTTCACCACCGCCGCCGCCAGCACCGGACTCAATCCCGGGGCGGTATGGTCGGAGGAGACCCAGGGTACCAACGGCATGGGTACCTGCCTGGTGGAGAAGCGGCCCCTGGTGATCCACCGCAATGAGCATTTCCTCACCAAGAACATCGGACTGACCTGTTCCGCGGCCCCCATATTCGATCCCTCCGGCCGCGTGGCGGGCGTGTTGGATGCCTCCAGCGAATCCCGGATGGCCCAGCAGCACACCATGGTGCTGGTGAACATGTCGGCCCAACTCATCGAGAACCGGCTGTTCGTGTGCGAGATGCGGGACCAGTTCCTGCTGCGTTTCCACAGTCGCCCGGAATTCGTCAGCACCCTGGGGGAGGGGGTCATCGCCTTCTCACCCTCCGGGGAGATCAAGGCCGCCAATCGCAGCGCCCTGTTCCAACTGGGCTTCGATGATCTTGAGGCGGTACGGGGCCGCACCCTCGAGGATCTCTTCAATGTCCGCCTCGACGAGGCCCTGAACCAGGCCCGCACCACCGGTGGACATCCCCAGACCCTGCACGAGACCCGCCATCGCCGGCGATTCTACGGCACCTTCCAGACCCCCATGGACGAGGCCGGGCGCACCGTTCACACGCCGTCTATCGTCGCCCGCACGACTCAGGGATCGCCCCTGGAGCAGCTCGAATTCGGCGATGCGCGCATGCGCCGCAATATCCACCGCGCCACCAAGCTCCTGGAACGGGACATCCCGCTGCTCATCCTGGGAGAGACGGGTACCGGCAAGGACGTGTTCGCCAAGGCCGCCCACCAAGCCAGCAGCCGCCGCCACAAGCCCTACGTGGCGGTGAACTGTGCCTCCATACCCGAGACGCTTATCGAAAGCGAACTCTTCGGCTACCAGCCCGGCGCCTTCACGGGTGCCAGCCGTGAGGGCAGCCGCGGCAAGATCGCGCAGGCCCATGGCGGCACCCTGTTCCTGGACGAGATCGGCGACATGCCCCTGCAGTTACAGGCGCGGCTGTTGCGGGTGCTGGAGGAACGGGAGGTAATCCCCCTGGGGGGCGAGACCCCGGTGAGCGTGGACATCCGGCTCATCAGCGCCACCCATCAGGACCTCCAGACTCGGGTTGCCGAGGGCAGCTTCAGGGAGGACCTCTTCTACCGACTTCATGGCATCAGCCTGGTGATGCCGCCGTTACGCGAACGGGAGGACCGCCTGCCCCTCATACATCATCTGCTGGAAGAGGAAGCCGGTGGCCCGGGGCGGGTGCGGGTGGATGATGACGCCCTGGCGCTCCTGGACCGCTTCGAATGGCCGGGCAACATCCGTCAACTGCGCAACGTGCTGCGTACCCTGGTGGGCCTGTCGGAGAATGGTGTCATCGGTCTGGGCGACCTGCCCGATGAGATGTTCAGCGCAGAAGGGGCCGAGCCGGGTGAGGCCACTCGGCCCAGCAGTCCTTTGGATATCGCCGAGCGCGACGCCATCATCAGAGAGATGGAGGCGGCCCACTGGAACGTGACACGGGTTGCGTCAAAACTGGATATCAGCCGCAACACCCTGTACCGCAAGATGAAACGCTTCGGGATACGCCCGCCGCGTTAGGGACATGCTGATTGTTGGCCATCCCCGGCCAAAATCAGCCTGGTATGGCGAAACGCCGATTCCGTCTTCCTGGCGCGGCTTTTGCTTCGTACCCCACGTGAACGCCCCCGTCAGGAACCATCCCAGGATCACCCCAGGATCACCCCCAGGATCACCCCCAGGATCACCCCCATGATCACCCATGAACGTTTCGCCGTCCGGGTGAGCCCGGGCGAGCTGCATTTCAATGCCGCCCATTTCATCACCTTCGACGGCACCTGCGAGAACCTCCACGGCCACAATTTCCACGTCCTGCTGGAGGCCCGGGGCGACAACGCGCCCGATGCCTACGTCATCGATTTCGTACGTCTCACCCGCATGGCGGTGGCCATCTGCCGGGAACTCCATGACGGTGTGCTGTTGCCCGGCGCCAGCAGCGAGGTCCACCTCCGGGAGGAGGAGTGCATGGTGCACGTCACGAGCTATGACAAGCGCTTCGCCCTGCCGGCGGCCAGCTGCATCATCCTGCCCCTGCCCAATACCACGGCCGAGATGCTGGCGGCCCACGTGGCCAATCGCCTGCTGCAGGAACTGGCCGCCGCCGGTGCCCTGGCCAACCTGCACACCCTCGAGGTGGCGGTGGAGGAGGCCGACGACCAATGGGGGGTGTGTATCCGCGAGCTGAGGGGCAACGACTGAGGCGGTGCCCCAAAGGCAAAGGCATGTCAGCCGGGACCCCGCCCTCGCGCTGTGGTGTGATGACTCGGCCGGCCGGCGTTTTCGCATACACTCTGGGGTCGACCCCGTGGAGGATCCGAGCGGCGCCCCGGGCCCGTTGACGACATGGCCGAACATATCCTGTTTCTAACCGGCAGCCTCGCCGAGCAGAGCCTGAGACGCGTCCTCGAGGGGCTGGACCTGCCGGACGCCACCTGGGAGGTGCGCTCCCTGGGTCTCAAGGTGGCCGGCCTCATGACCGCCGACATGGTGGCGCGCCGCCTCAAGGACACGGGCGGCGCCCAGCGGGTGATGCTTCCCGGGCGCTGCCGGGGCGAACTCGGCCCCCTCGAGGCACACTTCGGGATCCCCTTCGAGCGGGGGCCGGAAGAGTTACGGGACCTGCCCGAGTTCTTCGGCCGCCACGGCGGCCCCCCGGACCTTTCCCGCCACGCCGTGACCCTGTTCGCGGAGTTGGTGGATGCCCCCCACCTGTCCCTGGAGGCCATCCTCGAACGCGCCACGGCCTACCGGGACGACGGCGCGGATGTCATCGACCTCGGTTGCCTGCCCGACGTGCCCTTCCCCCACCTGGGCGAGGCGGTGCGGGCCCTCAAGGCGGCCGGCCATCGGGTCAGCGTGGATTCCCTGCGCCCGCAGGACCTGCTGGAAGGGGGCCGGGCGGGGGCCGATTTCCTCCTCAGCCTGACCCGGGAAACCCTGTGGATCGCGGATGAGGTGGCGGCGACCCCTGTCGTCATCCCCGCCGACCACGGCGACCTCGATGCCCTGGTAGAGGCCGCCGCGCTCCTGGAGGCGCGCGGGCGGGCCTGTATCCTCGACCCGGTCCTCGATCCCATCCACTTCGGCTTCACCGACGCCCTGGTACGCTACCACACCCTGCGTCGCCTGCTGCCGGAGGCGGAGATCATGATGGGGATCGGCAACCTGTCGGAACTCACGGAGGCCGATACCACCGGCATCAACGGCTTGCTCATGGGGGTGGTGTCGGAACTGGGGATCGGCCATGTCCTCACCACCCAGGTGAGCCCCCACTGTCGCAGCGTGGTGAGGGAGGTGGACCTGGCGCGGCGCCTGATGTTCAGGGCCCGGGAAGATGGGTCTTTGCCCAAGCTCATCCACGGCGGCCTGTCGCCGCTGCACGAACGCCGGCCCTTTCCCTATACGGCGGCGGAGGTCCACGAGATGGCGGGGGCCGTGCGCGATCCCAGCTACCGTATCCAGGTGAGCGCCGAGGGCATTCATATCTACAATCGTGACGGCTTCCACAGCGCCGCCGACCCCTTCGACCTCTACCCGGCATTGGATGTGGCCGGGGATGGTGGACACGCTTTCTATCTGGGGGTGGAACTGGGGCGCGCCCAGATCGCCCACCAACTGGGCAAGCGCTACACCCAGGACCAGCCCCTGACCTGGGGCTGCGCGGTGGCGCCTGCGGCGGACGAGGACGATTCGGACTACGCGACCCCCGGCACCACCCTTCGTCCCCGCCGCAGCGCAAACCACAAAAAAAACAGATGAAATGCAACCACGAAATACGCGAAAGACACGAAAGAGAAAGCTGTAGGTCGGGCTTCAGCCCGACAGCCTGGTGGTGGTACCGACCCGGCCCGAGGTGTGCGCGGCGGGGTCTGGGTGTCGGGATGAATCCCGACCTACATTCGTGCCGCCGGAACAGGCGGTGTCTTGTCTTCGTGGGTCGGGCTGTAGGTCGGGTTGTTGGTCGGGCTGTAGGTCGGGCTTCAGCCCGACAGCCTGCGGGTGGTACCGACCCGGCCCGTGGCATGCGCGGCGGGCTCTAATGTCGGGATGAATCCCGACCTACATTCGTGCCGCCGGAACAGGCGGGGTCTTGTATTCGTGGGTCGGGCTGTAGGTCGGGCTTCAGCCCGACAGCCTGCGGGTGATCCCGGCCTGAGAGTCAGGGCCTGGTGGGCAGTTGGTCCGCGAATTGCTGTGCACTGGGACATGACCCAACAACCCTGCGGTGAAACCCCCATCTCATGACACAACAGGCTATGGCAACCAATGACGCTGCGGTCCCCTGTCCATTCTGCGGGCTGGGCTGTGACGATCTGTCACTCACCGGGGGCAGTGACTCACCCCGTTTGGAGGCCGCGGGATGTCCCAAGGCGGAGGAAGGGTTCAGCCTCGCCCTCGGGGCTCCGGCGGCGACCCCGGCCATCGCCGGGCGGCGCTGCACCCTGGATGAGGCCGTGGAGCACGCGGGCCGCCTGCTGGCGGAGGCCCGCCTGCCCCTGTTCGCTGGGCTGGCCGGCGACCTTCTGGATATCCAGGCCGCCCTGCGTCTCGCCGAGGCCGCGGGTGGGGTGGTGGACCACCGCAACGGCGCCGGTCTGACCGCCGCGGCGGCGGCACTGCAGGCCGGCGGTCTCATGACCACCAGTCTCGGGGATGCCCGCAACCGGGCGGATCTGTGGTTGCTGGTGGGGGATGTGCCCCGGCGTTTCCCCCGCATCACTGAGCGCCTGCTGGAGCCGCGGGAACGCCTCCACATGGATGACATGCCAGAGGCCCTGGTGATTGGCGAGGCGCCGCCTGCGGGAACCTCGGGCGGCGCCTTCGAGCACCTGCCCGTGCCTGCGGGAGGCCTCCATGACTTCATCCAGGTGCTGCGGGCACGCCTGGCGGGCCGTCACCTTGATGGCGAACCTGATGCCGGCATCGAGGCCCTGGTGCAGCGACTCGGGAACGCCCGCTTCCCGGTCATCGTCTATGCCCCCGCCGCCCTGGGCGACCACGGGGACCTGGTGATCCGGGCCCTGGGCGGCCTGGTGCGCACCCTCAACGACAGCGGCCGGGCGGCCCTGCTGCCCCTGGGGGGCGGCGACGGCGATGTCTCTGCCCATCAGGCGGCCGCCTGGCACAGTGGCTTCGGCATGGGCACCAGTTTCCACAGCGGCGTCCCCGAGTACGATCCGGCCCTGTGGTCCACGGGGCGCCTGCTGGCCTCGGGGGAGGCCGACCTGCTGGTGTGGGTGAGCTCCCTCGATGCCGCGCCGCCGCCCGCGACTGCCGTCCCCACCCTGGTATTCGGTCATCCGGCCAGCCGTTTCGACGCGACCCCGGAGCTGTTCGTGCCCCTGGCCGTGCCCGGCGTCCATCGTCACGGCGTCGTCCATCGCGGCGACGGTCCGGCCCTGCTGCCCCTCAAGGCCCTCACGGCCAGCGAGCTGCCGGCCGGGGCAGAGGTCTTCGAACGCCTGGCGGCCGGGCTGGGGACGGAGGTGCAATCATGACGACGGTACGGCTGACCGGCGGGCGGGTCTACGACCCGGCCCATGGCGTGAAAGGCGAGGTGCGTGATCTGTGGATGCGCGACGGCCACATCATCGCCCCTCCCGCGGAGCCGGGCGAGGCCCAGACGGTGGACGTGTCCGGCAAGGTGGTGATGGCCGGCGCCATCGACATCCACAGCCACATCGCCGGCGGCAACGTGAACACCGCGCGGGTCCTGATGCCCGAGCAGCACCTGGCGGAACAGGCCCGCTATCCCCACTACCCGTTCTCGGGGGCCAAGTGGTCGGCCTTCGACACCGGTTATCGTTACGCCGAGATGGGCTTCACCACGGTGGTGGAGCCGGCGGTGCTGCCCCTCAACGCGGTGCAGGCCCACGCCGAGCTGGCCGCCATTCCCATCATCGATACCGCCGGCCTCGCCATCCTCGGCAACGACGATTTCCTGCTGCGCCTGTTGCGGGACGGCGCCGAGCAGCAGACCGTCAACGACTACGTGGCCTGGACCCTGCGCGCCACCCGCTGCCTGGGCCTCAAGGTGATCAACGCCGGCGGCGCCACCGCCTTCAAGCACAATGCCCGCAGCTTCGGCCTGGACGACGTGGTGCCCATGTACGGCGTCACCTCCCGCGAGATCCTGCAGAAATTGCAACGGGCGGTGGTGGAACTGGGCATCGGCCACCCGGTGCACGTGCACTGCAACAACCTCGGGGTGGCGGGCAACGTGGAGACCGCCCTGGCCACCATCGAGGCGGCGGGGGGCATGCCCATGCATCTGGCCCACATCCAGTTCTACGGCTACGGCGACGAGGGGCGGCGCCACTTCTCCAGCGGCGCGGCGCGCCTCACCGACGCCATCAACCGTAATCCCAACATCACGGTGGACGTGGGGCAGGTGCTGTTCGGCCAGACCGTCACCATCTCGGGGGACGTACTGCGTCAGTTCGATGCCCGGAGCATTGCCAGCCCTAAGAAGTGGGCGGTATGGGAGGCCGAGGACGGCGGCGGCGGCATCGTGCCCTTTAAGTATCGCGAGAACAACTACGTCAACGCCCTGCAGTGGGCCATCGGCCTGGAGATATTCCTCCTGGTGGACGATCCCTGGCGGGTGTTCTTCACTACCGACCATCCCAACGGCGCCCCCTTCACCCGCTATCCGGAGCTGTTCCACCTACTCATGGATCGCGATTACCGGAATTCCTGGCTGGCGCGCATCCACGCCGGCGCCGCCGATGCCTCCCTGCTGCGCCACCTGGATCGGGAATACGGCCTCGACGACATCGCCGTCATGACGCGCGCGGCGCCCGCCCGTCTGCTCGGCCTGCCGGATCGCGGTCACCTCGGACCGGGAGCGGTGGCCGACGTGGCGGTTTATTCCGAGCAGGAGGACAAGGCGGCCATGTTCCGGCGCGCCCATCTGGTGTACAAGGATGGCCGGAAGGTGGTGGAGGAGGGCCGGGTGGTGAACGTGGTGAAGGGACGCACCCACGCGGTGGCCCCCGCCTTCGATCCCGGCATCGCCGATCCCCTGGGAGATTATTTCCATCGCTACCACCTGGTGCGCATGGAAAACTATGCCCTGTTGCCGGAGTGGCTGCCCCGCACCCTAGGCAGCGAGCTGGTGGTTCACTGACGGAGACCCCATGAGCGAGTATATCCGCGAAGTCATTCTCACCACCCGCCGGGCCGACGGCAGCCCCCACATCGCCCCCATGGGGGTGCGGGATCGGGATGGCGAGGTGCTCATCGCGCCCTTCAAGCCCTCGGGTACCCTGGACAACCTGCTGCGAGAGGGCCGTGCCGTCATCAACCTCACGGACGACGTGCGCGTCTACGCGGGCTGTCTGACGGGCCACCACGGATGGCCGGTGACGGCGGCGGAGCACATCGACGGCATACGCCTCGCCGGGGCCCTGGCCCACGAGGAACTGGTGGTGGAACGGGTTGAGGAGGACGAGGTGCGCCCGCGCCTGTATTGCCGGGTGGCCCACCGCGGCATCCACGGGCCCTTCCGCGGCTTCAATCGCGCCCAGGCGGCGGTGCTGGAACTGGCCATCCTGGTGAGCCGGCTGCACATGCTGCCCCGTTCCCGAGTCGAGGGGGAGATGGAATACCTGCGTAACGCCCTGGACAAGACGGCAGGGGAACGCGAACGCACGGCCTGGGAATGGTTGGAGGAACGTGTGGAGCAGCACCGGCGGCAGTGCGCATGACCCACATGCTGGCCAGCGTGACCCATCCCGCGGAGGCCCTGCTGGCCCTGGCGGGCGGTGCGGACATTATCGACTGCAAGGACCCCGGCAACGGCGCCCTGGGGGCCCTGCCGGCCGCCACGGTGGAGGCCATCATCGCCGCGGTGGCGGGACGTGTGCCGGTGAGTGCCACGGTCGGGGATCTGCCGGGGCGGCCCGAACTCCTGGCCCCGGCCATCCGCTACATGGGGGCCACCGGCGTTGACCTGGTCAAGGTGGGGCTGTTCAAGACCCGGGGCATCGATTCCCTGTTGAACGCCCTCGCACCCTTGGCCCGGCGTCACGCCCTGGTGGCGGTGCTGTTCGCCGACTGCCGTCCCCAGCTCAAGGTGATCCCGACTCTGGCGCGGGCCGGCTTCGAAGGGGTGATGCTGGATACCGCGGACAAGGCGTCCGGGGGGCTGCTGGAAGCCTCCGGCATGGGCCTGCTGGAAGCCTTCGTGGCCGCGGCCCGGGAGGCAGAGCTGCGCTGTGGTCTGGCGGGCGGCATCGGCGCCGGCGCCATTGCGGGGCTGTTGCCCCTGGGGGTGGACTACCTGGGCTTCCGCGGCGCCCTGTGCGAAGAGGGGCGCACCACCCGTCTCTCCGCCGCCGCCGTGAAGCGGGTGCGCAGTCGCATCCCGCGGTGGGTGGCGCCATCGTCCATGACGCCGCCCGCGGAGCCCGCGCCCATCCGTCCATGAGCGCCCCCCTGCTGTGCCCGGAGATCCTGCGCCAGCGCCTGATCATCGAGGGGCTGTACCGTATACCTCCCCCCGACCCCGCTTTCATCCGCGCCTTCCTGCTGGACCTCGGTGCGGCCCTGGGCATGCATCCCTTGTGCGACGTACTGGTGTTCTCTCCCGACGAGGTGAGCGAACTCCACCACGGCATCGCCGGATTTCTGCCCTGGGCGGAGTCGGGCTGCTCCCTCTACACCTGGTCCGAGCGGCGTTTCTTCGTGGTGGAGGTCTTCTCCTGCAAGGCCTTCGATGCCGATGCCTGCCGTGATTACGCGGCTGGACGCTTCGCCACCGACACCATAGAGATGCGGTTGGTCTGAAGAAAGCTCGTCAGCAGAATTCGTGGATGTAAAGAGAAGAATTTCCTCTCGCCAAGCCGCCAAGAACACCAAGTTAGGGATCATCCCTGGTACTGGATGCCGTACTCCATGGCACCTCTTCTCGGCCACTCCATTGAGCCGGCGCAAAAAGAACACGGGCCGCCGAACGGGTGATTTATACTGCCTGTAGGCCAACATCCGCGACGACGGCGACCATGAAGAAGAACGCGAAACGAATCCTGCCGCTCTTGGTGGTGGTGGCCGTGGCGGGCGCTGCGGGGGCGGTCTGGTACGGCCTCTCGAAACAGGACGCCGAATCATCGCTGCAGGGCTCGGCGAAGCAGCCCAAGCCGTTGCAGGTGGAAGTCCAGCCGGTGCGACGGGGCGAGATCGTCCAGCGGTTGAAGCTCAGTGGCGAAGTGGTGGCCACCGACTCGGTGGTGATTGCCGCGACCAAGGAAGGGCCGATCGAATATTGTCCCTGGCGGGAAGGCGACAGCGTAAGCGGCGGCGAGAAACTCGTCGAGATCGACCGCGAGGTCCATCGCGCCGAAGTCCAGACGGCAGAGGCGACCCTGGCGGTCGCCCGCGCGCGGCTGGCCGACCTGAAGGCCGGCACCCGGCCCGAGGAGATAGACAAGGCCGAAGCCAACGTCCGGCGGTGGGAGGCGACGCTCGCCGAGGCGCGCAGGAGCCACGCGCGTCAGCAGCGACTGATCGCCGACGACTCCACCTCTCAGCAGAGCGTCGACCAGGCCCGCGAGCAAATGGAAGTCGCCGAGGCCGAGTTCGCCGCCGCCCGGGGGGAACTTCGCATGCTCGAGGCCGGGCCCACCGCGACCGAGATCGCCGTGCAGGAGGCGTCCGTGACAGAGGCCGCCGCTCGCCTGGCCCTGGCAAAGGCGCACCTGTCGGAATGTATCGTCAGGGCACCATTCGCTGGCGTGATTACCGCCGTCCATGCACGACCCGGCGACCTGGCGACCCCACGAGCCCCCCTATTGGAAATGTATGACCGGGACTCGCTGGTCATCCGCTTCGCCGTGGCCGAGGCGCAGGCCGCCGCCGTCCGGCCGGGCCTTCGGCTCGACGTGTCGCTCGACGCCCTGAGTGGCCGGTCATTCGACGCCGAGATCACGCGCGTCTATCCCCAACTGGACGCGGCCATGCGCACGCGCACCGTCGAGGCCAAGCTGACCGAACCGGCCGAGATCGTTCCCCACATGTTCGCCCGGCTGAAGCTCGAGCTGAGACGCGCCGCTGAGGCCCTGCTCGTGCCCGCCGCAGCCGTCCTGACCGCGCCGACGGGCGAGCGATATGTCTTCGTGGTCAACCAGGGCAAGGCGCACCGGCAGGTGGTGGACGTCGGTATTGAGCAGGACAAGACGATCCAGGCCCTCAGCGGACTGGAACCGGGCCAGCGCGTGGTGGTGGCCGGTCAGGCGGCGCTGCGCCACGGCCAGGGCGTCCGCGTGCTCGGCGAGCAAACCCAGGGCGGTGGTGGTGGAGTCCCCGACGGCAACCGACAAGCGACCGATGGTCCGCGTCCGGATGCGGGGCATGACCAATGAAAATCACGCAATACGCCGTCCATCGTCGTCTGGCCACCGGCGCCATCGCGCTGGCGGCGGTCGTGCTCGGGCTCTATGGCCTATGGCGACTGCCGGTGGATTACCTGCCCGAGGTGACCTATCCGTTGGTCAAAGTCCAAATCCGCTGGCCCGGTGCGACGGCCGAGGAGATCGACAAGGACATCGCCGACCCGGTCGAACGACTGATGGCCACGGTGGACTACCTCGATGACCTGGAATCCACCAGCCGCGAGGGCGTCTATGCGCTGGATGTGAACTTCGAATACGGGGCCGACGTGGATGTGGCATTTCAGGACGTGCTGGCCGCGCTGACCCGCGCCGAGCAGGATCTGCCGGAGGACATCGAACCGCCGTATGTCTTCAAGGCAGACCCGTCACAATTGCCGGTGATGCAACTGACCATCCGCTCGGACCGTTGGGGGCCGGTCGATCTGCGGGAATGGACCGACAACTGGTTGCAGGACCGCATCCTGGCCGTGCGTGGCGTGGCCGGCACGGAGATCGTGGGAGGACTGGAGCGAGAGATCCGCATCCTGCTCGACCCCTTGCTGATGGAGAAGCACGGGGTGCCGCTGCAGACGGTCATGGACCGGCTGGCCCAGGAGAACGTGGACCAGACCGGCGGGCGCGTCACCGTCGGCCAGCGCGAGATCATCGCCCGCACCATGGGTGAGTTCGACGACCTGGAGCAGATCCGCTCGGTTGTCATCGAGCGGCGCGGCGGCAATAAGCTCTACCTGAGGGATGTCGCCCGGGTCGTCGATTCCCACGAGGACGTGCGGGTCATCACGCGATTCAACGGCCATCCCGCCGTGAAGCTCTCGGTCCTCAAGGAAGCCGAGGCCAACACCGTCGTGGTCGCCCGCGCGGTCCAGGCCCAACTGGACGAGCTGCGAGGGGCGCTTCCGGAGGGGATCGAACTCGGCTTCGTCGAGAACCAGGCCGAGTATGTGGACCGGGCGCTGGCGGGCGTCCGCGACGCGGCCATCGGGGCGTTCATCCTGCTGGTGGTCGTGGTCTACCTGTTTCTCGGCAGCATGCGCCAGGTACTCGTGATGGCCGCAGTCCTGCCGCTGACGCTGATCATCAACTTCGGCCTGATGAAGGTTGCCGGGTTCTCGCTGAACATCTTCTCCCTCGGCGGCCTGGTGGTCGCCATCGGCGTGGTGCTGGACAACTCCATCGTCGTGGTCGAGAACATCAGCCGACTGCGGCACGAGCAGCCCGACGAGGCCCTCGACGAGCAGGCCGTGGTCGGCACGGCCGAGGTCGGTCCGGCCATCGTCGCCGCCACCGTATCCTTCCTGGCCCTGTTTCTGCCATTCCTGCTGGTGTCTGGCCTGACCAGCCTGCTGTTCCGCGAACTGATCCTCGTCATCGCGGGCATCGTGATCGTCAGTCTCGTGGCGGCGATCACCATGACCCCGATGTTGACAACGCTCCTGTTCGGCAAGCAGGCTCGGCGCCGTCCGCCCACTCGCTTCGAGCGGTTCTTTGACCGGATGACCGCAGGATACGGCTGGCTGCTCCAACACGCCCTGCGGGCTCCCTGGGCCGTGGCCGGGGCGTTCGCCGCCATCCTGGGCGTGGCCGTCTGGATGGCGGGCAGCGTCGGGGGAGAGTTCTTTCCCCCCGTCGATGACGGGCGCATCATGGTCAAGGTTCGCATGCCCACGGGCACCTCGGTTCAGGAAACCGACCGCGTTCTGCGGCAGATCGAACAACGCATCGCCGACGATCCGCTCATCGACAGTACCTTCGTGTTGGCCGGCGGTCAGGTCCGCGGGCTCACCACCTACGAGGTCGCCAACGAGGGCGAGGTCGATATCCAACTCATCCCCAAGGCGAGCCGGGATATCAGCACCACCGAATACGTTGCGCGGCTCCAGCCGGTGGTCGGTCGAGTCCCGGCCGCCGGCGGCCGGATCATGGCCCGCCAGATGCCCATCAAGGGCGTCAAGGGACTGCGCGCGGCCGACGTGATCGTCGAGGTGCGCGGCCACGATATGGACGTCCTCGACGATCTGGCCCAGCGCACCGCCGAGAAGATGGCAGGGCTGGGACCGTTCCGTAACATCTCCGTGTCAATGGATATCACCAAGCCCGAATACCAGGTGCGGGTGGACCGCGTCAAAGCCGCCGAGTTGGGAATCTCCGTGGCCGACGTCTCCGGTACGCTGCGTTCGCTGATCACCGGCGCGGTGGTCAGCCGCTACCGCGAGGCCGGCGAGTACTACGCTATGCGCGTGCTCGTGCCCGAGGCCGGTATCACCTCCCGCGCCGATGTCGCGAACCTCGTCATCTCCGGCAGCGGCGGCGACGCCATTCGTGTTCGTGACCTGGCCCATGTCCGTGAAGCGGTCGGGCCGGTGGAGATCGTCCGCCGAAACCAGGTCAAGCAAATCAAGGTGGAGGCCAGCACCGCCGGTGTCGATCTGGCCGCCGCCATGGCCGCGCTGCGCCCGGCACTCGGCAGCATCGAGCGCCCGGCGGGCTACGAGTTCGGCTTCAGCGGGCAGGCCGAGCTGATGGATGACATGGGCCAGGCCGTCATGGCCGTCGTCGCCTTCGCGGTGTTCTTCTCCTTCATCGTGCTGACGGTGCAGTTCAACAGCGTCCAGCTCCCGGCCCTGATCCTGGGCAGCGCGCCGTTCTGCCTCACCGGCCTGGTGTTCGGACTGTACCTCTCCGGCCTGGCCTTCGGGGCAACGGTCCTGATCGGCATCCTGGTGGTCATCGCGCTGACCGTCAACGACGGCGTGCTGCTGATGACCTTCGCCGAGCAGCTCCGCGCGCAACAGGGTTTGGCCGGCCGCGATGCCGTCTTGCAGGCGGCGAAGATTCGCCTGCGGCCCCGGTTGATGACCACGATCACCACCATGGTCGGCTTCACCCCCTTGGCCCTGAACCTCGGAGAAGGCGCGGACATGCTCCAGCCGATGGCCATCGGCGCCATCGGTGGCCTGGCCACCGAGGCCGTTGTCGCACTGTTCTTCATGCCGGCCCTCTACGCGCTGGTGACACGGTGAGCTTTTAGCGCCTTCTTGCCATATCGCGCATAAATTATTGAGCCCGCCTCACCCAAGGCGGTGCGCCCCTGATACGGCGTCTCTGTAGGTCGGGCTTCAGCCCGACAGCCTGTGGGTGGTTCCGGCCCAACCTGTGGTATGCGCGGCGGGGTTTGGATGTCGGGATGAATCCCGACCTACATCCGAGCCCCGGGAACGAGCGGTGGTGGTGTATCTGGCCGGGATGTCGGGATGAATCCCGACCTACATTCGTGCCGCAGGAAGATGCGGTGTCTTGTCTTTGTAGGTCGGGCTTCAGCCCGACAGGCGGGGCCTATAGTTGGGGTGAGCTTGCGAACCCCGACGAGTTGATGAACTTGCACCGCACTGTCAACCATCGGCCTCCCCATCGCGTCTTCCGTCATCCCCCCCCATCCCTTGTTCTTGGCGAGAGCCTATGGTTCGTTGCGGAAAAACCAACCCGAAGGTGTGCCGCGCCGCCACCCTTTGTCTATGCAGATCATAGAGTTGGCGCTCGTCGCGAGCGAGACATTCACCCACGGATCCGCGGCCGAGCCTAAAGGGTGAAGGTCATGCCGTTCACGAGGGCGCCCGGCAGCAGGTGACTGTGGCTGGAGCGCCCGCCGTAGGTGCCGGCGTCCAGCAGCAGTTCGCGCTCCCGGGTGAGCCCCTCCAGCCGCGGCCCCAGGAGGTCGAACAGGGTGTCGTCGAAACGCATGACGTTGAGGGGCGCCTGGCTCCGCCCGTCCTCCACCCAGAAGCAGGCGAAGCGGGTCATGCCCGTGACCCGCGCCCGACTGCGGTCCGAGAAATTGAGATACCACAGGTCATTGAGATAGAGACCGGTGCCCAAGGTAGCCAGCACGTCGGCCGCTGGCAGCTCGCCCGCCGCCATGTCCAGGGAGCCGGGAAACTCCGCGGCGGCGTTGACGGGCAGGCCGTATTCCATGGCGCTGCGCGGTCCCACCAGGCTCTCGCCGTACCGGCCGCCGTCGATGAGGGGTACCCGGGGTGGGATGGCGAAGCCCTCGGGGGAGAAGGGCGGTTCGAGGCCCCGCCCGTTGTGCTCCGCCAGGTGGACCGTGGAGGCGAAACGGGCCCCTGCCGCGCTCATGGGCAGCAGGGGGCTCTGGCCCGTGCGCTGGCTCTTAAGGCCGAAGCCGCCCCAGGCCATCATGGACAACAGCTCCCGCATCGCCCGGGGCGCCAGATAGGCGCGGTAGCGCCCGGGCTCGATGGTGCGGGGCGGGCCCGCCATGAGCCCGAGTTCCCGGCGCGCGGTGGCCATGCGCGCCTCCAGCATCGCCGGGTTCCACTCCAGCCCGGCATAGTTGGCCTTCACGGCCTTGTCGGCCGTGTGGTGGCAGCTCCAGTCGAGGTTGAAGCTGGCCCGGGTGTGCCAGTTGCGCTGGCCCAGGGAGCTGGCGAAGCCGCTGTGGAGGGTGCCGGCGGCCCAGATTCCCGCCAGGTCCAGGCCCGCCGCGGCGCCGCGGATGGCCTCCAGGGCTTCCCCCCGCGGTGGCAGGGCCGCGGCCACCTCATGGTCCCCCGAGGGGCCGCCGGTGGCGTAGTGGATATAAGGGTCTTCCGGCAGATGGTGGCGCTGGTGGCGCAGTTCGGCCAGCAGCCCCATCAGCAGGGGCTGGTCCTGGGCGGCATCGCCGGACAGCTCCACGCGCCCGCCGGCGTGGCGCGCGCCTTCTATCAGGTCGATCTCGAGGCTGCGACGGACGACGCTGCCCGCCTGGCGGACTCGGGCCTGATTGAAGCGTACGAAATCCGACTCCTCGCCGTCGAAGGCCAGCAGCAGCACCTCCCCGTCCTCCAGGCCCGCCGTGAGGACATCACCCAGGTGATAGAAATAATCCTTCATCAGCCAGCGCCTCCGAACACCTCGACGTCCCTGAACACACAGGGGGGCGAGGCATGGCCGACGTGGATCATCTGGTTGGGTTCTCCCTTGCCGCAGTTGTTTACGCCGTGCACCTCGAGGCCGCTGCCCACGGCGGCGAGGTTGCGCCAGAAGGTGGCGGAGATGCCGCGATAGTTGGGGTTGCGCACCACCCCGCCGAGGGCGCCGTCTTCTATGAGGCGACCGTACTCGCAGCCGAACTGGAACTTGTTGCGGCTGTCGTCGATGGACCAGGAGCGGTTGGTGTCCATCAGCACGCCCCGTTCCACCCCGGCCATGAGGTCGGCCAGGGCGCCATGGCCCGGCTCCACGTTGAGATTGGCCATGCGGTCGATGGGCGGCCGGTCCCAGGAGCAGGCACGGGCGTTGGCGGTGCCCGGCAGGCCGGCGCGGGCCTGGGATGTGGCGCCGCCGAGGGGGCGCTCGAGGATCCCCTCCCGGATGAGATGCACCCGCTCGGCAGGCAGGCCCTCGTCATCGAAGGCGTAGGCGGCGGACTCGCCGGCCACCGTGGGGTCGAAGGTGACGTTGAGCAGCGGCGAGCCGTAGCGGTAATGGCCGAACATGTCCGGGGTGACGAAGCTGGTGCCCGCGTAGTTGCGCTCGTCACCGAGGATGCGGTCCAGCTCCAGGGGATGGCCGATGCTCTCGTGGATCTGCAGGGTCATCTGGCTCGGCATGAGCAGGATGTCGGTGGGCCCGGAGGGGCACTCGGGGGCCGCCAGCAGCGCCAGGGCCTCCTCCGCCACCCGCGGGGCGGCGGCGGGGAAATCCAGCAGTTCCAGTTGCTCCAGGCCGCCCTGGCGGGAGCCCCGGGCGCCGCCGCCGGTGCGCACCTGGGTCAGGGCGCCGGCATGGGCTACCGCCCGCAGACCCGGGTCGATGAAATGGAAGCGCTGCAGAATATGGGCACCGTCGCCGCTCACCAGCAGGGTGCTCACCTGGCGGCCCACCAGCCAGGCCAGCCAGTCGACGATGCGTTCATCGACCTTGAGGGCGCGGCTGGCGTCCTGGAGCAGGGCGATCCGCGCGTCCTGGGAGAGGTCGTCCCAGGGCCGCGCCACGGTCGTCTCGTAGCGCCCCCGGTGGGCGCTGCGGGCCTGCTCCGCCGGCGCCACCAGGCCGTGGCCGGCGGTGAGATCCGCCCATGTCCGGGCATCGGCCGCCGCCGCCGCGAGCCCCGCCGGGCTCAAGTCACTGGTGGCGGCGTAACCCGTGCCACCGGATCGGGTCAGGGTGACGAAGGCCCCCGTGGTGACGGCGGTGGAGGGCGGCAGCACCACGTCCTGGCGCACCGCCAGGGCGCTGCGGCGTTCCGCCACCAGGCGCAGGGACCAGTAGTCGGCGGCGGGCGCCAGGTTGGCAAAGCGCCGGGCGCTCTCTTCGAGCAGGGCTTCCATGGATGGTCGTCGTCTCGGGGTGAGGGTATGGGGTAACGATAGGGATTCGACGCCGCGTGAGGTGGAAGGTTTCCCCTCAGTCGTCGTTCTTCAGCCGGCGTTTTTTGGGCACCCCTTTAGTGGCGGCATCCACCGCCAGGGCCCGCATCAGGCCCGCCATGGCGACCAGCAGCAACAGGGACATGGGCAGGCCGACAGTGAGGGACGCGGCGCGCAGGGCCTGCAGGCCGCCGAAGGTCAGCAGCACGGCAGCCACCATGCCCTCGGACACGGCCCAGAATACCCGCTGGGCCCTGGGGGGGTTGGGGTGGCCGCCCGAGGTCACCATGTCGTCCACCAGGGAGCCGGAATCCGAGGAAGTCACGAAATAGGTGAGGATCAGCAGGGTGACCAATACCGAGAGGATGCTGGTCAGGGGCAGTTGCTCCAGGAGGGCATAGAAGGCCAGGGCGCTGTCGTTCGCGGCCGTGTCGGCCAGCGCCTTGTGGCCTTGCTCGTAGAGCCGTATGGCCGTGCCGCCCATGACCGAGAACCAGAAGAAGACCACCACCGTGGGCACCAGCATGGCGGCGGCGATGAACTCCCGGATGGTACGGCCCTTGGAGATGCGCGAGATGAAGACCCCCACGAAGGGGGACCAGGAGATCCACCAGCTCCAGTAGAACAGGGTCCAGTCGGTCTGCCAGCCGCCCTGCTCGCCGGGCTCGACCCACAGGCTGGTCAGGGGTAGCTTCTGCAGGTAATAGCCGATGCTGGTGACGAAGAAATCGAGTATGTACAGGGTCGGGCCCGCCACGAAGACGAATGTCAGGATCAGCAGGGACAGGCCCACGTTGAACTCGCTGAGGAAGCGCATACCCAGATGGAGCCCGCTCACCACGGATACCGTGGCCACGGCGGTGATGCCGAGGATGAGGGCGATCTGCACCGACTGGCTCTGCTCCACGCCAGCGATGTGATGGAGCCCGGCATTGATCTGCAGGGCCCCCAGGCCGAGGGAGGTGGCCACCCCGAACAGGGTGCCCACGGTGCAGAGGATATCCACCCCATGACCTATGGGCCCGTGGATGCGCTCGCCGATGAGGGGATAGAGCAGGGAACGCGGTGCCAGGGGCAGGTCGTGGCGAAAATGGAAATAGGCCAGGGGTAGGGCGATGGCGCAGTAGATGGCCCAGGGGTGGAGCCCCCAGTGGAAGAAGGTGAAGCGCATGGCCTCGCGCCGCGCGGCATCGGTGGCGCCTTCGCCCATGGGGGGTGACACGAAGTGCTGCAGGGGTTCGGCCACGCCGAAGAAGACGATGCCGATGCCCATGCCCGCCGAGAGCATCATGGAAAACCAGGTCAGGTAACCGAACTCGGGCCTGGAGTCCTCGCCGCCGAGACGGATGCGCCCGTAGGGCCCCACCATCAGCCACAGCACCGCCACCAGCAGGGTGCTGGCGGTCAGCACGTAGAACCAGCCGAAGCGTTCCACGATGAATCCCTGCATCGAGTGGAACAGGTCCGAGGCGGTTTCGGGCCACAGGCTACCGAAGGTGACGAAGCTCACCACGGCGAGGGCTGAGCCGATGAAGACCGCCGGCTCCATGGCCTCGAGGATGCGGGCAACGAAGGGCATCGTCAGGATATCGGGAAGGGCGGGTTACTCGAGGCGGAAGCCGATGTTCAAGCGCACCTGGTAGTGGCCCACCTTGCCGTCCATGATGTGCCCGCGGGTCTCCTTCACCTCGAACCACTCGAGATTCTTGAGGGTGGAAGCCGCCCGCGCGATGGCCTGCTGGATGGCGTCGTCGGTGCCGATCGTGGATGAACCGACGATCTCGATGATCTTGTATACGTTGTCGCTCATGTTGGTCTCTCCTCCGTCGTTATACGCGTGGGGTGGGCTGCGCCGGAAAGGCGTGGCGCCCACGAGAAAGTTATCACCGCTACGCCCGGATTGTTACCGTCCGCCTTCTCGACTCGGCCGGCATTGACGGATGTTGCTGCGGCGACGGCAGAAACGGCCGGTTCATGAGGACCGGTTACCCATCAGGGAACCAGTTTGCTGAGCAGCCGGGTGAGTTCCCGGATCTCGGCGCCATCGAGGGGCGCCAGAAAGCGTTCCTCGTGGGCGATGACATCATCCAGGGCCTCCTGCAGGAAACGCTCGCCCTGGGGGCTCAGCCGCACCAGCCGGCTGCGCCGGTCGGTGGGGTTGGGCGGGCGGGTCACCAACTCCCTCGCCTCGAGGCGATGCAGGATCTTGGTGAGGCCACCGGAACTCAGGAGCAGGGAGCGATAAAGCACCGTGGGTGTCAGGGTGCGGGGAGGGGGCTGGGTGCGCAGGGCGGCGAGGACGTCGAAGTCCGCCGGCAGCAGATCGAAGGGGGCGAGGACGGTGGCGAGGTCGTCGTAAAGATAATCCCGGGCCCGATACAGCCACAGCACAACGGGATGGACACGCCGCGCCGCGTCGGGCCATTCGCTGGCGAGGCCGGCGAGCATCTGGGCGATGGAGGTCTTGTCGGTCACCGTTGCAACCATAGCAGAACTGCTATCTTGCCAGAAAGATATCGCGCGATATCCGGCTCGTCCGGTTTCTCGGCGCGATTGGCCGGTGACACCCCGTGCCCGTCATTGAGCAAGGTCATTTTTCGGTGGCCGGCGTGCGGTTATAAAATGGGAGCCTGCGGTCTGGAAGGATCATTGCGCCACGTGCCCCTGGAATGGACCACACATCGGTAACCCGCACCATCCTCGACTCCCCGGTCGTCGGCCGGCGACTGGGCCACCTGCTCGCCGTGGTCTTCCTGCTGTTTGGCCTGCTGGCCGTCAATGGCGCGTACCTGGGGGGGATCACGGCGCTGGAGGCCGCCACGGAAAAGGTCTACCAGGACCGACTGTACCTCTTCATGTTCCTTGCCCATCTGGTGCTCGGGCTGGCTCTGCTGCCGCCGTTCCTGGTCTTCGGCGCGCTCCACTTCCGCCGCGCCCGCCACCGCCCCAACCGTTACGCCATCGGCGCAGGCACGTTGTTGTTCCTCACGGGGCTGGTACTGCTGGGGTCGGGACTGGTGCTCACCCGCTTCGGCTTCTTCGAGGTCAACGACCCGGCGCTACGGAGCACGGCCTACTGGGTGCACGTGGTGACGCCCGTCGCTGCGATATGGCTGTTCGTGGTCCACCGTCTGGCGGGACCGCCGCTGCGCTGGCGGGCGGGCGCCGCATGGGCCGTTGCCGGTCTGGCCGCCGCGGCGATCCTCGCCGGGGGACAGGCGGCCAGCCGCTCCCAGCCGCCGGTCATGACGGCGGCCCACGAGCCGGCCCTGGTGCGTACCGCCGGGGCCCGAATCCCGGCCCGGCACCTCATGCAGGACGCGGTGTGCGCCGAATGCCACGCAGACATCGCCAAGCGGGCCGCCATGGGCATGCATCGCTTCAGCTCCTTCAACAATCCGGCCTACCGTTTCAGCGTCGACCTCACCCGCGAGGAACTCATGGCCCGGGATGGCGATGTGGAGGGCGCGCGGTTGTGCGCAGTCTGCCACGACCAGGTGCCGCTGTTCTCGGGGCGTTTCGACAATCCGGACTATGACCCGGACGCCGATCCGGGGGCCGCGGTGGGGATCGGCTGCCTCGGCTGTCATGCCATCACGGCGGTGAACAGTCCGCGGGGCAACGGCGCCTACGACTTCGCCGATCCGCCCCGTTATCCGTTCGCCGCCAGCGACAATCCGCTGCTCCAGGCCGTCAACCGCCAACTCATCAAGGCCAAGCCGGCCTTTCACAAGGCGACGCTCCTCAAGCCGGCCCACCGCACGGCGGAGTTCTGCTCCACCTGCCACAAGGTGCACCTGCCCTACGCTCTCAACCACTACAAGTGGTTGCGCGGCCAGAACCACTACGACAGCTTTCTGCTCTCCGGCGTCTCGGGCCACCGCGTGGACAGTTTCTACTACCCCGAGCAGGCGGTGCCCAATTGCGCCCATTGCCACATGCGGCCGCTGCCCTCCGACGACCCCGCCGCCCGGGACTTCGCGGGTGACGGTCGCCGCACGGTTCACGACCACCTGTTCGGCGCCGCCAACACCGGCGTGCCGCACATGCTCGGCCATCCCGAGTGGACGCTGGAGGCGCGACGGCAGTTCCTGGAGGGGGTGGCGCGCCTCGACCTGTTCGGGATCCGCGACGACGGCGACATCGACGGCGAACTCCACGCCCCGCTGCGCCCGCGCCTGCCCGTACTCGAGCCCGGCCGGCGCTATCTGCTCGAGGCGGTGGTGCGGACCCTCGCCATCGGCCACCAGCTCACTCAGGGCACCACCGACTCCAATGAGTTGTGGCTCGACGTGACCGTCAGCAGCGGCGGCCGCGTCATCGGGCGCAGCGGCGCCCTCGACCCGCAGGGTGAGGTGGACCCATGGTCCTACTTCATCAACAGCTATCTGGTGGACCGCCACGGCAACCGGATAGAGCGCCGCGATGCCCACAACATCTTCGCCGCCCTCTATGACCATCAGGTCCCACCCGGCGCGGCGGCCACGGTGCATTACGGCTTCGAGGTGCCGCCCGACGTCAGCGCGCCCGTCACCATCGAGGCGCGGCTCCGGTACCGCAAGTTCGACAGCCGTTTCATGGGTCACATGGACGGAGAGGGGATCACGGGCAACCCCTTGCCCATCACCACCCTGGCCACCGACCGAGTGACCCTGCCGATGGCCGGCGTCGCCCCCGGGGTCCCCGAGCAGTCCCGTGAGGTGGCGGCCTGGGAACGCTGGAACGACTACGGTATCGGCCTGCTGAGCAAGGGGCGCCGCGAACTGCGCCAGGCCGAGGCGGCCTTCCGCGAGGTGGAGGCCCTGGACCCCGCTCACGGGGCCACCAACCTGGCGCGGGTCCACTATCGCGAGGGCCGCCTGGAGGAGGCTGCCGCCGATCTCGGGCACGCCGCCGCGGCCGGGGCGCCGCCGTGGGTGGTGGCGTGGCTGTCGGCCCGCGTGGAACGGGAGTTCGGCGATCTGGATAGTGCCATAGCCCGCCTCGAGGCGCTGGTGGCGACCCGCTTCGAGGAGGCCCGCCGGCGCGGCTTCGACTTCTCCCGCGACTACCGCGTGTGGAACGAGTTGGGACGCACCCTGTTCGAGCGGGCCCGCCGGGAACGGGGTGCCGAGCATCGGACACGGCGTGCCGCCTTCCTGGCGCGGGCACGGGACGCCCTGGAACAGGCCCTCGCCATGGAGCCGGAGAACGCCGGCACCCACCACAACCTCGCTTTGGTGTACAGCGCCCTGGACGACTCCGCGACGGCCGCCCGCCACCGCGAGCTGCACGACCGCTATCGCCCGAACGACCACGCCGTTGCGGCGGCGGTGGCCGCCCATCGTCGCCGCAACCCCGCCGCCGACCACGCCGCGGAGGCGACCGCCGTCTATGATCTGCAGCGTCCCGGGGCGCACGGGCTGGCCGCCCCCGCCCGCCTGGCGCGCCGTGCGGAGTGATCGGATGGTGACGGAGCGCAGACGGGGCAGCGGGCCTACGGTGGCCGAGAGGAAGGTCCGCAACGCGCTGCTGGTATCGCTGCTGGCGGCGGCGGTCATCGCGGGGCTGGTGGCGACGGCGGTGCTGTGGCAGCGCATGCGGGCACCCGCACCGGAGCCGGTGATAGAGGCCGAGGTCGCTCCCCCCGAGGCGCCCCCGGCGCCCGTCACCGGCGAGGTGCCGGCCATTCCCTTCACCGACGTCACCGAGGCCGCCGGCATCGCCTTCCACCACGTCAACGGCGCCTACGGCGAGCGCCTGATGCCCGAGACCATCGGCAGCGGCGTGGCCTTCCTGGACTACGACGGCGACGGCGATCAGGACCTCCTGCTGGTGAACTCGCGCCACTGGCCGGACCGCCCGGCGCAGGGCACCCCGCGCCATGCCCTCTACGCCAACGACGGTCACGGACGCTTCACCGACGTCACCGAGGAGGCCGGACTGGCCTTCTCCGACTATGGCATGGGCGTCGCGGTGGGGGATTACGACGGCGACGGCCGGCCGGATATCTACATCACCTGCCTCGGCCCCAATCGTCTCCTGCGTAATCGTGGTGACGGCACCTTCGAGGACGTGACCGGCGCCGCCGGCGTCGCGGGAGGCGAGAGCGAGTGGGGCACCAGCGCCGTCTTCTTCGACTACGATGGCGACGGCGACCTCGACCTCTTTGTCAACAACTACGTGCGCTGGTCGCGGGCCGACGATCTCGCCATCGGCTTCCGGCTCACCGGGCTGGGGCGGGCCTACGGTGCCCCTAACCACTTTGTGGGCGCCGACAACCGTCTGTTCCGTAACGAGGGTGACGGGACCTTTCGGGATGTGTCCCGGGAAGCCGGCATCGAGGTGAAGGATCGGGTTTCAGGCACCCCGGTGGGCAAGGGCCTGGGGGTGGTGGTGGTGGACTACGACGGTGACGGCCGGCCGGACCTGGCGGTGGCCAACGACACCGTGCGCAATTTTCTCTACCGCAACCGCGGCGACGGTACCTTCGAGGAGGTGGGCGAGTTCGAGGGCATCGCCTATGACCGTAACGGCCGCTCCACCGGTGCCATGGGAATCGATGCCGCGCATTTCCGTAACGACGGCGAGCTGGGGATCGTCATCGGCAACTTCGCCAACGAGATGAGTTCCCTGTTCGTCACCGCGGACGGTCGCGCACCCTTCGCCGACGAGGCCATGCTGGAGGGGCTGGGAGCGGATACCCGGCTGGCACTCACCTTCGGGGTGTTTTTCTTCGATGCCGATCTCGACGGCCGCCTGGATCTGTTCCAGGCCAACGGCCACCTGGAGCACGAGATCAACAAGGTCCAGCCGAGCCAGCACTACGCCCAACCGCCCCAGCTGTTCTGGAACTGCGGCGCGGCCTGCGACAACCGCTTTCGGCCAGTGGCCGAGGCCGGTGACCTGGCGCGGCCCCTGGTAGGGCGCGGGGCCGCCTACGGCGATATCGATGGCGATGGCGACCTGGACCTGGTGGTGGTCCAGAACGGCCGCGCGGCCCGCCTGTTCCGCAATGTTCAGGACCGCGGTCATCACTGGCTGCGGGTGCGGCTGGAGGATGGCGGCGCCAACCGCGCCGCCATCGGCGCCCGCCTGGAACTCACCACGGCCGGCACTACCCAGTACCGCCGGGTGACGCGCACCCGCAGCTTCATGTCCCAGGTGGAGTTACCCGTCACCTTCGGCCTCGGCACCAGCCGGCAGGTGGACCGCCTGGTGGTGATCTGGCCCGACGGCGCTCGCCAGGAGGTGTCCGTACCGGCAGTGGATACCACCCTGGTGGTCCGGCGCCGCTCGGATCCCGGCGGCGCGGTCGCCGCCCAGCCACGGTCGGAGGCCGACTAGGTTGGCCGCCGGGCGCACCTTTGGGAACGACCGACGGGTGGCCGCCGTCGCCGGCAGGGGCCTGCCGCCGTGGCAGGCCATGCTCCTGCTGTGCTGGCTGCCCATGGCGGCCCTCGCCGACGCCCTGTCGGAACTGCCGTCCCCCTGGGGTGAGCGCCTGGAACCAGTGGCCGAGAGCGATCTCTCGGGGGCCGAGCCCACGGCCCGCGAGGCCATGGACAACCAGCGCGAGGCGACGGCCCGCCTGCTGGATGACGCGAACGCCGCGGCCCATGCCCTGGGGGAGGCCTATGGCCGCCTCGGGGCCCTCTACCACGTCCACGGCCTCACCACCACGGCGGAGGCCTGCTACGGGAACGCCATGACCCTCGAGCCCGAGCGCTTCCGCTGGGCCTACTACGCGGCCCGCCTGGCGGCGACCGCAGGCCGTCATGCCACGGCATTGGAGCGCCTGGAAAAGGCCCGCGCGCTGCGCCCCGACTATCCGCCCCTGAGTCTGCGTCGCGGCGAGAGCCTGCTGGAGCTGGGCCGCCTCGATGAGGCGGCGGCCGCCCTGGAGCGCGCGGGGGCTGTGGAAGGGCTGCGGCCCCGGGCCCTCCTCCACCTGGCTCAGATCGACCTCCTGCGGCGCCGCCCCGAGGTCGCCATACCGCGGTTGCGAGAGGTGCTGGAGCTGGCACCGGAGGCCGACGCGGCCCACTACCCCCTGGCCCGCGCCCTGCGGGCGACGGGCGCGGATGCGGCGGCACGCGCTCACATGGCCCGCCGGGGCGGGCACCTGCCGCCGGCCGAGGACCCCCTGGCAGAACAACTGGCGGCCCTCGATCAGGGTGCGCGACGCCACTTCGCGGAGGGCCTGCGGGCCGGCCGGGAGCGGGATTTCACGGCCGCGGCCGCGGCCTTCGCCCGGGGCCTCGAGATCCAGCCGGACAACATCGATGCCCGCGTGAGCCATGCCCGGGCGCTGTTCCTTGCCGGCGATCCGGATAGTGCTCGGGCCCAGCTGGAGAGCGCACTCACCGCCGCCCCTGACCATACCCTGGCGTTATTCCTCAGCGCGCTGGTGCGCGAGCATGGCGGCGAGACGGAACGGGCGGTCGCGCGCTACCGGCGGGTGCTGGCACTCGATCCCGCCCATTACGGTGCCCACTTCTGTCTCGCGAACCGGCTCTATACCGCCGGCGACTACGCGGCCGCCGCCCGCCACTACGCCGCCGCCCTGGAGGCCAACCCCGACATCCCGCCCGCCCGGCTCTACGGGCTGCTGGCCCGCAAGCGTGCCGGCATGATCGACGCCGCGGCCCTGGCCCGGCTGGAGGCCATGGTGGATGCCCATCCCGAGGACCAGGCCCTGCGCTATGCCCTCATCCGCCTGCTGGTGCTCGCCGAGCCCCCCACGCTGCGGGACTCGGAGCGGGCGCGCCGCCTGGTCAACGCGCTGGTGCAGGAGGCCTTCGTTCCACCCCACGTGGAACTCCAGGCCCTGGTGGCTGCCGCGGTGGGCGCCTTTGCGCAGGCGCTGGAGTTGCAGGAGCAGGCGTTGCCCGCCCTGCTGTGGACGGCCCCGTCCCTGGCCGGGCCGGTCGAGGCGGCACGGGAGGCATACCGGCAGGAGCGTCTGCCCGCGGCCAGCTGGTACGACGAGACGGCGGTGCTGCAACCGCCCCGTACCGACGTGAGGCTGATGATGATGGAATACCCGGCGCCGGTGCCCTATTAGTCACCCGACCCTGGTCATGGGTGGGAGAGCCACCTCTCCCGCGCGGGTAAGACGGCGGGCATAAAAACGGCGGCACGAGGCCGCCGTCTTATCGCCTTGGACCCTACGGCTTACTTCTGGGCTTACTTCTGGGATTCCGTGGCCTGCTGCTGCGGCTGCACCACGGTGGGCGCGTAGCCATAGGGAGCGCCCCAGGCCGGGTAGCCCCCGCCTCCATAGGGATGGCCCCATCCCCCATAGGGGTAGCCATAGCCACCGTGGGGATAGCCGTAGCCACCATAGGGATAGCCGTAACCATGGTAGGGATAACCGTACCAGGGCCCACCGCCCCACGGGCCGCCCCAACCATTGCCCCACCATGCGCTGGCGGGGGCTGCGGTCAAGGCCAGCGCGGCGGCGAGGGCGATTCCACTTAGTATGCCTGCAAACTTCTTCATGACGATTACCTCCCTTTTCGAGTGATCTCGAGGGCAGGCCCGCGCGCCCGCTATGCCTGCCGCGGGCCGCGACCCGGCACTGGGTCATGCCCGAGCGTGCCCTCCCTGTTCATTCGAGACGCCGGGTATCGGCGTCACGCCATCATGTTGAGCATCGAGGGCGCCCCAGACATTGAGTTCCGTCAACATGCCAAAGCCGCCTGCCCATGCTCAGGCACCGCTTCACTACGGTCCTAGCTTAACCCCTTTGCATAGTCGGGTTAATATTCGCTCATTGAGTTGGATCAATAACATTGCAGTCACGCCCGCCCCGCCATACGCACCGACCAGGGGCCCCATATTGCAATCACTGATGGGGCGTCATCGGTTGCTTCGTGAAGCGGTGCAATATCCGCGTAATGCCACGATCTTACTATCTTGCTAGAAAGATAGAATGTTGCTAGCGTGGAGAAATCATCCCGGTCCATAGGGCGACGCCGGCACGTGGCGCTGGCAATTGGAGCCGCAGGACATGGACCGTCAGGAGACGGAAATCAACGGCCCGTCGCCGGTCGGCGGCGTCCTCTCTCAAGGTGTAACCCATGTTCGTTCGTTTGTTGCTGGTCCTCGCACTCCTCGCTGCGATATTCGGAGGCATCTTCGGTTGGAAGCATTACCAGCAGCAGCAGGCTGCGGCCCAGCAACAGGGCCCGCCCCCCGCTACTGTGGCCGTGCACACCGTGGGACGCTCCCCATGGCAGCCGGAGCTGAACGCCATCGGCACCCTGGTGTCCGCCAACGGCATCGACGTCACCGCGGAGTTGGCGGGGGTGGTGCGCGACATCGCCTTCGAATCCGGTGAGGCGGTGGAGGAGGGCGACGTGCTCCTGACCCAGGACGATAGCGTCGAGCGAGCGGAGCTCGAGGGCCTGTTGGCCGAGCAGCGGCTGTCTCGCATTCGCTACCGGCGCGTCAGCCGTCTGGTGACGGACCAGTCCGTGTCCGAGGCCGATGTGGACGAGGCCAAGGCGGAGCTGGACAACACCACCGCCCAGGTGGCGGTCAAGCGCGCCCAGATCGCCAAGAAGCAGGTGCGGGCGCCCTTTTCCGGCCGCCTCGGCATCCGTCTGGTGGATGTGGGCCAGTTCCTGGAACCGGGGGTCGCCATCGTGCCCTTGGAAGACTTCGACCCGATCTACGTGGACTTCGCCCTGCCCGAGCGGCATCTGGGCCTGGTCGCGGTGGGCCGGCAAGTGGCGGTGACCGCCGAGGCCCTGGGGGGAGAGCGCTTTGTCGGGCAGATCAGTGCCATCAATCCGGGCGTGGACGTGGCCACCCGCACCCTGCGGTTGCGAGCCACCGTGGACAACCCCGAGGGACGCCTGCGCTCCGGCATGTTCGTCCAGACTGCCGTGCTGCTGGAGGCGCGGCCGGACGTGGTCACCATTCCCCGGGGCGCGGTGAGTTACGCCCCCTATGGCGATTCGGTGTTCGTGGTCGAGGAACAGGACAGCCAGCTCACGGCCGAGCGCCGCCAGATCACCACGGGGGCGGTGCGGCCCAAGGAGGTGGAGGTGGTGGAGGGCCTGGAGGCCGGAGAGCGCATCGTGGTGGCCGGCCACGTCAAGCTGCGTAACGGCCAGGCCGTGGAGATAGACAACGAGGTGATGCCGGGCGGGGAGCCCCTGGGCAAATGAGATTCACCGATCTGTTCATCCACCGTCCGGTGCTCGCCAGCGTCCTGAGCCTGCTCATCCTGGTGCTCGGGCTGCGCTCCCTGACCATGCTGGAGATCCGCCAGTATCCGGAGACCAGCGACACCGTCATCACCGTCACCACCGCCTATCCCGGCGCCGACGGCGCCCTGGTCAAGGGCTTCGTGACCACGCCCCTGCAACAGGCCATCGCCGAGGCCGACGGCATCGACTACCTGTCGGCCACCAGCGTCCAGGGGCGCTCCACCATCGAGGCCCAGATGCGCCTCAATTACGACCCCAACGCCGCGGTGGCGGAGATCCAGGCCAAGGTGGCGAGCCAGCTCAACACCCTGCCGGCGGAGGCCGAGGACCCGGTGATCGACGTCTCCACCGGCGATCCGACGGCCCTGATGTACATGGCCTTCTACAGCGAGACCATGACCCTGTCCCAGATCACCGATTATCTGTTGCGGGTGGCCCAGCCCAAACTCCAGGCCCTGCAGGGGGTGGCCAAGGCGGAACTCATCGGCAACAAGACCTTCGCCATGCGGGTGTGGCTGGACCCCGAGCGCATGGCGGCCCTGAATGTCAGCGGCCCCGAGGTGGCCGAGGTGCTGCGCAGCAATAACTTCCTGGCCGCGGTGGGCAAGGTCAAGGACTACAACGTGGCCATCGACCTGTCGGCTACCACCGACGTGGGCAACGTCGAGGACTTCCAGAACCTGGTGGTGGCCACCCGCGGCGACACCCTGGTGCGGTTGCGGGACATCGCCGAGGTGGAGCTGGGGGCCGAGGACTACGACACCACCACCATGTACAAGGGCATCCCGGCCATCTTCCTGGGCATCGAGCAGGCCCCGGGGGCCAATCCCCTGAACGTGGCCGACCGGGTGCGGGGCCTGCTGCCGGACCTCAGGAGCCAGCTCCCCACGGGCCTCGAGGTGCATATCCCGTACGACGCCAGCGTCTTCATCAGCGACTCCATCAAGGAGGTGTTCAAGACCCTGGGCGAGGCGGTGCTCATCGTGCTGGCGGTGATCTTCCTGTCCCTCGGCACCGTGCGGGCGGCCATCATCCCGGCGGTGGCGGTGCCCCTGTCCCTCATCGGCGCCGCCTTTCTCATGTTGATGCTGGGGTACTCCATCAACCTGCTGACCCTGCTGGCACTGGTGCTCGCCATCGGTCTGGTGGTGGATGATGCCATCGTGGTGGTGGAGAACGTCCATCGCCACATCGAGGAGGGCCGCAGCGGCTTCGATGCCGCCATCATGGGCGCGCGGGAACTCGCCCTGCCCATCATCGCCATGACCACCACCCTGGTGGCGGTGTACGCGCCCATCGGCTTCATGGGTGGCCTGGTGGGTACCCTGTTCAGCGAGTTCGCCTTCAGCCTCGCCGGGGCGGTGCTCATCTCCGGCGTGGTGGCCCTGACCCTGTCGCCCATGCTGAGCTCCATGACCCTCAAGGCCCACGGCAACGCCGGGCGCTTCGAGAGGTTGGTGGAACGTTTCTTCACCTGGCTGGCGGACCGCTATCAGGGCGCCCTCCACAGTGCCCTGGAGACCCCGTCGGTGATCCTGCTGTTCGGTGCCGTGGTGCTGGTGAGCATTTATTTCATGTTCGTCACCACCCCCAACGAGCTGGCCCCCACGGAGGATCAGAGCATCCTGTTCTTCCAGGCCGTGGCGCCCCAGACCGCCACCACCGAGTACAACGCGGTCTATGCCCGGGAGACCCTGAAGCTCTTCGAGTCCGTGCCCGAGTACCACGAGAGCTTCCTGCTGGTGGGCTTCGGCGGCGATCCCACGGTGACCTTCGGCGGCTTCAAGATGGAGCAGCCCTCCAAGCGCGAGCGCTCCCAGATGGAGGTGCAGCCGGAGATCCAGGGCAAGCTGCAATCGGTGGCGGGCTTCCAGATGGCGGTGTTCCCACGCCCCAGCCTGCCGGGAGCGGGACGGGGGCTGCCGTTCCAGTTCGTGCTGGTGTCCGACGCCGACTACGAGGAGTTGCAGGGCTTGGCGGACCAGCTCATCGGCCGCGGCATGGGCAGCGGCAACTTCATCTTCCTCAAGAAGAGCATCGAGTTGAGCCGCCCCCGCACCACCCTGGTGGTGGACCGCGACCGCGCCGGGGCCCTGGGCATCGATATGGCGCATATAGGGCAGGCCCTGTCCACCATGGTGGGGGATGGCTATATCAACCGCTTCAGCCTGGCGGAGCGCAGCTACAAGGTCATACCCCAGGTGGCCCGCGAAGAGCGCCTGACCCCCCAGCAGCTGGATGACTACTACGTGCGCTCGGCCGCCGGGGAACTGGTGTCCCTGGGTAACATCGTCTCCCTGAAGCACACGGTGGAGCCCAGCAAGCGCACCCAGTTCCAGCAGCTCAACTCCATCATCGTGGAGGGCGTGATGGCGCCGGGGGTATCCATGGGCGATGCCCTTGGCTACCTGGAGGGCGAGGCCCGCCAGATCCTGCCCCCCAATGTGACCTGGGACTACACCGGCCAGTCCCGCCAGTACACCCAGCAGGGCAGCGCCCTCGTCGTCACCTTCTTCATGTCCCTGCTGGTGATCTACCTGGTGCTCGCCGCCCAGTTCGAGAGCTGGCGTGACCCCTTCATCATCCTGGTGTCGGTGCCCATGTCCATTGCGGGGGCCATGGCCTTCCTGACGCTCGGCTTCGCCACCATCAACATCTATACCCAGGTGGGGATGATTACCCTCATCGGCGTCATCGCCAAGAACGGTATTCTTATCGTGGAGTTCGCCAACCAGTTGCAGTTGAAGGAGAATCTGGACCGGCGTGCGGCGGTGGAGCGGGCCGCGGCCATCCGCTTGCGTCCCATCCTCATGACCACCGCGGCCCTGGTAATGGCCATGGTGCCCCTGCTGCTGGCCTCGGGCCCGGGGGCGGTGAGTCGCTTTCACATCGGTCTCGTGATTGCCACGGGCCTCAGCATCGGCACCCTGTTCACCCTGTTCGTCGTGCCTGCCGTCTATGTGAAGCTGGCGCGGGTGCGTAACGCCGACGCCGGAGGGGACGAGTCCGTGGCAGACGCCGCACCCCAGGAGGCCCGTTGATGCCCATGGCACTCAAGTCTGTGCTGCTGGCCCTTGGGGTGCTGCTGCTCGGTGGATGCGTGGATGTAGACACCCTGATCCAGGTGCGGACCGACGGCTCCGGCACCGTGACCCAGAAAGTCATGGTGAGCGAGCGCCTCGTCGCGCCCCTGCGGGCCCTCACCGAGGGGCTGGGGGGCGATGGAAAACGGCGTAGTCTCGTGATGCCCGATGAGGAGGATATGGCGGCGCGGGCCGAGGCCATGGGCCCGGGGGTGCGGCTGGTGGACATGCAGGAGCGGCGCCGGGACGATGCCGAAGGCTACGTGGCCCGTTACGCCTTCGATGATGTGAGGGCCCTGCGCATCAACCAGAATCCCGGCAATCTGGCTCCCGGAGCCGGCGCCGGCACGCGAAGGCTGAGCGGCGCCGAGCACATCACCTTCGACTTCTCGCCGGGCCCGCCGGCGGAGTTGACGGTGATGTTCCCGGATCGCGGCGGCAGGGAAGTCGAGCCCCGGCCGCCCGAAGACAGGCCCGGTGGCCCCGGTCCCGAGGCCCTGCGGGCCGAGTTAGGGGAGCTGTTCAAGGGGCTGCGGGTGGCCATGGCGGTGCAGGTGGAGGGCACGGTACTGGAGACCGACGCCACCCACCGGGACGGCCCCCGCATCACCCTCATGGCCATCGACTTCGAGGAACTGCTGGCGGCCCCCGAGTATCTCGATGAGCTGGCGGAACGCCGGCCCCGTTCCCTGGAAGAGGCCAAGGAGCTGCTGCGGGACTTCCCGGGCATCAAGTTGGAGCTGGCACCCGCCATTCACATCCGTTTCGTGGACTACGGCCTGCGGGCCATCTGAGGCCCTTTAACGTGAAAGTCGCGAAGCACGAACTCCCCCTCTCCCTCTGGGACAAATCCGTCGGGAACGGATTTGAACGCGCCTTGGCGCGGCCCGCAGGGCGAAGGGCAGGATGCCCGGAGTACAGGGATGGGGTGAGGGAACGAACATGGCGATACGCGCTCCTCTTTCATCATCTCGGGCGGCGCGTATCGCCATGAGAGTCAACGGGGCGAGCTCACTTCGAGCCGCGCCGGCGGTTGCCCCGGCGCGGGCGCCCCTTGATGCGGTCCAGCAGGGGGATGCGGTAGGGCTCCATGGCGCCGAGGAAGGCGGGGAAGTCGAGCCCCAGTTGTTCCTTTAGGCCGGCGGCCCGCCGGGCGGCTTCGGGGGCCGTGGGATCCAGGGTGGCCCGGGTGGTGGCGATGACGATCTCGTTGCCCTTATCGCGTACCGGCAGGCGCAGCACATCGCCGCCGAAGGTTTCCCGTATGGCCCTGAGGCTGCCCCGCAGGAGGGGGCGTTGCAGTTGTGACAGATTGCCCGCCAGGATGCCGTGCGCGGACATGCGGCCAACCAAATGGCCGAGGAAGGTCCGGTCCTCCACCAGGGGGACGATGCCCCGGTCGTCGTAGATATCCATCAATACCAGGTCGTAGTCTCCGTAGCCGGCCTCGGCGTCGGCGAGGAAGCGTGCACAGTCGTCGTGGTGCACGGTGATGCGGGGCGAGTCGGGCAGGCCGAAGAAACGCCGGGCGGCCACGATGACATCGTCCCGCAGTTCCACCACGTCCATGATGACCGCAGGGAACCGATGAGCGAAGAAGCGGGGCAGGGAGGCGCCCCCCAGGCCCAGCAGCAGCACCCGGCGTGGTTGGGGGTCGAAGAGCAGGGTCGCCAGCATGTACTGAGTATAGGGCAGCACCAGCACCGCGGGGTGGGCATGCAGCATGCTGCTCTGGCGCGTGGGATCGCCGAAGTGCAGGGAACGAATGAGCTGCTCGTCCACGATCTCCAGGAGACCGTGGGGACCATCAGTCCTGAAGACCACCTCGCCGCCGTATTTCATCATGGCCCGGCTACCATCCCGTACCGCCCTGGAGAGGGCAGGGTGATCCCGGTATAGTCCCGTCCCCTCATCCACACCGCCCATGGGTACTCAGACATCGTGGTTCCCGCCCTCAAACTCGCCGGACTGAAGAAGATCTACCGCAACCGCGTGGAGGCGGTGCGGGGTATCGATCTGGAAGTGGCCGAGGGCGACTTCTTCGCCCTGTTGGGCCCCAACGGGGCGGGCAAGTCCACGGCCATCGGCATCATCTGCTCCCTGGTCAACAGGACATCGGGTACGGTGGAGGTCTTCGGTCACGATATCGAGAAGGAATGGGCGGCGGCGCGGGCCTGCATCGGGCTGGTGCCCCAGGAGTTCAATTTTAATGTGTGGGAGCCGGTAGAGGAAATCCTCATCAATCAGGCGGGCTACTACGGTATCCCCCGGCGCGAGGCGCGGGCACGAGCGGAGGAGGCCCTGGTGGAACTCGGCCTGTGGGACAAGCGGCGCGCGGTGGCGCGCACCCTGTCCGGTGGCATGAAGCGCCGGCTCATGATCGCGCGGTCCCTGGTCCATCGACCGCGGCTGCTCATCCTCGACGAGCCCACCGCCGGCGTGGATATCGAGATCCGGCGATCCATGTGGCGCTTCATGCGCGAGACTAATCGCCAGGGCGCCACCATCATCCTCACCACCCACTATCTGGAAGAGGCGGAGAACCTGTGCCGGCGCGTCGCCATCATCGACAACGGCGTGATCATCGAGCACGGTGACATGGCGACCCTGCTGCGCAAGCTGCACCGGGAGACCTTCGTCCTCAGCGTGGATCAGGCCCTGGGCATGGCTCCTGAGCTGGAGGGCTATGCCACGCGCCTGGTGGATACCCACACCCTGGAGGTGGACGTGGAAAACGAACGCGATATCAACGGTGTGTTCCGCGGCCTGGACGCCATGGGGATCCGGGTGCAGACCCTGCGCAACAAGGCCAACCGCCTGGAAGAGCTGTTCATGGGGCTGGTGGGAAAATAGCCATGGCGCACCGGCGTTCACTCCTGCCCATGGATACCGAAGTGGTCGCCTTCAGGACCATCTTCATCAAGGAGATCGTCCGCTTCATGCGCATCTGGATCCAGACCCTGGTGCCCCCGGCCATCACCATGGGCCTGTATTTCATCATCTTCGGCGAGTTGCTGGGCAAGAACCTGCCTCCGGTGAACGGGATCTCCTTCATGGACTACATCGTCCCCGGCATCATCCTCATGGCGGTGATCACCAACGCCTACGGCAACGTGGTGGCCTCCTTCTTCAGCACCAAGCACCAGCATTACGTGGAAGAGATGATCATCGCCCCCATCCGGCCGTGGATCATCGTCGCCGGCTACGTGAGCGGCGGCATCGCGCGGGGCATCGTCGTGGCCTTCATCGTCGGCGCGGTAGCCATGGCCTTCACCGAGGTGCGGGTGGAGCAACCCTGGCTGGCCGCCCTGGTGCTGCTGCTCACCGCCAGCCTGTTCTCCCTCGGCGGGTTTATCAACGCGGTGTTCTCCAAGACCTTCGACGACATCTCCATCATCCCCACCTTCGTCCTCACACCCCTGACCTACCTGGGGGGCGTGTTCTACTCGGTGGAGATCCTGCCGGCGTTGTGGCGGGACGTGTCCGCCCTGAACCCCATCCTCTATATGGTGAACGCCTTCCGTTACGCGCTGTTGGGTACGAGCGACGTGGATGTGGGTTTTTCCCTGGCCGTCATCATCGCCTTCAACGGGGTGTTCGCCTTCATCGCGGTGTGGCTGTTGCGCAGGGGGGTGGGCATCAAGGCCTGAAGCGGGCTCAGGATCCGGCCCGTTTGCCATGGGCGGCGAAGGCGAAGACGATCCAGCCGGCCAGGAAGGCGACACCGCCCACCGGCGTCACCATGCCCAGTTGGCGCACGCCCGAAACGGCCAGCACATAGAGACTGCCGGAGAACACCACGATGCCGGCGAGGAACAAGGCCCCTGCCCAGCGTGCCGCACTCGAGGGGGTGTGGCGCTGGAGCAGACCCACGGCCACCAGGCCGAGGCTGTGGAACATGTGGTAATCGACGGCGGTGTGGTAGACCTCCAGCAGATCCGCGTCGATGCGTTGGGACAAGCCGTGGGCGCCGAAGGCGCCCAGGGCCACGGCCAGGAAGGCGCAGATGGCGCCGGCCAGCAGATGGTTCATGGCCGGCGCCTTCAGGCGGCGTGGTATTCCGGCTCGTTGCCGGCCCGCCACTTGATGTTGCAGCCCATGCTGGGGATCTGTCCTTCGGGTACCGGCCGGCCCGCCAATACGGCGTCGGCGGCGGCCCGCAGGTCGGCCCCGGTCACGGGACGGCCGTTGCCGGGGCGACTGTCGTCGAACTGGCCGCGGTACACCAGGCGGTGATCGCCGTCGAACAGGAAGAAGTCGGGGGTGCAGGCGGCGTGATAGGCCTGAGCCACGGCCTGGGTCTCGTCATAGAGATAGGGAAAGGTGTAGCCGGCGGCGGCGGCCTCTTCCGCCATTTTCTCTGGACTGTCGTCCGGGTGAGTGGTGATATCATTGGCGGAGATGGCCACGATGCCCAGGCCTTTCTCCTGATATTCCCGGCCGAAAGCCGCGAGCCCGTCCCGCAGATGCTTCACGTAGGGGCAGTGGTTGCAGATGAACATCACCAGCAGCGCCGGACGATCCGCGAAGTCGGCCAAGGATACGGTATCGCCCCTGGTGTCGGGCAGCTTGAAATCCGGGGCGGGAGTGCCCAATTCCAGCATTGTGGAATACGTACGTGCCATGTCGTTCTCCGGTATTGGATAATGACGCTATTCTAATGGCAGCGAGCGGGGCGCGAAAGAAAGGGCCCCGGAGAATGAGTCACACTGACGCTGCCACCCCATGAACCCAATCCGATGGACTTTCTATGGTTGACGACAACGGCGCACCCCGCAGGCCGGTACTGCTGATCATTCTGGACGGCTTCGGCGTCAACCCGTCCAAGACCAACAACGCGGTGGCGGAGGCCAATACGCCTCGCTTCGACGAGTATTTCTGCCGCTATCCCCACACCCTGTTGCAGGCGTCGGGGCGCGCGGCCGGGCTGCCCGACGGCCAGATGGGGAACTCCGAGGTGGGCCACATGGCCATCGGCTCGGGCATGGTGATCCGCCAGGACCTGGTGCGCATCGACGACGCCATCGCCGACGGCTCATTCCATGGCAACCCCGTGCTGGTGGAGCCCATGAAGCGTGCCGCCGCCGCCGGGCGTCCCCTGCATCTCGTCGGCATGGTGTCGGATGGCGGGGTCCACAGCCATGTGCGCCATCTCACCACCCTCATCGACATGTGTAATCGCTACGGCGTGCGGCCGGTGGTGCACATGATCACCGACGGCCGCGACACGCCCCCCAAGGCCGCCCTGGAATACCTCGAGTCGGTGGACAAGGCCCTCGAGGTGTGCGGCGGCAGCATCGCCACGGTGAGCGGGCGCTATTACGCCATGGACCGTGACCATCGCTGGGAGCGCACGGCCCTGGCGTGGCGGGCCATCGTACGCGGCGAGGGCGGCGCCGCCGGATCGGCCCGGGAGGCCATCGAACAGTCCTACGAGTCGGGTGTGAACGATGAATTCATCTCGCCGGCGGTCATCGACGGCGGCTCCCCCTTCACCGGGGACGACGAGGTCATACTCTTCAACTTCCGCAAGGACCGCCCGCGGCAGTTGGTCTCCGCCCTGTTCGATCCGAAGTTCGGGGAATTCCCGCGGGGAGCTTACGAGCCCGTGCCGGTGACCTGCATGACCGAATACGACAAGTGGTTCGGCTTGCCTTATGCCTTCGAGCAGGAGAAACCCGCCGTCACCCTGGGGCAGATCATCAGCGGTACCGGTCTCAAGCAGTTCCATTGTGCAGAGACGGAGAAATACGCCCATGTGACCTATTTCTTCAACGGTGGGCGCGGCGATCCCTACCCCGGGGAGGACCGTCTCATCGTCCCTTCACCCAAGGTATCCACCTATGATCTGGCCCCCGACATGAGCGCCCGCGAGGTCGCGGACGCGGTCATCGAGGCCATCCGTGAGGACGAATATGCCTTCCTGGTGGTGAACTTCGCCAACGGCGACATGGTAGGTCATACGGCGGTGCGCAGTGCCATCCTGCAGGCAGTGGAGACCATGGACCGCGAGGTGGGCCGGCTCATGGACGTGGCGCGGGAGCACGGCTACTCCATCATCCTGACGGCCGATCATGGCAACTGCGACGAGATGGTGGACCCCATCAGCGGCGAGCCCCAGACCCAGCATTCCGTCTATCCCGTGCCCTGCCTCATCGTGGACGAGGTGGCGTGGCGACTGGCCATCGGCTGTGGCCTCGCCAACATCACCCCGACGATTCTGCACCTCATGGGCCTGCCCCGGCCCTCGGAGATCAAGGCCAAGTCGCTGCTCCTCGGTCCCATCCGCAGCTGATACGGCGCCCTCAACCGTCCCGTCCCATGGCCTCCAGGCGCGCCGCCTCGTCCCGGGACAGGCGGCGCCAGGGGCGCGGCACCAGGCCCGGCACCCGGCGCATGAACTCCTCGTAGGCCCGTCCGTGGTAGACCCGCAGTTTGCGCTCCTCCAGCCGCGAGCCCACCACGAAATAGGCGGTGATGACGACCGCGCCGAGGAGCATGGCGGCGTCCATGTCCCGGGTCCACAGGATCACCAGACCCAGGGTATACCAGGGATGGCGCACGTAGCGGTGCAGAGGGGAGATCTTCAAGGACTCCTGGTCCTCGATCCCTTCGGCCCCGTCTCGCAGCTGGCGGGTGCCCAGGAACTCGGCACCATCGTAGTAACGCAGGGACCACAGGAACAGGCCGGCGGCGGCGGCGGCGAGACCGTTGGCCCCATAGAAGGCCCAGCCCTCCCAGCGCCACAGCCAGGGTCCCGGCCAGGTCAGGGTCAGCCATAACGGCGGCAGCAGCAACAGCACCGCCACGACGTTGAAGCCCAGCCTGTAGATGCCCATGGCGCGAGGCCAGCGGGTGGCCACCCCCCCCTTCATCCACAGGGAGGCGAGGAGGGAATGGATGGCGAAGTAGACGAGCCATGACAGGGCCAGCAGGATGAGTTGATAAGGGTGTTCCATGGACCTTGGCAAAGTGGAAAGCGGCTCTTGGGTTGTGTGCTAGTATCTGCCCGATGCTGAGTTCACCCACCAAGATCAAACTGACGGGCTGCCAGCCGCGCACCCTGGCCAGCCTGCTCGATCTTCAGGAAACGAGCTATCTGCGGCTGCAGCGGCTGGTGCCTGATCTGGATGGTCTGCCGGACCATGCCGTGTCTTCGGTGGCCGGGGCCCTGGACCTTCATCTACATGTGGAGCATCGCCACCGTTTCACCACGGACCTGGTATTGACCTACGCCTTGGCGGACGAGGAGGGCGCTCCCCTCTACGAGCCCAATCTCCATATTCGTCTCTATCGGGATGCAAGGGTCGCGGAGGCCACCAGCGGGCGTCTGCGGCGTCATGTGCATCACCGGTGCTGGCGTCGCCCGGATCCCAGCCCCCTCGAGGTCAAATGGGAACTCAACCGGTTTTTGCAGCGTTGGTTGGGCTATTGCCTGCATCAGGGGCATCTCTTCCTGCCCTTGGAGCGTTAAGCGCCGCGCCGTTCCCCCGGGTCGCCGAACCCCCGGCAACGATACAGGGCCACGAGGGTCTTGGCATCCCGGATCTCACCACTGTCGGCGAGGGCCAAGGCCTGGTCCAGCCCCATCCAGTGGGTCTCGATGTACTCGTCGTCCTCGGTGTCGGCAGCCACCAGGGTCAGGTCCCGGGCCAGGTAGAGATGGAGCACCTCATCGCAAAAACCGGGGGCCGTGACGACCTCGCCCAGCTTGCGCCACGACCGCGCTACCAGGCCCGCTTCTTCCGCTAGTTCCCGGCGCGCGGTGTCCTCGGGAGACTCGCCGGGATCGAGCTTGCCGGCGGGCAGTTCCCACAGCCAGGTGCCGATGCAGGGACGGTACTGCCGGAGCAGAAGAACACGGCCGCCATCGTCCCCGCCATCATCAAAGGGCAGGGCGACGGCGCCTCCCGGATGCCGCACCACCTCGGTGGCGACGAGGCGGCCATCGGGGACTTCGAGCCATTCACGGGCGAGCCTGACGACTCCACCCTCGAAGAGTATTTCCGGGGCGGATGTCATGGACATGCTGCGCCAGGCACGAACAGCTGTAAAGACCGGTCCGGCTCTCGGCTGACGGGGTTGCTCAGGCGTCGTTGCTGGCAGCCTGCTGCTTCGCGATCTCCTCCCGCACCTGATCCATGTCCAGATCCTTGGCCTTCTGGATGATCTCATCCAGGGCCGCTGCCGGCAGCATGCCGGGCTGGGAGAAGATGACGATCTGGTCGCGAAAAATCATGAGGGTAGGAATGGAACGCACCTGAAACATAGCCGCGAGCTGCTGCTGCTCTTCGGTATTGACCTTGCCGAAGACCACGTCGGTATACTTGTCCGAGGCCTCTTCGAAGATGGGCTCGAACATCTTGCAGGGACCACACCACGATGCCCAGAAATCGACCAGGACGATGCCATTGTTATCGATGGTGTCCCTGAAATTCTCTTCTGTAAGTGCAACAGTTGCCACGTTTTCACTCCTGATGGCCCGGCACGTTGGGGATAGTGGGTATCCCTGAATCAGAAATTTATCAGGAACAACGTATTCCCCGGCTTGACCGGGACGGTGGATGGGGGATTGATGAGACTGGCTTTCAAGAGGCTATAAGGATCCGCCCAAGCGGTCAAGTAATCACTAATAAACCAGTGGGATTATGGTCGCACCCCGGCGCGTACCCTAGCCTCGAAGGCTTGACCGCACGGGCGGCCGGAGGCGTGGCTGCCATTGCATTCACCGCCCCGACCCTCATATCACGAGACACGGACCGGTCCCGGGGGAAGGCTGTTGCGCTCCGGACCTGCAACACACCAAGACACCAGGAAGCCACCCATGAATGACGACGTCGAAGTGATCCCGGAAGAAGAGGAAGCCACCCAGCACCCGCCATCCCGCTCGGAGCTGGCGGTGGCCACCGAGATCCTTCCCGAAACCCTTATCATCCTGCCCCTGTCGGACCGCCCCTTCTTTCCACCCCAGACCCTGCCCATCATCCTCGATGCCGAGCCTTGGCTCGAGAGCATGCGTCGGGTAGGCGACACCGCGCACCACCTGGCGGGGCTGGTGATGGGGGATCGCAACGAGAACAAGCACCACGACCCGCAGGAATTCGCCGAGGTGGGCACCGCGGTGCGGGTTCATGAACCCATGCAGCACGGTGGGCAGCTGCAGTTCGTGGCGGAAGGCATCAAGCGCTATCGCATCGTCGAATGGTTGTCCCGGGAACGGCCCTACGTGGCCCGCGTGGAGTATCTCGATGACGAGGAGAGTGGGAACAAGGACGAGATGCGGGCCTATGGTATGGCCATCATCAACACCATCAAGGAGTTGTTGCCCCTGAATCCCCTCTACAGCGAGGAACTCAAGTTCTTCCTGAACCGCTTCAAGCCCACCGACTCTTCGCCCCTGACGGATTTCGCGGCGACCCTGACCACCGCCTCCCGCGACGAGTTGCAGGACGTGCTGGAGACCCGCAACCTGCACCGGCGCATGGAAAAGGTACTCCTGCTCTTGAAAAAAGAGGTGGAGGTGGCCCGGGTGCAGACGGAGATCCGCGAACAGGTGGAGGAGAAGGTGTCCCGCCAGCAGCGGGAGTTCTTCCTGCGCGAACAGCTCAAGGCCATCCAACAGGAACTCGGCATGGCCAAGGACGACAAGACGGCCGAACTCGACCGTTTCCGCGAGCGCCTTGAGGAGTTGGATATACCCGCCCCGGTGGAGGAACGGATCACGGAGGAGATGAACAAGCTGTCCGTGCTGGAGGCCGGCTCGCCGGAGTACGGCGTGACCCGCAACTACCTGGACAGTCTGACCAGCCTGCCCTGGGGCGTTTACACCAAGGATCGCGTCGATCTCAAGCGGGCCCGGGGGATCCTGGACCGTGACCATGATGGTCTTAGCGATGTGAAGGATCGCATCATCGAGTTCCTGGCGGTGGGCGTGCTGAAGGGCACCGTGGCGGGCTCCATCCTGCTGCTGGTGGGGCCGCCGGGTGTGGGCAAGACCTCCATCGGGCATTCCATCGCCGATGCCCTGGGCCGCAAGTTCTATCGCTTCTCCGTCGGCGGCATGCGCGACGAGGCGGAGATCAAAGGTCACCGGCGCACCTACATCGGTGCCATGCCGGGCAAGGTCATCCAGGCCCTCAAGGAGACGCGGACCAGCAATCCGGTGATCATGCTGGACGAGATTGACAAGATCGGCGCCTCCTTCCAGGGGGACCCGGCATCGGCCCTCCTGGAGGTGCTGGATCCGGAGCAGAACGACAACTTCCTGGACCACTACCTGGACGTGCGCTATGACCTGTCCAAGGTGCTGTTCATCTGTACCGCCAACCAGCTGGACACCATCCCCAAGGCTTTGCTGGATCGTATGGAGACCATCCGCCTGTCGGGCTACATCACCGCGGAGAAGCTGGACATCGCCAAACATCATCTGTGGCCCCGCCAGCTGGAGCGGGTGGGCCTGAAACGCGCCCAATTGAAGATCACCGATGCCGCCATCCGCCGGGTCATCGAGGGCTACGCCCGCGAAGCGGGGGTGCGGGGGCTGGAGAAACAACTGGGCCGCATCGTGCGTAAGGCGGTGGTGAAACTGGTGGACAGCCGCGGCAAGGCCAAGGTGAAGGCGCTCAGCGTGAGCGAGCGGGACATCCCCGATTATCTCGGGCAGCCGGTGTTCCAGAAGGAGGAGGCCATGTATGGGGTGGGCGTCATCACCGGCCTGGCCTGGACCCCCATGGGGGGCGCCACCCTCAACGTGGAGGCGACCCGGGTGCACTCCAAGAACCGCGCCTTCAAGCTCACGGGCCAGTTGGGGGACGTGATGCGGGAGTCGGCGGAGATCGCCTACAGTTACGTGGCCTCCCATGTAAAGGCCTTCGGCGGTCAGGAGACCTTCTTCGATGACGCCTTCATTCACCTCCACGTGCCCGAGGGCGCGACGCCCAAGGACGGACCCAGCGCCGGCATCACCATGGCCAGCGCCCTGTTGTCCCTGGCCCTCGGCCGCCGTCCCCGGCGTTCCCTGGCCATGACCGGCGAACTCACCCTCACCGGCAAGGTGCTGCCTGTGGGGGGGATCCGGGAGAAGGTCATCGCGGCCCGCCGCTCTGGTACCAAACATCTCATTCTGCCCAAGGCGAATGAAAGTGATTTCAATGAATTACCGGATTATCTTAAAGTCGGGCTGACGGTTAATTTCGCGGCCCATTACCGTGACGTCGCGGCCTTGGTGTTCGTCTGAGATCCGTTCACTGTGACAGCGGGGGCTATCCTATGCGTTCTGTCGGTGGTGGGTATCAGCGCGCCGTCCCGGACGGTGGCACCGGGGGCATGCGGGCGCTCAGGCGCGTGGGGGTGGCATCCAGAAAGGTCTGGTAGATGGCGGTGTAGCTGAAGACCCGCTTGACGTATTTACGGGTCTCGTAGAAGGGGATGTCCTCCACCCAGATGTCGGCCGCCAACGGCTGTGCCTCGGGCAGCCAGGACCGGACCCGATGGGGGCCCGCGTTGTATGCCGCCGTGGCCAGTACGGCATGGTCGTCGAAGCGTTCCATCAGACCGCGCAGGTAGGCCGCGCCCAGGGCGATGTTGTTGTCCACGTCGAAGAGGTCACGGCTGCTCGCCCGGCTCTTCAGGTCTCGGGCCACGCTGCGGGCGGTGCCGGGCAGCAGTTGCATGAGGCCGAGGGCCCCCTTGGGGGAACGGGCCTCGGGCGCGAAGGCACTCTCCTGGCGCGCCACGGCAAAGACCCACGCCGGATCGAGCCCCTGGGCCTCGGCCCTGGCCATCACCACGTCGCGATGGGGCAGGGGAAAGCGCACGTCCAGGTAATCCCAGGACTCGCTGCGGCCGAGGGCGAGAATGGCGTGAAAATGGCGCCCCTGCTCGTGGGCCACCGCCGCCAGGGCCTCCAGTTCATCCCGGTCGAGATGGGTGCGCAGATGGTGCCACTCCCGCCGGGCATCAAGATCCCGGCCGAGGGCATAGAGTTCGCGGATACGGGCCAGGGCCGGCAGGGCACGCACGCGGGCGGCGGTTGCCGCGGCGGGCTCGAGTCCACGATGGTTGAGGCGGTATGGTTGCTCCAGCCGGTCGGCGGCCAGAAAACCATAAAAACTGCGCAGTCGGGCGATCTCGCTATAGAGTTCGCGAGCGGCCTCGCCATTCCCCGTGGCCTCGAGGGCTCGGGCCCGCCAGTAGCGCCAGCGACCGCTGGCCTCCTCGCCGGGGCCGCGGGCGTCCAGCCACTCGAGGACGCCTTGCCAGTCATCCAGTTTGGCGTGGCCCATGGTGCGGGCCCGGTGCACCTGCTCGTCGGCGGTCTCCTCCGTCACCCGCGCCAGCCATTCCATGGCCTCATGGGGATGTCGGCGATAGAGATACAGACCCAGGGTCCTCGCTACCGCCGACCCCTGGGCCGGGGAAAACGCATGCCGGTCACGGATCTGTAACCAGGCCCGTGCCGCCGCCGAGGGGGAGCGCCGGACCCAACGGCCGATTCCATAGACGACGATCTCGCGGGCCTGTTCATGATCGGCGTGGAGTCGGCGGTCCTCGAGGATGGTCTCCGGCCGCCGCCGGACCGCGATCCACAGGTCCACCCAGGGCTGATCCGCCGCGGGCAGGAAACGTTTCAGATAGGTGGCCAGGCTCGGTCTTCCCGCCTCCATGGCGAGGCCGATACGCCGCCACACCAGTTCAGGGGTGAGGTGTCCGCGGCCTTCCATCAGGGCGAACACCGGGTCGCATTCGTCCGGCTGGGACTGCCCCGCCAACCATACCTCGGGGGCCCGGGCCAGGGCCGCGTCCTCGTCACCACTCTCCGCCAGGGCGTGGAGGTGGCGACAGGCCATGGCCGTATAACCGGTGGGTTCGAAGAACTCGAGAAAGGTCTCCCACGCCCCGCGCCGATAGAGCCATCTCAACCACTGCGAGCGCAGCCTCGAGGCCAGGGGCGTGTCGGCATGGTCCGCAAGGAAGGTTGCCACCGCGGGGGCATCGGCGAGCCGCGGGCGTCGCGTCAGTGCCTCGTATACCAGATAGGGATAGAGGGGATGGTCCCGCAGGGATTCCACCTCTTGGGTAGTAGCCACGCCCATTTTTACCCTGGCCTCCACCTCCTCGAAGGCCTGACGGCGCCCCGCCTCATCACTGCTCGCCCCCGCGCCCCACGTCCCGAGGAGGAGGGCGATGACGACCACCATAACCATTCCCAGACGGTTTGGGATATCGCGCCTCCCCAAGTTCCACATGCCGTTTTTCATCAAAAGTCTGGGGTCGAAGGCCCCGGGGCGATGCATTATCCTCGACGTGTTTTCGCTTTGAAACCACCTTGGCCGACACCGGCTGACGCCGCCCTGCAGGCCGCGCAACCACGAGGAGAGGAATGGAAAGACCACAGATAAACACGGCGCTTCCCGAACGGCGTTATCACATCGGCACCTTTCAGGCCGTCATCCTGGGGGACATCGAGAGCCCCGATGAGAACAGCTATTTCTTCATTCTCGCCCTCGTCCCGGAGGGTGTGGAGGACCCGGTACTCTATGTCATCTCTGAAGAGGTGGTCACCGAGGACGATATGAAGGCCACTGTCATCACCGTCAGGTCGGAGGACGGGGAAAAGGTTCTCGGCCCCAACCCCGAGTGGCGGGATATCGAGGGGTTCGCCCGTGACGCGTTGGCCATCGTCCAGCGCGTCATGAGGCTCACCGATGAAGCCCCCAACAGGTTGATGTAGGGATGAGCAAGGGTGACGGCCGGACGGTGAACCCGCCCGAGATGTCGGTCAGGAGCGCAACAGGGTCGCCTCAGGGGCTCATGGGTGCCGCGGCGGGGGTGACGTCCTCGTAGTCGTAGTCGTAGTCGTTCTGTTCGGGCGGGTCGCCGTCGTAAATGAGGAATTGGCGCCGTTGCAGGTAGGCGTCACGAATGAAGGCATACTGGTCCAGGGCCGCGGTCTCCACGATATTGGTGGTGCGCATCAGGTCGGCGCGCATGTCGACGAGTTCCAGTGCAAGCAGTGCCCGGCGGGTATCCCGGTCCTTGAACTCCCAATAGTCGTCCACCTCGAAACCGACATACCATCCTACGGCGTCCCGGACCGTGTGAGGACCGAGGAAGGGCAGGACCACATAAGGCCCGGGCTCTATACCCCACACGCCGAAGGTCTGGCCGAAATCCTCGTTGTGGGCCTCGAGGCCCACGCTGCTCGCCACGTCGATGAACCCCAGGATGCCGAACGTGGTATTCATCAGTACCCGCCCGCCGTCCGAGGCCGCGTCTCCCGGCTTGCCCTGGAGGAGGTTGTTTATCAGAACCAGCAGGTCGCCGATGTTGCCGAAGAAGTTGGTGACCGCCGTGTCAACGGGCTCGGGGGTCACGAGCTTGTAGGTCTCGGCCAGAGGCTTGCCGATGCCGCGGTCGAAGTCGGTGTTGAAGGCGTGTACCGAGCGGTTGAACCCTTCCCAGGGATCACGGGGGTCGACGTGTTCCGGGGCGGTGGCGCATCCCGTGACCAGGAGGGCCAACAGGGCGGTGCCGAGCAGGGCGCCGACGTCCGACAGGGATCTGGGAATGGCCCTCATGAGATGAAATCCTTATGTGCTGATGGCAATGCGGGCAAGGCAGGCCTGCCGCGAGATTGAATGATTATAGCGGGCGGCTTGAGCAACATGAATTACAACTGTAACCTAGAGGGATGACAACGACAAGGAAATCAGCGCCTTTCCGAATTTGTTTAATCGCAGACTCATCAGCACCCGGCTGATACCCCCTGGCGTGCCGGCGTCTTTGTGGGAGACCCTTCGCGCTTCGACGCTCAACGAACGAAAAACTCTTGCTATGCATGTGATTCGAGCCCAAAGCTCAAGCCCTTAAACTATTTTTCGCACCAGACGCTAAGGTTAGGAAAGGGATTCCATTTCGCCGGCGCCATCAGGGTCATGGTCTCGATTCCCTGCGTGGCGTACCACTCACACGATTGACGGTACTTTTTGGTGATGACAGCGGTCGATGACAGTGAGCTGCAGCGCTTTCCGGCCCTCCGAAGTCTCTCGGCGGAGGCATTGCACGAACTCAAACGTAACGCGACGGTGATCACCGGAGCCGCACGGGGCAAGCCGCTGTTCACCCTGCGCGATACGCGACCGGAGACCTTCTTCCTGCTCGCCGGCTCCCTGCGCTTGGAACGTCCCGACGGCACCGGCTTCAACCTGCGGGCCGGCGAAGCCGCCGCCCTGCAACCATTGGGCGCCGGCCACCCCGGCAGGCTCTCGGCGACGTCGTTGTCGCCCGTACGCTGCCTCAAGGTGGATGCGGACCTCCTGAGCGTGCTCCAGCGCGCCGATGAACCGGAGGATTACGCCATAGACGAACTCCACGCGGATGACGAGGAGCCGGATAACCGCCTGTTGTTCCGCATCTATCAGGATTACATCGACGACAAACTGGATATCCCTCAGATCCCCGAGATCAGCCTGCGTGTGCGCAAGGCCGTGGAGCAGCCCGAGGTGGATATTCCCATGGTGGCGCGCATCATCCAGGCGGATCCTGCGCTCGTAGCGCGCCTGGTACGGGTGGCCAACAGCGCCCTCTATGCCGGAGCCTCACCGGTGGGCAATATTCGGGATGCCCTGGTGCGCCTCGGCCTCAGTGTGACACGGGATCTGGTCACCAGCTTCACCCTTCAGCATCTGTTCAATACCGAGCACGCCATGGTCAAGCAGCGCATCCTCAAGGTGTGGCAGCACAGCACCATGGTGGCCGCCGTGAGTTTCATCCTCGCGCGCCTGACCCGGCTCTACGAGCCGGAACACGCGCTGCTCGCGGGCCTGCTGCATGACATCGGCACCGCGACTCTCCTGCAACAGGCGGATACCTGCGAGGCCCTGGCCGGGAACGCCAAGGGGCTGGAGGAGGTGGTGGTGAAGCTGAGGGGGCAGGTGGGGGCCATGGTGCTGGAGAAGTGGGGCTTCAGTACCGACCTGGTGAACGTCGCCCGCGAGGCCTATGTCTGGTACCGGGACGACAGCCCCGAACATGACTTGTGCGACCTCGTGATCGTGGCGAACCTGCACTGCATGGGCGGCGATGCCGAGGCCCTCGGGGCGCCACCCATGGAACTGGTCCCAGCCTACAGGAAACTGAGCCTCGGTGACCTCACCGAGAGTCAGCAGCTCAAGATCCTCGAGGATGCCAAGAAGGAGATCAGCGAGATGCGGCGCCTGCTGCTGGGATGACTCCGGGTGAGTCCGTGAGCCCATGTCCAGGGCACATGGTCAGGGCAACATAGAGGGGCGCGATAGGAACTGCCGCAGCTTGCGGCAAGCTGGAACCCATGGCGGAACCCATGGCCGCGGGAGTACGCTGGAATGGCTATTATTTAACATAATATACATTATGCGCAATAAAGTAAGGGGCGCGGTCGGCCGCTGTAAGTGGTTTCCGGGTGCCGGGAATGTCCTGGCCCCTTCCATGTCGGGGATCCGCCCTTGAAAGAATTCGACGAGCACGTGGGACGCGCCCTGTTGCAGGCCATGCACGGCATGTCCAAGGCCATCGCCTTTCGTGACGCCTATACGGCCAATCACCAGGCCCATGTCTCGGCCCTGGCGCGCAGCATCGGCCAGCAGATCGGGTTGTCCAGTCACGAACTCGAGGGGATCCGGGTGGCGGGCAACCTCCATGACATCGGCAAGATCGGCATCCCAGGCTCCATCCTCAACAAGACCTCGGCCCTCAGCGACGAGGAATACGAGCTCATAAAAACTCACGCGAGGATCGGTGCGCAAATACTTGATGATATTGAGTTTCCATGGCCCGTTCGGGATATGGTCTTTCAGCATCACGAACGCATCGATGGCTCCGGTTATCCCCAGGGACTGCGCGGTGACGCCATCGCCCTGGGGGCCCAGATCCTGGGCATCGCGGATACCCTGAACGCCATCGTATCTCACAGGCCCTATTGTCCGGCACGCTCCCTGGAATCCGCCCTCGCCATCATCAGCGATGCCCGGGGCGTGCTCTTCGATGACCGTCTGGTGGTCGCCTGTATCGAGGTGGCCCCGCGCTTCCGCGACCAGCGCCCCTGAGAGACCGCGGTGCGGTTCTTGGTTCCGGGCTTTGCGTCCCCCGGGTCCACCCTGATAGTTTGCCCCCGAAACGCTGTCCAACCCCCAGGAGCCGCCGGTGTGGCATGACCAGTTTCCCCTTCGTCCCGGCCTCGTTCATCTGAACCACGCCGGTGTCTCCCCGTGGCCCCGGTGCGCCCATGACGCGGTGGTGGATTTCGCCGCGGAGAATCTGAGCCAGGGCTCTCGCGACTATCCCCGCTGGCTGCAGACGGAGACCCACCTGCGCGAGTCTCTGGCCCGGCTCATCAACGCCGGCTCGGCGGACGACATCGCCCTGGTGAAGAGCACCTCCGAGGCCCTCTCCTTCGTGGCCTACGGGTACCCCTGGCGGGCCGGCGACAACGTGGTCCATCCCCTGCACGAGTTCCCGTCCAATCGAGTCGTCTGGGGATCCCTGGTATCCCGCGGCGTGGAGGCCCGGGCCGTGGATATCCGGCGCGCCGAGGATGCGGAAGGTGCCCTGATCGAGGCCTGCGATGACCACACTCGCATCCTCGCCGTCAGCGCGGTGCAGTATGCCGATGGGTTCCGGATGGATCTGCCCCGTCTGGCGGCGGCCTGCCGCCGGCGCCAGATCCTGCTGTGCGTGGATGCCATCCAGCAACTCGGTGCCCTGCCCCTGGATGTGCGGGACATGGGGCTGGATTTCCTCGCCGCCGACGGCCACAAGTGGCTGCTCGGCCCCGAGGGCCTGGGGGTCTTCTATTGCCGCCCCGAGTTGCGGGAACGCCTGGACCTGACCCAGTTCGGCTGGCACATGTTGGAGGATATGGGTGACTTCGACCGTCTCGACTGGCGGCCAGCCACCACGGCCCGACGCTTCGAGTGTGGCAGCCCCAACATGACGGCGGTGCACGCCCTGGCGGCGAGCGTGGACCTGATCCTGGAGACCGGGCTTGCCGTCATTTCCGAGAACATTTCGAGAAAGGTTAATTATCTGATTGAAAAAATTAATGAAATCCCAGGAGGATTCCTGGTGACGCGAACGGATCCCGGGCGCCTCGCCGGTATCGTGACCTTCGGCATCGCGGCCGTGGACGCCCCCTGTCTGTACCGGCGCCTCATGGCCGCCGACGTGTTGTGTGCCCAACGCGCCGGGGGCGTGCGCTTGTCACCCCATTTCTACACCCCGGAGAGTGCCATGGAGGAGGCCATGGAACGGGTGGCCCGCTTGTCCCGCGACTGTGGCGCCCGATGAACGCCAAAGCATTTATCTCTCACGGAGGCACGGAGGCACGGAGAACCAAGACAAGAGCGTATTGCTTTCCGTATGGTGATGCGGAACGGGGGTCTCTCGCCGAGGCCGCCATTCAGGCCCAGGCATCTGTCTTTCTCAGTGCCTCCGTGCCTCCGTGAGAGACTATATTGCAGATCTAATTAAGATCCGGTGTGGTCCAGGGGGCAAGAGGATGGCTTTCTCAGGGTTTTGGGAAGAGCCGGAAGAAGTTGTCCGTGGTGGCCGCCGCGAGTTCGTCCAGCCCGATGCCCCGCAGGGACGCCACCGTTTCCGCGACGTGGCGGGTATAGGCGGGCTGGTTGGTCTTGCCGCGATGGGGCGTGGGAGCGAGCCACGGCGAATCCGTTTCCACCAGCATGGCGTCGAGGGGCACCTCTTGGGCGACCGCCTGCAGTTCCCGGGCATTCTTGAAGGTGACGATGCCCGAGAAGGATATCATGAAGCCCAGGTCCATGGACTGCTTCGCAGTATCCAAATCCTCGGCAAAACAATGCATTACGCCGCCTACCTCATAAGCATTTTCTTCTTTGAGCAGGCGCAGGGTGTCCGCGGCCGCCTGGCGGCAGTGGATGATCAGGGGCTTGCCCGTCTCCCGGGCCGCGCGGATATGGCGGCGGAAGCGGTCACGCTGCCATTCCAGGTCACCTTCGCTGCGGAAGTAATCCAGCCCCGTCTCACCGATGGCCACCACCTCCGGGTGGTCCGCCCAGGCCAGGAGATCATCCACGGACACGTCATCGGGACCGCTCTCTTCGTTGGGATGGATGCCGGCACTGGCGGATACCTGGGGATAGCGTTCGGCGATAGCGCGCACGGTGGCCACGTTGCCGCGGTTGACCGAGATACACAGCAAGTGTTCGATGCCGGCCGCGCTGGCGTTTTCCAGCACGGCGTCCAGGGAACCGCCGCACTGTTCCAGGTCCAGCAGGTCGAGATGACAGTGGGAATCTACCAGCATTTAACCTTCACATGGTGTGGGTCTGGCGGTCGGACTTGAGGGCCGCGGCGAGGTGATTCTCGATCTTGTTCTTGGTGGCGCCGTTGTCAAGTTCGCTGAATTGCACGCCGATGCCCGAAGTACGATTACCCTGGGCCCCGCGAGGTGTCACCCACACGATACGGCCCGCCACCGGCAGTTTGTCCTTCTCGTCCATGAGGGTGAGCAGCATGAACACCTCGTCGCCGATGTGATAGGCCTTGCTGGTGGGGATGAAAAGGCCGCCGTTCTTGATGAAGGGCATGTAGGCGGCGTAGAGCGCGCTTTTGTCCTTGATGGTGAGGGACAGGATCCCCTGTTTTGGTCCGGCCACTGGCTACCTCCTCCCGATCTGAATTACCACGGCTCATTTACCACGGCCGCCCGCCTGGTAGAGCGGAATGGCGATCTGCTCCGCGAGACTGTTGTGGCTGAGGCTGTGACGCTGGGCCAGGGCCTCGGCGAGGCGGTTCAGGCGGGCGTCGATGGCGAATAATAGCGCCAATTCATGGCCCAACGACAGGTGGGCGGGGCTCTCGTCCGTCACGACGTGGCGCAGGCTCGCCCCGGAGGGATCGCAGGCTCCACGTATGGCGTCCTGGATGAGGCCCTGCAGCCACGGCAGCACCACCTCCAGTCCGATCTTGGACCAGCGTTGCGCCACCGTCACGGGGTCCGCCCGGCCGTGGGCGAGGTCCCGGACCTCGGCGGCCACCCTGCCCCCCTCTTCCAGCGCCCCCTCCCCCGCCAGGGCCAGGGCGCGCAAAGGGGTGCCACCCGTGATGCCCAGCAGGTTGGTGGCGGCCGCCTCATCGAGGCCTTGGGCCTGCAGCCAGCCGCTGGCCGGCTCGCCATAACAGGGGGCAAGCCTGACGGCCTGACAGCGACTGCGGATGGTGGCCGACAACTGGCTCGCGCGATGACTGACCAGCAGCAGCACCGTCAGGGGCGGCGGTTCCTCCAGCGTCTTCAGGAGGCTGTCCGCCGCGGCGGGCGTCATGGCATCCGCCGGATTGACCACACAGACCTTGTAGGGCCCGCGGCTGCGGGTCAGAAAGATGGTTTGATTCATCTCCCGGATCTGGTGGATCTTGAGGGCCACCGCGTCCTCCTCGGGCTCCCACAGGCCGTAATCCGGATGGGCGCCGCCGGCGAACTGAAGACAGCCCGGGCAGCGGCCGCACGCGGCGCCTGCGCTTTCCTCACACAACAGGGCGCCGGCCAGGGCCGCCGCGAAGGCCCTCTTGCCAATGCCGGCGGGGCCACCGATGAGCAGGGCGTGGGGGAAGCGTCCCGCGGCCTTGCGTGCCATCAGCTGGCGCCAGGGTTCCTGCTGCCAGGGCAGCACTCGATCCATCCCCAGGGCCATCAGGGCAGGGCCTCCAACACGGCGGTCAGGCGCGCCTGCACGGTGGCCAGGTCGGCCCCGCCATCGATGACGCGGTAGCGCCCCGGGTGGCGGGCGGCGCGCTCCAGATAGGCCTCTCTGATACGCTCGAAGAATTCGGTTCCCTCGCGCTCGATGCGGTCCTGGTGGCCGCGCGGGCCTATTCGCGCCATCCCGGTGGCCGGCGATACATCGAGTATGAGGGTCAGGTCCGGCCTCAGATCACCCTGCACCCAGTCCTCCAGGGCCTCGATACGCGCCGCCTCGATACCCCGGCCGCCGCCTTGATAGGCGAAGGTGGCATCGGTGAAGCGATCGCACAGCACCCAGGAGCCGGCATCCAGGGCCGGCCTGATGACCCGCCCCACATGCTCGGCGCGGGCGGCGAACATCAAAAGCAGTTCCGTATCCACCGCCATGCCCTCTGCCGTGGGCTGGAGCAGAAGCTCCCGGATGCGCTCGCCCACGGGCGTGCCTCCGGGTTCGCGGGTCATCAGCACGCGATGGCCGCGGGCCTCGAGAACGCGCCGGATCGCGGGCATGTGGGTGGACTTGCCCGCGCCCTCGATGCCTTCCACGGTGATGAATCGCCCGCGCCCGGTCACGGCGACCGCCTCCCGCGCTGGTACTCGTTGACGGCGTTCTGGTGTTCCCGCAGGGTCGCGGAGAAGTGGTGGGTGCCGTCCCCGCGGGATACGAAATACAGGGCCTCACCGCCGGCCGGATGGAGGGTGGCGTGGATGGCGGCGCGGCCGGGCATGGCGATGGGGGTGGGAGGCAGGCCGTGGCGGGTATAGGTGTTATACGGTGTGTCCGTGCGCAGATCCACCCGCCTCAGGTTGCCGTCGAAGTCCGCCCCGAGGCCGTAGATCAGCGTGGGGTCCGTCTGCAGGCGCATGCCGCGGCGCAAACGGCGCACGAATACGCCGGCCACCTCGGATCGCTCGCCGGCCTGGCCCGTCTCTTTCTCCACGATGGACGCCATGATGAGCGCCTCGTAGGGCGTCTCATAGGGGAGATCCACCTCCCGCTGCGACCATTCCTCCGCCAGCACCCGTTCCATGGCCCGGTAGGCCTGGGCGAGGAAGGCCACGTCGGTGGTGCCCTTGGGGAAATGATAGGTCTCGGGGAGAAAGCGGCCTTCCGGATGCTCGCCCGCGCGTCCCAGGGCCGCCATCACGGCCTCGGGATCGGACTCCGAGAGGCGTGCCTGTAGTTTGTCATGGCCGGCCACCGCGGCCATCATCTCGGGGAACGTCCATCCTTCCACCAGGGTCAGGGTGTGCTGGATGACCTCTCCCCGCACCAACTCATCGAGCAACTGGCGGTGGGTCAGCCCCGGATTCAGCAGGTATTCACCGGCCTTGATGCGGCCGGCATCGCCGCTGTAACGAGCCTCGACGCGCAGATAGAATGGCTTTGCGACAATCCCCCGGCGGGCCAGGTCCTGCATGATGGTCCTGAAACTCACGCCCTGCGGGATCTCGTAGATCAGGCCTTCGTCCGGCACCCGGATGGGGGTCTCCATGGCAGCCTTCCAGCCGTACCACAGGACCCCCACCGCGAGGCTGGAAGAGAGCACCAGCAGGCCCGCGAGGCGAAACAACACCCGGGCCAGCCAGCCGCCGCCTCCGGAGGCAGGGTTGCCGCCGTCTCCGTGCGCACCGGGACTGCTGGGTCGGATCATGGGTCTCAGGCCTCCAGCGGGTAGGCCAATGCGTCTTTTGCCGCCAGGATCCCCTGCAACCTGCGGGTCAGGGGGCCCTGTGGCATGGCGGTACCATCGAACCAGACGACGGGCCAGATCCCGGCCACGCTGTTGCAGACGAAGACCTCGGAGGCCTGCTTGAGCTGTGCCACGGGAATGGCCGTCACGGCCACCGGGATGCCGGCCTCCGCCGCCCCTTCCAGGAGTACCTCGCGGACGATCCCCGCCACGCCGCTCCGTTCCAAGGACGGCGTATAGAGCATATCGTCCTTCACCATGAAGACGTTGGAAGCGGTGCCCTCCACTACCTCGCCTTCCAGATTCAGCATCAGGCCTTCGGCAGGATCGTCGGCGGACCATTCGGCACGGGCCAGGACGTTCTCCAGCCGCGAGGTGTGCTTGATGCGCGCCAGAGCCGGGTTGGCCGACGACGGGGTGATGCAGCGCCTTACGCTGATACCCCGGCGCGCCCGTTCCTCCACCTGTTGCGGCCAGGGATGGATGCTGACGATGCGCAGGGGCTCCGCCTTGGCCGGAGGCCGGTAACCGCGCCCGCCGGATCCTCGTGTCAGCAGCACCTTCACTACGGCCTGCTGTTGATCCCGGCACAGCGCCGTGACCTCGTCGTCGAGGGTCGCCGCGGCGGGTGGGGGGATCCTGAGTTGGCGACAGCCGCGGTGGAGACGTTCCCGATGGCGCTCCCACAGCAAGGGCCGACCATCCCTCACGGCACAGGTCTCGAACAGGCCATCGCCGTAATTGAGACCACGGTCGTCAGGAGACACCGTTCCCTGGGGTGTACCGTTGATCATGAGCACGGGAGGCGAACCCGGAAACCAGGCGGCTGTGAATCAGGTGACGTGTTTGAAAATCAGGGTGCCGTTGGTGCCGCCGAAGCCGAAGGAGTTGGACATGGCCACGTCCAGCTTCATCTGTCGGGCCTCCTTGGGGACATAATCCAGGTCGCACTGGGGATCCGGCTCTTCCAGGTTGATGGTGGGTGGCGCCACCTGGTCACGCAGGGCGAGGATGCAGAACACCGCCTCGACGCCGCCGGCGGCCCCCAGCAGATGACCGATCATGGACTTGGTGGAACTCACGGCCACCTTGTATGCGTGGTCGCCGAAGGTATGCTTGATGGCATCGGTCTCGGCGATGTCACCTGCCGGGGTGGAGGTGCCGTGGGCGTTGATGTAATCCACCGCCTCCGGCGTCATACCGGCATCGGCGAGGGCAATCTCCATGCAGCGGCTGGCGCCCTCGCCGCCGGGGGACGGCGCGGTCATGTGGTAGGCGTCGCTGCTCATACCGAAGCCCGCCAGTTCACAGTAGATGCGGGCGCCCCTCGCCTTTGCATGCTCGTATTCCTCCAGCACCACGACACCGGCGCCGTCCGCCAGCACGAAGCCGTCCCGGCCCACGTCCCAGGGACGGCTCGCGCGCTCCGGCTCGTCGTTGCGGGTGGACAGAGCCCGGGCAGATGCGAAACCGGCCACCCCGAGGGGGCATGTGGCCATCTCGGCGCCGCCGGCCACCATGACATCCACGTCGCCCCGCTCGATCATGCGTCCGGCGTCACCGATGTTGTGGGTGCCCGTGGAACAGGCCGTGACGATGCCGTAGTTGGGCCCCTTGATGCCGTACTCGATGGACAGGTTGCCGGCGATCATGTTGATGATGTTGCTGGGCACGAAGAAGGGTGAGACCTTGCGCGCGCCTCCCCGGACCAGGGCATCACAACCTTTTTCGATGCCCGGCAGACCACCGATGCCTGATCCGATGGCAATGCCGATGCGCTCGGCATTGGCCTCGGTGACCGCTATACCCGAATCCTGTATGGCCTGCATCCCGGCGGCGATGCCGTAGTGGATGAAGGGGTCCATCTTCTTGGCCTCTTTGGGCTTGATGTACTGCGAGACGTCGAAGTCCTTCACCGTAGCCGCGAAGCGCACGCTGAAGTCCGAGACATCGAAGTGGGTAATGGGGGCCATACCACTCTTGCCGGCAACGATGTTCCGCCAGGTATCTTCGACCGTATTCCCCACGGGCGACACCATGCCCAGGCCCGTTACGACAACCCGTCTTCTCAACTCTTCATCCTCCAAGGCCCTCCACGGAACCACGTCATGCCCGGAACACGGTGCAAAAAACGCCAAGGGCCGCCACCGTAGCGACTACGGTCGGCGGCCCTTGGCATCACGCCGGACGACGAATCAGTCCAGGTGCTGATTGACGTAATCGACGGCCTGCTTGACCGTGGTGATCTTCTCCGCCTCTTCGTCCGGAATCTCACAGTTGAACTCTTCCTCGAGGGCCATCACCAGTTCAACGGTGTCCAGGGAATCCGCGCCGAGATCATCCACGAATGAGGCTTCACCATTGACCTCATCTTCTTTTACGCCGAGCTGTTCCACGACAATCTTCTTGACGCGTTCTTCAATGCTGCTCATAAGCTGATAACCCTCCCGGTAAACTGGCCGCGCTAAGCGCGCCGGCATAGTTTAGTTTAAACAATTCAACATGCAATAACGGGTAGATCCCCCGCCTCCCCCGGAAACGGCATCCGCCGTCGCCAAAAAATTTCGTCAAGACATATACATACCGCCGTTCACGTGGAGCGTCTCGCCGGTGATGTAGGCCCCCGCCGGGGAGGCCAGAAAGACCACGGCCTGCGCCACGTCCTCCGCCGAACCCAGTCGGCCCAGGGGGATCTGGTCCTTCAGGGTCTCGCGGTGCTCTGCGGACAGCCCCCGGGTCATGTCCGTCTCGATGAAACCCGGTGCAACCGCGTTCACCGTGATGCCCCTGGGGGCAAGTTCCCGAGCCAATGCCCGGGTCATGCCCTCGACGCCGGATTTGGCGGCACAGTAATTGACTTGCCCGGCGTTGCCAAGCCTTGCAACCACCGAAGAAATGTTGATGATGCGGCCGCGGCGGGCCTTCATCATGCCCTTGGTGACGCCCTTGGTGACCCGGTAGACACCGGTCAGGTTAGTGCCCACCACATCGTCCCACTCGTCTTCTTTCATGCGCAGCACGAGATTGTCGCGGGTGATGCCGGCGTTGTTCACGAGGATGGATGGTGCGCCAAAACGGGTCTCGATGTCTCCCAACACCGCCATGACGGCCCCACCGTCGGTGACATCGAGGCAGAAGCCCCGCCCCATGACACCCTGTTCAGCCAGCATTCGGGTGATCATCTCCGCCCCGTCTTCCGTGGTGGCGGTGCCGCAGACCGTGGCACCCTCGGCCCCCAGGGTCAGGGCCACGGCCCGGCCGATACCCCGGCTCGCCCCCGTCACCACTGCGATCTCGTTTTCAAGCCGCACCTGTTTCTCCTATGGCTCGACGGCTGAGAGCGCCTTGTCGAGGCTCTCGGCGTCATGGATGGGCAGACACGGCATGTCGCGTTCGATGCGTTTGTTAAGCCCTGCGAGCACCTTGCCCGGACCGCATTCCACCGCGCTCCCGACACCCTCCCGGTACAGCCTGCGTATGGTGTCCACCCATCTTACGGGATGGTGCAGTTGGGCGGCGAGGGCCTGCCTGATGTCATCGGCAACGTCGTGGGTCGCCACGTCTACATTGTGAATGACGGGGATGGCCGGGGGGTCAATGGTCACTTCGGAAAGACGTAAGTGGAGCCTTTCTGCCGCCGGTTTCATTAGGCTGCAGTGTGAGGGAACACTGACCGGCAGGGTAAGCGCCCGCTTCGCGCCCCGCTCCTTGGCCGATGCCACGGCGCGATGAACGGCTGCGGCATGGCCGGCGATCACCACCTGCCCCGGGGCATTGTAGTTCACCGGCGCCACCACCTGGTCGCCGGCCACGCCCTCGCACACCGCGGCCACCGTGTCGTCATCCAGGCCCAGAATGGCCGCCATGGCGCCGCTGCCTTCGGCTACGGCCTCCTGCATGAAGCGCCCTCGATCGGCCACCAGGGCCACGGTGGCAGCGAAATCGAGGGCGCCGGCGCACACCAGGGCGGTGTATTCGCCGAGGCTATGGCCCGCCATGGACTGGGGCACCGGCCCGCCGGCGGCCCGCCACAGCCGCCATACGGCGACGCCGGCGGTCAACATCAGGGGTTGGGTGCGATCGGTACGGTTGAGTTCGGACTCGGGGCCCTCCTGGGCGAGCCGCCACAGATCGAGACCCAATACATCGCCCGCCTCCTCGAAGGTCTCCCGGACGGCCGCCTGATGGCTGCCGAAGGCAGACATCATCTTCAGGGACTGGGAGCCCTGGCCTGGAAAGATACATGCCATCGTCATTGGAGATACCGCCTGATCAATACCTGATGAGGGCCGAGCCCCACGTGAAGCCACCACCGAAGGCCTCCAGCAACAGTAGCTCGCCGCGCTTGATGCGACCGTCCTTGACCGCGGTATCCAGGGCCAGGGGAACGGAGGCCCCGGAGGTATTGCCGTGGGTATCCACGGTGACTACCACGTTGTCCATGGACATCTTCAGCTTGCGTGCGGTGGCGGCGATGATACGGATATTGGCCTGGTGAGGTACCAGCCAGTCCACGTCGCTCTTCGCCAGCCCGTTGGCCTCCAGGGTCTCGTCCACGATCCTGCCCAGGGTATTCACCGCCACCCGGAACACCTCGTTGCCCTGCATGCGCAGATAGGCCTTGCCCTCGGCCGTGTGGTCGTAGCCCTCGGAAATCCCGCCGTCCACCGTCAGCAAATGCTCATACGCGCCGTCGGCGTGGATATGGGTGGACATGATTCCGGGCTCTTCGCTCGCCTCCAGCACCACCGCCCCCGCGCCGTCGGCGAACAGCACGCAGGTGCCCCGATCCGTCCAGTCGATGATGCGGGACATGGTCTCCGCCCCCACCACCAGGGCGTTCCTGACGTGACCGGAGCGTATGAACTGATCGGCTACCGACAATGCATAGATGAATCCCGTGCACACCGCCTGGACGTCGAAGGCCGGGCAGCCGCTGATGCCGAGTCGGCCCTGGAGCAGACACGCGGTACTGGGGAACACCTTGTCCGCCGTGGTGGTGGCAACGATGATGAGTTCCACCGCGTCGAGATTCAGCCCACTGTGATCCAGGGCCCGGCGCGCCGCCCGCTCGGCCAGATCGCAGGTGGTTTCGCCGTCACGGGCGATACGGCGCTCACGGATCCCCGTGCGCTCCACGATCCAGCTGTCGCTGGTGTCCACCATCTTCTCGAGATCGGCGTTCGTCAGCACCTTCTCGGGCAGATAACTGCCGGTACCCATGATGCGGGAATGGGTCACGATGCGGCCCTGGCCTCCAGGCGCTGCTGCATATGGTTCCGGATACGGGCGGGTACGTCGTTGGCCACCTCGTTCACCGCCTCGTCGATGGCGTGGGTGAAGGCGAGCCGATCCGCCCCACCGTGACTCTTGATGACGATGCCCTGGAGGCCGAGCAGGCTGGCGCCGTTGTAGCGGCGTGGATCGAGGCGCAGTTTCAGGGATCGCAATACGGGCAGAGCCACCAGCCCCGCCATGCGGGTGACGAGGTTGCGGCCGAATTCGAGTTTCAGATAATGGCTGATCATCTTGGCCACGCCCTCCGAGGTCTTGAGGGCGACGTTGCCCACGAAACCGTCACACACCACCACATCCGCCTCACCCGTGAAGATGCCGTCTCCCTCCACGTAGCCGATATAGTTGAGTCCGGTATCGGCCATCAGGGCCGAGGCCTGTTTGACGGTCTCGTTGCCCTTGATGGCTTCGGCCCCGATGTTGAGCAGCGCCACCCGTGGCGCGGCCTTGTGCTCCACCGCGCTGGTGAGATCGGACCCCATGATGGCGAACTGCACCAGCTGTGCCGGGGTGACGTCCACATTGGCCCCCAGGTCGAGCACATGCACGTGCCCTTTCATGGTAGGGAGCGCCGTGGCGATGGCCGGCCTGTCGATGCCCGGCAGGGTGTGCAGCACGAACTTCGCCATGGCCATCAACGCCCCCGTGTTGCCCGCACTGACACAGGCCGCCGCGGTACCCTGTTTCACCAGGTCGATGGCCACCCGCATGGACGAGTCGCGCTTCCCGCGCAGAGCCGCCGCGGGGGATTCATCCATGCCGACCATCTGGCTGGCGTGGCGGATGGTCAGCCGGTGGCGCGCCTCCTCGCCCGCCGAGGCCGCCAGGGGAGCCAGGATCTGCTCGTTCCCCACCAGCACGAGCCGCAGCCCGGGATGTCGATCGAGGGCGTCGATGGCGGCAGGAACCACCACCTCGGGGCCGTGATCACCCCCCATGGCGTCGAGGGCGATGGCAAAGGATTCCAAGCCTTATTCTTCCGGGGTGGTGTATACCTTGCGACCACGGTAATAGCCGTCGGGCGTGATGTGGTGCCGCAGATGGACCTCGCCGGTGGTCGGGTCGGTAGACAGTGCGGGGCTCGACAGCTTGTCATGGGCGCGCCGCATGCCGCGTTTGGAAGGTGTCTTTCTGTTTTTCTGAACAGCCATTGCTAGAGTTTCTCCAAGTAACTGAATCTATTGGGGCGAATGCGTGCCCCTGCATCCACCAGACCACCATGGGATGGATGCCCGGTGCCTGTGGCCAGTGTCTAGCCCAGTACCCAGCCCATTGCCCAGCCCAGTGGCTAGGGAAAAGGGCTCTCACCGAACCGCGCGGTGTACATTACACGCCGCTAACCAGCCCGGAAAGCGCGGCTTCCGAACTCCTTGCGGGCAGCGTCCGGAGACCGCTGCCGCGCTTACCGCCGCGCCTCCGGCGGGGCGCTAATCCCCTTTGTCGAGCAGCTTTCTGAGGTCCCGGAACGGCTGGCGCGCGCCTCGCGTCGGCGCTTCCGAATCCGCCGCCGGCACTTCCCTGCAGGACCGGGCATGACGCGCCACGATGGGGAGCGCAAGCAGTATTTCGTCTTCCACCAGTTTCCGAATACTCAACGGGGCGTCCCCCACTATCAGCGGCTCGAGTTCCTCCGGGAGCCTCTCGGCTTCCGCCTCCGAGGAGCAGAGACCGAGGTGCGGCCTGATCTCCAGTTTGACGGCCATGGGCTCGAGGCAGCGCTGGCACTGCAGGGTCACCGTACCAACCAGGTGCCCCCCGATCACGGCGTGATTCGCGGCGTCACGACCGAATTCGAGCCGGACCGCGAACTCTCCACTGCTGTCGATGACGGCGGACAGGACGCGCGCAAGCGCGGCGACGGCGTAGGAATCCTCCATAACCGCTCGCCTTTCAACGAGTTGAAACGGCTCTATCAGTTCTGGGAGGCGGCCCGGCATAAACGAGGAATGGTACAAAACAGCCCGCCGACAAGTCAAAGTAATTCGCGCCATCCCGGTTCAGGGCGAATCGTCGCGGGATAGGCCCAAGACTGATCTACTGCCACCGCCCGTTCTTGCGGTACGGCTGTCGGGATTCATCCCGACAGTCAGACCCCACCCACGCGCACCCGCCGCTATAGATGTTCCAACTATTCCCACGCCAGTGCTGGCCACGACGTCGCCGGGGAGCAGCCATTTCGTGTCATCTTGGCGAACCGTTTAAAACTCATTCATACTCCCGCCCCTTCAACGGGATCCGCCCCGCCACGCCGCCGCCTCGAGACAACCTCGCATAGGGATGAACACCCACGGACAAGAAGGCCCCGAAGTGCTGCTTGCAGCCCGCGATCTGGCCTGCGAAAGGGACGACCGACTGCTGTTTTCCGGCCTCGATTTTCAACTCGCGGCCCGGGAGATCCTTCAAGTCGAGGGCCGCAATGGCAGCGGCAAGACCAGTCTCCTGCGCATCATCTGCGGACTGGCGCTGGCCAGCGCAGGCGGGATCTACTGGCGGAACCAACCGGTGGAACGGGTGCGCCCGGATTATCTCAGCCAAATCAATTATCTGGGCCATCATGCCGGGGTCAAGGCCGAGCTGACTCCGCTGGAAAACCTGCGTTTCGCCCAGGCCCTCGCTACCCCGCGTGGCGATGTCGACCTCTACGGGGTGTTGGACCGCCTGTCTCTGCGCGGCTTCGAGGACGTGCCCTGCCGGATGCTGTCGGCGGGCCAGAACCGGCGGGTCGGGCTGGCACGCCTGCTGGTCAGCGATGCCTTGCTATGGGTGCTCGACGAGCCCTTCACCGCCCTCGACCGCAGGGGGATAGCCGATGTCGAGGCCATCTTGCTGGAGCATGTTCGAAGCGGAGGCATCGTGGTGCTCACCACTCACCACACCACCCGCCTCGACGGCTGCACGGTCAAGGTCATCGACCTCAGCGCCGGGGTATCCGATTCGTGACGGAGGCGGATGGACGAATGGGCCACGTCTTCGTCAGGGTCCTGATGCGGGACCTGACCCTGGCGTTCCGGCACCGCGGCGAACTGGCCAATCCCCTGGTGTTTTTCGTCATGGTGGTCAGCCTGTTCCCTCTGGGTATAGGTCCGGCGCCTTCCACCCTGGCGGAGATCGCGCCGGGGATCATCTGGGTGGCCGCGCTGCTGGCTTCCATGCTCGCCCTGGATGCCATGTTCCGTACGGATTTCGAGGACGGCTCCCTTGAACAGATGGCCTTGAGCCACCACCCCCTGTCGGTGATCGTCCTGGCCAAGGTACTGGCCCATTGGCTGATCACCGGCCTGCCCCTGATTATCATCGCGCCGTTGTTGGGGGTGCTGCTGTATCTGCCGGGTGACGCCATGTGGGTGCTGGTGGCCAGCCTCGCCCTCGGCACCCCCGTACTGAGTCTCATCGGTGCCATCGGCACGGGGCTCACGGTGGGGCTGAAGCGCGGTGGCGTGCTGTTGTCCCTGCTGGTGCTCCCCCTCTATGTGCCGGTGCTGATCTTCGGCGCCCTGGCCGTCAACGATGCCACCGCCGGGCTCAGCGTAGCGGGTCATCTCTATCTCATGGGGGCGTTGCTGGTCCTCTCCATCGCCCTATCCCCTCTGGCAACCGCTGCCGCCATCCGGGTCAGCATCGGCTAGAATCCCATTCCCATGCGTATACCACGATTCCTTCACCGTTTCTCCTCGCCCCGCATTTACTACGGCATCGCCGGCTGGCTGTCCCAATGGACCCTGGCAGTGGCCCTCGGCCTGATGGTAGTCGGCCTCTATATCGGCCTGGTGCTGGCGCCCACCCATTCCGAGCAGGGGGAGAGTTACCGCATCATCTTCATCCACGTGCCGGCCGCTTCCAATTCCATGATGGTGTATGTGGTCATGGCGGTGGCGAGCCTCATCTTTTTAGTTTGGCGCATCAAGCTGGCGGACGTAGTGGCGGCCGCCAGCGCGCCCATCGGGGCCTCTTTCACCTTTCTGGCTCTCGTGACCGGCTCCATCTGGGGCAAGCCCACTTGGGGGACCTGGTGGCAATGGGATGCGCGGCTGACCTCGGAACTGATCCTGCTGTTCCTGTATCTCGGTTACATGGCCCTGCGGGCGGCCATCGAGAATCGCCAGAATGCGGGACGGGCCGCCGCGGTGCTGGCCCTCGTGGGGGTCATCAACATCCCCATCATCCACTACTCGGTGCAGTGGTGGAACACCCTCCATCAGGGCGCCACCATCAGCAAGTTCTCCCAGCCCTCCATCCAGGGCACCATGCTCGCGGCGCTGCTGCTGATGATGGCCATGTTCGTATTCTTCTACGCCACTGCCTTGCTGGTGCGGGGGCGCTGCATGGTGTTGCAGAACGAGGTCCGGGCATCCTGGGTCCGGGAGCCGCCCGTGACCCGGCCGCAATACGTCGCCTGGACCATCCCGTTGATCGCGATCATATTCACGGCATGGTTGCACCTGTCATCGGAGCGTGAAGCCGTTTACAGTCCCGGTGAACTGGCACAGGTCTCCGCAGTCGAACACGAGGCGATCACCGTGCAGGGGGTCGTGCGGGACGTCGAGGACCACGGGGCCATCAAGCGTTTTCGTCTGGCAGTGGACGACGCGGCCGTGGATATACGCTTCCCGGGCAATCTCCCGGCACAGTTCAGGGCCGGCTGGGGTGCCCGGGTGACCGGCACGTACGCCGCGGAGACGGGGCGCATCGAGGCCCGTTCCGTGGCCGCCCTCAATGTACGGGACCACAGCAGTTACGTCATAATCGCCTACCTGATTGCCCTGGTGACGCTGCTGATCAACGCGCTGGCGCCTTATCGTTGTCTGGCAACGAGCAAGGCCGTCATTGCGCGCAGACACAGGCGCGAGGAACTCGATAGATGAATCCGAAAAGAAAACAACGACTGGCGCTGATCGGCGCCTTGGTGACCCTGGTGGCCGTCGCCGTGGGTCTGATGCTCATGGCCCTCAACGAGAACATTAATCTGTTTTTCAGCCCCACCCAGGTGGCGGCGGGCGAGGTCCCGGACAACCATGTATTCCGCCTCGGCGGCCTGGTGGAGAACGGCAGCGTCAAGCGCCGTCAGGACTCCCTGGAGGTGGAATTCAAGGTCACCGATACCGCGCACAACATACCCGTGGTTTATACCGGCATCCTGCCCGATCTGTTCCGTGAGGGTCAGGGGATCATCGCCCTCGGGCGGCTGAACGGCAACGGCCAGTTCGTGGCCGACGAGGTACTGGCCAAGCACGACGAGAACTACATGCCGCCGGAGGTGGCCGAGGCCCTGAAGGCGGTGGAAACCAGTCCGGGCAACAACCCGCTCTCCCACCCCGGGCAAGGCTCATGATCCCCGAAATCGGGCATTTCGCCCTCATCATCGCCCTGTCCATCGCGATCATCCAGGGTACTCTGCCATTGCTGGGGGTGTGGCTGGACCGACCCGCATGGATAGGTGTGGCGGTTCCTGCGGCCCGGGCCCAGGTGCTGTTCCTGGCCATCTCCTTCATCTGTCTGACCTATGCCTTCCTGGTGGATGATTTCTCGGTGGCCTACGTCGCCACCAACTCAAACACCGCCCAGCCCCTGATGTACAAGATCTCCGCCGTGTGGGGGGCCCACGAGGGCTCGCTGTTGCTTTGGGTGCTGATGCTGGGGATCTGGGGCCTGGCCATCACCCTGTTCAGCCGCTCCGTGCCGGAGGTCTTCACGGCGCGGGTGCTGGCGGTCATCGGTCTGGTGGGTGTGGGCTTCCTGCTGTTCACCCTGGGCACCTCCAACCCCTTCGAACGCCTGTTCCCGGCACCGCTGCAGGGGCGCGAGCTGAACCCGTTGCTCCAGGACCCCGGGCTCGCCATCCACCCGCCCATGTTGTACCTGGGTTATGTGGGCATGGTAGTGCCCTTCGCCTTTGCCATCGCCGCCCTGCTGGAGGGCCGACTGGATTCCGCATGGGTGCGCTGGACGCGGCCCTGGACCAACGTGGCCTGGATGTTCCTGACCTTCGGCATCGCCCTCGGTAGCTGGTGGGCCTACTATGAACTGGGTTGGGGCGGCTGGTGGTTCTGGGACCCGGTGGAGAACGCCTCGTTCATGCCGTGGCTGGTGGCCACCGCCCTCATCCACTCCCTCGCCGTCACCGAGAAGCGGGGCTCCTTTCGCAGCTGGACGGTCCTGCTGTCCATCTTCGCCTTCTCCCTCAGTCTGTTGGGGACCTTCCTGGTGCGTTCCGGGGTGCTGGTATCCGTCCACGCCTTCGCCACCGATCCGGCGCGCGGGATGTACATACTCATCTTCCTGTGCGTGGTCATCGGCTCTTCCCTGCTGCTGTTCGCCTGGCGTGCCGCCGCGGTGAGTGCCAGCGCCAGGTTCGAGTGGGTATCCAAGGATACCTTTCTGCTGCTGAACAACATCCTGCTCACGGTGGCCGCGGCCAGTGTGCTCATCGGCACCCTCTACCCGCTGTTTCTGGACGCCCTGGGGCTCGGCAAGATCTCGGTGGGACCACCCTACTTCAACACGGTTTTCGTGCCCCTCATGCTGCCCCTGCTGTTGCTCATGGGCATCGGCCCGCTGGCGCGCTGGAAGAAGGACACGCCGGCGCGGCTCGCGCGGCTGAACCGCTTCACCCTGCCCGCGGCCATCGTGCTCGCCTCGGTGACCCTCGGACTGGTGGGTAAGCTGTCGGACATCATGGTATGGCTGGGTCTGTTCGCGGCCTTCTGGATCGTGGTCACGGCCCTCTATGGCGTCCGCCGCCAGATGGGTGGCAAGGGCATGCGGGGCCTGTCTCTCGGCTTCGGCGGCATGACCGTCGCCCACACGGGTATGGCGGTGTTCGTGGTCGGGGTGACCCTCACCTCGGCCTACAGCATCGAGCAGGACGTGCGCATGGCCCCCGGCGACAGCCTCGAAGTGAAGGATTATCGCTTCCAGTTCGAGGGTGTGGCGCCCCATCGGGGGGCCAATTACCGTTCCACCATGGGGACCATGGATGTCTATGAGGGTGGTGAACGCGTTACCACGCTCTATCCCGAGAAACGATACTATGCCTCCCAGGAGAACCCCATGACCGAGGCCGCCATCGACGCCGGGGTGACCCGGGACCTCTACGTCGCCCTCGGTGAGCCGGTGGGCAGTGGTGCCTGGGCGGTGCGCGTCTACCACAAGCCCTTCATACAGTGGATCTGGTTCGGTTGCCTGATGATGGGCATAGGCGGCCTCTTGGCCTCCTTCGACCGGCGCTACCGTCTGGCTCGCCGGGTGGTGAGGGCGGGTGGTGCCGGCGCGACGCCACGGCCGATGGCCGGCATAGCAGAGGGTGCCGGGGGATGATGCGACTGCTGATTCCCTTCGGAATCTTCATCGTCCTGATCGTTTTCCTGGGTATCGGGCTCGGCCTTAACCCCCGCGAGGTACCCTCCCCTCTCATCAACAAGGCGGCTCCGGCGTTCGAGTTGCCCACCCTGGCGGATGCCGAAAGGTCCATCGGTCTGGAAGACCTCAAGGCCGATGGTGTCGTGTTGTTCAATGTGTGGGCGAGCTGGTGCGTGGCCTGTCGTCACGAACATCCCTTGCTGGTGTCCCTCGCGCGCCAGAACGTCATCCCCATCTATGGTCTGAACTACAAGGATGAACGACCGGCGGCGCTGCAGTGGCTGCGACAACTCGGCAACCCCTACAAGGCGAGCGTCTATGACGAGGATGGTCGGGTCGGTATCGACTGGGGGGTCTACGGCGTCCCCGAAACCTTCGTGGTGGATGGTGATGGCATCATTCGCCACAAACACACCGGACCACTGACGGTAGAGGCCTGGGAGACGGAAGTGCTGCCGCGGATCCGGCGGCTACAGGAGGGCGAAGGATGAAAATGACGCGGCTGCTGCTGATTCTCCTGGCCTGCGGTCTGGCCGCCGGTGCCTGGGGATCGGTGGAACCACTGTCCTTCTCCTCCCCCGAGGCGGAGAGACGCTACAAGAACCTCATCGAGGAACTCCGCTGCCTGGTGTGTCAGAACCAGAACCTCGCCGCCTCCGATGCCGATCTGGCGAAGGATCTGCGACGTGAGACCTACAACATGGTGGAGGAAGGCAAGACCGAGGGTGAGGTCATCGACTTCATGGTGGACCGCTACGGCGATTTCGTCCTCTACCGGCCACCCGTCAAGAGTACCACCCTGCTATTGTGGCTGACGCCGCTGCTTCTGGCACTGGCCGGCCTGACGGTTCTGTTCCTGCAGATCAGGAAACGCAAGGCAGCCAGTGCATCCAGCGACGAGGCCCTGAGCGCCGAGGAACAGGCTCGCCTCGACAATCTGCTCGACCATTCTCCCTCCGACTCCCGGGATAACTGATGCTTTTCTGGATACTCGCCACCCTCATGGTGCTGGCCGCGCTCGCCATGCTCCTGCCCAGTCTGTTCGGTTGGCGTCGCGGCAGTGCCGTGGACCGTGCCTCCCTCAACATGGAAATCTTCAATGATCGCCTCGCCCAACTCGACCAGGACAAGGCCGACGGGGTCATGAGCGCGGAGGATTATGCCGCCGCCCGCCACGAACTGGAGCGGGAGCTGCTACGTGATGCCGGTGGTGAACAACCCCAGACCGGGACGACGGGTACAGTCACGGCCAGTCGCGGGAGCGCCCTCGTCGTCGGGCTGTTCGTTCCGTTGCTCACCCTTGGTCTCTATTTCAGCATCGGCGAGCGGGAACTGGCGACCAATGCCATTCAGACGGCCGGCCAAAGCGGCGGCCAGAGCGGCGGCCAGGGCGGCCGGCAACCCTCCATAGCTGAGATGGTGGACGGGCTGGCCAGCAAAATGGAAAAGGAGCCCCGCAACCTGGAGGGGTGGACCATGCTGGGCCGTTCCTATCAGATGCTCGAGCGCTACGATGAGGCCCTCGCGGCCTTCGCCCATGCCCGGGAGCTGGCGCCCCAGGATCCGGACCTCCTGGTGTTCCACGGGGAGACCCTGGCCCTGGCACGGGGCGGCAATCTGGAAGGAGAGCCGGCGCGTTTCGTGTCCCGGGCCCTGGCCATCGAGCCGAACCACCCTAACGGCCTGTGGCTGAAGGGGGTCGCCGCCCGCCAGCAGGGTGACGCCGGTACCGCGTTGGCAAGCTGGCGGCGGCTGCGCGGGCTCCTCGAAGAAGATGAGCGGGCGATGCTGGATGAACATATCGCCGATCTCGAAGCCGATAGGGGGAACGAGACGCCAACATCCGCCGGCGCGGCCGTGACGGCCGCCGAGCCCACGCCGTCACCGGCAACCCTCGATGAGGCGGCGGAGATCAAGGTGAAGGTGAGCCTGGATAGCGTTACGGCAGCCGAGGCCCGCGACTCCGATACCGTGTTCGTCTTCGCCCGCGCCGCCGCCGGGCCTCGCATGCCCCTGGCCATCGTGCGCAAGACCGTCGCCGATCTGCCCTTCGAGGTGGTTCTGGACGACGATATGGCCATGACGCCGGCCTTCCGCCTGTCGAACTTCGACGAGGTGGTCATCGGCGCACGCATCTCTCGCAGCGGCAATGCCATGCCCCAGGCCGGCGATCTCCAGGGGCTCAGCAAACCCGTGCCGTGGCGTCGCGCGCCGGCGGTGGACGTGGTCATCGACAGCCGCGTCGAGGGCTGATCCGCCCGCCCCGCCGGACCCACGGCTGGACAAGCACGCCGCCAAGTAACAATAATGCGGCGCTTCCGGGCCTTCGGGTGGCAGGCCCGGCAGATCATCGGTCCGCTCACGCCCGGCGTTCGCTCGCGCTGGAAATCCTCTATTTTTTACAACGAGTTACCGGATGATTAGAAAGATCCTCATCGCCAATCGTGGTGAAATCGCGGTCCGTATCGTGCGCGCCTGCAATGAGATGGGGATCACCGCGGTGGCGGTGTACACGGACGCGGACCGCCATGCCCTGCACGTCAAGAAGGCGGATGAGGCCTATAACATCGGCCCCGAGTCGGTAGCCGGCTATCTCAACGTCCACCGACTGGTGAATCTCGCCGTCGCCACGGGCTGTGACGCCCTGCACCCGGGCTATGGCTTCCTGTCGGAGAATCCCACCCTGGCGGAGATCTGTCGGGCCCGGGGCGTGAAGTTCATCGGCCCCACCGCCCATGTCATCCGCCGCATGGGGGACAAGATCAGGGCCCGCGAGGCCATGATCGAGGCCGGCATACCGGTGGTCCCGGGCAGCGACGGCAATCTCGATTCCCTGGACGACGCCCGCCGTGTGGCCGGAAAAATAGGCTATCCGGTGATGCTCAAGGCCACTTCCGGCGGCGGCGGCCGGGGCATCAGGCGCTGCGACTCCGAGCGTGAACTCGAGAACAACTTCGCCCGTGTCACCTCCGAGGCCATCAAGGCCTTCGGCAGCGCCAACGTGTTCCTGGAGAAGGCCATCGTCAACCCCCGGCACATCGAGGTGCAGATACTGGCGGACGAACACGGCAACGTTATCCACCTGTTCGAGCGCGACTGCTCCATCCAGCGCCGCCACCAGAAGCTCATCGAGATCGCGCCGTCGCCGCAACTGGACGAGGGGCTGCGCGAAACCATCGGTGAGTATGCCGCCCGGGCCGCCGATGCCGTGGGCTACACCAACGCCGGCACGGTGGAGTTCCTGCTGGCGGATGACGGCAACGTGTACTTCATGGAAATGAACACCCGGCTACAGGTGGAACATACGGTCACCGAGCAGATCACCGGCATCGACATCGTCAAGCGGCAGATCCATATCGCCAACGGCGAGCCCCTGGGCATCACCCAGGAAGACGTGAGTCGCCGGGGGTTCGCCATGCAGTTCCGCATCAATGCCGAGGACCCCAAGAACGACTTCCTGCCGAGTTTCGGCGTGGTCACGCGCTACTATGCCCCTGGCGGTCCCGGGGTGCGTACCGATGGGGCCATCTACACGGGATACGAGATCCCCCCCTATTACGACTCCCTGTGCGTCAAGCTGACTGTGTGGGCCCTGACCTGGCCGGAGGTGCTGGATCGGGCGGCGCGGGCCTTGAGTGATATCGGCGTCTACGGGGTGCGCACCACCATCCCCTATTATCGGCAGATCCTGACCACCGAGGAGTTCCGCAGTGGCAACTTCAACACCGGGTTCGTGGAGTCCCATCCCGAGCTTCTCGAGTACTCCAGCAAGCGCCGGCCCCAGGAACTCAGCGCCGCCATCGCCGCCGCCATCGCCGGTCATCTGGGCTTCTGAAGGGGCCCGGGGTTCGGGATCCGTGTACCGCACATCTAACTGAGGAACGTCAACTATGTCCCGGGTTTCCATCACAGACACCATTCTGCGAGACGCGCATCAGTGCCTGATCGCCACGCGGATGCGTACCGAGGACATGTTGCCCATCTGCCCGAAGCTGGACACGGTGGGCTTCTGGTCCCTCGAGGTATGGGGTGGAGCCACCTTCGACACCTGCATGCGGTTCCTCAAGGAGGACCCCTGGGAGCGGCTGAAGGCACTGCGCAAGGCCCTGCCCAACACGCCCCTGCAGATGCTGTTGCGTGGCCAGAATCTCTTGGGATACCGCCACTACTCCGACGACGTGGTGCGGGCCTTCATCCATCTGGCCGCCGTCAACGGCGTCGATATCTTCCGTATCTTCGACGCCCTCAACGATACCCGCAACCTGGAGACGGCCATAGCCGCGGTACGCAAGGAGGGCAAGCATGCCCAGGGGGCCATCTCCTACACCGTGAGCCCGGTGCATTCCATCCCCCGTTTCGTGGAAATGGCGGAAAAGCTGGAGACCATGGGCTGCGACTCCGTGGCCATCAAGGACATGGCAGGCCTGCTCACGCCCCTGACCACCCATGATCTGGTATCCCGGCTCAAAGAGGCCGTGAGCATCCCCATTCATGTCCACTCCCACGCCACCTCCGGGTTATCGGAGATGTGCATGCTCAAGGCGGTGGAGGCCGGGTGCGACAACATCAACACCGCCATCTCCGCGTTCTCCGGGGGGGCCAGTCACCCGCCCACGGAGAGTATGGTGGCGGCCTTCAAGGACACTCCCTACGACACCGGCCTCGACCTGGAACTGCTCCAGGAGATCGGCTTCTATTTCTATGGCGTGCGCAAGAAGTACCATCACTTCGAGAGCGAGTACACCGGTCTGGATACCCGGGTCCAGGTGTCCCAGGTGCCGGGGGGGATGGTGTCGAACCTGGTCAACCAGCTCCGGGAGCAGGGTGCCCTGGACAAGATGAGCGCGGTGATGGCCGAGATCCCCAAGGTACGGCAGGACCTGGGCTACCCGCCCCTGGTGACTCCCACCTCCCAGATCGTGGGCACCCAGGCGGTGATCAACGTGTTGAACGGTGAGCGTTACAAGACCGTGACCAACGAGGTGAAGCTCTATCTCAAGGGACGCTATGGCCAGCCCCTCGGCGAGGTGAACTCGGTGGTGCGCAAGCTGGCCATCGGCGACGACGAGGTCATCACCTGTCGCCCTGCCGATCTGCTGCCCGATGAGATGGACGAATTGCGCCACAACGTGGGCGACCTGGCCGAGTCCGAGGAGGACGTGCTCTCCTATGCCATGTTCCCCGAGGTGGCGAAGGACTTCCTGGAGGACCGCAAGGCGGGCACCCTGGTGCCCGAGCCCCTCGAGCCCATCGATCCGAGCCAGTCCTCCCGCGGCCCCGCACCGACGGAGTTCAACCTCACGGTGCATGGCGAGACCTATCACATCCAGCTCAAGGGTACGGGCCACAAGACCCAGGAGAAGCGCCCCTTCTATCTCACCGTCGACGGCATGCCCGAGGAGGTGATGGTGGAATCCCTCCACGAGATCCCCCTGGATCCCGGTGGTTCCCAGAGCACCATCCACAAGGGCAGCCGGCGCCCACCGGCCCGCGACAAGGGGGACGTCACCACGTCGATGCCCGGCACCATCGTGGAGATCCTGGTGAAGGAAGGCGACCGGGTATCGGCGGGTGACCCCGTCATCGTGACGGAGGCCATGAAGATGGAGACGGAGATCCAGGCTCCCATCACGGGCACGGTCAAGGTCGTCCATGTGAACAAGGGCGATACGGTCAATCCGGACGAGGCCCTCATCGAGATCCGCGCCGACTGAAGGCCCATGCCCTCCTCCCCTCTTCCGCAGCTCGTCCTCGCCTCCACCTCACCCTACCGCCGTGCGCTGCTGGAGCGCCTCGGCGTGCCTTTCGAGACCACGGATCCGGCGGTAGACGAGAGCCCCCTGCCTCATGAGGCACCCGAGGCACTGGTACGGCGTCTTTCCGAGGCCAAGGCGCGCCAGGGCGGCCGCGGGCGTGACCATGCCCTGGTGGTCGGCTCCGATCAGATGGCGATGGTGGATGGTGAATTGCTGGGCAAGCCCGGCGATCACGACCATGCTGTCAGGCAACTGGAACGTTCCAGCGACCGGATGGTGACCTTCCTCACCGGCCTGTGCGTCCTCGACACCCGCAGCGGCCGGGCCGCCACCGACATGGTGCCCTTCCGGGTGGTATTCCGCCCCTTGAGCCGCGCCCAGATCGAGAGCTATCTGGCCCGCGAGCGGCCCTATAATGCTGCCGGCAGCTTCAAGTCGGAGGGCCTGGGCGTGGCCTTATTCCAACGCATGGAGGGGGACGATCCCACGGCCCTGGTGGGGTTGCCCCTCATTCGCCTCGTGGAACTGCTGCGCGAGGGCGGCCTGGATGTGCTGGACGTTCGCGCACCAGAGGCATCCTGAGGAAATGCGATGGCATATCGCGCCCCTCTCTTCTCAGGGGCCCCGTAACAGCCCGCGAGTGCCCAGGGTATCCGTGAACTGGCGTCCCAGCATCACGGCGAAGCGGTCGGCCAAGCGCTCCAGATAAGCCGGGCGGCGGGTGAAATCGACCACTTCCTCCTCCCCTATCACCTCGCGAGCCACATAACCGGGGCTGCCGAGGCCGTCCACCAGACCGAGATTGAGACTCTCCTCCCCCGTCCATATGAGGCCCGAGAAGAGCTTCTCATTTTCTACCAGGCGCTCGCCCCGCCCGTCCCGCACCGCGGCGATGAACTGCTGGTGGATCCGCTCCAGCAGGCCTTCGATATGAGCCACCTCCGTGTCTTCCAGGGGTGAGAAGGGGTCCATCAGGGCCTTGTGCTCACCCGCCGTCAGCAGGCGCCGCTCCACCCCCAGCTTGTCCATCGCATCCACGAAGCCGAAACTCCCCATCAGCACGCCGATGGAGCCCACCAGACTGGCCTTGTTCACGTATATCTTGTCGGCGGCGGCGGCCACATAGTAGCCGCCGGAGGCACACAGGTCCGTGACCACCGCATAGAGGGGTATATCCTCGTGCTTGGCCCGCAGGCGCTTGATCTCATCGTGGATATAGGCCGACTGCACGGCACTGCCGCCCGGGCTGTTGATGCGCAGTACGATGCCCTTGGTGTTCTCATCCTCGAAGGCCTTCCGCAGGCCGCTGATGACGGAGTCGGCGCTGGCCTCCGAGGCATCCGAGATGACACCGTCCAGGTCCACCAGGGCGGTATGGGAGCCGCCGTTCAGCCCCATGAGTTCCAGATCCGTGGGCAGGTAGAGCACCAGCAGCAGTGCCAGGTAGACGGCCAGCAGGAGCTTGAAGAAGATTCCCCAGCGCCGGGCCCGCCGCTGCTCCCGCAGGGCCGCCACCGAGAGTTCGCGTACCAGCTTGCGTTCCCAGGACTCCGGCTGGTCGTTCAGCCCATCCAGTTTCATATCGTCTAGGTCTGACATCGATCTGTTGTTCTCAGCTTACGGATAAGGATTCGACCACACGGCGCTGGCTACTTACAACGGCGCATTCCAGGGTCGGTAGTCAGAAGTTCAGGTCCCGCAGTACGCCCGGCAGGGCCGGGAATTCCTCGATCAGGGCCCAGGGAGACAGGTGCTGCAGGCGATCCCGATGCTGCACGCCGTAGGTGACGCCGATTGCGCCGATGCCGGCGTTGGCCGCCATGTTCAGATCGAACTCCGTGTCGCCCACCATCACCGCCGCGGCGGGCTCCACGCCGGTGAACTCCAGGATCTCCTCCACCATCCGGGGATGGGGCTTGGAACAGCTCTCGTCGGCGCAACGGCTGGTGACGAATAGGGGACCGAGACCGGTGTCCCGCAGGGCCCGATCGAGGCCGGCGCGTCCCTTGCCCGTGGCCACCGCCAGCAGATACCCGGACTCCGAGAGCGCCGCCAGGGTGGTGTCCACACCGGGAAACAGGGGCATGGGGTCGCCATCCTCAGCCAGGAAGTGGCTGCGGTAACGCTCGATGAAACTCAGGCAAAACGCCTCCGGCTCCTCGGGGAACAGGGTACGCACCGCCTCCATGAGTCCCAGACCGATGATGTCCCGCACCCGGTGTTGCTCCAGATCCGGCCGCTCAAGATCCTGGGCCGCGGCCATGGCCGAGGCCACGATGCGGGCCTCCGAATCCATCAACGTACCGTCCCAATCCAGAATGATGAGGCGGGTCATGACAGGGCACACTCGAGTTCGAGGACCTTCAGGATCTCCGTCAGATCCGCGGGCAGGGGTGCCGTCACCTCGACCTCGCCGCCGAGGCGGGTAGGGATCCGCAGGCGCCAGGCGTGGAGAAACAACCGCTTGAGGCCGTGCTCCCGAATCATCTCGTTGAAGGCATGGTCACCGTATTTTTCATCCCCGGCCAGGGGATGGCCGAGATGCGCCCCATGGACGCGGATCTGGTGGGTGCGGCCGGTAAGCAGGGTGACACGCACCAGGGAGGCGGCGGAGCCGGCTGCGAGACCCTCGAACACGCTCCTGGATGCCTTGCCCGCCGCATCCACTCGCACCATGCGCTCACCGGAGCGCAGCTGATTCTTGAGCAGAGGCGCATCCACCATCGTACGGCCGGGCGCAAAGCGGCCCTTCACCAGGGCCACATAGGTCTTGTCCATGCCCCCGGCACGCAGGGTGTCATGGAGGAACTTCAGGGCACTGCGGCGTTTGGCCAGGATCAGGCAGCCCGAGGTATCCCTGTCCAGGCGATGGACCAGCTCCAGGTAGGGAAGTTCCGGTCGCATCATGCGCGCCGACTCGATGACGCCGAGGCTCTGTCCACTGCCGCCATGCACCGCCATGCCCGCCGGCTTGTCCAGCACCCAGATATCGTCGTCCTCCAACAGGGTGCGGGTGGCCAGGCGACGCCCGTGAGCACGTCCGAGGCCCTCGTCCTTTTCGCTGGGTGTCGCCTGGCGGACGGGGGGAATGCGGATCACATCGCCGGCCTGGAGGCGGTAATCGGGTTTGATGCGGCCGCGATTGACCCTGACCTCACCCTTGCGCAGGATGCGGTAGATGCGGCTCTTGGGAACGCCCTTCAGTTCGTTACGCAGGAAGTTATCCACACGCTGCCCCGCGAAGGCCGGATCCACCACCACTTCCCGCACCGCCGGCCGGGGTGTCGGCTGATTCTGGTTCATGGCCGGCATGATAACAGGACGGGTCCATAAAAATGCTTTTTAAACTAATCACCTAAGTGGGCAACAGTCCTTTACCGGGGGTGCCCAAGATTGTTATATTTCATCTTCCCAAAAAGGGTGGTGCGGTCGACGTGCTTCCGGCGGGCGCCAGAGTCTGCGCCGCAAGGATCGGGCCGTACCAGGTACTAGAACTGATGATTTTCACCGTCGTGTTGACTGGCGGTATGGGCGGCCGGTTTGATTCATCCGGCTGTCGCAAGGGTAAAGATATCCGGCACGGGACGGCGGCCTATCGGTCATGCCGTCGCCCTGCCCGATGTGGATTTAGTGCTGCACGGTCGGCGTCCCCCAACGGGTGTGCCAGGCCGCCCGAACCGGCGACGGAGCCCGGCTGCGGGACAGCCCGGTGATCCCTGATTGTTTTTGATTGCAATGAGTTAGGGGTTGTTTCTGACGCTGATGCCAAAGCGCGCGGCGACGTGCGCCAAGCCTAACCCTCCCCGCCCTGACATACCTGCTGCCCAGCCGAGTGATGGTGACTGTCGTTCTTCCTTCGAAGAGCGCCAAGCCAAGGGGCAGAACCTGAAATGAAACGTATGCTTTTTAATGCGACTCAGCCGGAAGAGTTGCGCGTGGCCATGGTGGACGGCCAACGTCTCTACGATCTCGATATAGAGACGCCCTCGCGCGAGAAGCGCAAATCCAACATCTATAAGGGGCGTATCACCCGCGTCGAGCCCAGCCTGGAGGCCGCGTTCATAGACTATGGTGCGGAACGCCACGGCTTCCTGCCTTTGAAGGACGTCGCCCGCAGCTACTTTCGCGACACCGGCAAGAAGGAAGGTGGCAAGGTCACCATCTCGGAGGCCCTGAAGGAAGGCCAGGAACTCCTGGTCCAGGTGGAAAAGGAGGAGCGCGGCAACAAGGGGGCGGCGCTGACCACCTTCATCAGCCTCGCCGGCCGCTACCTGGTGCTCATGCCCAACAATCCCCGGGCGGGTGGAGTCTCCCGCCGTGTCGAGGGCGATGACCGAGCCGAGCTGCGGGAAACCCTGAGCGCCCTCGCCCTCCCCGAGGGCATGGGGCTCATCGTGCGCACCGCGGGCGTCGGCCGCAATCAGGAAGAACTCCAATGGGACCTGGATTACCTGCTCCACCTGTGGTCGGCCATCGAGGCGGCCGCCAGCGATCGCAAGGCGCCGATGCTGGTGCATCAGGAAAGCAACATCATCATCCGTGCCATCCGGGACTACTTCCGCCAGGAGATCCACGAAATCCTCATCGACAGTGAGGATGTGTTCCGTCAGGCCACCAATTTCGTCACGCAGGTCATGCCGGGCGAACTGGGCAAGTTGAAGTTCTACGACGACCCGGTGCCCCTGTTCAGCCGTTATCAGATCGAGAGCCAGATCGAAACGGCCTTCCAGCGCGAGGTGCGCCTGCCCTCCGGCGGCGCCCTGGTCATCGACCATACCGAGGCCCTGGTGTCGATAGACATCAACTCCGCCCGCGCCACCAAGGGCCAGGACATCGAGGAAACGGCCTTCAACACCAACCTGGAGGCCGCGGACGAGGTGGCCCGACAGCTACGGCTACGCGACCTCGGGGGGCTGATCGTCATCGATTTCATCGACATGACCCCGACCCGCCACCAGCGAGAGGTGGAAAACCGCCTGCGCGAGGCCCTCAAGCTAGACCGCGCCCGGGTGCAGATCGGTCGCATATCCCGCTTCGGCTTGCTGGAGATGTCCCGCCAGCGCCTGCGCCCCTCCCTGGGTGAATCCAGTCAGGTGGTGTGCCCCCGCTGCAAGGGCCACGGCACCATCCTGAGTCCGGAATCCCTCGCCCTGCGTACCCTGCGGCTGGTGGAAGAGGAGGCCATGAAGGAGAAGACAGGCAAGGTGGTGGCCCAACTTCCCGTGAACGTCGCCACCTTCCTGCTCAACGAGAAGCGCCACATGATCCAGGCCTTCGAGAGTCGCGAAGGCGTGCAGATCATCCTCGTGCCCAACCCCGACTTCGAGACCCCCCACTACGATATCCAGCGGGTTCGCGAAGACGAACTGACCCACGATGCCTTCCAGAAGAACAGCTCTGATCTGGCCACCAAACCCTCCTTGGATGAGGAAATCGTACAGTTGACGCCGCCGGCCCGGACCGAAGAGCCGGCAGTGAAGCCCATACCGCCCGCGGCACCGGCGCCTGCCGCCCCGGCGCAGGCGAAGCCCGAGGAGCGCGGCAATGCCGGTGATGCCGGCCTCATCCGGCGGCTGTGGGGCAGCCTCTTCGGCGGCACGGAAAACGCTATGGAGGCGCCGGCCAAGGGTCAGCAGAAGGAGGAGGAGGCGACCGCTGCGCCCCCGGCAACGGATGGGAACGGTGCGTCCAGGGAGTCATCCCGGCGCCGCCCCGCGCGACGCTCCACCAGCCAGAACAAGGCATCCGAGGCGGGTGAAGACCAGGCTGCGAGCACCCAGCAAGGGAATGAGGCAGCCTCCGGCACCTCGGAACGTGGTGCCGAGCCGGGTGCGAACCGGAGCCGCGGCGAGCAAGGCTCGCGGCGCGGTGGGCGCCGGCGCGGAGGACGTCGCAGCCGCTCCAGTGGCGACTCCCAGGCGGCGGACGCCAGCCAACGCAAGTCGGAGGACGCGGCGGCGGAAGGCGAACAGCCCACCGCGGCCGTAACCGAGGGCTCGCCCCCAGCAGCTGATGCCTCGCCGCCGCCCCCGGCAGCCGCCAAGAAGAGCAGCAGGCGGCGCCGGCGGTCACCCCGCAAACCGGCCCCCGGCGGCGATGGGACCACCACCGAGGAACAGCGGGCGGAGGCCCGGAGTGATAACCCCGCTGGCAACCCATCGCCATCGGCCTCAGAGGGCGTGGCCCCCAGGTCTCCCGTCCCTCCTCCCCCACCGGCACCCGGCGTCCCAGCCTCAGGCCCCCCATCGGGGGGTGAGGGAGGCCCTACGGCGGCGCCCCTGCCCGCAAAGGCCGACAGTTCCACAACGCCGGTACCGCCTCCCGAGCCGCGGCCAGCGACGGCAGATAAATCCCCCCCAGTGGTGACGGCGACGCCGGCCGAGGTCGACAAGCCCAGGACCGATAAGTCCCAGGGTGAAAAGCCCCAGGCCGAGAAGCCCCAGGGTGAGAAGTCCCAGAGTGAGAAGTCCCAGAGTGAGAAGCTCCAGGGTGAGAAGCCCCTGGTGGAGAAGCCCCAGGCCGAGAAGCCCCAGACCGAGAAGCCCCAAGCCAAGAAGTCCGAGGTGGAAAAGCCCCAGTCCGAGAAGACGAAGAGCAGTGATGGGGGGACGAGTCAGGTGGTGGAGGCGACCACGAAGCCGGAGAGCGACAGCCCTGGGGTGGCCGGCAAGGACAAGGAGCAAGCGCGGGAAAAGACGGGCAGCACCAGCGGCGCGAGAGCGGACGCCGACAAGCGCCCTGACCGGGAGCCCTCGACGAGCGACTGAGTACAGGTCTATGTCGCGCTTGGTCGCCGCCCCGGCCGGGCTTGCGCGAACCAGGCCCTACGACAAGGTTCGTGGATCCAGGAGATCGGTGCCGTTTCCCTTCGTAAGCGCGTCGCATCCAGGGATGGGCTAGAACCCGGGGATCGCTTAAGAGGGGCTGTTCAGGTGGCGGCCTCGAGCACCACCACGGCGGCCGCGAATTGACGCTCATCGGTGATGCTGAGGTGGGCGGCGACAATACCCCGTCGCCGGAGCAGGGCCAGGGCCTCGCCATGGAACTCGAGCAATGGTTTCCCCAGGTGGTCGTGACCGACGGAGATGGAGCGAAAGGACACGCCGTCCCGCATGCCGGTACCGAGGGCCTTGCTGGCCGCTTCCTTGGCGGCGAAACGCCGTGCCAGCAGGCGATCCGGTTGGGGGTGGCATTGCCACTCGGGCAGTTCGATATCCGTCAGCAGGCGCAGTGCGAAACGCAGCCCCCAGCGGTCATGAGCCGTGGTGATTCTGGCCACCTCCACCAGGTCCATCCCTACCCCATAGATCACCCGCCTCGGGCCTCCGCCATGAGACGTTTCATCTCCCGTACCGCTTCTTCGATACCGCCGAACAGGGCCCGCGCGATGATGGCATGACCAATGTTGAGTTCCCGCACCTGGGGGATGCGCGCCACGGCCCCCACGTTCTGATAATTGAGGCCATGGCCGGCATTGACCTGCAGGCCCAGTCCGGCACCCAGGTCCACCGCCGCTTCGATACGCCGAAGTTCCTCCATGCGTGTGGCATTATCTGGGGCGTCGGCGTAGCGGCCGGTATGCAATTCCACCACGGGCGCCCCGGCCGTGCGGGCCGCCTCCACCTGGCGTGGCTCCGGATCGATGAACAGCGACACCCGGATCCCGGCCGCCGCGAGACGCGCGCAGGCCCCGGCGATACGCTCCGGATCACCAGCCACGTCCAGGCCACCCTCGGTAGTGAGTTCCGCGCGGCGTTCGGGCACGAGGCAGCAATCTTCGGGACGGATACGCTCGGCCACCCCCATCACCCCCTCATCGACGGCCATCTCCAGATTCATGCGTGTCAGCAGCGTCTGCCTGATGATCTCCACATCCCTCTCCTGGATGTGCCGGCGGTCTTCCCGCAGATGCAGGGTGATGGCATCGGCGCCACCGTGCTCGGCCAGGTGGGTAGCCATGACCGGATCGGGGTAACGGGTTCCCCGGGCCTCACGCAGGGTGGCTACGTGGTCGATGTTGACGCCGAGGAGGATGGGGTGGGTCTGTGTGCTCAAGCTGACTCCTGCATGTGGTTAGATGGGTTCTGGATACAAGCCGTGAACCTCGTACTCGTCGAAGTTGTCAGAGTCTATTGCTTCGGGGCCGGTGGTTCATCCCATGGAGCGGAACAGCTGCCGTGTCTCCAAAGGACGACCTTCGAGATGGGCGTTGACCACGAAGCGCATCAACCGTTTCGCCTCACGGAGTTCCGGGGCGGCCGTCAGTTCCTCGCGGTGGAGGGCGAGCAGGGTGCGGCCGGTCACTTTCGGTTCGTCCAGGGCCGCCGTGCCCGTCGTGCCCGTCGTGCGCACCGGTCCGTGATCGAGGCGATAGTGATAATCCGTATCGGACTCGATGGCAGTATCACTGTTCGCTTCATGGGTCAGGATGAGTCCGTATCCCAGGGCCTCGAGGAGGCGTTTCTCGAACACGCGGAACAGGGCCTCCGTGCCCGTGGGCGCGGCGAGGCGCTCGAGGGCCTCGCCATAGGCTGCGTAGATTTCGGGATGGGGATCGCTGCGATGGAGCAGTCGTAGGATCAGTTCATTGAGATAGAGGGCCCCGGCGATCCGGGGACCCCGAAAAATGAAGGGTGCACCGGCCGCCTCCACGCCGGTCACCGTCGGCAACTCGCCGGCACCCGACCATGACACCAGCAAAGGCTGAAAGGGCTGGAACGGCCGCCCGCGCTTGCCGCCTCCCCGGCTACCGCGGGCCACTACGCCGAGACGTCCGTGGTCCCGGGTGAGCAGTTCCAGTATCTGGCTGGTCTCACGAAACGGCCGGCCATGGAGTACGAAGCAAGGTGCCAGAACCACGCGGGCCATGGTCACGCCCCGTCGTAACCCATGCGCCGCAGCAGGCGTTCATCGTCGCTCCAGTTCTCTTTCACCTTGACCCAAGTGCGCAGGAACACCTTGCCCTCCAGCATGGACTCCAGGTCCCGCCTGGCATCGGCGCCCGCCTTTTTCAATATTCGTCCCCCATGGCCGATGACCATCCCCTTCTGACTCTCCCTTTCCACCCAGATCACCGCGTCGATGTGGAACACGCCATTTCGGGTCTTGAAGCGTTCGATCTCCACCGTGAGACGGTAGGGCAGTTCTTCACCCAGGGCGCGAGTGAGCTTCTCGCGAACCAGTTCGGCAGCCAGGAATCGCTCACTGCGATCGGTCACTTGTTCCTCGGGGAACAGGGGAGGGCCGACGGGCAGACGGGCGGCGATCTGCAGTTCCAACACCTCGATGTTCTCGCCGTGGGTGGCCGAGACAGGGATGATCTCGCCACCGGGAAGATGTTGCTGCACGGTGGCGAGGAAGGGTAGTAGTTGGTCCTTTTGCTTGACACGGTCCACCTGGCTTACCAGGAGCAGCACCGGTTTGGAGATGGCGGCGATCCGCTGCAGCACCAGGTCATCCTCATCCGTCCATTGCAGGGCGCGGACCATGAACAGCACGACATCCACCTGCTCCAGGGCCCCGTCGGCGGCCCGATTCATGTAGCGATTGATGGCCCGCCGCGCATGGCGGTGAATGCCCGGGGTGTCGAGATACACCACTTGGTGACGGGCGGTGGTCTGGATGCCCAGCACCTGGTGACGCGTGGTCTGGGGTTTGCGGCTGGTGATGCTGACCTTCTGGCCCACCAGACGATTGAGCAGCGTGGACTTGCCCACGTTGGGTCGGCCCACGATGGCCGCGTAGCCACAACGGAACTCGTCAGGGACACCCTCGTCTTGGTCGAAATCCGCGGGCATCATGGGTCGCCCAACTCCGCCAGGGCGCGCGCCGCGGCCACCTGTTCGGCCTTGCGTCGCGACCCCGCGGAACCGCGGGTGGCGAGACCGAGTTCCTTCAATTCGCACAGGACATGAAAAGACTGATCGTGCCCCTCGCCCTCGATATCGGTCACGGCATAGTCGGGCAAGGGCAGTTGGCGGGCCTGGAGGTGCTCCTGAAGCCTGGTCTTGGCGTCCTTGGCGGCATCGCGCGGGTCCATGGCGTCCAGGCGTTTCCCCAGCAGCTCCGCGATGAGGGCACGTGTGGCCGCCATGCCGGCATCCAGGTAGACCGCCCCGAGGAGGGCCTCGAGACAGTCCGCGAGGATGGACTTACGGTTCCTTCCTCCGCTCTTGAGTTCGCCCTCCCCCAGCACCAGGCTGGGGCCGAGGTCCAGCTCCCGGGCGATCTCCGCCAGGGTTTCGCGCCTCACCAGGGCCGCCCGCATCCGTGTCAATTCGCCTTCGGTGGCGGTGGGGAAACGCTGATAGAGCAATTCGGCGGTCACGAAGCCGAGTACGGCGTCGCCCAGAAATTCCAGGCGCTCGTTGTTGTTGCGCCCGGAACTGCGGTGGGTCAGGGCCTGGCGCAGCAGGGCCTCATCGGCAAACTCGTGATCCAGGCGCCCGACCGTTGCGGCCATGGGGTTAAATGCTGTATTCCTTGTGCCAGTCCGCGAGGATGGACAGGTTGCCCACCAGTTCGCGCTGGGCCTGGTACTTGACGGTTATGGTCACGGAGCCATCCTCTCCACGCTTGATCTTCAGGGCATCTTTGAGATTCTTTTGGTTGAATCTGCGGATGCCATTGATCTCCATGTGACGCAGAAACTTGTCGTGTATCTCGTGGTTCGAGAGCTTGCGGGCATCCGGCTGGCTGGCGATGTTCTTGAGTGCCGTATCCACCTGGAAGGATTCCAGATACAAGGGCGTCACCTTGAGCCCGAACAGTATGAGGCTCCCCGCGACGGCCAGGACGATCAACAATCCGAAAAAACCCAGACCGCGTTGTTGGTTGATTCCCCTCATGATTAACCCCCCGTATACAAGCTAGTCAATTGAATCGCCGAGACGGCCCCAGGCGATGCCGCCACTGCTCCAGTCCCAATTCATCCAGATGAAGAAGGCCTTGCCGATGAGGTTCTCATCGGGCACGGTGCCCCAGTAGCGACTGTCGCGGCTGTTGTCCCGGTTGTCGCCCAGCACGAAATAATGGCCCTCGGGCACGGTCATTTCACCGGAGCGCGACGGCGCCTGTTGCTGGATCAGAATGGTATGCTCCGTGCCGTTCAAGGTCTCCACCCGGATATCAGCGCCCGTCATGTCGCTGCCCGCCCCGGTGTCGCTGTAGGTGCCGACGCTGCGCTGGGGGATCGGCCTGCCATTGATATGCAGAACCTTGTCGTAGTAGCCGACGCGATCCCCCGGGAGTCCCACCACCCGCTTGATGAAGGGGATGGAGGGATCCTCAGGGTAACGGAACACCACCACGTCACCCCGTTCGGGATCCCTGATATCGATGACTTCCGTGTTCAGCACCGGCAGGCGGATCCCGTATACGAACTTGTTGACGAGGATGAAATCTCCCACCAGCAGGGTGGGCATCATGGAGCCCGACGGGATCCGAAAAGGCTCCACCAGAAACGAACGGAGTATCAGGACGATGAGAAATATGGGGAACAGGGAGCGGGCGAACTCCACCAGCTTGGGCTGGGGTGGGGACTCCACCTGGGCCCCCTCCACGCCGTTGCCGCTCGTGCCGCCACGGCGTTTCGGTGCCAGCACCAGGGAATCGAAGGCCCAGATCCCACCGCTGACCACCACCAGCAACACCATGAAGGCGGAGAAGTCCATGTTCATTACTTCTTACCCACCTGCAGGACCGCCAGGAAGGCCTCCTGCGGTATCTCGATCTTGCCAAACTGTTTCATGCGTTTTTTTCCAGCCTTCTGTTTTTCGAGCAGCTTCCGCTTGCGGGTGATGTCGCCGCCGTAGCATTTCGCGGTTACGTTCTTGCGCAGCGCCTTGACCGTCTGGCGCGAGACGATATGGTTACCGATGGCGGCCTGAATGGCCACATCGTACATCTGGCGGGGAATGAGCTCACGCATGTTCTCGCACAGATCCCGGCCGCGGCTGAAACTCTGGTCCCGGTGCACGATGATGGACAGGGCATCCACCCGCTCGCCGTTGATGAGGATATCCAGCTTCACCAGATCGGCCGCCTGAAACCTGGAGATATGGTATTCCAGGGAGGCGTAACCGCGGCTCACGGATTTCAGCCGGTCGAAGAAGTCCAGCACCACCTCGCTCAGGGGCAGGTCGTAGGCCAGAGAGACCTGCTTGCCCAGGTACTGCATGTGCTTTTGCATGCCCCGTTTCTCCTCGCACAGGCCGATGACCGTGCCGAGGTATTCCTGGGGCAGCAGGATGGTGGCGCTGATGATGGGTTCCCTTATCTCGGCGATGGTGTTCGGTGATGGCAGGGCCACCGGATTGTCCACCTCGATGATCTGACCATCCGTCTTCAGGACCTCGTAGATCACCGTAGGGGCAGTGGTGATGAGTTCCAGTCCGTATTCCCGTTCCAGCCGCTCCTGGACGATCTCCATGTGCAACATGCCGAGGAAGCCGCAGCGGAAGCCGAAACCGAGGGCCTGGGATGTCTCAGGCTCGTAATGCAGGGATGAATCATTGAGACGCAGCTTGCCGAGGGCGTCGCGGAAGGACTCGTAATCCGACGTATCCACCGGGTAGACGCCGGCGAAGACCTGGGGCTTGACCTCCTGGAAACCGGGCAGCCGGCTTGCCGCGGGATTACGTGCATCGGTGATGGTGTCACCCACGGGCGCGGCGTCTATGTCCTTGATACCCGCCACCAGGTAGCCCACCTCACCCGTGTTGAGGCCGCCGGTCTTGCGGCGCTTGGGGGTGAATATACCCACCTCATCCGCATCCACCACCACCTGGGTGGACATGATGGTGAGCCGCTGCCCCTGCTTGAGGGTGCCGTCCATGATGCGTATGAGGGACACCACGCCCAGGTAGTTGTCGAACCAGGAATCCACGATCAGGGCCTTAAGGGGCGCGTCGGGATCGCCCTGGGGAGGGGGAATGCGTCTGACCAGCATCTCCAGCAGTTCGTCGACCCCCTGGCCCGTCTTGGCGCTGATGAGACAGGCGTCATGGGCATCGATGCCGATGATCTCCTCTATCTCGTCCACCACCGCCTCCGGATCCGCCGATGGCAGGTCTATCTTGTTGAGTACCGGCACCACCTCGAGTCCCTGCTCGATGGCTGTATAGCAGTTGGCCACGCTCTGGGCCTCCACGCCCTGGGCGGCATCCACCACCAGGAGTGCGCCCTCACAGGCGGCGAGGGAGCGGGACACCTCGTAGGAAAAATCCACATGCCCGGGGGTGTCGATGAAGTTGAGCTGATAGCGTTGGCCGTCCCGGGCATGGTAGTCCAGGGTGACGCTCTGGGCCTTGATGGTGATGCCCCGTTCCCGTTCCAGATCCATGGAATCGAGGACCTGTTCGGCCATCTCGCGGTCGCTGAGTCCCCCGCAGCGATGAATGAAGCGGTCCGCCAGGGTGGACTTGCCGTGATCGATGTGAGCGATGATCGAAAAATTACGTATATATTTCATGGGCATGAAAAAGGGGCGTTGTTTACGCCCCTGTCAGGACCCCGACGGGGGGGCCGGCGAACAATGGAGTAGTTTAATCGAACATCCCTGTCCGGTGCATGCCCGTGTTGGCGCCCCGAGCCGGTGATTATTCCTCTGTACGTAGGGCCAGGAACAGCGGACTGCCCTGGCGGTGTATCAACAGCGGCACGGTCTTTCCTGCGGGGAGCCCGTCGACCATGTCCTTCAAGGCCTTGGCATCGGACACCTGGAGATTGTTCATCATGAGAATGACGTCCCCCTGTCGGATACCGGCGCGGGATGCCGGCCCATCCTCCACCTCCGTGACGAGTACGCCGTTCTCGGGTACCTGAAGTTCTTCCCGCTGTTCCGGGGAGAGTTCTTCGATGGTCAGACCGATGCGCTCTATCCTCCGGCCATCCTGCAACTGCCCCGATGCCTTCTGCAGGGTCTCGTCATCGGGGAGCTCGTCGATGGTCACCTTCAGGGCCTGAACACGACCATCCCGCAACACCTCCACCGCCACCTTACTGCCGGCCCGGGTGCGTCCCACGATGGGCGGTAGATCAGAGGAGTGCTCGACGTTCTCGCCATCGAAGCCGAGGATGACGTCCCCCACCCTGATGCCGGCTTCCGCCGCCGGGCTGTCCGGCAGTACCTGGGCCACCAGGGCACCGCGTGGCCGATCCATGCCGAAGGACTCGGCCAGTTCCTGGCTGACGTCCTGGATCAGTACCCCGAGCCAGCCCCGTGACACCCGGCCGGAGGTTTTGATCTGCTCCACCACATCCATGGCCATATCGATAGGTATGGCGAATGACAGGCCCATGAAACCACCGGTGCGGCTGTAGATCTGGGAATTCACTCCCACGACCTCGCCGTCGAGATTGAACAGAGGACCCCCGGAGTTGCCCGGATTGATGGCTACATCGGTCTGGATGAAGGGCACATAGTTGTCCGATGGCAGACTGCGGCCCTTGGCGCTGACGATACCCGCGGTGGCGGAATGCTCGAAACCGAAGGGGGAACCGATGGCCAGCACCCATTCACCTACCTTGAGGTCCTCCGAGCGGCCGATACGCACCACCGGGAGGTTGGCTGCCTCGATCCTGAGCAGGGCCAGATCGCTGCGGGGGTCGCTGCCCACCACCTCGGCCACGAATTCGCGCCGGTCACTGAGGCGCACGATGACCTTGTCGGCGTCCTGGATCACGTGATGGTTGGTGACGACGTAGCCGTCTCCGGAGATGATGAGGCCTGAACCGAGAGACTCGCTGCGATATTCCTCCGGCAACTGTTGCTGAGGTATCTCACCCTTCTCCCCGAAGAAACGCTCGAAGAATTCGTAGAACGGACTGTCCTTCGGAATGTCCGGGATCTGCAGGCCGTGGGGCATGGCAGATCCCTTGCCGCGCTTTTGGGTCGTGCTGATGTTCACGACTGCCGGCCCATACTGTTCCACCAATCTGGTGAAGTCCGGCAGGCCTTTGGCGGCCTGCGTCACAGGGGCGAGGCCAAACAAGACCAAAGCGCAAATGGCGAGAAGGGAAAATGGACTGCGGGTTCGGGAATTCGTCATATATAACTTTCCAAAGATCGGTTTCTTGAACTGGCTTGAGAAGGACTTCCCGGCTGCCGTGCCGGATCAGGTCGGAGGTGGTGGGACGGCGATGCTCCCGGGCGTCGTCCGTTGCAGGACCACCGGCCGGAACGCGGGGTCACTGTCCCGAGTGCGGGTGTGGGCCGCCGCCCAGACGAAGCCAGCGAGACCGCCCAGGATGGCGCCCACAACCGCCAGCAGTTCGCCGCCTCCGGTATTGATGGCCACCGTGCGCCCCACCAGGCTGCCGGCGATGAACAACAGCAGGGGCACGAGGTAGAGCCAAAGCGAGCCCAGCAACAGGGCATCCTCCGGCACGCCGATGACTACTTCGTCCCCGGGTTGCACGGCCATGTCGGCCGTCACCTCGATGCGGCTGGAGCGATTGCCGAAGAGACGGCCCAGCACCCCGATACCACAGCCACCACCCGAGGCACAGGTGCCGCAGGCGGTGGCCCGTTGGGATTCCACCGTGATATGGCCTTGGTTCACCGTCACGACGGTGGCTGCTTGTTCAATCATGGGGTTCAATCATGGCTTGCCTCTGCTCATGGGGCGGAAACCGAATCTCCCACCCGGGTCACCGTCGCAGTGGGCACCTCCCCCACCACCACGAGTTGATTGATACCCGCCACGCGGCCGAAGGCGCTCAACCCACCCATGGTCGACAGACCCTCGTAGGGTTCAGTCCCCGGGGCGAGGGGTTCGACATAGACGGAAAACGTGGCGATGCCGTCGGAATACAAATGATGTTCACTCCACCCTTCCGTTTGCTCGGTGGCGATCACCTGATGGCTCTTGAAACCCTCGGGAACCCACTGAATCCGCCACTGGGGCTCCCGCCTGATCCCGGGCCTCGCCGCGCCGTCGCCGACCGGCTCATGCACCGTATAACCATCCGTCAGCAGAGGGCTGTCCAGCAGATGATCGGGTATCGCGTCCGCGAAGCGCAGCTGCGTGTAGAGCATCTGCTCCAACACTTCCCCATCTTCTCCCATCAAGTCTGAGCGTAACAGGAGCCCACTTTCCTGGTCTATCCACAGGGCGTAGCCATAGCGGAATACGTCCCGGGGGGTGATCACCAGCCGCGTGGTCTTGCGTCCCGCCACCCGTTCACCGGGACCGACCGAGAACTGGTAATGATCATCGATATCCTGATGTGCGGAAATGGATAGTCCGCTCAACGGCGGCTGCAGCGGGAGTGCCTCCACAAATACGGAACGGCGCCTGGAGTTGACGCAGGTGACATGGATATCCGTGCGCACCACCTCCCTGGGGGCCCCGGTAAGGGAGATCAAACGTTCTCTTTCACCCCGTTCGTCGGCCCGATGGATGATGCGTACGGTCTCGATGTCGTCACCCTGACGGTAGATGAAAACGCCGTCGTAGGTGAGTTTGCGAGCGGACTCCCCGATGCCCTCCAACAGTTTCATGGCCTCCGACTGCTGGTCGGCAAGGCAATCGGCCAGCGGTATCCAGCAGGAAAGGAGGACCGCGCTGACCCAGGCATACTTCATATGGTTATGGGCCGGCACTGGTTGCCTAGGGCGCGCCATGATAGCTGATGACGCGGGCATAGGGGCGTATCGGGCTCATGCTGTCTGCGTAGGTGCTGTGGCTCACGAGAAAGCCGTTGAGCCGTGTCTCGACACCGGGTTCCACTCGATCCCAGTGCATCCCCGTCCCCGCCACCATCGATCGCGGCTCGCCGGGGGGGGCGCCAACCGCGGATGCGCTGTTCTCTGTGGTGATCCGGGCCACCGTCGTTCCCGCACCGAAGCCATCACCGCCCTTCAGCCACTGGCCACCGATTACCGCGACCCCCACCAGGGAGGCCGCCAGGCCGACCCCGGCAGCCATCCGGCCCACTCGCGTCCAGGGACGCCGCTGGGCGCCAAGGTAATGAGGCTCGCCGTCTATCGCTGCCCGCACCCGGGCCTGGAGCTCACGCCCCAGGTAGGGGGTCAAATGGTTGCTCAGGGTATCGCTGATGAGGTGATAGCGTTCCCATTGTCTGATCATTGCCGCATCCCGGCCTAACCTGCTCAGCGCCTCCCGGGCCTCGTCGCCCTCGAGTGCATCGTCCATCAGTTCGGATACGTAGTGTTTCTTCATATGCGCCACAGTCTAATGTTGTATTGGATCGTCTTCAGGACAGGAGCGGTTCGAGCCGCTGATTGATGGCTTCGCGGGCCCGAAAGATGCGGGAACGAACCGTGCCGATGGGGCAATCCATGGCCTGGGCAATGTCCTCGTAGCTCATTCCTTCCAACTCCCGGAGTGTGATGGCGGTACGAAGTTCCTCGGGCAACTGTTCTATGGCCTCTATCACCGTCTGCTCTATCTCGTCCCGCAATAACAGCCGCTCCGGCGTCGCCTGATCCTTGAGTTCCGACTCGCCAAAGTACTGCTCGGCGTCGCCCGAGTCGATATCGTCACCCGGCGGCCGCCGTCCCTGGGCCACCAGATGGTTCTTCGCCGTGTTGATGGCTATCCGATAGAGCCACGTGTAGAACGCACTGTCGCCCCGGAATCGGGGTAGCGCCCTGTACGCCTTCAGGAAGGACTCCTGGGCCACGTCGAGGACCTCGGAGGGGTCCTTGATGTAGCGGGATATCAGCTTTATCAACTTGTGCTGATACTTCAATACCAGCACATCGAAAGCCGCCTTGTCGCCCTGCTGAACACGCTCTACAAGCGCCTTGTCAACGCTATGCTCGACCACCCGGGCCACCTGTCTCCCCGGGAGTCCATCCGCGATTAATCACCTAGACCCCTCCTCCCTCTATAAGTTCGCGCCACAACCTCGTGTATGATTATATTCCACTTGGACGTTTCATCCGACCGCCCAGAGTTTTAGACGGCGCCAATCTTGCTTCTCCCAGGGACTTATGCCCGACCAGAACAGTTGCGATGTGCTCATCATCGGCAGTGGCGCCGCCGGTCTGACCACCGCCTTGCGCCTGTCGCCACGCCTCAAAGTCCACCTAATATCCAAGGGACGGCTGTTTGAAGGCAGCACCCGCTATGCCCAGGGAGGCGTGTCGGCGGTGTTGGACCCCCGGGACTCCACCGCATCCCATGCCGAGGACACCATCAAGGCGGGCGCCGGCCTGTGCGACCCGGAGGTCGTACGGATGACGGTGGAACGGGCGCCCGAGGCCATCCAGTGGCTCATCGATGAGGGCGTCCAGTTTACCCGTGATGACGTCCAAAAGAGTAGTTCGGGTTACCACCTCACGCGTGAGGGTGGACATTCCCATCGCCGCGTCATTCATGCCGCCGATGCCACCGGGCGTGCCATCGAGGACACCCTCATCGCCCGTCTCGAGGAAACCCGCCGCATCGAGTTCTTCGAGGACCACTTGGCCCTCGACATCATTCGGGAATCCGACAAGCCCAATGGCAGGTGTGTAGGCGCCTACGTCTTCGACCGCCGCGAGCACCGGGTCAAGGTCTTTCGTGCCAAGGTGGTGGTGCTCGCCACCGGTGGTGCCGGCAAGGTGTATCTGTACACGAGCAATCCCGACGTGTCTACGGGCGACGGCATCGCCATGGCCTGGCGGGCCGGGTGCCGGGTGGGCAATATGGAGTTCATCCAGTTCCACCCCACCTGCCTCTACCACCCCAAGGCCAAGTCGTTCCTCATCACCGAGGCCGTGCGCGGCGAGGGCGGCCGGCTGCTGCTGCCCGACGGTTCCCGTTTCATGCACGATTTCGACGCCCGCGGCGAACTCGCCCCCAGGGATATCGTGGCCCGCGCCATCGATCACGAGATGAAGCGCCTGGGCGCCGAATGCGTCTACCTGGATATCAGCTACAAATCCCCGGATTTCATACGCCAGCACTTCCCCACCGTGTACGAACGCTGTCTGGAGTTCGGTTACGACATGACCAGGGAGCCCATTCCGGTGGTGCCCGCGGTGCACTACCTCTGTGGTGGTGTGGTCACGGACACCTCGGCACGCACCGATGTGGAGGGCCTCTATGCCGTGGGCGAGATGGCCTTCACCGGCCTCCATGGGGCAAACCGCATGGCCAGCAACTCGCTGCTCGAATGCCTGGTGTTCGGAGAGGCGGCGGTCGACCACATCAACGCCACCATCGACGGGATCCCCCCCCCACCGGAACTCGCGGAGTGGGACGAGAGCCGCGTCACGGATTCCGACGAGGAGGTGGTGGTCGCCCATAACTGGGACGAACTGCGGCGCTTCATGTGGGATTACGTGGGCATCGTCCGCACCACCAAACGCTTGCAGCGGGCCCAGCACCGGGTGGAATTGCTGCAACGGGAGATAAGCGAGTACTACAGCAACTTCCGGGTTACCAACGACCTCATCGAATTGCGCAACCTGGTGCTGGTGGCGGCTCTCATCATCGAGTCCGCCCTGAGCCGCAAGGAGAGCCGCGGGCTGCATTTCACCACCGACTATCCCGAGCCCGACACCGGCCACCCGCCGCGCAACACCATCCTCGGCCACGCACCGGACGGCGACTGGCCCGCGGGCGCGGCGCTGCGTCAGGCCCGTTCGTAAGGAAAGGCCAGGACGCGGCGGATATCCGACTCGCCGCTGCGCAGCATCACCAGCCGATCGAAGCCCAGGGCCACGCCGGCGCACTCGGGCAATCCCGCTTCGAGGGCGGCGAGCAGGCGTTCGTCCGGCGCGCAGTCGGGGAGCCCGAGGACGCGGCGGCGCGAGCGATCCAGTTTCATGCGCATGCGCTGTTCGCCCGGGTCGGCCAGTTCATGGTAGCCGTTGGCCAGTTCAAGGCCTTCGTGGAACAGCTCGAAACGCTCGGCGACCGGCCCGCTGCCATCATCGACGATGCGGGCCAGGGCCGCCTGAGTCGGGGGATAGCGGTCCACGACATCCAGCCGGTCATGACCCAACCGGGGCTGCACCGCGGTGCTGAAGAGAAAATCCAGCAGCTCATCCCGGTCCATGTCTGCCCGCGTGGACGGATGCAGACCCAGTTCCACCGCCCGGGCCCCGAGCTCGATGAGGGAGGCTCCACGGGGATCCAGGCCGGCGAACTCATGAAGCACCTCGTCGTAGCCCCGGCGTGCCCAGGAGAGGGGCCGCTGCAGCAACATCGCCACCACTTCGGCCACCTCCGCCATGAGCCTCAGGTGATCGAAACCCGTGCGGTACCACTCCACCAGGGTGAACTCGGGATTATGGCGGCTCCCCGCCTCGCCACGGCGAAAGGCCTTGCAGATCTGGTAGATGTCGCCGCTGCCCGCCGCCAGGAGGCGCTTCATGGCGAACTCCGGCGATGTCTGCAGGTGACGCACCGCAGTGGCCCCGGGGGTGTCATGGTCCACCGGCACGAGGTAGCTGGCGATATGGGGGTCGGTGACGGTGTGGCGGCCGAGCAACGGGGTCTCCACCTCCAACACGTCCCGCGCGGCGAAGAAGCCGCGGATGTCGGCGAGCATTCGGGCCCGCAGTCTCAGCAGCGGGTGACCCGCAGCCGGGCGCCAGTCATGCCCGGGCCGCCCCCTCATGAGTACCGCAGCTGGTGCTCAGTCCTTGACGCGACCGACGTATTCCCCGGTACGGGTGTCCACCCGGATGATCTCCTCCTGCTCCAGGAACAAGGGTACCTTGACCGTGGCACCGGTCTCCAACGCCGCCGGCTTGGTGCCACCGCTGGCGGTATCGCCCCGCACGCCCGGATCCGTCTCCACTACCCGGAGTTCGACGAAATTGGGGGGGGTCACCATCAGGGGCGTGCCGTTCCACAGGGTGACGGTGCACATGTCCTGCTCCTTGAGCCACTGGGCCGCATCCCCCACGGCCGCCCCATCCGCGCCCACCTGCTCATAGGAGGACGGGTCCATGAAATAGAAGTGCTCGCCGTCGTTGTAGAGATACTGCATCTCCGTATCCACCACGTCCGCCTCCTGGGCCGAGTCACTGGCCTTGAAAGTGCGCTCCAGGACCCGGCCGGTCTTGAAATTGCGGTACTTGATACGAGTGAACGCCTGCCCCTTGCCCGGTTTCACCAGATCGGCCTCCACCACCACACAGGGATCGTTGTCGAGCAGGATCTTGGAGCCTACCCGGATGTCATTCATGCCTAAACTCGCCATTATCGACCTCTTGTATAAACTATGCCCCTCCGCAATGACGTCGGGCTATATGCCGAGATCGGAGGAAGTGCGATTGAGCCAGAGTGCGGACGGATGTTGAGACGACGGCCCGACTTTGCGCGTAGCCCATTATGATAACCGTAGATGAGCCCCACTGGCAGTCGGAATTGGCGGCGGCCTATACCGATCCCCAGCGCCTGCTGGCGCGCCTCGGCATCGCGGCGGCAGCCGTTCCATTGGCCGCGGCACCCAGCCCGTTCCCCATGCGCGTGCCGGAGAGCTTCGTCAGGCGCATGCGCGTGGGCGATCCCTCCGATCCCCTGCTGCTGCAGGTGCTCCACAGCCCCCTGGAGGATCTGCCGGCGCCTGGTTATGGTACCGATCCCGTGGGTGATCTACAGGCCCGGGCCAGCGGGAGCACCCTGCACAAATACCATGGGCGTATCCTGGTCATCGCCACCGGCGCCTGCGCCATTCATTGTCGCTACTGTTTTCGGCGCCACTTCCCCTACGGCGACTTCGCCCTCAGACAGCCCGGCCTGGAGGACATCCTCGCCTACCTGTCCAGCCATCCCGACATCGACGAGGTCATCCTCAGCGGCGGCGACCCCCTGAGCCTCAGCGATGAACGCCTAGCTCCCCTGCTGGAGACCCTGGGGGCCATGCCCCAGGTGCGGCGCCTGCGCCTGCATACCCGCCTGCCGGTGGTGGTGGGCCAACGGGTGACGGGCGCCCTGCTGGGTCTTATCCGCCGGGTGGATGCCGCCGTGGTGGTGGTGATCCATGCCAACCATCCCAACGAGTTGGATGGGGGCATCGTGACCCACCTGCGGCGTCTGGCCGGCGCCACGGCGCTGCTGCTCAACCAGAGCGTGCTGCTGCGTGGGGTCAACGACAGCACTGGCGCCCTCACGGAACTCAGTCATCGGTTGTTCGAGGCCCGCGTCATGCCCTATTACCTGCATCAACTCGACCCCGTGGCCGGCGCCGCCCATTTTCAGGTGGACGACGCGACTGCCCTGCGACTCATGGAGGCGCTGCGTGCGCGCCTGCCGGGCTATCTCGTGCCCCGCCTGGTGCGGGAACGGCCGGGGGCACCATTCAAGATTCCGCTGGAGGAGTCGATCCGTGATTGATAGGGCTCCATCGCTCAATCCGGGCCGCCAGCGCCGGGTGTCGGGCTGAAGCCCGACCTACAGCCCGACCTACACAACACCCACAGCGCCCATTCCTTCGGCATGGATGTAGGTCGGGATTCATCCCGACATTCAAGCTCACGACAGCAGGTGGGACACCAGTCCGTCGGCGAGCTTGGGCTCGAACCAAGTCGACTTGGGCGGCATCACCTGCTCCGCATCGGCCACCGCCATGAGGTCGTCGAGGCCGGTGGGGTGGAGGCTGAAGGCCACCTTCATGTCGCCGCTGTCCACTCGTTGCTCGAGGGCTCCGAGGCCACGGATCCCACCCACGAAATCGATGCGCCGGTCGCGCCTCGGATCCGTGATACCGAGCACGGGCTCGATGAGGTTGGCGGCCAGCAGGCTCACGTCCAGCCTGCCCACGGGGTCGCTCTGGGGGATGTGTTCGGCGCCCAGGGCCAGGTGGTACCACTGCCCGTCCAGATACATGCCGAAGGTGGCGGGTGCCCCGGGACGCGCCGGCCCATCTGCAGGCGTCACTTCGAAGCGCTCCTCCAGCCGTCGCATGAACTCCGCCGCCGACAGCCCGTTGAGATCCTTCACCACCCGATTGTAGTCCAGGATCTTCATCTGATCGTCGGGGAAAATGACCGCCAGGAAGTAGTTATAGGGCTCCGTCCCCGTGTGCTCCGGATTGGCCTCCCGGCGCATGGCCGCCACCCGCGAGGCGGCGGCCGAGCGGTGATGGCCGTCGGCGATGTAAAGGTTATCAAGGGCATCGAAGGCCGCAGTGAGGGCGTCCCGCAAAGCGCCGTCGGCGACAGACCACAGGCGGTGGATGACACCATCGTCGGCGGTCACGTCCACCTCCGGCGCGCCCGCCATGGCCCGCGCCATCAGTCCGTCGATGGTGTCGTTGTGGCGGAAAGTGAGGAATACGGGGCCGGTCTGGGCGTTCAGGGCATCCACCTGACGCACCCGGTCATCCTCCTTGTCGGGGCGCGTGAATTCATGCTTGCGAATGCGATTGGAGTCGTAGTCCGCCACCGAGGCCACCGCCACCAGCCCGCTCTGGGTGTGGTCACCCATGGTGAGGCTGTAGAGGTAATAGCGGTCTTCGGGGTCCACCGCCAACACGCCTTCGGCCATCATGTGGCGCAGATTCTCGGCCCCCTTCTCGTAGACCTCGGGGGCGTAGGCGTCCGTATCCTTCGGCAGGTCGATCTCCGGTTTGGAGATATGCAGGAAGCTGAAGGGGCGCCCCTCGGCGCGGTGCCGTGCCTCGGTGGTATTGAGGACGTCGTAGGGGGGCGCGATGACATCGGCGGCGCGCCCGGCGACCGGCCGCAGGCCGGGGAAGGGTCGTATCAGGGACATGGCTGGTTATCCGGTTGGGGCAGCGTCGGGCCGCCGGTGGGGGGCGGGGCGGCACGCGGCCGCCAGGCCCGGCAAAGCCCCATATGATAACAAGCCCGGCTCAGCCCATCGACCGCAGGGCCGCGATGCGCTCATCCAGGGGCGGATGGGACATGAACAGCCTGGACAGGCCCTGGCCGATGCGCCCGGACACCCCGAAGGCCGCCAACTGGTCCGGCAGATGGGGTTGCCCGGCGGTGCTCTTGAGGCGCTCCAGGGCCGCCGCCATGCGTCCCGGACTGGTGAGGCGGGCACCCCCGGCGTCGGCACGGAATTCCCGCCGGCGGCTGAACCACATGACGATGGTGCTGGCCAGTACCCCCAGCACCAGTTCCGCGATGATGGCGGTGATCCAGAAGGCCGGGCCGTGGCCCCGTTCCACCTTGAATACCAGACGGTCCACCAGATGACCGATGACCCGGGACAGGAAGATCACGAACGTGTTCACCACGCCCTGGATCAGTGCCAGGGTCACCATGTCGCCGTTGGACACGTGGGTCACCTCATGGGCCAGCACCGCCTCCACCTCGTCCCGGGACATGCCCCGCAGCAGCCCCGTGCTGACTGCCACCAGGGCCTTGTTGCGGTTCATGCCGGTGGCGAAGGCGTTGAGGTCGGGGGCGTCGTAGATGGCCACCTCCGGCATGCCGATGCCGGCGGCCCGGGCCTGGCGGGTCACGGTGTCCACCAGCCAGCGCTCCGCTTCCGAGGAGGGACTCTCGATCACCCGAGCCCCCGTGAGTCGCTTGGCGGTCCATTTCGAGATGGCCAGGGAGATGAAGGCCCCGCCCATGCCGAACACCGCGGAGAACAGGGCCAGGGCGTTGATGTCCAGACCGACGCCCTGCTCGTCTAGGATGCGCTCGAAACCGAGCAGGCGCAGGGTAATACTGAGCACCACCACGATGGCGAGGTTGGTGGCCAGGAACAGGAATACTCTTTTCATTCTCTTTGTGCCTCAGTGGGGTAATCGAGCATCACGTTTGGCAGATAGGGTCCGCGCCCACCAATTCAAGGTTCGTCAGCGGAATTCGTGGGTGTAGCAAGAAGAATTGTAGGTCAGGCTGTAGGTCGGGCTGTAGGTCGGGCTTCAGCCCGACACCTAACACTGGCGGATGGTACCGACCCGGCGCGGGGTATGCGCGGCGGGTTCGAATGTCGGGATGAATCCCGACCTACATCCTTGCCAGAGGAATGGGCGGTGAAGGTGTTGTGTAGGTCGGGCTGTAGGTCGGGCTGTAGGTCGGGCTTCAGCCCGACAGCCTGCGGATGGTACCGACCCGGCGCAAGGATGTTCCACCCGGGGCGGTGGCATCAGCCCCGCGGGAGGCGGAAACCTCGGGGCATCCCTCCAGAGGGTTACCCGGACCGGCCCCGGGGCATGGTGTCGGAGGGTTAAAGTTTTGCACCGGCCGTCCGAATATGAATCATGAACGGAGACCCCTTCCTCCTGATTTCCGTTCCCCTGTACCGGGGCCTCGTGCCCCGGTTTTTTTTGCTCGTCAGCGGAATTCGTGGGCGTAGCGAGAAGAATTTGCTCTCGCCAAGAACGCCAAGAACGCCAAGTTTGGGATCATCCTTGGTACGAGATGCGCTCGTCTTGCCCCGGGGCCACGGGATATTGAACAAGCCTGCAATATAGTCTCTCACAGAGGCACGGAGGCACGGAGAAAGACAGATGGCTGGACCCGTATGGCGGCCTTGGTGAGAGATCCTCGTTCCGCATAAGCCTACGGAAAGCAATACGCTCTTATCTTGGTTCTCCGTGCCTCCGTGAGCGATGAATGTTTTTCTTCCACCTTCTGCCTTCTGCCTTCAGCCCCCATCGGTTTCCAGGCTGTCCACCCGCTGGAAGCCCCGGGGCAGCTTGAAGCCGCGCTTGCCGCGGTTCTGCAGGAAATTTTCCAGGTCCGAGACCCGCAGGTTGAGGTGGCGCTTGCCCGAGTACACCTTGAGACCCGCACCCGTCGGCAGGATCACCACGTCCTGGATGAACTCCTCGCGGCTGTCCAGCTTGGCCTTGGGGACGTTGAACATCTTCACACCCTTGCCCTTGGGCAGGTGCGGCAGTTCCGCCAGGGGGTGCACCAGCAGGCGGCCGGTGTTGGTGGCCAGGGCCACTCGGTCGCTGTCGTAATCGCTCACCCGTCTGGGTTTCAACACCCGGGCACCCGGCGGCACCGTCAGGATCAGCTTGCCCGCCCGGTTCTTGCTCACCAGGTCGCCGAAACGCGTCACGAAACCATACCCGGCATCCGTGGACAGCAGATACAGGCTGTCCTCGCCATCCACCAGCACCGAACGGAAATGGGCACCATCCGGCGGGGCGAGACGTCCCGTGAGAGGCTCGCCGTGCCCTCGCGCCGAAGGCAGGGTGTGGGCCGGCAGGGCATAGGCCCGGCCGGTGGAGTCGATAAATACCGCCGATTGATTGGTGCGCCCCCGGGCCGCCGCCTCGAAGGCGTCCCCGGAACGATAGGCGATGCCCGCGGCGTCCACGTCATGGCCCTTGGCGGCGCGCACCCAGCCCTTCTGGGAGAGGATGACTGTGGTGGGCTCGGCCGGCGTCAGCTCGGTCTCCACCAGGGCCTGGGCCTGTTCCCGCCGCACGATGGGCGAGCGGCGTTCGTCGCCATATTTTTCGGCGTCGGCCCGCAGCTCCTTCTTGATGAGGCTGCGGATGCGTCGCGTGGAGCCCAGGGTCTTTTCCAGGTCGTCGCGTTCCGCCGCCAGTTCCGCCTGCTCGGCGCGGATCTTCACCTCTTCCAGGCGCGCCAGCTGGCGCAGCTTGGTGTCCAGCACGTATTCGGCCTGGACGTCGCTCAAGGCGAAGGTGGCGATGAGCACCGGCTTGGGCTCGTCCTCGGTGCGGATGATGCGGATCACCTCGTCGATATTGAGGAAGGCGATGAGCAGGCCTTCCAACAGGTGCAGGCGGTCGCGCACCTTGGCCAGGCGGTGTTCGAGGCGCCGGATGACGGTGCGTTCGCGGAACGTCAGCCACTCCTGTAGCAGGGTCTTGAGGTCCATCACCCGCGGGCGGCCGTCCAGCGCGATGACGTTCATGTTCACCCGGTAGCCGCGCTCCAGATCGGTGGAGGCAAAGAGGTGGGACATGAGGCGCTCCACATCCACCCGCCGGGAGCGCGGCACCACCACGATGCGTACCGGGTTCTCGTGGTCCGACTCGTCCCGCAGGTCCTCCACCATGGGCAGCTTCTTGGCCTGCATCTGGGCGGCGATCTGTTCCTGGATGCGGCTGTTTGAGACTTGGTAGGGCAGTGCGTGGATGGCAATCACGCCTTCCTCCTGCTCATATTCATAACGCGCCCGGGCGCGCACGCTGCCCATGCCCAGTTGGTATAGATTGAGCAGATCTTCCCGGGACGAGACGATCTCCGCCTGGGTGGGGAAGTCGGGGCCCTTGATGAACTCCATCAAGGTGCCGATGCCGGCCTCCGGATGATCCAGCAGGTGGATGCAGGCTTCCACCACCTCCCGCAGGTTGTGGGGTGGCACGTCCGTGGCCATGCCCACGGCGATGCCGGAGGCGCCGTTGAGCAGCACGTTGGGCACCCGGGCCGGCAGCAGCCGGGGTTCTTCCAGGGTGCCGTCGAAATTGGGTACCCAGTCGGCGGTGCCCTGCCCCAGTTCCTCCAGCAGCAGCTGGGCGTAGGGTGCCAGGCGGGCCTCGGTGTAGCGCATGGCGGCGAAGGACTTGGGGTCGTCCATGGAGCCCCAGTTGCCCTGGCCGTCCACCAGGGTGTAACGGTAGGAGAAGGGCTGGGCCATGAGCACCATGGCCTCGTAGCAGGCGGAATCGCCATGGGGATGATACTTGCCCAGGACGTCGCCCACGGTGCGCGCCGACTTCTTGTATTTGGCCCCGGCGCGCAGCCCCAACTCGGACATGGCGTAGACGATGCGCCGTTGCACCGGCTTGAGTCCGTCCTCCACGTGGGGCAGTGCCCGGTCGAGGATGACGTACATGGAGTAGTCCAGGTAGGCGCGCTCGGTGAAGGCCTTGAGGGGCAGGCGTTCCACGCCCTCGTAGTCGATGGTGTCGTCATCGCTCATGGCTGTTTCTTCGGATTCATCAAAGCCGCTTCACAGGGTGGCCATGTCGCCCTTGGCCTCCAGCCACTCCCGCCGCTCCCGGGCCCGTTTCTTGGCCAGCAGCTTGTCCATGAGGTCCAGGGTATCGTCGCCGTCGTCCACCGTCAGTTGCAGCAGGCGGCGGGTTTCGGGCGCCATGGTGGTCTCCCGCAACTGCAGGGGGTTCATCTCACCCAGGCCCTTGAACCGCTGGACGTTGATCTTGCCCTTTTTTTTCTCCGCCGTGACGCGGTCCACCACCCCCTTCTTCTCATGCTCGTCCAGGGCATAGAACACCTCCTTGCCCACGTCGATGCGATACAGGGGCGGCATGGCCACGTAGACATGGCCGTGGGTCACCAGGGGCCGGAAATGGCGCAGAAACAGGGCGCACAGCAGGGTGGCGATATGAGCGCCATCGGAGTCGGCATCCGCCAGGACACAGACCTTGCCATAGCGCAGGCCGCCGAGGTCCTCGGTGCCTGGGTCCACGCCGAGGGCCACGGCGATGTCGTGGACCTCCTGGGAACCCAGCACCTGGGCGGGGTCCACCTCCCAGGTATTGAGGATCTTGCCGCGCAGGGGCATCACGGCCTGGAATTCACGGTCCCGAGCCTGCTTGGCCGAGCCACCGGCGGAGTCGCCTTCCACCAGGAAGAGTTCTGAGCGTTCCGGGTCCTGGGTGCTGCAGTCCGCCAGTTTGCCGGGCAGCGCGGGACCGGCGGAGATCTTCTTGCGTACCACCTTCTTGGCGGCCCGCAGGCGCTTCTGGGCATTGGTGATGGCCAGTTCGGCGATCTGCTCACCGGCCTCCGGATGCTGATTGAGCCACAGGCTGAAGGCATCCTTGACTACCCCGGAGACGAAGGGTGCGCACTCCCGGGAGGACAGCCGTTCCTTGGTCTGGCCCGAGAACTGGGGATCCGCGAGCTTGACGGACAGCACATAGGTGAGGCGGTCCCATACATCGTCGGGGGTCAGCTTGACACCCCGGGGCAGCAGGTTGCGAAACTCGCAGAACTCACGCATGGCCTCCAGCAGACCCGCCCGCAGGCCGTTCACGTGGGTGCCCCCCAGGGGCGTGGGAATGAGGTTGACGTAACTCTCCTGGAGGGCCTCGCCGCCGTCGGGCAGCCACGCGAGGGCCCATTGGGCCGCCTCGGTGTTGCCCGCCAACTCGCCGGTGAACAGCCCCGCCGGCAGCAGCTCCCGGTCCTGGCACTCGTGCTGCAGGTAGGCCGCCACCCCATCCTCATAGCACCACTCGTCGCGCTGGCCGGACTGTTCATCCTCCAGCACCACCTGCAGCCCCGGGCACAGCACCGCCTTGGCCTTGAGGGCATGGCGCAGCCGCGCGAGGGAGAACTTCACGGAGTCGAAGAACTGGGGGTCGGGCCAGAAACGCAGCGTCGTGCCGGTGTTGCGGCGCCCCACCTGGCCCACCTCTTCGAGGTCGGAGACCTTGACGCCGCTCTGGAAAGCCATGTTGTACTCGATGCCGTTGCGGCGCACCCAGATCTCGAGGTGACTCGACAGGGCATTCACCACCGACACGCCCACGCCGTGGAGGCCGCCGGAGAACTGATAATTCTTGTTGGAGAACTTGCCGCCGGCGTGGAGCCGGGTGAGGATGACCTCCACCCCCGGCAGGCCCTCGTCGGGATGAATGTCCACCGGCATGCCCCGGCCGTCGTCCACCACCGCCACCGAGCCGTCGCCGTGGACGGTGACCGAAATGCGGCTGGCATGGCCGGCGATGGCCTCATCCACGCTGTTGTCCACCACCTCCAGGGCCAGATGATTGGGACGGGTGGTGTCGGTGTACATACCCGGGCGCTTGCGCACGGGGTCGAGGCCGGTCAGGACCTCGATGGAGGCCGCATCGTAATTGCTCATGGGTGAAGGGGGCTCATGGCTGGAATGGTTCGTGTCTCGAACTATAAATCCAGCGTGAAGTCGCCGCGCAGGTGGCGGATGATCTCGTGCCGTGGCCGTACGTTCCCGAAACGATCACAGAACTGTGAGCGCCGGAGATCGTCCCGGAATGCCTGACTGCCACGACGGGGTATGGGTTGCCACTGCGGATCCTGACGCCTCCTGAAGGAGTCGCCCCCGTGACCATAGGCGTAGATCTTGTAAGTACGTTCGCTACACCTTAGGCCCTCGAAAAACACGCTGCGCGCCCCGGAAGACGAGGAGACGACCACCGTGTAGCGGACCACACCATCATCCCCAACCGATAGGTTCTCGGCGTCGATGGCATAGCGAAGGCGACCGCTCACCTGGGGCACGTTCAACTCCATCAGGTGACGCGTCTGAGGGAAGGGCGGCAAAGAGGTTTCTTCCTCCCGCCACGGCTCCCTGGAGTAATCACGGTGATCCTCCGGTCCCTGCAGGAAGTCGTCACCGACTGCCGCAAGCGATAGGCTAAGTAATAGTCCGAGTGACAGGCCGCGGATCAGGGTTCGAGGGGTGCAGAAGGCTTTCACGGCCCGTAGTGTAACCGTGCGACGCTGCGGCACAAGCACCCTGATTCCTGAGAAAGCGCTTCAAGATTAGGTCAATGCCTGACTATCTTCAATCGGTTAATGGCGCTTTCTATTGTTAATAATTAAGAGTGCGACTGTTCTTTGCAGCCGGGAAACACCCAAAAAAGAGGCCGGTCCACAGACCGGCCTCCTGGGAGTACCCGCCCTGGGCGGGTACCGTCGGGTCCTGAGCGCGACTCAGGCGTCCAGGGTGTCCAGGGCCTTCTTGAAGCGGTTGGCGTGGGAGCGCTCCGCCTTGGCCAGGGTCTCGAACCAGTCGGCGATCTCGTCGAAGCCCTCGTCCCGGGCAGCCTTGGCCATGCCGGGGTACATGTCGGTGTACTCGTGGGTCTCGCCGGCGATGGCCGCCTTCAGGTTGAGATCGGTGCCGCCGATGGGCTCGCCGGTAGCCGGGTCACCCACGGCCTCCAGGTATTCCAGATGCCCGTGGGCATGGCCGGTCTCGCCCTCGGCGGTGGAACGGAACACCGCGGCCACGTCATTGTAGCCTTCCACGTCCGCCTTGGCGGCGAAGTACAGGTAGCGGCGGTTGGCCTGGGATTCCCCGGAAAATGCGTCTTTGAGATTGTTCTCGGTCTTGCTGCCTTTGAGTTCCATGCTGATTGTCCTCCTGAGTGATTTAACGGATCCGGCCCGCACCGGCGACGCCATGGTGCCCGCCGGTGATACCCGGGCACCCGCCGCCATCGGTCGGCCGGCTACAAATTTAGACTAGGTCTAAAAACATATCGAGAAGTTAGTTCACCCTTCAGGGCTTGTCAACAGCCCGCCACGGGTCAAATCCTACACCGCCACCATTTGACCCGTATGGGAGGGTGGTTTAGTTTACTTCGTTTGCCCCGAATGGAAGAAACAGTGCCCAAAGGTCGCGCCAAGCCGGGCTTCGAAGCCGCGTTACGGGAGTTCGAACAGCTGGTGGAACGCATGGAGAGCGGCGAACTCCCCCTGGAGGAATCCCTGAAACTCTACGCTCGCGGCATGGAACTCAGCCGTACCTGCCGCGAGGCCCTGGATGACGCCGAGCGGCGCGTGGAGGTCCTTTCCGGTCAAGGTACCATCCAGGCCCTCGACATCCCCACCGACGATCATGACTCCGACTGATTTCGGCGCCCTCGAGGCCTATGCCACCGAGTGCCGTAGCCGCGTGGAAGCACGCCTGGACGCCCTGCTGCCCGCCTCCACCCTCCTGCCCACGCGCCTCCACGAGGCCATGCGCTACGCGGTGCTGGGGGCGGGCAAGCGGGTGCGGCCGCTGCTGGTATACGCCACCGGCCATGCCCTGGGGGTGCCGATGGATACCCTGGATGCCGGGGCCTGTGCGGTGGAACTCATCCATGCCTATTCGCTGGTCCACGACGATCTCCCCGCCATGGACGATGACGACCTGCGACGCGGCCGGCCCACCTGCCACAAGGCCTTCGACGAAGGCACGGCGGTACTCGTGGGCGACGCGCTTCAGTCCCTCGCCTTCCAGATACTGGCCGGTAACGGCAACGGCCAGGCCGCCCTGCCCTCCCAGACGCGCCTGGAAATGGTATCCCGTCTCGCCATCGCCGCCGGTTCCCGCGGCATGGCCGGAGGCCAGGCCATCGACCTCGATGCGGTGGGTCAAGACCTGAATCTCGCCGAGCTGGAGATCATGCACATCCACAAAACGGGAGCACTGATTCGCACCGCGGTGCTGCTCGGTGCCCTGGCGGCGGGGGACGGGGCCGATGCCGCCCTCGAGGACAGGCTGGATCATTACGGCAAGTGTATCGGTCTCGCCTTTCAGATCCGGGATGACATCCTCGACGTAGAACTCAGTACCGAGGATCTCGGCAAGCCCCAGGGCGCGGACGTCCAGCGCAACAAGCCCACCTATCCCGCCATCGTGGGACTGTCGGAGGCGAAGCGCATCGCCGAGGAACTGCACGAGGCCGCATTGGAGAGCCTTTCCGGCCTGGACGAGCGCGCGGATCACCTGCGGGGCCTGTCGGCCTTCATCGTCCGCCGCGGCAACTGAGGCGCCTGCCGGGGGCGGTTGCCCTTATACTTCGTTGTTTATCCTGACCCATTCCTGACGAATCCGCCGATGCCCACTCCCTCGCCCTTTCCATTGTTGGAATCCATCGATGTCCCGGCGGATCTGCGAACCCTTGCCGAAGGCGATCTGCCGCGTCTGGCCGGCGAGTTGCGGGAGTTCCTCATCGAGTCCGTGGGCAGGACGGGGGGGCACCTCGCCGCCGGCCTCGGCACGGTGGAACTATCCATCGCGCTGCACTATGTCTTCGATACTCCCGAAGACCGCCTGGTGTGGGACGTGGGGCACCAGAGCTACCCCCACAAGATCCTCACGGGCCGGCGCAGGCGTATGGACACCATGCGCCTCAAGGACGGCCTGTCGGGCTTTCCGCGGCGTGCCGAGAGCCCCTATGACACCTTCGGTGTGGGGCATTCCAGCACCTCCGTGAGCGCCGCCCTGGGCATGGCCCTGGCCGCCCGCCAGGCCGGCAGCGACCGCCGGGTAGTGGCCATCATCGGCGACGGCGCCCTCACTGCGGGCATGGCCTTCGAGGGCCTCAATCACGCCGGCAGCCTCGATGTGGACATGCTGGTCATCCTCAACGACAACGAAATGTCCATCTCTCCCAACGTGGGGGGGATGTCGAACTATCTGGCCCGGGTGCTCTCCGGCCCCATATTCTCCACCTTCCGCGAGGGCAGCAAGAAGGCCCTGCGCAACATGCCTTCGGTATGGGAACTGGCGCGGCGGGCGGAAGAACACATGAAGGGCATGATCGTCCCCGGCACCCTGTTCGAGGAACTCGGGTTCAACTACATCGGCCCCGTGGACGGGCACGACCTGCCCAACCTGGTGAAGACCCTGCGCAACCTGCGCGCCCTGCCCGGCCCCCAGTTCCTGCACATCGTGACCCGCAAGGGCAAGGGCTTCGCGCCGGCGGAAGATCAGCCCGTGGCCTACCATGGCGTATCGGCCTTCGACCCCCAGACCGGCGAGTTCAAGAAGGCAGAGGCCAAAGGTGGGCCCACCTATACCCAGGTGTTCAGCGACTGGCTGTGCGACGCCGCGGCGCGGGAACCCCGGCTGGTGGGTATCACCCCGGCGATGCGGGAGGGTTCCGGTCTAGTGCGTTTCGCCGAGCGCTTTCCGGACCGCTATTACGACGTGGGCATCGCCGAGCAGCATGCCGTGACCCTGGGTGCGGGGCTCGCCTGCGAGGGTCTGGCACCGGTGGTGGCCATCTATTCGACTTTCCTGCAACGGGGCTACGACCAGCTCATCCACGATGTGGCGATCCAGAACCTGCCGGTGATGTTCGCCATCGACCGCGCGGGCCTGGTGGGGGCGGATGGCGCCACCCATGCCGGCAGCTTCGACCTGTCCTACCTGAGATGCCTGCCGAACCTGCTGGTGATGGCCCCGGCCGACGAGAACGAATGCCGACGCATGCTCGACACGGCCCTGATCCACGACGGCCCCGCGGCCGTAAGGTATCCCCGGGGTTCGGGACCCGGCGTGGTTGTAAGCCAGGCCGTGGCGCCCCTGGACATCGGGATCGCCGAGTTGCGTCGAAGGGGGCGGGATGTCGCCATACTCGCCTTCGGCAGCATGGTGGCACCGGCCCTGGAGGCTGCCGAGGACCTGAACGCCACGGTGGTCAACATGCGCTTCGTCAAGCCCCTGGACGAGGCCCTGATTCTCGACATGGCGGGGCGCCACAGGCTGCTGGTCACCGTCGAGGAGAACGTCGTGGCCGGGGGTGCCGGCAGCGGCGTCGGCGAGGTGCTGGCGCGGGCCGGCGTGGCGTGTCCCTTGCTGCATCTGGGCTTGCCGGACCGCTTCGTGGAGCATGGCAAACCGTCTGAACTGTTGGCGGAATGCGGGCTCGACGCGACGGGGATCGGGAACGCCATAGCGGCGCGTCTGGCCGTCCGGGAACAGACGGCCGGCCGTAGCATCGCCGGCAATACTTGAGTATTATTGTCAATTAATGGCACGCTATGCACTCAAGGTTCTGACCGAGTTTGCCTCGGCCCACACCCTCCGGGGCTATCCCGGAGCGTGCAGTCGGATGCATGGTCACAACTGGAAGCTCGAGGTGGAGGTGGATGCCGAACACCTGGATGACGTGGGCATGGCCCTGGATTTCAAGGTCATTCGCACCAAGGCCAAGGAAATAGCCGGCGTATTGGACCACCGCTATCTAAACGAGATCGCGCCTTTTGACGAGGTCAATCCCACTGCGGAAAACATCGCAGCCTATCTGTTCGACAGACTTGCCACGGCATTGAACGACGGCAACGTGGCGGTAAAGGCCGTCACCCTGTGGGAGACCGACCGGGCCTGCGTACGATATACCGAGGAACACTATCCATGAATCAAGCCGTAGAGAGCATCGCCGATATCCAGAGCAGCGCGGATACCCGCCGCATCCCCATCGACAAGGTGGGGATCAAGGACATCAAGCACCCGGTGGTGGTGAAGGATCGGCGTGGAGGCGTGCAACACACCATCGCCAATTTCAACATGTACGTGAGTCTGCCCCAGGATTTTAAGGGCACCCACATGTCACGCTTCGTGGAGATCCTCAATCATCACGAGTACGAGATCTCCGTGGAGTCCTTCAAGGTGATGCTGGGCGAGATGACCGAACTCCTGGGGGCCCCGACGGGCCACATCGAGATGTCTTTCCCCTACTTCGTCAACAAGAAGGCCCCCATCAGCGGCGTCATGAGTCTCATCGACTACCAGGTGACGTTCATCGGCGAGATCGAGAACGAGGCCCCGTGCATGATGCTCAAGGTGATCGTGCCCGTCACCAGCCTGTGTCCCTGTTCCAAGCAGATCTCGGAGCGTGGCGCCCACAACCAGCGCTCCCATGTGACGGTCACGGTGCGCACCAGCGGCTTCGTCTGGATCGAGGACATCATCGACCTGGTGGAAGGGCAGGCCTCCAGCCAGCTCTACGGGCTGCTCAAACGCCCCGACGAGAAGTTCGTCACCGAGCACGCCTACGACAACCCCAAGTTCGTGGAAGACATGGTGCGGGACGTGGCCAGCGCCCTCAACCGCGACGACCGCATCTCCGCCTACGTGGTGGAGTCGGAAAACTTCGAGTCCATTCACAACCACTCGGCCTACGCCCTGGTCAAGAAGGACAAGAAGGACGCCATCAGCGATTCCCGCTTCACCTGAGACCCGCCGCCCACCCCCGCGGTATCGCGGATTCGAGGCCGTATACAAGGCCGCCCTTCAGAGTTGGCTGGCAAGGTTCTCCAGGAGCCGGTCCCGGTCCCGCAAGGCGTCGGAGACCCGCCGGGCGTCCGCCATAAGGGCCTCTATCCCGCCCACGGAGTAGACCCCCAGGGGGTGACGGTCTTCCAGAGGGACGAGGGCAACGACCTGCCTCGATTCACCCTCCCCCTCGGCCTCTTGTTCTCCTCCCCGCCACAACCGCAATGGCACGGCCCGGGCATGGGGCGGAGCCAGCTCGGCCACGGTGGAGACGTGGATGGTGCCTCGCCCATCGCGCCAGCGATAAAGGTGGACTGCCGCTGCTGGAACCGTTGCCCGCGGCCCCTGCCCCAGGGCCTTCCCGGGCATGGGGGCTGGCCGTTCCGCGGGGTAGGGGCTGCCTGCCAGGGCGCGCCCGCCGGCCTCATGGTGACCGAGACCCGCCATCATCAGCAGGATACTGCTGGCGCTAACGGACAGGGCCAGGCGTGCGAAAGGAATGGTCACAGGGAGGCATCCTCCTTCGTTGTATGCCCCTTCTCGGCGAGATAACGCTCGGCGCGGTCCTGCCAGAATTCCTTGAGGGTCTCATCCACCCTGTTGTCGCCGCCTATCTCGAGACGTCGATACTCCGCCATGCGCCGACGATTCCCGTTCCAGGTCATCAGCAGATCGAGTAGGGCACAGGTCGTCGCGGCCCCCAAGCCGGCGGGGAGCAGGCCGACCTGGAAACGATACCCCGCCGCCAGTTCAGCCACCGTGGGCAGACCGCCACCTTGGCTCAGCAGGCCCGCCAGAGGCCACGCCAAAACCACCAGGACGGCCGCCACCAGCCAGCGCAGCACGGCCGCGAAGCGCCGGTCCACGCGGGCCGGGAAAGGCCCCAGCAGGACGCCGACCACGGCCCCCAACAGGGCGTGACGATGAAGCTCCATGACCTCCAGCACGAGGCTCGCCGGATCCAGACCGAGGGGATCGGCGCCGGCCTCGCGCAGCAGCAGCAACTGCACGACGAAGGCCGTGAGGGCGGCCCCGCAGGCGCCCGCAAAGGCCAGCAGCAGTACGCGAATGATTACCATCGAATCCTTGGCTCCAGTCGGTCCATGAGCCCATGCGCCGGCTCATCCCGGGCCGTGCCCATCGGCGACTTTAGTTTAGATCGCGGTGGCCAATCACGCTACACGCCCGTCATCCGCGGTTATGATGGCAGTCCGACCCACAAGAGCCCCTTTCATGGCCGATCCAGCCCCCTATACCTTCATCGATACTGCCGCCACCCTCGCCGAGTATGCCCCGGAACTGGCTGCGGCAGATCCCATCGCCCTCGATACGGAATTCCTGCGGGAACGCACCTACTATCCCAAGCTTTGTCTGCTCCAATTCGCCACCGCCTCCGGTATCGCCCTGGTCGACACCATCGCCCTCGAGACCCTCGGGCCGATCATGGACCTTCTCTACGCGGACCAGCGGGTCAAGGTGCTCCATTCCGGCAGCCAGGACCTCGAACTCTTCGTGCACATGCGCGGCGCCACCCCATCCAGCCTGTTCGACACCCAGATCGCGGCGGCCTATCTCGGATATCCGGATCAGATCGGCTACGCCGGCCTGGTGGAGAAGGTGCTGGGCGTGACCCTGGACAAGAGCCATACGCGTTCCGACTGGAGCCGCCGTCCCCTGTCCGCCGCCCAACTGGGTTATGCCGTCGATGACGTCCGCTATCTGCTGGTGATGTATCCCCTGCTCTACCAGGGACTGGAACAGGCGGGGCGCCTGACCTGGGCCCTCGAGGACATGGTGCGCCTGGAGGACCCGGAGCGTTATCGTGTCAGTCCGGCCCTGGCGTGGATGAAGATCAAGGGCGGCCAGCGACTTTCCGGCCGGGCATTCACCGCGCTGCAGCACCTGGCCGCCTGGCGCGAGGAGGAGGCTCAGCGCCGTGACCTGCCGCGCGGCTGGGTGGTGCCCAATGACACCTTGCTGGTCCTCGCCGAGCAACGACCCGCCTCGCCCGCGGCGCTGGCGGCCCTCGAGGGACAGGGCACCACGGTGCCGAAGACCTTCGCGGAACCCGTTCTCACCGCCATCGCCGCCGCCGGACAGGATCCGGGCGACGCGCAGGCGGGCGACGGCCCCCTGACGGACGTACAGAAGGGCCTGTTGAAGACCCTCGGCGCGCACGTCACCCGGCGGGCCGGAGAATTGGGGCTATCCACCGCACTCATGGCCACCCGGGCCGAACTCGAGGCCATCGTGCGTGGCGGCCACGACGCACGGGTATTGACAGGGTGGCGCCGGGAGGCGGTCGGTCGGGAACTGCTGACCCTGCGGGACGCCGGCTGAGGGCGCAAGGACTGCCCTCTGGAGCCTGCATCGCGAGGCGGCGCAGGGCATCCCCCGAACATGGGTGGCGCTGGGTCAAACCTGGGTTGGGCGCCCTTTCAGCGTATGTTCTCGTCCAGATTGGCGTGGCACAGCACTTGGCGCATGTTGCCTATGAGCAGTAGCAACTGGTCATTGCGTATGCGGTAATAGACCCGGTTGGCCTCCTTCCTGGAGGTCACGATGTTCTTGTCCCGCAATTGCTCCAGGTGCTGGGAGATATTGCTCTGGGAGGTGCCGATCCTGTCGACGATCTCCCCCACCGACAGCTCGGTGTCGCCGAGGGTGCAGATGATGCGCCAGCGCAGCGGGTGGGCCATGGCCTTCAGGGCATTGGCCGTGAGGACGGCATCCTCCCCCGGGGATCCTGTCTGAGGCGTGTCGTCGTCTGCCATCGGCTACTCCAAAGCGTGCATGAGGCCGGCTGTGCCAGCGGTCCGGCAACGGCGCCGCTGATGGGGCACGGCCATGATCTTCATCGTGCTGCCGCCTGAACCATCTTACTCCGGCTCTTCGTCCACCCGCACGTAGCCGCTCATGTCTTTTGCGATACAGATGATATCGGTCACGTTTTCGTCGCCGTCCGTCATGGCCGTTCGGGAAAACAGGATGGGCACCCGCCGCTCATCCCGGGCGATGAAGCGGGCCTCGATGTTTTGAATGGTTCCCACCCGGATGAGGGCCTCCAGCCACGTGCCCATGAAGGCCCGCGCCTGCTCTTCACCTTCCTCCTCGAAGACGTCGCCGATCCCCATGTCCACGAGTTCGTCCTCGCCGTAGCCCAGCATGCGACAGGCCGCCGGATTGACGCGCCGGATGGTGCCGTCGGGCGCCAGCACCAGCAGGGCCTCACCCATGGTCTTGAAGATGTTCTCCATATACTGGCGGGCCTGTTCCAGTTCGGCGGTACGCTCGGCCACCTTCTGCTCCAGCACCTGATTGAGTTCCCGTTCCTTCTGGATGAGACGGAAATAGGTGCTGATCTTGTTGATGAGCAGGTTGTCGTCGATGGGCTTGAGCAGATAGTCCACCGCGCCGATGGCATAGCCTTTCTGCTGGAACTCGTCGGTCTTGTAGGCGGCGGTGAGGAATATGATGGGAATATCCCGGGTCTTCTTGCGCTTCTTCAGCATGTTGGCGGTCTGAAAGCCATCCATCTCCGGCATCTGGACATCGAGGATGATGAGATCGATGTCGCTCTCCACCATGGTGATCTCCAGGGCCTCCTTGCCGGACAGGGCCTGGCGGATGCCGACGTCCATGTGTTGTTCGATGAGTGTCCTCAGGGTAAAGAGGTTGTTCTCGTTGTCATCGACAATCAGCAGTTTGAAGCCGGCATACAAGGTCATTACTTCATCCCGGTTGACAGTCGTCGGCCACGGCCTGACGCCGCGGCCCTTGGTGCAGGGTGCCTACAGGCCCCATTATAGGGCCTCGACCGCCGTGGTGGGGCGGGGTGGGACATCATTCCCAGCACCCGCGCAGGAGTTGCTCCAGGCGAACGGGATCCACGGGGTGGCCGGTGAACTCCATCAGGCGTCCGCGTTCCCCCTCCAGCGCATCCCCCGACGCATCCCCCACCACCAGCACCCCGAGCCCCGCGGGCAGCAGGCCCTCCCCGAGCAGAGCACGCAGTCTGCCCCGCCCCCCATCCAGCACCCGGGGGTTGATGATCATCAGGTCGAAGGCGGTGGACTCGTCCAGTTCCTCCAGCAGTTCCTCCTCGCTGCCCGCGGCGGTGACGTCCACGTTCCACGATTCCAGCACCGGGGTCAGGGCGAGCAGCGTCTGCACCTCGTGATCCGCGAGCAACACCCGCCGGCCCGAGAAATCCGCTCGCACCGGAGGTTCCGCCTCCGGCCCGTTATCCGCGGTGACCACACGCTCCACCTGGATCTCCTCTCCCGGTTCGAAGTCCAGGGGTAGCACCAGACTGAATTCCGCGCCCTGCCCCGCCGCGCTCTCGAGGGCGATGCGACCACCGAGGAGGCCGGCCAGCTCGTTGCTGATGGTCAACCCCAGGCCGGTACCGCCATAGCGCCGGCTGGTGGAGCCGTCGGCCTGTTTGAAGGCCTCGAAGATGACGGCGTGCTTGTGGGCGGGAATGCCGATACCCGTGTCGCGCACGCCGATGCGCACCGGCCGCTGGTGGCGGTCATCGTCGTCATTGGCCGCCAGAATCAGTTCCACACCGCCACTGTGGGTGAATTTGATGGCATTGGCGATGAAATTCTTGATAATGCGCCGGATCATCTCCGTGTCACTGACGATGCGGTGGGGCACGCCCTCTTCCACTTTCAGGGAGAGGGCGAGGCCCTTCTGCTGCGCCTGGGCGTGGACCAGTTCGATGAGTTCCTCCAGCAACCCAGGCAGATCCACGTCGCCCAGTTGCAGCACCGTCTGGCGCGCCTCGATGCGACTGAGGTCGAGAATATCGTCGATGAGGTTGCGCAGATCCGTCCCCGCGGAGTTGATGACCTTGGCCTGCTTGCGATGGGCCGCGGAGAATTCGCCATCGTCGGCATTGGCGAGCAGCTTGGACAGCAGCAGAATGGAATTCAGGGGCGTGCGCAATTCGTGGCTGACGTTGGCCAGGAACTCCGACTTGTGGGTGTTGAGGGACTCCAACTCCCTGGCGTGCTGGCGCAGGGCCGAGATGTTCTGCACGTGGCCCTCCGACAGGCGATTGAGCTTGTCGGCGAGTTCTCTCACCTCTCTGGGACCCTTCCAATCGAAGACCACTCCCTGTTCCTGGGCCAGGATCTGCCCCAGCCCCTCGGTGAGGCGCTCGCGGAAAAGCTCCATGCGCCCGGCCAGCCAGTGGGCGATGACGAGCACCATCGCGATGAGCAGCAGCACCACGACCCCGATGCGCCAGCGCAGCTCGCTCATGATGCGGAAGATGGGCGATGGGTCCACCTCGCGACCGGCCCACAGGGGGCCGTCCCGCTCGGTGGCCAGTAACGGCACCCAGATGATCTGCTCGCCGCGCCGGCCCTTCCACAGGCTGAGTTCGCCCTCGGAGAAGATCTCGTGCAAGCCCGGGAAGTCCTCCAATGCGGAGCCCTCCCGTCCGATGTAGCGGCCATCCGCCTGGGCCCAGTAGGTATTGCGATAGGCGCGGGCCAGGCCGCCGATGTCGAGACTCACCATCACCGCCCCCACCGCGTCCCCCGGCGCCGGCGACCGGCCATCGAACACCGGGCTCACCAACTGCAGGATGAGATAGCGGGACGGCAGCCCGATATCCGCCTCCGGGTTGATGCGCACCGGCCCGGTGACGACCCCTCCGGGCCCCAAAGTCAGGGCGGTGGATACCTGCTTTTCCAGAGGCTGCATGGCGAGGCTATCCCTGCGTTCCAGCTCCCTGGTGAAGAAATCCCGTTCGAAGGAGGCCACGGGTTCACCGAGGCGGTCCAGGAACATCACGCTGATGATATCCACCTGGTCCCGCAGGATGCTCCCCAGCCAATGCCCGTCGGCCCCCACGACGGCGGGCTCCGCGCCCTTTCCCGCGTTCACCAGGTTGCGGGTGGTGGCCAGCTTGGCCAGCAGTCGTACCGTTTCGTGGCGACTGGCCAGGTGCTGATCGAGATCGCGAAAGTCCGCCCGCAGGTTCAGCAGGTGGGCGCGATGGTAGAACCCTTCGAGCTTCTCGAAGATGAAAGGCACGGTGCTGGCCACTGCCACCAGCAGTGGCGCCATACCGAACAGCAACAGGACGATGAGGATCTGGGTTCTGAGCCGCACCGGCGTTACACGGCCATGATGAGGAGCACCACGAAGGCGGCCACCAGGGCGATGGGGATCAACGCCCCGGCCCAGTCCTTGTTCTCGGCCTCGCGGGATTTCTGCATCGCGGCCTTGAGACCCGGCATGAACAGAAAGAGGGCCAAAATGGCCACCGCCCCCCACATCAGTTGTCCGAAGATGCCCATTTCCATATCACTTGCCCCTCATTTCCCAGCACTGATGGATCCGGGGACGGCGTTTGAAGTCCTCGGGCAGGCTGGCCTTGGTGAATTCCCGGCAGACCATATCCCGGGTCAGGGAAGGACTCAATCGGAAACGCCGCGCGTTGGTGCTGAATACGAGAACGCCGGCAGGGCTCAACAGCCCCGCGGCGAGACGCAGCAGCGCCTCATGATCGCGCTGGACGTCCCAGTGACCCGCCATCTTCTTGGAATTGGAGAAGGTGGGCGGGTCCACGTAGATGACATCGTAGCGCGCGCCTTCCTCACGGGCCTGTTCCAGCCAAGCCCCACAGTCCGCCGCCACGAAGCGGTGGCGGTCATCCCAGAAACCGTTCAGTTCCATGTTGTGCCGCGCCCACTCCAGGTAGCGGGTGGACAGATCCACGCTGGTGGTCTCCACGGCCCCATTGCCTGCGGCATAGACGGTGGCCGAGCCGGTGTAGGCGAACAGATTGAGAAAACGCCCGCCCGCCGCCAGTGCCCCCACCCGCGCCCGCACCAGGCGGTGGTCCAGGAACAACCCGGTGTCCAGGTAGTCGGTGAAATTGACCAGGAAACGGTAGCCGCCCTCCCAGACCTCGTGGAGCCGCTCCTGGCGATCCAGACGGCCGTACTGGTCGCGGCCCTTCTGGCGCTCGCGGAACTTGAAAAAGACGTGATCGCGGGGAAATTCCAGCACCTCGGCGATGACCTGTCCGGCCTCCCGCCGGCGACGCCGGGCCTGGTTGGCGTCCACCGACTCCGGCGGCAGATATTCCTGTACGTGGGCCCAGCGCTCGCGGCCCCCATAGATATCCACCGCGAAGGCATACTCCGGCAGGTCACCGTCATAGACGCGATAGCAGTGGATGTCGTTGCGGGCCGCCCACCTCGCGAGATGGCGGGCATTCTTGCGCAGGCGATTGGCGAACATGGTGGCGCCCTCGCCCAGGGTCTCGGGTGGCGCGGCCGCGACGGGCCCACAACTGCGGAGCCGGCATGGCAGGGCACCGTTGTACACGGGCCAGTCGCGGCAGCGGCGGCCGAGTTCCAGGGTGGCCGGCACCTCATCGGGGTACAGCACCGCCAGCCGCCAGTCGGCGAAGCGTTGTCCCAGGCGGCGTTCCAGTTCACCGTAGACGGCCCGCGCATCGCCCCCATGGAGACGGTGCCCGTAGGGCGGATTGGTCACCAGCAGGCCCGGTCCGACACCGGCGGGTGCGAAGTCCGCCACGGCCACGGTGCTCACGGAAATATCATCCCCAAACCCGGCCCGCCCGGCGTTGATCCGGGTCGCTTCCACCGCTGCGGCGTCGCTGTCCCCGCCATGGAGCCCGGGAACCCGCCCGGCCCCCGCGGCGCGCCTGTCCGCCGCCTCCGCGCACAGCCGCGACCAGACCTCCGGGTCATGTCCGAGCCAGCCCTCGAAGCCGAAGCGCTCCCGGCCCAGGCCGGGCGCCACGTCTGCCGCCATCATGGCGCCCTCAATGAGGAAGGTGCCGGAGCCGCACATGGGGTCCGCCAGGGGCGCGCCCTCGGCAGCCAGGCGCGGCCAGTCCGCCAGCAGCAGCAGGGCGGCCGCCAGATTCTCCTTGAGGGGGGCCGGCACCAGGCGTTCCCGGTAGCCCCGCCGGTGCAGGGGCCGGCCCACCAGATCGAGGCCGATGGACAGGCGCTCCCCTTTGAGCACCGCGCTCAACTGCACGTCGGGCCGCTCCAGATCCACCGTGGGCCGGGCACCCGTCAGTTCCCGCAGGTGGTCCACCACGCCGTCCTTGACCCGCTGGGCCCCGAAATGGGTATGCCGGATGCCGCTCCCCATGCCCTTGAAGCTCACCGCCAGGGTGCCTTCGGCACGCAGATGGTCCTGCCACGGCATGCTCTTCACCGCTTCGTATATCTCATCAGCGTCCCGTACCCGGAAGTCCTCCAGGTTGAGATAGACCCGGCTGGCCACCCGGGACCACAAACACACACGATAGGCGGTGGACAGATCCCCCGTGAACAGAGCCCCGGCGGCGACCCGCCTGGCCCCCACCACTCCCAACTGCTCCAGTTCCCGCATCACAGCGGGCTCCACCCCCTTCGGCGTGGAAACAAAGAGACTAAACTTGCTCATGTCCGCACCGCGGATGGGAGACACCCACCACCGTCGCAACAGGCTATCCCACTACCCCATCCAAGATGCCCGAATGACACACTCCACCCTCCACTGTTGGATATACAAAGGCCATCGCCATGACGGTGCCTACCTGTACCTCGGGCGCGAGTCCGATTTCGCCGCCGTGCCGGAGGCCTTGTTGCATACCCTGGGTACACTTCGACTGGTGATGGAACTGGAATTGTCCGCCGAACGCAGGCTCGCCCGCGAAGACGTGGGCCTGGTGATGCATAACCTGCGGGCCCAGGGCTACCACCTGCAACTGCCCCCGGATTGGCGCCCCCGTTTCTATGCCGCCGAGGACGGACAATCACGGCACGGAACCGACCCCGACTGATGGGCCCCCTGCCGGAAGGAAGCGTGGCGGCCCCATGGGTACCGGTTAACGGGGGGGATCCCACTCTCCCGAGGGCTCCACTCCGGTATCGCCCGTGGTCTCTTCGAGTCCCGGATCGAGGAACAGAGGTCCGGGACCCGCCGCAGCCCCATGGGTTGGTTCCGGCACGGCTTCGGGCTCGGGGTCCGGCGCCCCGCTGGCTGCATCCCCGGACTCGTCCTGAAACCATGGATCCCAGGGAATGAGGCCGCCCCGGCCATCGCCTGCCGTGCCTTGGCGCCCAGGACCCGGGCCATCCGGCGCCCGGGTGCGCGGTGCGGTACCCCGGCCCGGCGTGGTCTCGCGCGGGAATCTCAGGGGGGGCGCATCGAAGCCCTGTCCGGCACGCCCCCAGCCCGGGGCGGCCTGCTCCCAGGGGGCGCCGGGGGCGTCCATCATTCTCCCGCGACCCCATTGCATATAGTCCGACCCCCAGGGCATATAGTCCGACCCCCAGGGCATATAGTCCGACCCCCAGGGATAGCCCGCTTCAGTACGCCACGGACTGCCTTCACCCGGTAGTCCCGCGGGCGCCGCCGGCACACGGAGGCCGCCCCCCGTATAGGGCGAAAGGTAGACCGCATCGGGCCGCCCATGTCTCCCCACGCCGGAGGCCCGGGGGGCGCCGCGGGTCCAGCCCTCCGATGGGGGCGGCCAACCCGGCGCGCAGGCGCCCTTGCTCAATTGATAGCCGTAACTGGCGCACTCATAATATGGATCTCCGTCCATCACGGGAGAGATGTCCCTGACGGCCGGAGGTTGAGACGAGAAACCCTCTCCGCCCGCCACCGGCGCGGCGACGGCGCAGACGAGTATGATGGTTGCAAGAACTGGAAACCGCTTCATATGTCCACCGCAGCCGTTGATGTCGCCCTGAGTGAGTGCCGGGCCGGCATGACGGCCCTCCTTGCCGGACCATGCCGCAGGCCCGGTATTTTACCCTCAACACGCGAACAACCATACATGAATACATCTTCCGTTCCGCAGCGTGGCCTCCTCGCCAGCATCGGCTTCCTGCGCACCATGCTGGGTCTCGTCGTCCTGGTCATCGCGGCCCTGTCATGGTTCGCCGGCAGCGAGCCCACGGGGTGGTACGTGCTGCCGGTGTATGTCGCGCCGGTACTCGCCATCCTTCTGCTGTGGGGGCTGATCCTCGACCTCATCATGACCCGGGTATACATGTCCGAGCCCGCCACCGAAGACGGGCCCTCCTACGGTCTGGTGATGCGCTTCGACCTGGCGCTGTTCGCCATTCTGCTGGTCTCCTGGGGACCGTTCTTCTACAAGCTCGTCGCTTGAACAGCCCTTTCGAATCCTTCGACATGCATTGTCGCAGGTGACCGGAAGGTGGCCCGGGGCGGGCATTCTACCCGCGACGGAGGCGCCGTGGCGCGACGCGGGCACCGTTCAGCCTGGGTTCAGCTCGTATCTCCTATGCTCTCATCACAAGGCCGGAAAGTGTGTTCCGCGCCTGTTGGTCGTTGAACATGAAATCGACAGGAGAGCAGCGATGACGAACAGACTTCGAATAATGGTGGCCCTCGCGCTCGGTGTGAGCCTGGCCTGCCCGGTGGCGGCCTACGACGAGCGCTCCGAGGGGGCATACTATGATTACGCGAAGGTGATGCGGGTGGAGCCCGTCAGCCGCATCGTCAGGGTATCCGAGCCGCGTCGTGACTGCTGGGAAGAGCCCGTGACGCGCTATCGGCGGCATGCCGGTCACGGCGGTGACTCCTATACACCCTCCATTCTGGGTGGCATCCTCGGCGGCGTGGTGGGCAACCAGTTCGGGTCCGGCTCGGGGCGTGACGTGATGACCGTGGCGGGTACGGTGCTCGGTGCCTCCATCGGCCGTGACACCCAGCGTGCCGGGCGCTATCGCAGCGAGTCCTACACCACCACGGAAGTCCATTGCGAGACACGAAATGACTATCGAGAAGTGGAGCGGCCCGACGGCTATCGGGTCACCTATCGCTACCGCGACGAGGTGTTCGTTCGCCACATGGACCATGACCCGGGGGAGCGGATACGGGTGCGTATCTCGGTCCAACCCGCGGATTACTGATCCGCTGCGCCGCGCCTGTCTCAAGGTATTATCGGTGGTGGTATTGACGGTCGTCCTCGCCCCCGCAGCCGTCGCCCTGGACGCGGATCGCGACCGCAACGGTCCCAGGCAGACCATGGACAGGGACGCGGCGGCGGCCGCCGCCCGTCACGCCACCGGGGGACGGGTACTGGGGGTGGAACGTCGCCGCGGCAATGGCGATGAGTACCGGGTGCGGGTCCTCACCCCGGACGGCACCGTCCGCACCCTGGAGATCGATGAGCGTTCGGGCCGCCCCCGGCGCTGATGGGTCGTCATGAGGATCCTCGTCATCGAAGACGAACCCTTGCTGCGCCGGCGCCTCGAGGGCGAACTGCGCGCGGCGGGCCATGTGGTGGATGGCGCGGACAGCGGTGAGGAGGGCCTGTTCCTCGGTGGCGAGTACCCCGTCGACGTGGCCGTCGTGGACCTCGGACTGCCCGATGTGGACGGCGTGGAGGTGATCCGGCGCTGGCGGCGGGACGGCTTGGCTTTCCCCATCATCATCCTCACCGCCCGGGGTCGGTGGCAGGACAAAGTGGCAGGACTCGAGGCGGGTGCCGACGACTACGTGGTCAAGCCCTTCCAGATGGAGGAGTTGATGGCGCGCCTGAAGGCCCTGGCGCGGCGGGCGTCCGGTTGGACCGAGGCGCGCTTGCGTTGCGGGCCCATCGAGGTGGATACCGCATCCCAGGGGGTCTCCGTCCACGGTGCGCCGGTCGGTCTCACCGCCTATGAATACCGCCTGCTGGAATATATCGTCCTCCATGCCGGCGAGGTGTTGTCCAAGAGCGTCCTCACGGAGCACTTGTACGCCGAGGACGACGACCGCGACAGCAATGTGCTCGAGGTATTGGTGGGCCGGTTGCGCCGCAAGCTGGACCCGGACGGCAGTCTGGCCCCCATCGAGACCCTGCGAGGCCGCGGCTACCGCCTGCGCCTGACGCGGGACACGGCCGGCGGAGGCTGAAGGCATGGGCCATCGGCCCGGGTCTCTGATCACCCGGCTGGTGATCTCCACCGCCGTCATGCTCACCGTGGCCCTGGGGCTGGCGGGTCTCAGCCTGGACCGGGGCTTCCGGGACTCGGCGCGGACCGCGCTGCAGGACCGCCTGGAGGCCCACCTGTACGGCCTCATGGGGTTGGTGCAGATCGACGAGCAGGGTGCCATCTCGGTCCCCGACAGTCTCGCCGAACCGGGCCTCACAGGAAGCGAGAGCGACCTCTATGCCGCCATCTGGAATGGCGACGGCCGACTCCTGTGGCAATCCCCTTCCGCCTCGGCGCGGGATCTGCCACGGCCGGCGGCGACGTCTCGACCCGCTTACAAGGACTTCGGCCATGATGCCGTCCACGGCACTTATAGTACCTCCCTGACCGTACGCTGGGAAATGGCGCCGGACGAACATCGCCTGCTCACCTTCACCGTGGTCGAGGCGGAGACCCGTTTCAAGGACGAAATCGCCGCCTTCCGTCGCTCGCTGTGGGGCGGTTTGGCGGCCTCGGCGCTCTTTCTCGTGGCGGCCCACCTCGCGCTGTTGCGCCTCAGCATGAAACCCCTGCTGCGTCTCATTCGGGAAGTGAAGGCGATCGAGGCCGGCCACGAGGAACGCTTTACCCCCGACTATCCGGTGGAAATCCTGCCCCTGACCCGGAACATGAACGCCCTGCTCGATCAGGATCGAGCCCGCCTCGCCCGTTACCGCGACAGCCTCGCCGATCTGGCCCACAGCCTGAAGACCCCCTTGAGCATCCTTCATGGCATCAAGGAAGACCTCGAACCCGGGGGCGCCGCCCGCCGCCAGATGGACGAGCAACTGGAACGCATGCAGGGCGCGGTGGACTATCATCTCCAGCGCGCCGCCGTGGCGGGCCGGGTACCCCTGTCGGGCACGGTGGAGATGGCCCCGCTGGTGGCGGAATTGCGACGCAGCCTCGACAAGGTCTACGACGACAGACGGGTCGAGTTCACCGCCGACCTCCAGGCAGGACTCCGTTTCCGCGGCGACCGCGGCGACCTCATGGAGATCCTGGGCAATCTCATGGACAACGCCTGGAAATGGTGCCGTGGCCGGGTGCGCCTGACACTGCGGAGGACCGCCGGCCCGGACGATGCCTTATTGGTACGGGTGGAGGACGACGGTCCCGGCGTCGCCGACATCCATTGGGGGCGCCTGGGGGAACGGGGTTTCCGGCCCTGCCCGGGCGTCCCCGGGCACGGCATCGGCCTGGCCGTGGTCAGGGATCTGGCGGCGGAATACGGCGGTGTGCCCGAATTCGGACGGAGCCCCCTGGGCGGGCTCCAGGTGAGCCTGCGGCTGGCGCCGTGACGGCGCGGTCCGGCACCCCCCGGTTCTTCAAGTTTTACCCGACTTCAGCCGCAACAGTTTGAGTTGTTCATCCCAGGGGACCATGGCGACGCCATCCCGAGCCTGCGCGACGGTACCGGTACCGGCCCGTGCCCGGGTCAGATGACATAGCCTGCGGCGTGCCCCCGGGATGGCCCGGAAATCCACGCCCTCGGGTCCACGGAGACTGCCGTTGCACCGATGCATCGCCCAACAGGCCTTTATCTTTCCTCATGCGGGGACATGCCGTGCATAGGCTGCTCAGCGCACAACTGGAGGACCTCGGGCTCGCTACGGTAACACCGCCCGACGCCGCCGGCTGGCGGCGCCTGCTCGCTGCCGTGGACGCCGTCTATGGCACCATTCATGACCACGCTGCCGCCGGCGGTAGCGCGTCGCTGCTGCTGCGGGACGTGACGGAGAAACGCCGGGCCGAGGAGCGGGCCTTGCTCCTCGACTCGGTGTTCAAGGCCGCCGCCGAAGGCGTGCTGGTGATGGACCGCGATCGCCGGCCGTTGTTCGGCAACCCGGCCTTTCACGACATCACCGGGCTACAGCTGGACGCGCCCCTCGGCGACGTGCTCGGCTTCCTCTCCCTCGACCACCGCAGTCCCATTCAGGCCTCCATATGGGACCATCTGGAACGCTATAGCGCGTGGCAGGGCGAGTTCAGCGGCCGCCGTGCCGACGGCACCGTGCTGCCCCTGTGGCTGACCCTGAATACCGTTCGTGATGCCGCGGGTGACATCACCCACTACGTGATGGTGTTTGCCGACATCTCCCAGCTGAAGAAGTCCCAGGGTGAGTTGGAATACATCGCCACCCACGATGCCCTGACCCAGTTGCCGAATCGCATGCTCTTCCAGGACCGTCTCGTTCAGGCCATCCGGCGGGCCGAGCGCCGCGGTACCTCGGGGGCCGTGATGTTTCTGGATCTCGATCGGTTCAAGGTGATCAACGACAGCCTAGGCCACCACGCCGGCGACGAGCTGCTACGCCAGGTGGCCGAGCGCCTGCAGGGGGTCTGCCGGGCCCAGGACACCTTCGCCCGACTGGGCGGCGACGAGTTCACCCTCATCGCCGAGGATATCGACAACGCCACCAACGCCATGCGTACCGCCGACAAACTCATCCACGAGCTGCATCGGGGCTTCGTGGTCAACGGGCAACCACTCATGGTGACGGGAAGCATCGGCATCAGCATGTTTCCGGATGACGGCACCGATATCGAAATGCTGCTCCGGCAGGCCGACACCGCCATGTACCTGGCCAAAGAAAGGGGGCGCAACAACTACCAGCTGTTCAACAAGGAGTTCAGTTCCATAACCCTGGAGCGATTCTCCCTCGAACTGGAACTGCGCAGCGCCCTGGAGCGGGACGAATTCTTCCTCGAATACCAGCCCCAGTACGACATCTTGAAGGGTACCATGCCCGCCGCCGAGGCCCTCATTCGCTGGAACCACCCCCTGAAGGGCCTGGTGTCACCCGGCAGCTTCATACCGGTGGCGGAGATCTCGGGGCTCATCGAGGCCATCGGCTACTGGGTCATCCGCACGGCGTGCCGCCAGCTGCGGGCCTGGGACGAGATGGGCATTCCCCCCTTCGTGGTGGCCGTCAACGTGTCCCGCCGTCAACTCGTCACGCCGTGGTTCAAGGACCATGTGCGCGAGATCCTGCTGGAAGAGGGCGTGGCGGGCAGCCGCCTGGAGGTGGAGATCACGGAGAGTGCCATCCTGGACCAGGAGGAGATCGCCCAGCGCAACATCTATGCCCTCCACGAGATGGGCATCCAGTTGGCCATCGACGACTTCGGCACCGGCCACTCGTCCCTGGTGAATCTCAAGCGCTATCCCCTGGACCGCCTCAAGATCGACCGCACCTTCGTCCAGGACGTGGAACATGACACCGATGATCTGGCCATCGTCAAGGCCACCCTGGCGCTGGCGCACAACCTGGACTTGAAGGTCATCGCAGAAGGCGTGGAGACCCAGTCCCAGTTGGATATCCTGTGTGCCGAGGGCTGTACCGAGGTCCAGGGCTTTCTGCTCAGCCGTCCCGTATCGGCGCAGCGCCTGATGGAACGGCTGCGACCCGCTGCCGCATCCCATGTCGCGAGTCAACAATAGGCCGCGGAAAAGGCCTCCACGAAACGATCGTATTCCTCTTCTGCCAGATGGTTGATGCCGGCGGCCGCCTCGCGCCCGCCGCCGCTGGCGAACTGCCGGCACAGGGTATCGGCACCGCTCCGCTTCGCCAGCGGGGCCCGCACACTCACGACGTACCCTCCCCCGTCGAGCTGCGTCAGTAAGGCGTGGGCCCGTTCCGGGGCGCCGCTGGCCAACTGGTTGGCCAGTACCCCCGAGACCCGCCGCGCCCATGGTGCGGCCGGTAACACGTAGAGGGCGCAGGCCCCGCCGTCCAGGGCCGGCGAGAGATCGGCGGCGCGCGCCATATCGTTGCGATAGCCGCTCTCCAGACGCTTGAAGGCCTCGTCCCGCTCGATGAATTCCAGCGGATCGGCGTAAGGCCGCATCCTGAGAAACAGCGCGTCGGGTGGGATATGAAGGTCTGTCACGGCGGCGCCATAGCCGTTGTAATTGAGGTAGACACCCAGCCACCGCAGCCGCTCCAGGTCTTCACTCGACAGATGGAGGGCCTGCCCCGCCTTCCGGGCCTGGTCGTCGAAGTTATCCCCGAAGGTACCCACCACGGCCCAGGCCCGGAAGCGCCCCCCCAGGTAATCGTCCACGATGAGACTGGTTCCCCTGTCCGACGTAACATCGAGATGGGTTTCCAGATGGGGGTGTCGGGGAATCTCCCCATGGTAATGGTGGTCAAAGTACTGAACATGGGCACCGGCCTCCAGCAGGTTCAGAAGGCCGGCACGGTTCTTGTCCAGGGATACATCGAGGACCGTTACGCGGGTGCCGGCGGTGCAGGATACTCGTTCCAGGAGGGCAATATCCCGTTTGACACCCGTTATGAGGGTCGAGTCGACAGGATGGGCCAGTCTGAGCTGCTGTAGGGCACAAAGGCCGTCCGCATCACCGTTGAAAACGTCTATATAAGTCACTTTTATGGGCTTCCTGTCGGAATTTCGTGATCCAGAGGGTATTCATGCGCGTATTTAACCTCAGATTGGCCCGGAACCACAAAGCGCACTTGACTTACCGGTGGCCACTCTGCCAAACTCAATTCCCGAGTAAGGCACTAGGTTTTTTAGCCCCAAGATTTCTGGCTATAAACGTAACGGAGAAAATTTCATGAGAATTTCCGCGAAAAGCCGTCATGCTGTTGCCGCGATGATCGACCTGGGCCTCAAGTCCCAGCAGCGTCCGGTGGCGCTGGTGGATGTCCTGGATGACCACGACATATCCCTGTCCTACCTGGAGCAGATCTTCAGCCGTTTGAAGGAGAGTAAACTGGTCGAGGGCATACGGGGACCGCGCGGAGGTTACCGGCTCGCCCGGCCGGCGGAGGAGATCACCGTTGCGGATATCATCGGCGCCGTGGAGGACACCAGCGCGCGGGGCCGCAAGGGCCGCGTGACCGGCCGGCAGTCCGTGGCCCACGAGTTGTGGGATGACCTCAGCCAGCAGATCAACGATTTCCTCGACGGCATCAAGTTGTCGGAGATGCTGGGGCGTACCAACATTACCGAGTTTGCGCGTCGCCATCCCCGGCACTTTCAGACAGACAAGAGGCGTGCCGCCTGACAGACGCTCCGCCCCGACGGCATCGCGGAAGGCGCCGGGGCAACAGAACCATGAGAATTGAGCCGCCCTCAAGGGCGGCCCTTTTTTAAACACCTGCCCGCCGGTTCCGGTATCATCCCTTACCGTGCTTCGAATCGGCCCTGTCTAACCATGATTCCACACGCCGTGGGCATCCCCCGGGACCCGCAGGGCGTCAGCCTGGGCGACCAGTCCCCGGGGCGCCGTCTCAAGGTGCTCAGCTACAACATCCAGACCGGCATTGCCACCACCCGTTATCGGGACTACGTTACCCACGGCTGGCGCCATCTCGTCCCCCATACGCGTCGCTGGCAAAACCTGGACCTGATGGTGGAATCGGGCCTGCGCGCCTTCGATATCGTAGGCCTGCAGGAGATGGACGGCGGCAGCATGCGCACCGGTTACGTCAACCAGGCCCGCTATCTGGCGGAACGCGCCGATTTCCCGTTCTGGTACAACCAGGTCAATCGGCGCATGGGCCGGCTCGCCCGCCACAGCAACGGGCTGTTGTCGCGTATCGAGCCCACCGAGACCTTCGATTACAAGCTCCCCGGGCTGCCGGGGCGCGGGGCGCTGCTGTCACGCTTCGGACATCATCCCCACTGGATCACGGTGATCGTCGTCCACCTGGCCCTGAGCCAGCGGGCGCGCAGCCGCCAGATGCTGTTCCTGAGCCAACTGGTCAACGCCCATCCCCATGCCGTGGTGATGGGCGATTTCAACTGCGACAGTAACGCACCGGAGGTCAAGCTGCTGTTGGACTCCACGGATCTGGTACTGCCCGACACCGAGGAGAACACCTTTCCCACCTGGCGCCCAAGCCGGCGCATCGACCATATCCTGGTGACCCGTGAGATCGTGGTGGAAAAGGCCTACGTACCTCAGTGGGCCTACTCGGATCACCTGCCGGTGGCCCTGGAACTGCGGATCCCGCCGGACGTGTTGCCCTGAACCGAGGCAGCACATGGGACGGGTCCGGAGCACCTTGCCCGCTTCCCCGGAAACGGTTACTTTTCGCTCGCACTCGCTCCCGATTCGACGGAGCGGACACCGCGATACCAGAACCGGGGCCCGCCATGCCGACCATCCTGCTCGTCGAAGATTCGCCCACCGAGGCCTACGTCATCGCCGATATCCTGGCCCGCCATGGCTATCAGACCCTGACCGCCGCCACCGGCGAGGAGGGCATCGACATGGCCCGCAACCACAGGCCCGATCTCATTCTGATGGACGTGGTCATGCCGGGGCTGAACGGCTTCCAGACCACCCGCAAGCTGGCCAAGGATGAGCAGACCGCCCATATACCGGTCATCGTGGTGTCCTCCAAGGATCAGGATACGGACCGCATCTGGGCCATCCGCCAGGGGGCCCGGGATTACATCGTCAAGCCGGTCAAGGAAGACCTGCTCATCGACCGCGTCCAGGCCCATCTTGCCCAGATCTAGAAGCCTGTCCGGCTTGACACTGTTCAACCGCGGAGAATCCGGACCCGGCCCACGATGTAATACTTCCCCATGACCCTCACCGAACTCAGGTATATCGTGGCCGTAGGGCGGGAGCGTCACTTCGGGCGGGCGGCGGAGAGCTGCTTCGTCAGCCAACCCACCCTGAGCGTGGCCATCCGCAAGGTCGAAGAGGAGCTGGGCGTCGTCCTGTTCGAACGGGGCCGGGGCGAGGTGCTGGTGACCGCCACAGGCGAGACCATCATCACCCGGGCCGAGCAGGTGCTGCGGGAGGTCGAGGGGATCCGGGAGGCCGCGGCGCATCACGAGGGGGATCTGGCCATGCCCCTGCGCCTGGGGGCCATCTTCACCGTCGCCCCCTATCTGTTGCCGGAGATCATCCCGCTCCTGCGGGACAGCGCACCCGACATGCCCCTGCTCATCGAGGAAAACTATACTCACGTCCTGAGCGAACATCTGCGCAAGGGTGAGCTGGACGTCATCGTCATCTCCCTGCCCTTTCATGAGCCGGGCATCGAGACGGAACCCCTCTACGAAGAGCCCTTCGTGATCCTCATGCCGGCCTCCCATCCCTGGACCCAGCAGGACACCATTCCGGCCGCCCAGATGGCGGACGAGAACATCCTGCTCCTGGGGCCGGGACACTGTTTTCGCGACCAAGTGGTGGAGGCATGTCCGGAATGCGTTCAGCCCGGCGGCAGCAATGCCCTGCGCGGCATGGTAGGCAGCTCCCTGGAGACCATCCGCCACATGGTGGCCTCGGGTCTCGGCGTCACCGTGCTGCCCTGCTCCTCGGCGGGGGCGGAGAAGTACTCACGGCGTCTGGTGGCCATCCGGCGTTTCGTCGATCCGGAGCCCCAACGCGTGGTGGCCCTGGCCTGGCGTCGCGGCTTCACCCGTCCCGGGGCCGTAGATGCCGTCAAGCAGGCGATCCGGCATTCCGGTCTCACCTGCGTACGCATGCTCGGTGATGCCGGCTGAGACAGGGGGCCGTCACAGGAGCACGACGGCGCCGCCCGCCACGGCCGCCAGGACCAACACCCCGCCCACGTAACGCCCCATGGCCATGCCGCCGATGGCGCCCGCCATCCCGGCCTTCACCAGGGTGTTGCTGATGGCGGCGATGGTCACCGTGGTAGCCGCGACGGCGGTCGCCACGTCCCCGGCACGGCTCATGGTGGCGGTGGAGAGATTGATGGCGTCCACATCGTTCAAGCCCGACACCGCCGCCAGCACGTAGAGGCCTGCATCCCCCAGCCATTCCCGCAGGCCATGGGCAAACAGCAGGATGACCACCAGCAGCAGTCCGAACTGCAATGCGGTACGCAGATCGAAGGGGTTCTTCAGCCCCTGGGGCTCCTCTTCCTGGGCGTCGTCGCCGCTGCGGCGCCACAGCCACAGCGCGCCACCGTAGGTCACGGCCCCCATGACGGCCATGGCCGGCACCAGGGCCATGCCCATCGGTGGATGGAGCAACCACGCCAGCAGCAGGACGCGGGGAAACATGGTGCCGGAGGCCAGCAGGATCCCCGCCGACAGTAACCGCCGCAGGGACGGGCTGGAACGCCCCAGGCGGGAGAAGTTGAGGGTCACCGCGGTGGAGGCGGCGAGGCCCCCGAAAAGGGCCGTGGCACCCAGGCCGAGGCGTGGACCGATGAGCTTGACGGCGAAGTAGCCGACGAAGGAGATGCCACCGATGAGTACCACCATCCACCAGATGGCATAGGGATTGAGGGCATTCCATGGCCCGTAGCCCTCGTTCGGTAGCACCGGCAGCACCACCACCGTGATGAGCAGGAGCTTGAAGATGGCGTAGAGTTCCTGTTGCTCGAGCCTCGCCACCGCCTCGCGAAACATGGGCTTGGTGCCCAGCAGCACCATGGTGACCACGCCCAGGGCCGCCGACACCGCCAGGTAACCGTGCATCACGGTCGCCCCCAGGCCGAAGGTCACGAGGCCCGCAACCGCGGTGGTGATACCGGGGTCACCGTCCTTGGCCGCCTCGACGCGGTGGGCGAAGAACAGCACGAGGGCCATCGCCGCGAACACCATGCCCAGCAGCAGCCCGCCATAGGCCTGCGCCAGCAGTCCCGACAGGGCACCCAGGAGTGCGGTGAGGGCGAAAGTACGGGTGCCGGCCACGGCCCCGAACTCCCGTCCCCGCTTGTGCCAGCCCCGCTCCAGGCCCACCAGCAGGCCGATGGCCAGGGCGAGACCGAAGCGGGTGAACAGTTCAACAGCGCCGAGTTCCGTCATGGCCGTGGCTCCCCATGCCTGCAACGCCTCGACGGGCGTCGCTTACAGGGACCTTCCCGGCCCCGCTCGTGGTCCCAGGCAGACGTAAATTTTTCTTTCCTGATCATTTGGTTACTCTTATCATCTCATTCCAAGTCTAGCACCGGAGTCGAGCCCGGGCCCCAGCCCTGGATTGCCCATTCCCAACGAGTTCATACATCATCCCGGTCATGGCCCGAAACATCCCCCCCTTGAGGTTGCTGGTGGCTGCCGGCCTCAGCCTGGCGCTGGCCCTGCTGCTGCTGGTGCTGCTCTACATCACGGACATGGCCCTGACGGTGTGGCAGAAGCTGGTGCAGGCGCCGCCGGTCTTCGTCATAGGTTACGCCTTGTTTTTGGTGGCGGTGGCGGCCGGCGGCACCTACATCATCTGGCGTCTCGCGCGCCCGCGGCGGACTATTCCTGATACCGTCGCTGCCCCGCCGCCGCCCACCGAGGATGAAGTCCGCAGGGAGGTGGCCTCGGCCCAGGAACGGGGCGTGGATGCCTCCGCTTCGGTGGCCGAGATCTCCGATCTGGAGCAACGCCGGGCCTCCGGCGAGGTCCACGTCGCCCTGTTCGGTGAGGTAAGCACCGGCAAGAGCGCGCTGGTCAACGCCCTAGTCCCCGCCGCCTCGACCCGGGTCGATCCCCGGTCGGGCACCACGCGGCGCATCGAGCGCCATACCTGGCAGAGCCCCGCCGGGGATCGCCTGGTGTTGGTGGACATGCCTGGAGTCAACGAGCCCGATGGTACCCTGACGGAACTCTCCACCGATGAGGCCCTGCGGGCCCACGTGGTGGTCTATGTGTGCGACGGCGACCTGAGCCGGGACCAATACGGAGAACTGCGAAATCTCGCCGCCTTCGGCAAGCCCCTCATCGTCGCCCTGAACAAGGTGGACCGCTACAGCCCCGAGGACCTCGAGCGCATCACCGCACGCATCCGTGAACGCACCGGCAGCCATGCCGGTGTAGAAGTGGTACAGGTGAGCGCGGGCTCCGAGCAGGAAGTGACGGTGGTGCATGCCGATGGCCGCGAGGAAATCCGGCGCCGCCGCCTGCCCGCCAACGTGGATACCCTGCGGGACGCCCTGCAACGGCGTATCGATCACGATGGGGAGGTCCTGGACGAACTGCGGGACGCCGCGGTGTTCGTGCTCGCCAAACGCAAGCTGGACCAGACCCTCAAGACCCACCGGGACGAGGCCTCACGCCGGGTGGTGACCAGCTATACCCGCAAGGCGGTGGTGGGCGCCATGGCCGCGGTGAGTCCCGGCATGGACATCATAATCCAGGGTTACCTCGGCGTCGGCATGGTCAAGGAGCTGTGCAAGATATACGACGTGCCGGTGCGCGAGGTGGAGATCGACCGGGTACTGAAGAACGCCACCGGCCGCGCCGGCAAGGCCCTGCCGGTGGCCCTGGCCATCGCCGGCAATTCCCTCAAGGCCTTCCCCGGCGCGGGTACGCTGGCAGGCGGCGTGACCCATGCCGTAGCCTATGGCCTCATGTTCGACAGTCTGGGGCAGGCCATCTCCCGCACCCTCGAAACCCGGGGCGCGTTGCCACCGGCCGTGGTCAGCCGAACCCTGGAGGAAGTGCTTGGTGAAGAACTGGAAACCCGTGCGCGACGCCTGGCAAAGGTTGCGCTTCAGAAGACCGAGAGAACAGACAAGGCCGCCGGCAACGGCTGATCGAGGAGGCCAGGGGCATCTGGACGATGCCCGCCTTTCCCTCACCGCTCTGCTGGAGGACAGCCATATCCCGCCCCAGGTACGGGCGGGCCTGGCGGGAGAGATGGAGCAGGTCCAGGAGATGCTGGATAAGCTCGAGCAGGGCCATCTCCATATCGCCGTCTTCGGGCGCGTGGGCGTCGGCAAGTCCGCCCTCCTCAACGCCCTGCTGGGCGAACGCCGTTTCAGTTGCAGCCCCCTCCATGGCGAGACCACCACCACCGCCATGGCGCCGTGGCGGGAGGTCGAGAAGGACGGCGTATTTCTCGTAGACACCCCCGGCATCAACGAGGTGGACGGCGAGACCCGGGAGCGCATGGCCCACGAGGTGGCCGGGCGCTCGGATCTGGTGCTTTTCGTGGTGGAGGGTGACATCTCGGATACCGAACTGGCGGCCCTGCGCACCCTGCTGGAGGCCTCCCGCCCCATCATCCTGGTGTTCAACAAGATCGACCACTATCGCGGTGAGGACCGGGAGGTGGTCCTGGCGTCCCTGCGCAACCGCACCCGCGATCTCATTCCGGAGCGCAACATCGTGGGCGTCAGCGCCGATCCGGCGGAGCGTGTCTACATCCAGGTGGCCGAGGACGGCAGCGAGCAGGAGACCGTGCGCCGGCCCGCTCCCGAGGTCCAGCAACTGGTGGACCGATTATGGCAGATCCTGGAACGTGAAGGTAAATCCCTCATGGCCCTCAACGCCACCCTGTTCGCCGGTCGCCTGTCGGACGACCTCGCGCGACGGGTGGTGGAACTCAAGACGGAACTGGCCCAACGTCTGGTACGCAACTACTGCATCACCAAGGGCGTGCTGGTGGGGGTGAACCCCGTGCCGGTGGCGGATCTCGCCGCGGCTGCCGCGGTGGACGTCAGCCTGGTGGTCCACCTGTCCCGCGTCTACGGCCTGCCCCTGACCCGGTCGGAGGCGGGCGGGCTGATCCGCACCATATTTGCCCAGATGGCGGTGCTCATGGGCACCGTATGGGCCATCCACCTCCTGTCCTCCGCCCTCAAGGTGGGCACCCTGGGTTTGTCCACCGCACTGACGGCGGCGGCCCAGGGCGCGGTGGCCTACTACGCCACCTACATCGTCGGTGAGGCGGCGCGGGAGTACCTGCAGATGGGCAAGTCATGGGGTAGCGCCGGTCCCAAGCGGGTGGTACGCGACATCCTCGACTCGGTGGATCGCGACTCCCTGCTGGCCGGCGCACGAGAGGAGATCCTGGGCCGCATCAAGACGGGCTGACGGCACCCGTGGACGGAAGCCTCCGATGCCCGCTGATATAATCGGTGCCGACCAACTCCCGCGGCATTACGCGCCACCCGAGAAGACGAAAACCGTGCTTCGCGACTCTTACGTTAATTTCCCACACAGGAACCCCCGCCATGGCCGACGACAACCTTTACGCCCCGCCCACCGCCGATCTCAACCGCCCGGCGGATGACGAGGACTTCGCCATCACCGGTCCTCATGTGCGCAGCGCGGGAGACGGCGCGCGGTGGCTGACCCAGGCCTTCGCCTTCTTTCGCGACGGTTGGCTGCAATGGCTGGCGGCCACCGTCATCCTGCTGGTGATCTACGTGGTGGTGCAACTGATCCCCTTCATCGGCGCCATCGCCATGATGTTCCTCGGACCGGTGTTTTCCGGAGGGCTGATGATAGGGGCGAGGGCCCAGGAACAGGGGGAGGATTTCCAGGTGGGCCACTTGTTCGCGGGGTTCTCCACCAACTCCGGCGGCCTGCTGACCCTGGGCGCGCTGTATCTGGCCCTGCAGATCGTCGCCTGGGCGGTGGGGCTCGGCATCATGTTCCTGTTCATGGGCAGTGCCGGCATGTTCGGCGCCATGGTGTCCGGCGACCCAGGTGCCGCGGCCGCGGTATCCCCGCTGGCGGCCACCCTCGGCGTGCTCGTCATCATGGCGGTGCTGATCCCCACCGCGGCCGCCATCTGGCTCGCCCCGCCCCTGGTGGCCCTCCACGGCATGCCCGCCCTTCAGGCCATGAAGATGAGCCTGGTGGGTTGCCTGAAGAACATCCTCGCCTTCCTGATCTACGGCCTCCTCGGTCTGGTGCTGGCCGTCCTTGCCACCCTCCCGCTGATGCTGGGCTGGCTGATATTGGTGCCCGTGATCATCATCAGCGTGTACACGGCCTATCGGGATATCTTCTCCGATACCCCGGCGACCCTGGGACGCTGATGACTGGTACGGGAGGGGGCATGGAGAGGCGGTGGCCGGGGCGCTTCGCTCCACGCTGACGCGCCACGACGGCCAGGAAGATTTCAGCATCACCACCCAGGACCAGATGCTGGAAGTGCTGGGTTCTATCCTCGGGATCCTGACCCTCGCGGTGGGCGCCCCGGGATCAGCCCTCCGGCTTGGCGCCCTGCTCCTCATCCCCCTCCTGCGAAGAGGCATCCTTGGCCTGGGCCTGATCCTGATCCTGGGCCTGGGCCTGGGCCTGGGCCTGACGGGCAGTGTACTCCCGGCGCTGCTCCGCTATGCGCTGCTGGATGGCGTTGCGCTGGGCCTCATAGGCCTGGCGCCAGGCCTCCCTGTCCTGTTCGAACAGCCTGCGCCGCCTCTCGCGCTCGGCCTCCAGTTCGGCACGACGGCGCTCGCGTTGCGCCGCCAGCTCCTGCCAGCGGGCCTCGTTGTACTGCCGGGCCTCGGCCTTGCGGGCCTCGTGAGCCGCCCGGGCGGATGGTTCGGCTGCCGTGGCAGCCGCGAAGCCCCAGAAGAGGCAGAACAGGAGAACTAAATCTTTTGCTTTCATGGATGGACCTTGGCTTTATCGAGTTCCATTCGGGGTGCGCAATCGCGCAGGACAACAACGAACCCATGCGATACACACACAAGCCCTCTGTTCCTCGGGAAACGGGGGCGTCGGGGACACGTCAGGCCATGACTTTAACATAGGCTGGCCGCAGGCCGTCCATGGGCCCGATCCCGAGCATCACGCCATGCCCGCCTATGGCTTCGCGGCCGTCACCAGGAACACCGGATAATCGCGGGCATCACCCTTCACCGTATGGGCCGTGGTGAAATGCACGCCATCGAATCCCACCTCCTCCAGCAGTTCCGCCAGGAGGGCGCGCTCGAATCCGTGGTGGAAAACGCCTTCGGCATCCGCCGGGTGAAAGGTGCCATCCTCCTTGTCCAGGTCCGCCAGGGCGATCCGGGCACCCGGCTTCAGATGTTCCGCGAAGCGCAGCAGCAGGGTACGGGTATCCGGCACGTGGTGCAGGGCCATGGCGCTCATGATGAGGTCGAAGCGCTCACGGATAGGCTCGGTAGTGATATCCCGGCACACGGGTTTCACCTTGCCCGCGAGTTCCGGTTTGGCCATCAGGTGCTCCAGCATGGCTTCCGAGGTGTCCACTGCCACGATGCGTTCCACCAGCGGGGCCACCTGACTGGTGATGAGGCCCGTGCCGGCACCGAAGTCCATGACCTCCATGCCCTCTTGGAAATCGATACTCCTCAGGATGGCCGCGCCGATGTCCCGGGATAAGGCCTTGACCCGCTCCCGCTTGTCCCAATCCCCGGCCTTGTCCGCGAACAAATCCGCCATGTCTGTCTCCTGCCGAAGGCAAATGCCCGGGCAATTCAGGTTTCAATTCACCGGCGCCACCGCCTGGCGCGCCACCCGTCGTTCCGTGAGAAACACATACAGCCCGGAGGCAATGATGATAAGCGCCCCGAGCGCGGTAATCCTGTCCGGGAGATCACCGAACACGGCCCAGCCGAGGGCAGTGGCACTGATGATCTCTAGATACTGGAAGGGTGCCATGACGCTGGCGTCGGCCCGCTTGAGGGCCGCCGCGATCATGACATGAATGACGGCCGATAACAGGCCGATGGCCACCACCAGGGCGACCCCCGTCCCATCGGGACGGGAGAAGCTGAATACGGGCAGGCCCACATGCCAGCCGGCGGCCATCAACACGCTGAGGATCCCCGCAGCCACCAAGCCGGTCCAGAACTGCAACAGAATGATGTCCTCGTGGACCGCCCGAGTCCGCGTGAGGGCCATATAGATGGCGTAGCAGGTGCCCGCGAGAAACGGAAATATCGTCGCCACGCCGTAGGCCGCCCAGTTGGGTCGAATGACCACCAGGGCCCCCACCAACCCGACCAATACCGCCAGCCAGCGGCTCCAGCCGATACGTTCCCCCAAAAACACCCCCGAGATGGCGGTCAGTATCAGCGGTTGCACGAAGAAAATGGCGGTGTTGTTGGCGATGGGCAGGTGATGAAGCCCCCACACCAGGAATATTACCGCGCCGGCCAGCACCACCCCCATCCAGAAGTGGCGCGCCGCCAGAGTGCCGGCGATGGGCGTGCCACGTACCAGCAGCAACGGCAGCAATACCAGGCACTGGACCATAAACCGTCCCCACGCGATCTGCCCCACGGCCTGGGACATGGACGCCCACTTCGCCAGGGCATCGATTACCGGCACCGACAGCATGGCGGCGGAGATGATGAGAATACCCACTTCGGTGGCTGATATAGGGATTCTGGTGCGGGGCAAGGGAGATCCTTTGCGGGGGGCTTGGTGAGATCTTAACGCGATATGGTCCGGCCTTCAGGCTCGCGTTTCACCGCATCGCCGCAGACGGTATTGGCGCCGTCCATTCCTGCCCCGTCCCTGGAAGGGATAGGACCGCACGAATGAATCAAAGGCGGGGACCATCGGGAATAGATTGAACCTACTATCGTATATACATTCATTTTGTTTTGATGCATTATTTTTATGCTTCGATTTATCGGGGAGCGAAGATTAAACCACACGCCCCTGACAGCACTAAACCAATAAACGGGAATAAGCAATGGCAAAAGTACCGAATGTTTCCAATCTGACACTCGAACAGATCCAAAAACTGAAAACCGATCTGAATAAGGAAGAAACAAGAAAAAAACGCTCCCAGAAATCCCGCCTGGTGACCCAACTGGCCGGAGAGATCCGGAAAAGCGGCTTCACGGTCGAAGAGATAGCCAATGACCTGCTTCAAAAGAAAAGCAAGGCCCCGGTTGCCAAGCGCGCCGGCACCAGGCGGGGGTCAGTCAATGTGGCCTATATCGATCCGGAGGACCCGAACAATACCTGGACCTTCAAGGGGCGGGCGCCGAAATGGGTCGAGGAGCGCATGCAGGCGGCAGGCCTCGACATCAAGAACCGCGAGCACAAGGAACAATTCAGGAAAAAGCTGAAGAAGGCCTGATCCGGTCCGGCGGCGGGCTCAAGGGACGGTAAGGACCCCCTGTCGCTCCTTCCCCTGGCAGCCGTGACGCCAAGCGGTGCCTCCGCGCAACTGACGGGTCTTTTCCACCATGCGATAGGTGGAGCGATTGTTGTTGAATCTGGACACGGCGGATAACGGAATCCACAGGATGTCATGGGATTCGTCGTTGCCCGGGATGGGAACGACGTTGTCTATCTCGACCAGAAAACGGATATCGAAATGTTCGTGCCGCGGACCGCGCGCACTGGCCGGTATGGTGTGCACGTCGACGTCGAACAGGTCCTGATCCACCAGATGGATATGGGAGGCGTCCAGCCCGGTCTCCTCCGCAGTCTCACGTAACGCGACGCGGAGGATATCGGCATCCCCATCGGCGTGTCCGCCGGGCTGGAACCATTGATCATGCTTGCGGTGATGAAGCATCAGCACATGGTCCCGGCACGGGCTCACCACCCAGGCGGAGCCCGTGACATGGCCGGGCCACAGGTCGCAATGGAAGCAATCCTCGTGGGCCTCGACGAAGGCCCGGGCACGCTGCACGTGGGCGGCCTCATCCATGAACCGGGTGCGATGGCGGGCCAGCAGTCTCAGCAACTCCCGGCGATGCACGGTCCCTGCCCTTCATGGGGTGGTCGCAATGAAACGTTGATGCCCCCATCCGGCGCGCTGCCCGAGGGCACCGAGGTGGCGATACGCAGTAAACCGGGTTCCGTGGGATTCATGCGGGCAGCCACCAGCGGTTCACGTGCCGGAGGGGCGTCCGATGGCCGCGATAGCCGCGCCCGCCGCCTCGTCCACATTGCCCTCGCTTCCCGACAGCACGAGGCGGCCATAGGCGCCCACGGCCCGCACGTCCACCAGCGTGATGGTGGCGGCCTTCTCCGCCTGATTGGCGGCGTAGATCACGTAGCCCGCGGGCTCCGTCTCCAGAATGAACATACTCTCGCCGGCCAGGATCATGGAACCCCTGCGGTTCTGGCGATTGATGAGCACCGTGTGGTCCGGCGTCATGCCGCGGATGGTCTCCTGCCAGGTGATGCGGGGTAGCTGGCGATCGTCGAGCCGCGCGCCCATGTTGCCAAGCACCAGCTCTCCCGCCTGGCGCACGTCGCTCTGATCCCGCTGATGGAGCACCATGGAACCGAACTCCCGTTCTACCACCTGCTGGGACAGATGCACCCGGGTGGCTTTCAGGGCCATGTCCGTGAGGCGGTGGACGGCCATGCCCGGCGACACCTCCACCCACAGGCAGGCGTCCCCCGGCACCGGCAGGAAACCCTGGGACACGGTAGCGATATACTCGGCGAGTTGGGGCTGCAACGAGTCGATATAGACGTAGGTCCGCAGGGATATCATCGCCGTGCCGGGACATGACAAAGTTGCCGCGGCGCAGTGGCCGGAGATGTGCTGGAATGGGGCTTCACGACGGGGCCTGTCAGTTTTGGCAATGGCAAGATGATTTCCCTGCAGAATTGTCCCGAATCGACAAACCATAAATCAAATAGCATATTTAACGCCGACTCATAGAGTCACAGTTATGTATGCACCCCTCGGTCATCGTCCCGCCCGACTATTTGCGCAGCCCTCCCGATCATGATAATCAATACCTTGCAAAGTAAAACAAAAGCGGTAGCTACGAAAGACGCTAATTACGAGGGGCGGGGAGGGCGAAGGCACGATAGACCCCGGGACGTTGGACATCCACCTCGGCGCTCCTGAGATCGCCGCTTTGACTTTCGCGCCTTTCGCGTGTTTCGTGGTTACACTTCGAAGTATCTCTTGCGAGGATCGTCGACCATGAAGCCTCTCATTTACGCGCTGCTCGGGAGTTTCACTCTGTCCGCGGCGGCAGACAGCATAGACGGGACCATCCGCATCCCCGTAGGTCAACAGGAAGGGACGGTGCAGTCCGCTGCCCTCCCCGTGCGCGGCATGAACCGCGACCGGGTGCTGGCGCGATACGGGCGGCCCGGGGCCCAGACGGTGCCCGTGGGGGACCCACCCATCAGCCGCTGGCATTACGACGGCTTCACGGTTTACTTCGAAGGCGATGTGGTGCTGCATAGCGTCGTGGCCCACGTCCCCAGGCACCCCCTGTCTCCATCGCCGGGACCTTAGCAGCATCACGGCGCGAGACGTCGTTGAGGCAGGGCCAAGGCGTGGTGCGCCCTGTACAGGGCCTCCTCGTTCGTGTTGGCCTGATTTGGTATGCTTTTGCTTTAAGCGTTTTCTGTAACCGTAGAGGCCGTATGCTCCCGGGCGAGCGGAGAATCGACGGCGCTATCGCAGATCGGATGGGCCCTCGAGGTCGCGGCGCACAGACTCGGCAAAGGGTCGTTCATTCATTGATAATAATGCCGTGATACGCGGCACCAGTCGAACCACCACCAAAGACGACGAGGTCAGTAATGTTTATCACTAAATCAGAACTCTGTACCGGCCGTCCGAAGCGCGGACAAATCTCCGTCACCGTAATGGCCGTCGCAGCGGCGCTGTGGGTCTTGTCCCCGACCCAGGCCATGGCTGAGGCCGGTGAACCGGCCGATACGGCAGCCGCGGATACCCCCACCAAGACCGATGAAGGGCATGGCGAAGCCGAGAGGGAGACGGCAGATCTCAAGGCTCAATTGGAACTCGTCCGGGCCCGGGCGGATGTCCTCGCCGATCAGAAAAGCACCCTGGAGCGCCAACTGGCCAGTACGGAGGAAACCGTGGCCGGACTGAAGGCCCGGTCAGCGGTGTTCGAGCAGACGGAAAAGGCCATGACGGAGCAACTGGCCGCGGCCCGGGCCGCTCATGAGAAGCTCGAGCAACGCAACGACGCCCTTGCCGATGACCTGGCTGCCACCAAGGCGCACGCCGCCGATCGTATCGCGACCCTGGAGTCGGACGTGGAGCGCCTGCGGGCCGCGGGCACCGCCGCGGAACAACGCGTGGAGAAACTGAACCAGGAATTGGCTGCCAATAGCGAGGCCCTGGATACGGCCACCAAACGCATGACTCGGCTGCAATCCGCCCTGGATGCGGTCACGGTGAAGAGCAACGCGTTGCAGCTGAAAAAGGCCGCCATGGCCGATGAACTGATGGCCGGACGCCAAGCCTATGAGGCGGCCCAGGCCGAGATCAAGGAACTGCATGGCGCCCTGGAGGCCGCCAAGGCCCAAGTCGCGAAGCTCGAAGGCGCCGTGGACACTGTCACCGCTTCAAGAAATGAGCTGAAAGAGCAGAACAAGAACCTGGTGGCCGATTTGGCAGTGCGCGAGAAGGCCCTGAAGCAGGCCGAGGCTCATGGGGCGGAGCTTAGCTCGCAGCTGGAGGCCGCCAGCGCCCAGCGCCGGGAGCTCGAGGTCAGGAATGCCGCGCTGGCGGCCGCTGTGGCGAGTGGCGAGGAGGCCCTGAAGGAGGCCAAGGCCCGTGGGGCGGAGCTTAGCTCGAAGCTGGAGGCCACCACCGCCCAGCGCCGGGAACTCGAGGCCAGGAATGCCTCGCTGGCGGCCGCTGTGGCGACTGGCGAGGAGGCGCTGACGGAGGCCAAGGCCCATGGGGCGGAGATTGCTGCCGCCCTGGAGGCCACCACCGCCGAACGAGACCACGCTCGCCAGCGCGCGGCGGAGCTGGAATCGACACTGGAAGCCAGCCGTGCGTCCCTCGCCACGGCAGAGGACAAGTCGGCCGAGTTGACCGCCGACCTCGAGCAGGCCATCGCCGACAAGGCGCGCCTGAATGAGCACGTGGCGGCCCTGGAGGGTGAACTGGCCGCCAGGAGCGACGCCCTGGCGGCGGCTGAGGCCCGGGCGGCCGAGACGCAAGCCCGGCTGGAAGAGACCATCGTCGCCCGGGATGAGTTGAAGAAGGACAAGGCCGCCACCGAGGCCCTGCTGGCGGAGGCGGGTGAAGAACTTGCGGCCACCCGTGAGATCCTTACCAAGGCGCGGCAGGCCAACAACAGGCTGGCGGCCAAGCTGGTGGAGGCTGATGGTGGCACTGCCACCCTGGACAGCACGCGCCGCGCCGCCGAATATGCCAGTGATGACTTCCGCACCGCCCTCCTCGAATCCTATGGTGCGACCGAGAATGGCGAGGCCCGGGTGGCGCTGCATGAGGCATCCGTGGCCTTGCGCGACGAACAGTTCATGGTGGCACGGGCACTGGATGCGCGGGGGCTGTATATGGTACGCCCGGGTGATTCCCTGGCCCGCATCGCCAGTTTCTTCTATGGTGATGGCAACCTGTGGGCTGCCCTCTACGATGCCAACAGCCACGTCCTGCCGGATCCCAATGATCTGCAGCCCGGCATGACCCTGGTGGTGCCCTAGGGATCCTCCCCATCGGGCCAGGGATGGCCTATGATGCGCGCGGTCTTTACAACAGCCCTCCCATGGAGACCGCAGCCTTTTGAGGCTGGTTACGTACCGCCACTCCACGACCTGGACGCAGAGGCCTTTAAGATTGGGCGCCAACCCGTTCGCTACGGGCCGATGCCTAAACCATGAATGATCACGACGACAAGATCCGACGTCTCGACCCTTCCCGTCTTTCCGACCTGTTTCACCGGGCCATCTGGAACGTGGACATGGCGAGCTTGCCGTGGTGGCGCGCGGTGCTCACCCGCGCCGTACGCACCCTATATGCCGTAGGCAGGGACCTGACCCAGGGCCAGCTTAACCTCCAGGCCATGAGCCTGGTCTACACCACCCTGCTGTCCCTGGTGCCCCTGCTGGCGGTGAGTTTCTCCGTGCTCAAGGGCTTCGGAGTGCACAACCAGGTGGAGCCGGTGTTGCTGAGCGTACTCGAGCCCCTGGGTGAAAAGGGCGAGGAGATCGCCCGTCAGGTCATCGGTTTCGTGGAGAACGTGCGTATCGGCGTACTCGGTGCCCTGGGCCTCGGCCTGCTGCTGTACACGGTGATCTCCCTCATCCAGAAGGTGGAACGCGCCTTCAACTTCACCTGGCGGGTGGAGCACCATCGCCGCTTCGCCCAGCGCTTCAGCGATTACCTGAGCGTCATTCTCATCGGCCCGGTGCTGGTGTTCTCGGCCCTCGGGGCCACCGCCTCCATCATGAGCACCTCCATCGTCCAATCCCTGTCGGCCATCGAACCCTTCGGTAGCCTCATCGAGTTTGGCGCCCGGCTGATACCCTATTTCTTCATCATCGCCGCCTTCAGCTTCGTCTATATCTTCGTGCCCAACACTCGGGTGCGCGTGTCCTCCGCCCTCACGGGAGCCCTGGTGGCCGGTGTCCTGTGGCAGACCGTAGGCTGGGCATTCGCCGCCTTCGTGGTGACCTCCACCAAGTACACGGCCATCTATTCGGGCTTCGCCATCCTCATCCTGTTCATGATCTGGCTGTATCTGGCGTGGCTGATCCTGCTGGTGGGGGCGAGCATCGCCTTCTACCATCAACATCCGGAATACCTCAGCTCCCGCCATCGCGTCCTGCAACTCAGTGGCCGCCTGCGTGAACGCCTGGCCCTGTTGGGTACGGCCCTCATCGGCAAGGCCCACTATGGGGGTGAGCGAACCCCGAGCGTCGAGGGGTTGGCCCGGCGCCTTCGCGTACCCACTCAGGCCATGCAGGAGGTGCTCGCGCCCCTGGAGGATGAAGGCCTGCTCACTGTCGCCGCCGCCGAACGCCTGACTTACGTACCTGCCAAGGCGCCGGAGACGGTGCCGGTGAAGAGCCTGCTCGATGCCGTACGCTGTGCCGGCGAGGACCCCTATCTGAACCTGCGGCGCCTGCCCCTGCACACCGTGGTGGAGGCCGCCATGGGCGCCGCGGATGATGCCACCGAGCAGGCTCTGGGGCACCTTAGCTGGAAAGACCTGGCCCTCGGGGAAACGAGCCCTGCGCCGAGCCCGGAGCCAGGGACGACCGCGGGCACAGAAGGAGAAATCCCTGAGGAAGATGGAGAGCCGGCCCTCCCCGCGAGGGGCGATGAGCCCAACGGGTAGGTCTAGCCGTGCCTGTCGGGGATCCCCGAGGCACCACCCGAGGGGCACACTGATGACATTTGTTCCGGTTCCGATCAGGCCATACGGGATACCCCGAAGGAGATGAAAAAATGAGCAGTTCCCTGCAGGACCAGTTACTGAAGACCGGCGTGGCCAACGAACAGCAAGCGAAGAAGGCGCACAAGGCCAAGGTCGAGCGCCGCAAGCACCAGGAGAAGGCACGCAAGGGGGCGCCGCCCGCCAGCGCAGAGGAACGGGAACAGCTGCGCCGGGCCCAAACTGAAAAGGCGGCGCGGGACCGCACCCTAAACCTGCAACGTCAGGAGGCGGCGGCGCGCCGGGCCCGGGTGGCCGAGATCCGCCAGCTCGTCGAGGCCCACCGCCAGCCCCGGGAAGGCGGAGACGTCCCTTATCATTTCGTGGACGACACCGTGGTGCGCAGGATCCATGTGACGAAGGCCATGCACGAGCGGCTCGGCCGCGACCAACTGGCCGTCGTCAGGTACGGTGACGGTTACGAGGTGGTGCCCGTGGCGGTGGCGGAGAAGATAAAGACGCGGGATCCCGCAGCGGTGATCCCACCGAATCTATCGGACAAGCCCCTTGAAGAAGACGACCCCTATGCCGGCTACGAGGTGCCGGACGATCTCATGTGGTGACCGGATCCATGGGGCCCCGCCCCGAGGGACCGCTCCGGACCGACACAGGCATCGCCGTCGTGGGCCGCACCCACCCGGAAGACGCGGTCTGAATATGCGTAGGGGGCCTCCAGGGTGAGGCCATCCCCGCCCTGCCATGCCATCCCGGTGAGCCTGCCATAGGCGCGTAGCACCGGGCTCGGGGGACTCGCCAGACGGGCATCCTCCCACACCAGAATGATGCCGCAACGCCCGGCGAGCAGATGGTCGGGGGCCGGCCGGTCACGGTTCGCGTCCACGACCACGGTACCGGGAAGATGGAGTTGCAGGGTCCCGGCCAGATAATTCTCGTCCGTGATCAACACGCCCCCGTTCCAGCCCCGTAGGCTCAGCTGCGCCGCGATGTCCGCAACCGGCGCATTGATCTCATCCGGGGCGTCCAGGATATCGTAGAGCAGAATACGTGCGGGCATGGCCACCAGGACCAGGAGGGCGAACCCTGCGGCGATACGCGCAAAGGCCTCGAGACGATGGGGCGTGAGACGCTGGTGCAACAGCAGCAGGAATACGATGGGCGCGAGATAGGCGTAGGGCAGCATCCAGCGGGTCTTGAAGTAGGCGCTCTCCGTGAAAAGTATCAGCAGCGTCATGCCCAGCAGGACGAGCAGCCCGTAGCGCACCATGAGCCGCCGCCAGAGGTCGTCCGGCGGGGGCGCGCATCCGGCCCCCCGGGGACGCCGCCACAGCACCAGACCGTAGACCAGCCACAGGGGGGTCAGGAACTGGAACAGGGCCCACAGCAGGCTGCCCCACCCCACGCCCAGACGCATGGGCACCGACAGTGGCTCCTTGCCGTCCAGATCATGGATCACCGAGAGAGTGACTTCGTCCAGGTGGTGCAGCAACCAGAGGGAATGGGGCAGCACCACCGCAGCCGCGATGGCAACGGTAATACCGAGACTCGGGCGCAACAGCCGGGCACGGGTCTCCGGAAGCCAGGCCGCGGCCCCCAGCAGGGCCACGGCATACAACGCGAAGCTGTACTTCGCCACGAGGCCGGCACCCAGGAACAGGCCGAGGGCGGCGAAGGCGCCTGGGCGGCCGTCGCGGATGGTCTTCACCAGAGCATACAGCAGGCCGGCGGCACAGGCGGTCACCAGCACCGAGTGGGACAGATCACGCTGGGCCTCCCAGGCCACCTGATGCAGAAACAACAACGATGCGGCTGCCACCAGGGCCATGTCCCGCCGCCCCAGCATGGTGCGTGCGGCGGCGTAGGTGAAAGCATAGGTCGCAGCCAGCAACAGGTTCTTGAGCAGGGCCAGGCCGAAGATGGTCGGTCCCGTGAAACGGAAAACGAACCACTGCAACCAGGTGTAGAGGGGGGGCTGGACGCCATAGCCCGCTTCCAACTCCCGGGCAAACAGCAACTGCTCGGCCTCGTCGAGGCCGAGGGTGGACGTGACCAGCATCCGCGTCACCACATGGATACCGAAATAAGCGGCGAGCAGCAGGCCCCCATGGCGAAGGAGAAGCCCCAGTGCAGGAAGTTCATTCTTGGGCATGGTGCGGTGGGAAGGTTGGGTTCGGCGGGTTGAACGGGCGCACGCATGATACCCCAATCCCCCGTCAGGCGAGGGCTCCGAATGGCAGCCCCCGCCCACCCCTTAATCACTATCCAAGCCCCGATCGTTCCGCTTCAAACTCCGACGGCGATATCGCGGCCATTAAGGGGCGATCCCGGCCTATACTTGGGAACAACCAGACGAACCGGAGAATACCCCCATGTTTGATGCCGCCGAGGTGGGCCGTCGCATCGACAAGAAGGACTTCAAGGCGCGGGAGCCCGAGTTGCGCACCCGTCTCCTGGACGCCCAGCGGCGCCTGAGGAACGCGGACTTCCCGGTCATCGTCGTAGTATCCGGTGTGGAGGGGGCCGGCAAAAGCGAAGTGGTGAACCGCCTCCACGAGTGGCTGGATACGCGCGGCCTGCAGACCATCGCCTTCTGGGACGAGACCGACGAGGAGCGCCAGCGACCGCGATGGTGGCGCTTCTGGCGGGCCCTGCCACCCAACGGGAACATCGGCGTGCTGTTCGGCTCCTGGTATACGACTCCCATCGTGCGCCGGGCCACCGGCGAGACCACCGAGGCGGAACTGGACGAGGAACTGGCTCACATCGCCGAGTTCGAGCGCATGCTCACGGACGACGGCGCCCTCATCGTGAAATTCTGGTTCCATCTGTCCGAGGAGGCCCAGGCCAAGCGTTTCAAGGCCATGAAGAAGGGTGACCGGCGCCGTAAGCTGGCGCCCAAGCAGAAGGAGTTCGCCAAGCTCTACAAGCAGTTCATCGAGGTGAGCGAGGGTGCCCTGCGGGCCACCGACAGTGGCGTCGCCCCCTGGTATGTCATCGAGGCCGCGGATCCCCGCTATCGCGACTTTACCGCCGGTGAGACCCTGCTGGCGGCCCTCGAACGACGTCTCGCCCTGGCCGCAGCACCGCCCTCCGAGGTCGCCGCCGTCCTCCCCGAACCCATGTCCATCGACACCCCCGAGGCCCAGATCACCATTCTCGACCACGTGGACCTCTCCCCCGCCCTGGAGCGCACGGACTACAAGAGCCAGTTGAAGAAATACCAGAGCCGCTTGAACACCTTGTCCTGGGCGGCATGGAACGCCAAGGTATCCACCGTGGCGGTATTCGAGGGCTGGGACGCCGCCGGCAAGGGTGGTGCCATCCGCCGCGTCACCGGCGCCATGGACGCCCGGCTCTACCGGGTCATCCCCATCGCCGCGCCCACCGATGAGGAACGCGCTCATCACTATCTATGGCGGTTCTGGCGCCATATACCGCGGGCAGGCTACTTGGCCCTGTTCGACCGCTCCTGGTATGGCCGGGTGCTGGTGGAGCGGGTGGAAGGCTTCGCCGCCCAGGCCGAGTGGATGCGGGCCTTCGGTGAGATCAACGTCTTCGAGGAGCAACTCGCCGAGGCCGGTATCGCCATGGCCAAGTTCTGGATCCACATCAGCAAGGAAGAGCAGCTTGCCCGCTTCGAGGCCCGCGTCGAGGTGCCCTACAAGGAGCACAAGATCACCGACGAGGACTGGCGTAACCGCGAGCGCTGGGACGCCTACAAGGACGCCGTCAACGACATGGTGGCACGCACCTCCACCGCCCACGCACCGTGGACGGTGGTGGCGGGCAATGACAAGTTGTATGGACGCATCGAAGTGCTCAGAACCTTCTGCGACACCCTGGAACGGGCCCTGGATCGCGTCTGAGCCCGTCCCGCGCGTCGCTTGCTCCCGGCGACGGAAACCCGGCCCCGCACCCCACCGGCTGCCGGATCAGCCGATGCTCACTTCAAACCGCGAGTCGAAATTCATCCTGCCTATCATCTCCACCATGGCATCCCATTCCGTTGTCTCTATGCCGGAAATATCCACCTCATAACGCCGCCTCGAGGTAGTAATGCGAGCCACCTCCCTGTCGACGCTTATGGCCATGAGCATATCATCTTCTTCATCCGCATCCCCCTCCATGGACACCCTGACGCCACGTGCCTCCTCCTCAAGCAGCATCTCGAACGCCGGTGTCCTTATGAGCCCCAGGGTTTTTATGTCCATCTCCCCGTCGTCCAGGGCGAAGGACAACACCAGGTCCGGGCCTTCGTCATAGATGCCTAAGAATTGTGCCGTATCCATTGCCCTTCGAACGTCATAGTCGAATCCCCTTGGCTGCCGTCCAAACCACCCCTTCATTACAGAATAGTTCATGGATACGACGCCGCCACCCGGCAGAACCGGAATCGCACTCGATGCCGGCGCTGTTGCCGGGGCGACGCCGGAAGGGACTTTGGCGCCCGGGGACGAGCCTGCGGATGGCCCCTCGGGATCAGTAGCCCTTGGGATCAGTAGATGTTGGCCTGACGTTGCAGCCAGCGAACGTAGCTGATGATCTCGCCCACCTGTTCCCGATTGACGTGGGGTAGCGGAGGCATGTCGCCGTAGTCCCACAGGTGCTGTTGGGCGCCGTTGGCCACGGCGTTATAGAAGTAGTCGTCGCCGTGGAGGTTGGGGTCATAGTAGGGGTGGAGCAGGGGCGGGGCGTTATCGCTGCCCGTACCGCGGTCGCCGTGGCAGGACTCGCAGTGGGCCTGATAGAGATTCCTGCCGGGGTGATACTTCTCAGGCGCCGGATACACGGGTGGATCGATGCGCAGGTGGCTGAGGTCGGTATGCCGGCCGGCCTTCATCTTCGCCACATGCCTGGAATGGTCCTCCGGGGCGGACTCGCCGCCGCCAGGCGCCGTGTCGTGATCGTGTTCGATGCCTTCCTTATGCTGGTGTTGGTGGCGTTCCCGTGGTGCGGCGGGGACGCCGTCGTCCATGGAGGCGGCGAGCCTCGCGGTTAAGGACGGCGGCGGGCTCTGGGTTTCCCCGGCGCCGCGCATGATGCGCCGGGTCACGGGGGAACCGTCGTCCAGGCTGGAGGCCAGCAGCGGGCCGCCGCCGGTGGAGCGCCGGCTCTGCTCTGTGGCGGTCCCGGCCTTATCCTGCGGCGGGATGGCACGGTCCGCACGTACGGTCTCGAGGGTGGCGCCCTCGTTCACCCCACCGGTGGGTACGGATGGGCGCGCAGGGGCAACCGCCCGGGCAGGTGGTCCCTTGAGGCAGGGGTTGGCTCCCCGGGTGGGGGGCGACACCCTCGCCGATTCCCCTGGAGGCGCCGGGGTCGCTTCGTCTGCCCGCGGGGCCGGGGTGTGGAGCGGTGCCGTGGCGGTATGGGCGACCGGTGGACCCTTGGCACCGGGGTTGGTCAACCTGGCGTAGGGCATCACGCTCACCGATTCCTTGGGCGCCGTTCGGGTGTCTGCCGGGACCTCGAGCGCGCGGGATTGCCTGGGCCTGGCAGGGGCCACCGGCTCCCTCTCGCCGGCCTCATCAGACGGCGCCGGGGAAGGTGCCACGGGGGAAGATGCCACGGGCGTGGGGCTCTGCCTGATGCGGGGGCTGCCCCCCGTTTTATAGGGCATTACGCTCACGGATCTTTTGGGCGTCGCTGGAGTCTTTGCCGGGGCCTCGGCCACCCGGGGCTGCCCGGCCGTAGCCGCCTCCGGCGAACTCTTATCGCCGGCCTGCTCCGCAGGCGCCGGGACAGATGCCACGGGCGTGGGGCTCTGCTTGATGCATGGCTTGCTCCCCTTGGCGTAGTGCCTCCCGCCTGCGGATCCTTTGAGCATCGCGCGGGTTTCTGCAGGTGCCACGGTCGCCGGGGGGGGGGCGGCCGTAGCAGGGGCCGCCGGTTCCCTCTCGCCGGCCTCCTCAGCCGGCGTGGGGAACGATGCCATGGGCGCGGGGGCGGGACTCTGCTTGATGCACGGGTTGAACCGGATGGCAGCCTTGGTCTTCTGCGGTGCGAGTTCCGGAGCGGCGGCAGACGGTTCCACCGGGGCCGCCAGGGGAGCCTCCGGGATCCGTTCTTCGGCGGGCAACTCCGACTCGTGGTCGCCATCGCAGCCGCGGGCGACGAGGGTCAGGACCAGGGCGATGAGGACGATGAGGGCGATATGTACGGCGGGGTGTCTCATCATGGCTGGTAGGCCTCCTCCAGCAGGCGATCCTCACTCTTCAGGGCGTCCCGGTCACGCTGCCCCATGAGGTGGAACCAGGCGGGCACCACCACCAGGTTGAGCAGTGTGGATGTGGTCAGCCCGCCCAGCAACACCCAGGCCAGGGGCTGCTCCATCTCCTTGCCGACGGGGGAGCCGAACAGCAGGGGCAGCACCGCCAGGGCCGCGGTGCCGGCGGTCATGAGGATGGGCGCCATGCGTTCCACGGCGCCGTCGGTGACTATCCTGTCCATGGCCATGTCGGGGTGTTCTCTCAGCATGCGCTGGTAGCGCGATACCAACAGGATACCGTTACGGGTGGCGATACCGAACAGGGCGATGAAGCCCACCATGGAGGAAACGTTCAGGTCCACCCGCGCCAGCGCCAGGACCAGCACCCCGCCGATGAGGGCGAGGGGCAGGTTGCTGAACACCATGAGGGCCAGGGGCAGGCTGCGGAACACCTGCACCAGCAGGGCGAACACCAGCATCACCGCGAGCCCACCGAACAGCAGCAGGGTGCGGGAGGAGCGCTGTTGGCCCTCGTATTCCCCGCCCAGCTGCCAGGTGTAGCCCGTGGGCATGTCGAGATCGGCGAGGGCCCGCTGGACGTCCGTGGCCACGCCATCGAGGTCCCGGCCCTCCACATTCCAGGCCACGGTGGCCCGGCGGTTGCCGCCCTCACGCTCCACGAAGAAGGGTTGCTGCACCTGGACCACCGCCGCAACGTCCGCCAGCCGCACCCGGGCACCATCGGGGGTGCGCAGGGGCAGGTCCTCGAGATCCGCCACGTGGTCACGGCTGTACTCGTCCATGCGCACCAGGATATCGAAGCTGCGCCCACCCTCCTCCAGTACCTGGCCTACCACCACGCCGTTGATGGCGTTCTCCACGTAGCGTGAGATGTCCGCCGGCTTGAGGCCGTGGCGGGCGGCGGCGGCGCGATCCACGCGGATGTCGATGCCGGGCACGGTCACCCGCTGCTCCGTCTGCAGATCCACCACCCCCGCCACCCCATCGATGCGCCCCCGCACCTCCCGGGCCAGTTCCAGCAGGGTGTCCAGATCGCTGCCGTAGATCTTGACCGCAAGCTGGGAGCGTACGCCCGAGAGCAGTTCGTACATGCGGTGGGCGATGAACTGACCCACGTTCACCGTGATGCCGGGCACCGAGGCGAGGTCCTCCCGCAGGGCGGCCATGAACTCGGGACTGTTCTCGTGACCCGGTTTCAGGGTGATGTCGAACTCGCTGAAGTTCACCGGCATGGCGTCCTCGTCCAGGCGCGAGCGGCCGGCCCGTTGCACCACGGTGCGGATCTGCGGGTGGCGTTCCCGCAGCATGGCCTGGATGTAGTCGCCGGTGCGCACGTTCTCCTTCAGGGAGGTGCCCGGCAGGTGGGTCACGGCGATGACGATGTTGCCCTCGTGGAAGGCCGGCAGGAAGGAGCGCCCGAGGAAGGGCAGCACCACCAGGGCCAGGACCAGCAACCCGCCGGCCCCCATGAATACGACACGGGGCCGGGCGAGGGCCTTCCCGAGCAGCGGCCGGTAATGGCGCTCCAGCCACACCAGTACGGGGCTCGGATCCAGGGCGATGCGATTGGCCTTGCAGCACAGCAGCAGATAGCACAGCACCGGCGTCACGGTCACCGCCACCACCAGGGAGGAGACGATGGCGGCGATGTAGGCCCCGGCCAGGGGGGCGAATATGCGCCCCTCGATACCCTGGAGGAAGAACACCGGCAGGAACACCACCACGATGATGAGGGTGGCGTAGACCACGGCCGAGCGGATCTCGATGGACGCGGCCATCACCACTTTGAACTGGGCCAGGGGCTGGCCGGCGAGGATATTCTCCCGCAGCCGGCGGTAGACGTTCTCCACGTCGATGACGGCGTCGTCCACCACCTCGCCGATGGCGATCACCAGCCCCCCCAGCACCAGGGCGTTGAGCCCCACGCCGAACAGCCACAGCACCACGATGGCGGCGAGCAGGGACAACGGGATGGCGATGAAGCTGATGATGGTGGGGGTCCAGCGGAACAGGAACAGCAGCAGCACCGTGGCCACCACCGCCGCCGCCTGCATCATGGCATCGCTCATGTTGCCGATGGCGGCATGGATGAAGCTGGCCTGGCTGAAGGTGTCGGGCACCAGCCGCGCCCCCTCCGGCAACGCCTGGCGCAGGTTGGCGAGAGTCTCTTCCACGCCCTCGGTGGTACGCACGGTATCGGCGCCGTAGAGCTTGGACACCGTGCCCACCACCGCCGGCCGGCCATTGAAACGGGCATCGCCGCGCTTGATGGCGGGACCCACCTTCACCTTGGCCACGTCCCCCACGGTGATGGGGGTGCCGTCCCGCAGGGTCACGGGGACCTGGGCGATGTCCGTGGTGTCATCCACCTGGGCGTCGCCGCGCACCGTGAGTTCCTGCTGGCCCCCCGGATAGATGAAGGCGCCGGGCCGGATGTCGCTGGCACCGGCGGCCGCCGCCACCACATCCGTCAGTGCGACGTCGAACTGGTTCAGCTTCAGGGGATCCACCAGCACCTGATACTGCTTCACGTCGCCGCCCTGGCTCACCACCGAGGCCACCCCCTCCTGGGCCAGCAGGCGATAGCGGAACACCCAGTCCGCCAAGGTGCGCAGTTCGAGGCCGCGGAAGTCAGGCCGGCCGTCGATGAGGGCGAACTTCTGGAGCCAGGAGATGGCCGAGGTGGCGGGCATGGCCTCGGGGGCCTGGACCCCCGGCGGCAGGCGGTCCTGGATGAGGGCGAGGCGCTGGCCCACGATCTGGCGGGCGTCGTAGATGTCGGTGCCCCACTGAAACACCACGATGACGCGGGACAGGCCGATGGAGGATTCGGAGCGCACGGCATCGATGCCGGGGGCACCCAGCACCAGGCTCTCGATGGGCACCGTCACCAGCTGCTCCACGTCCTCGGGGGAGAAGCCGGGGGCCTCGGTCTGGATCACCACCTGGGTGGGGGCGAACTCCGGGAACACGTCCAGGGCCATGCGACTGGCCGCAAACAGCGCCAGTCCCGTCACCACCAGGGCGGCCACCATGACCGTGACACGGTTGTTCAGGGACCAGCGGATGATCGCGTTAACCATCGAATACCTCGTTATTTGTTATTCGTCCCTGGTCATTTGTTCCCGGTACGGCGCTCATGGGGCTCCTGCATTCAACAAACAACTAAAGAACGAAAAACCAACAACCAGAGATCAGTGATGATCGTCCCCACCGCCCGGGCCGCCCGGGCCGCCCCCAAGGAGGCGCTTGCCTTCCAGCAACTGGGAGCCCCCGGTGACCACGGCCTCACCGGCCGCCACACCCTCCCTCACCTGCACCCAGCCCTGGTCCCGGGCCCCCAGGTCCACGTAGCGGCGTTCGTATATATCGACATCCTTCTGGACGTAGACGTAGTGGGCACCGTCCACGGTGATGACGGCCTCGCCCGGCACCCACACCCCATCCGCCTCCGGGGTCTCCACCAGCATCTCCAGGGGGGCGCCGAGGCCGTAGGCGGGAGGGAAGTGGTCCAATGTGACATAGAACCGGCCCCGCCCATCGTCGGGGTCCACCATGGGGTCCACCAGCACCACCTCGCCGCCGTACCACCTGATGGTCCTGCCCACCCGCATGCGGACCTTCTGGCCCACGGTGATCTCATGGAGGCGTTCGGGGGCGACCCGTCCCTCGGCCCACAGGCCGTCATCGAGCACCACCCGGGCCACCGGCGCGCCGGTGATGACGAAGGTGCTCATGCCGCGATCGCCGGCATTGATGAGGGCACCGGGCTCCACCAGCACCGCCGTGACGATGCCCGAGATGGGAGTCGTGGCCGTGAGGGTCTCCTTCACCGTGCCATCCTCCACCAGGGCCTCCACCTCGCCTTCCGTCATGCCCCACCACAGCAGGTTCTCCCGCGCGTCCTCCAGGTAGTCCGGCAGATTGCCCAAGGTGCGGATCTGCTCCAGGCGCACTTCATCCTCCATCATGGCCAGATAGCCCCGCTGGGTGAGCATGAAGTCGGGGCTGAAGACCCTCACCATGGGCTCTCCTTCCGCCACCCGCTGGCCGCGGCGGATGAACACCTCGCGCACGGCGCCGCCGGTGTTGATGGTCACCTCCTGTTCACGATCGGGGCGCGCCGCCACCCGGCCGTCGGTGCGCAGGGTGGTGATACGATCCTGGGCGATGGCCTGCTCGGTGGTGATGAGACCGGGGTGGCCTGCCATGGCCTGGGGCAGGCCCACGTGGATGGTGCGGCGGCCCTCGCCTCCCTCGCTGCCGAAGGCACTGAGTTCGCCGTGGCCGTGGGCGGCACCGGCGACCAACAGTGCGACGACGGCCGCCAGTTGGGGGACGATGGAATGATGGATGAATTTCTTCATGGCCTGATGGATACGGGGCATAGGCGTGTCGCCGTCAGTGGTGGTGTCCGGCATGGTCATCCTCCCGGGTGGACGCGGGCAGCGGCCGGGAGGGGGTATCCCCCGGCAGGCGCACCAGCACGCGCATGCCGGGATGCAGGCCGGCTCGGTCCACCGGCCGCACCACCACCCGCTGGCGGGGCACGCCGGCGTCCGCCAGGGGCAGCACCTGTTCCACCTGGCCATCCAGCCTCCCCGCCCGGGTTTCTATGACGAGGGGCATGCCGGCGCGAAAATGCACGGCGTCGGCGGGGGGCACCCGGGCCTCCACGAGCATCCGCCGATCATCGGCGATGCGCAGCACCGGCACCCCCACGGCGGCGAACTGGCCACTCTGCACCCCCGCGTTCACCACCTGGCCGACGCGGATGTCCACGCGGGTGATGACGCCGTCGACCGGGGCCTTCACGGGTACCGCATCCAGGGGCTCGGCGGTCTCCTCGATGCGTTCGATATCCTCTTCGCTCATGCCCCGCCACAACAGGGCCAGCTTGTTCTGGGTGACGTTCTCCTTCACCCGCGGCGTGATATCGCCGATATCCCCCAGGTTGCGATGGGTGGTGAGATAGCTCTTCTGCAGGGTGCGCAGTTCGGCACTCTCGAAGGTGAACAGGGTGTCCCCCGCCGCCACCCGGCGCCCGGGATTGAGGTCCTCCATGTCCACGATGCGGGCGTTGGTGCGCAGGGTGACGGTGTGGATGGCCCGCGGGTCCACCACCACCTCGGCGGGGTATCGGCCCGGCTCGGCGCCGGCGCCGGCAGTGACGAGCAGCAGCCCGATCGCCAACAGCAGGCCCAGGTTGCGTCGAACATCAGGGATCTTCATGGGTCGCTCCTGGCTGCACCGGGGCCGCGCCCAGACGCCTCTGTTCGATCCAGCTGTATACCGCCGGGATGATCAGCAGCACCAGCACCAGGGAACTGGCCACGCCCCCCACCATGGGGGCGGCGATGCGCCGCATCACGTCGGCTCCCACCCCATCGGACAGCATGAGGGGCATGAGGGACAGGCCGATGGTGGCCACGGTCATGATCTTGGGCCGCAGGCGCAGCACCGCCCCTTCGTGGATGGCGTCGAACAGGTCCTGCCTGGTCCTCAGCGTGCCCTCCTGCCGGCGCCGTTTCACCGCCGTCTCGAGGTAGATGATCATCACCACCGCGGTCTCCGCCGCCACTCCCAGGAGGGCCAGCAAGCCCACCACCACCGCCACGCTCAGGTGATAATCCAGCAGGGCCAGCAGCCACACGGCGCCGATGAGGGAGAAGGGAATGGCCACCATCACCAGCAGGGCCTTGGTCAGGCTCTGGAACACCAGATAATAGAGCACCAGGATCACCAGCAGGGTGAGGGGGATGACGTAGGCGAAGGTGTCCCATGCCCGTTCCAGGTTTCGGTAGCTGCCGCTCCATTCGTAGTAGACCCCCTCCGGCAGCGCCACCCCATCCGAGATGGCGGCCTCGGCCGCCGCCACATAGCTGCCGGCATCCCGGCCGGCGAGGTCGATGTAGACGTAGTTCACCAGCAGGCCGTTCTCGCTCTTAACCTCGGTGGCCGCCTGGGTGACGCGGATGTCCGTCACCACCCCCAGGGGGATGTAGTCGCCGTCGCCGAAGGGCACCATCACTTCGCGCCGCAGGGCGTCGATATCGTCCCGGTGGTCGGCCTGGTAACGCACGTTGATGGGGTAGCGCTCCCTGCCCTCCACCGTCCAGCCCAGATTCGCCCCGCCCACGGCGGTGCGCAGCACCTCCTGCACGTCCGCCACGTTGAGGCCGTAGCGGGCGGCCTGCCGGCGGTCTACGGTCACGTCCACGTAGTAGCCCCGGGTGGTGCGGTCGGCGTAGACATTCTCGCTGCCGGGCAGGTTCGCCAGAACCCCCTCCATCTGGCCGGCCACACGGTCCAGCACCTCCAGGTCGCTGCCGTACACCTTGATGCCCAGGGGCGTGCGAATACCGGTGGTGAGCATGTCAATGCGCCCGCGGATGGGCATGGTCCAGCCGCTCACCAGGCCCGGGATGCTCACCGCGGCGTCCATCTCCCGCACCAGTTCGTTCGCCGTGAGGCCGGGGCGCCACTGGTCCCGGGGCTTCAGGGTGATGACGGTCTCGATCATGGACAGGGGCGCCGGGTCGGTGGCGGAATCGGCACGCCCGGCCTTCCCGAACACCGTCTCCACCTCGGGGATCCTCTTGAGTTCCCGGTCCTGGTTCTGCATCACCCGGCCGATCTCGCTCACGGACACCCCGGGCAGGGTGGTGGGCATGTACATCAACGAGCCCTCGTAGAGTGGCGGCATGAACTCCTTGCCGAGGCCGTTGAACACCGGCACCGTCACCAGCCCGAGGGCCACGAAGAGGCCCACCGTGGCCAGCCGCAGGCGCAGGGTAACCTCGAGGATGGGCCGGTAGAGGCCGATGAGCGCGGTGCTGACGGGGTTGGACTGTTCGTTGAAGATGCGGCCACGGACGAAGTACATCATCAGGGCCGGTATGAGGGTGATGGACAGCAGGGCCGCCGCACCCATGGCGAAGGTCTTGGTCCACACCAGAGGCGTGAACAGGCGGCCCTCCTCCCCCGTCAGCATGAGCAGGGGCAGGAAGGACAGGGTGAGCACCACCAGGGAGACGAAGATAGGGGTGGCCACCTCCTTCATGCCGGCCATCACCGCCGCCGCGTGCTCGGCGGGGTCCGGGTCCCGGCCCAGGCGCTCCACATGCTTGTGGGCGTTCTCCACCATGACGATGGCGGCGTCCACCATGGCCCCGATGGCGATGGCGATGCCACCCAGGGACATGATGTTCATGGTGATGCCCATCCAGCGGGTGAAGATGAAGGCGATGAGGATGGCCACCGGCAGGGTGAGGATGATCACCAGGGTGCTGCGCAGATGCCACAGGAACAGCAGCACGATGGCCGCCACCACCAGGGATTCGTACCACAGGGCATGGACCAGGGTGGCGACGCTGGCGTCGATGAGGGGTGCGCGGTCGTAGACGGGCACCACCCCCACCCCCGCCGGCAGCCCCTTCTTCGCCTCGCCGAGAGCCGCCTTGACGTCCCGGATGACCCGGGAGGCGTTGGCGCCGTGCTGCATCACCACGATGCCGCCCGCCACCTGGCCCTCGCCGTTCAGTTCCGCGATGCCTCGCCGCACGTCGGTGCCGAAGTGGACGCGCCCGAGTTGACCGATGGTCACCGGCACCCCCTGTTCCCCCATCTTCACCGGCACCTGCTCCAGGTCGGCCACGCTGGTGACGTAGCCGAGACCGCGGATCAGGTATTCGGCGCCGCTGTGCTCGATGAGCCGGCCACCCTCGTCGCGGTTGCTGCGCTCCACCGCCGCCACCACGTCATCGAAGGGGATGCGGTAGGCCCGTAGTCGGGCGGGGTCCACCTCCACCTGGTACTGGCGCACGTATCCCCCCACGGAGGCCACCTCGGACACCCCCGGCACGGCCTCCAGGGCGTAGCGCAGATACCAGTCCTGGAGGCTGCGCAGTTCCGCCAGGTCATGGCGCGCCGAGCGCAGGGCATACTGATACACCCAGCCGACACCGGTGGCGTCCGGCCCCAGGCTGACGTCTGCCGCCGCCGGCAGCTTGCCGCGCACCTGGTCCAGGTATTCCAGCACCCGGCTGCGAGCCCAATAGATATCCGTGCCCTCCTCGAACAGGACGTAGATGAGGGAATAGCCGAAGGCGGAGTAGCCCCGAACATCGGCGGCCCCGGGCACGTGGAGCATGGTGGTCAGCAGGGGATAGGTGATCTGGTCCTCGATGACCCGGGGCGACTGGCCGTCCCACTTGGAATAGATGATCACCTGGGTGTCCGAGACGTCGGGCACCGCATCCAGGGCCGTGTGCTTGACCGACCAGTAGCCCGCGCCCGCCAGCACCAGGGCCACCAGGATCACCAGCACGCGCTGGCGGGCACAGTATTCGAGGATGGCATTCATCAGTGGTCATGCCCCCCTCGGGCGCCGCCACCGCGGCTGGTGCGCAGGGCCACCTCGGCCTGGAGGAAGAACTGCCCCTGCACCACCACCTCCTCGCCCGGATGCAGGCCGCCGTAGACCGGCACCTCGCGGCCTGCCGGGGCCCCCAACTCCACCGGCCGCGCGGTATAGGCATCATCCGCCGACTTCACGAACACGAACTGGCCATCGCCGTCGTCGATGACGGCGCTGGCCGGGATGGCCAGCACCGTGTCCACCTGCGGGGCGCCTCCGCCACCCGTCTCATCGCCGTCCCCCGCATCGAGGGTCCCCACCAGGTCGCGGTGGGGTGGTGCCGGCGTACCGGGCACCGGCAGCATGAAGATCACGTCGGCATACATGCCCGGCACCATGGCCAGGTCCTCGTTGGGCAGCACGATGCGGGCGATGCGGGTGCGACGCCCCTCGTCCACCACCGGGTAGACGAAACTCACCGGGGCCTCGAACATCCGGGCCGGTCGGCCGTGGACGCGCACGCGGGCCATGTCCCCGACTTTCACCCGGTCCAGGTCCGGGCCCAGCAGCTCCGCCTGCACCCACACCGTGGACAGCTCGGCCACCTTGACGATGGTCTCGCCGATGGCCGTGAACTGACCGCCTTGCACCCCGGCGTTCACCAGGGTGCCATGGTTGACGTTCTGCTCCACCACCAGGCCGCTCACCGGGGTGCGGATGGCGAAGTGCTTCATGAGTTCGCCGCTGCTGGCGACGCGCTTGATATCGTCTTCGCCGAGGCCGCGCCACAGCAGGGTCACGGTGGAGGTGGCATTGATGTGGGGCATGTCGCTGCCCAGGCGCTCCACCCAGCCCTGGGACCGCATGGCCTGTGCATAGTCCTGCACCACTCGCATGAGTTCGGGGCTCTTGAGGTCGATGAGCACGTCCCCCGCCTCCACCAGGTCACCCTCGAAGAAGTGGTAGTAGTTCTCCACTTCGCCGTTGACCCGGGCGGTCACCTCCACCAGATTGCGCTCGTCGTAGGTAATCTCCGCCACCGTCTTGAGGCGCCACAGCAGTGGCTTCTCCCGGGCCGTCACGGTACGCACGTCCAGCACTCGCTGCTGCTGGGGCGAGAGCCTGACACGTCCCGCCTCGCCCACGTGGCGCTCCATGGGGATAAGGCCCATGCCGCAGATGGGACAGTTGCCGGGCTTGTCGCTGCGCACGTGGGGGTGCATGGGACAGGTGTAGGTGGGGTCCATGTGTTTGCGGGCATGCTCCAGGGCGCTCTCCGCCCAGGCCCCGGGCACCGTCAGGACGAGAATCGCCAGCAGCCAGGCCACCGCGCCTGCGGCCACGTGCATCCTGTGGGCCACGAGGATCATTGGTCACCTCCGGCCTCGGCCCACAGCAGTTCACGATCCGGATCCACCATCATGCGGGCGCGCTCCACCACCCGGTCGCCGGCGGCGAGGCCCGCCAGCACGGCCACCCGGCCATGGGCGCGCGCCCCCGTCACCACCCGGGTCAGCCGATAGCTCCCGGCACCGGCCTCCACCAGCACATAGCTGTGGCCCTCGGCATACAGCAGGGCGGAACGGGGTACCCGCAGCATCTCCGGCAGCGCCACGGTGAGGGACAGGGCGGCGTACATGCCGGGCAGCAGCCGCAGGTCCGGGTTGTCCAGCACCACCCGCAGCCGCGCGCGCCGGGTATCAGGACGGATCTGCGCGAACACATGGTCCACCCGCCCCACGAAGCGCGGATCCCCTGCCAGTTCGCGGATCACCACCTCTACCGGCTGTCCCTTCTCCAGGGCACCGAAGGGCAAGAGAAAGGGCACCTCCTCCAGGGGCAGTTCCACCGTCACCCACACCCGGGACAGGTCCGCCACCCGCGCCACCGTCTCCCCCACCAGGGCCCAGTTCTCCATCTCCCGGGCCCCGGCGTTGATGAGGGAGCCGCGGTCGGCACGCCGCGCCAGCACGTAGCCACTGCGGGGGGCGGTAATGACGTAGTCGTCCAGTACCACCTTCGACCGTTCCAGCAGTTCGATATCGTCCGCGTCCATGCCCCACCAACGCAGATTGGATCGGCTGTCCTCCATGAACTGGCCCGGCGCGAAAGAATAGGTGAGGCGGTCCTCGTTGCTGATGTTGGCGAGATGGTTGAACTGGGCCAGCAGGCGCTCCGGGGCGAACATGTTCATGAGGGGCTGGCCTTTCTCGATGATCATGCCCTCGAAGAAATAGAGGTCCCGCACGAGACCGCTGGCGGTGATGTTCACGTCATGGACCGCGGTGGGGTCGTAGTCCACGGTGCCCACCCCCTCCAGCACGACGTTGCCCCCCGCCGCTTCGACGGTGACGGTGGGCGTGCCCCCGTGGTGGCGGATGACGAGGCGCTCGGCGGACTCCGCCGCCAGCAGGTCCGCGGGCGCCAGCAGCCGCGTGCGGTCGGCCACGTAATCGGGGTCCCGCTCCCGGGAGCGGGCCTGATCCACGCGCTCGGCCCGTGCCTCCAGGCGAGCCTTGATCTCCGGAGAAAGCTCTTCGCTGACCGTAGGGTCCACCACCGCCGTGGATGTGGGGGAGCGCACCGCCGGCTTATCCGCCCGGGCATAGGGCTCCGGGCCCTGTTCTGCCGGGACAGCCGCGGCGTGATGGAGCGGTTCGTCGCCAGCGGCTTCACCGGAGGAGGTAATCGCGGCCGCTTTCGGTTCGGCGCGGGTGACGGCCGCTCCGCCATCCGGCGGGAGCGGCCGCCGCGGGCGCCCATCAGCCACGGCTGATGAGGGGCGGCGCTCCATGGCCGCCGAGTCATGGCCCGGCACCAGGATGGTGGGAGGGACGTTGAGCCGGATGGTCCCGCGATCCGCGCGACGACCATCTCCTGCGGGGCGGAACGTCTCTATGGGATCGGTACCCGTATCCGAACCGTCCGCAGCCGGCGTCGTGGGCGCTACGGCGGCAGGCGGGTCCATCCTCGCGGGACCTTGGTCGTCGCGCCCGCACAAGGTCAACAACGCGGCCACGGAGACCACGACGATGAGAGGAAAGATGAACCCGCGCATGGTCTGTAGGATGTGAGCGGCTCCCTGGGATCGTGATGGCTTGTGATAGTCCGTGAGTCACGGCTCACGGAGGGGCGTCCCTGAACGAGGGGGCCGCCGGCGCACCGGCGGTCCGCCATGTCAATGCCCCGATATCACACCGAAATGGAGCGACTCGCCTTGGCCATCTGCCAGTCGGCGGGTATGACCACGTGGTCGTGATGGCCGTTGGGCGACGGCATACGGGCCACGATCTCCAGGGAGTCCGCGTTGATGATCACCAGGCCGGACTGGCCGCCCTGGTGCCCGCTGTACACCGCGGAGATGTGCTCGTCGTCATGGAGCACGTCGACGGTATGGGGATCGGGGCCGATGTCAATCTTGGCATCCAGGGTCCAGTTGCCGGGGGTGCAGCGCACGATATAGCCGCGGTTGGGACGGCGCGCCCAGGCGGTGAAGAAGATGTAACGGGAGTCCTGCATGTTGCCGGTGTGGAACGGCAGGTGGGTCCGTCCGAAGCCCTCGATGTAGGCGATCTTCTTCCACCTCCTGGGGTCGTGGTGGGAACTGTCCACCACGCCCACGTTGTTCTGCAGCACGTTGTTGCAGCAGAACAGGTACTTGCCGTTGGTGAGGAAGCCGGCCTCGTGCATGGGCGACAGCACGCTCGGCACCGAGAAGGCCCAGGTGTAGCCCGTCTGGCGCACCAGGGGGAAATGGTCCGGGGCACCCTTGGGCGTGGCGATGACGGTGATGGGCTCCCATGTCTCGGTATCCACGATGACCACCAGGCCGAGGCGGCGGATGAGAATGGTGGCCAGGGGCAACTCGGGATGCCACACCAGGGTATCGATGAAGCAGGCGGTGGGATCGGCGGGCATGAGCTCTTCCCCCATGAGGGCTTCATGGGTGATCTTCATGCCCCGCAGGCCCTGGTAGTCGAACTTGCCGGTAGCCGGGTCCGGGAAGACGCGGCTGCAGTTCAGGGTCTTGGCCACCGGGTCGTAATCGAACTTGTAGGACACGACGATCTTCGGCTGGTCGTCGGTGGTGGTCACCAGCACCAGGTCCTTCTGGCCGTCGGCGAAGGACACCAGACCCTGGTTGGGCCCGACTCCCAGGGCGGCGTGGACCCCCAGCCCCATGCCCGTGGTGTCGGCGATGTCGTTCACCAGGATGATGCGGTTCTGCTCGCCGCGCCCGTCGTAGCGTGCCTTCCACATGCCCATGTGGCCGCGCTCGCGCCACTCGGGGGAGTTCTCGTTGATGTACGGCGACCCCGGGCGCTGCATGGTGAAGAAGAAATCGAAGGTCTGCCGGGGGTTCTTCGACGGCATCGCGCAGATGTGATGGGGTATCGGGGCGTCGATACCCGTGAGCATCATGGGCAGCCACGCCAGGGTCTCGGAGGTCCCCAGGTCCACCACCTGCACCAGGCCGGAATACTTGCCGGGTTTCACTACCACGTTGCCGGCGAAGCGCGCGAGATTGGAATTGTTATAGGATTCGGCGGGGGCCAGATTGGCCGCCGATACGTGGCGGGGCACGGCCCCCATGCCGGCCATGGAGGCGGCACCCGCCATGCCGGCCGCGCCCGCGCCCTTCAGGAACCTGCGTCGATCGATGTTCATCATTTCACTCCCCGGGTATCTGTGTTTTATGAGTCAGTCCACCGCCGCGAAGGGTTACTTCGATTCCTCGATGATCTCCTGGATATCCCGCAACCGCTCCTGGGATGTCCATAACTGAGGCCCCGCGTAGACCCGTTTCACCACCCCTCTCTTGTCCAGCAAGAAGGTGGTGGGGGCGTTGCGCAGCCCGAAGGTCTGGACGGTGTAACTGTGGGTATCCGAGTAGATGGGATAGTTGGCACCGGCCTCCCGGGCCACCAGCCGCAGATTGCGCAGCACGTCGGACTCCGCACTTTCCGGGTTGAGCTTGCCACCGACGTTGCCGATATTGATGCCTATGACCTGCACGTTGGCATTGGTCTTGGACAGTTCCTGCAGGCTCTTCATCTCGTCCACCGAGCGGGGGCTGAACAACAGAAAAAAATTGAGGACCACCGGACGGTCGCCATCGAGGATGCGGCCGGTAGTAGTGGGCTTGCCATCCAGGGTCTCGATGGGGATATCCTTGGGGATCATCGCGCCCTTGCCCAGGGGGGCGATGAACACGTCGCCTCCCACCTCGTCCGCGGTGGGGAACTCCCCTCCTTTTTTTTCGTGGGGCGCGGAATAGCCGCCCCCCCCTTGGCCGGAGGCAGGGCGTTCCTTCAGGCAGGGATTCTGGGCGCCAAGGGCCGTGCCCGCGAGACCGAATACCGCAACCGCAGCCACGACCACGGAAAGAGGCTTATAGCTCCACATCTCGACATTCCTCCTGTAGAAAATCAGTAATTATTAAAATTAACTGGCCACCGGGATGGTCTCGAACCAGTGGTCACCCCCGTGCATGCGCACCGGGTAAGAATTTCGTCAAATCCGCACGTATCACCGGCCGCAGGGTTGATCCCCCACGTTATGTTTTTAGCAGGCACGCCCGCGAAAACCGGCAAACGTCTCCTGAATATACGGTTTAAAATCAGCGCGAAACAAGCAGACCCACCGTGGTGCGGGCTCCGATGTGGATGCACCGCCCCGACTCCGCGTGGGCGGGCGCAGACTGTGGAGCGTGCCGGTGATGATGGGCACGGTGCCGTGCGCTGAACTCTCTGTTCACTGAAGCCTTGTAATGGCGGCTTCTTGCTCAAAAGACTATCCCGGATTGCATTCCGAACTCAATGCTTTTTGCCGGCGAAACAGAGCCGGGAAAAGATTACCACCCGTGCGTCCGCTCTGCTGAAGCCGAAACGGTGGATCCGCTGCGCCTTTTCGAACTGCCACTCCTCCCTGACCTTCTCCCTTTTCGCGTCACTCGCGTCTTTCGCGGTTACGCTTTTTGTAGGGCGGGATTCATCCCGACATCCTCCCCGCCCCGCGCACCCGCGCCGGGCCGGGCCGGGCCGGAATCGGAGTGGTCTCAGACGAGCACTCCGGACAACCACACGTCGTGCTCGTTGCACATACTGAGGGCATAGAGGGGACCGCCGTATTCGGTCACCTTAAAATCCGAGACCGGCGCCTCGTCCCGCTCGGGATCGAACATGTGCTCGTCCATGACCTCGAAGGCCCAGTTGAGCAACTGGTGTTTGATGATGTAATGCTCGTATCCCCGCATCTCATGGGCCGTCAGCACCCGCACGTCGAAATCGTTGCCGTTCGTGCGACGGACATCGATCATGGGCACATGCCCACCGGCCTTATCGGGGAAACGCCCCGGCGATTCCCGGGTGAGATACACACCGCCCGCCATGCGGGATTGCAGATTGACCGTACAGGGATCGGCGGCTCTGGCGAGCCTTGGCGCCACGAGCCCGGCCGGCAGGGCAAACCCCGCCAGGCGCACCAGATCACGTCGTTTCATCGTTCTTCTCCGGATTCAAGGGCAAAAATGCAACCACGAAACACGCGAAAGGTGCGAAAAGAAAGCAGCGACGTACTATCGGGCCTACGCGGTTGCAACTTTCAGGCCTGTCGCGTTTTTCATGGTTCAAAAAAGAAAATGCAACCGCGAAAGACGCGAAATACGCGAAGAGAATCACCGGGGATCCCTTGAATCTGTTTGGTTGCAATTTTCGCGCATTTCGCGTCTTTCGTAGTTTAAAAAAATAAAATGCAACCGCGAAAGACGCGAAATACGCGAAAAGAGAATCACCGGAGATCCCCCCGAACCGGCCTGGTTTAAGCTTTAGCGACTCTCGCATTTTTCGTGGTTTAAGAAAAAAATCTAACCGCGAAAAACGCGAAATGCGCGAAAAATGAAATAACCGGGGCTTCCCTGAACCTAACTGGTTGAAACTTTCCCGTATTTCGCGTCTTTCAGGGTAAGAAAATAACAATATAACCGCGAAAGTTGCAAAGAGGGAACTGCCCACTAAACCCCCAAGTGTTTCCTGAAAGTTTCGCGCATTTCGCGTCTTTCGTAGTTAATATGCTCTTTCACCCCTCGAATAATTCCCCCGGGCGGTTATCCCACGATCCGGGGCACGGCGGCTGGCAGGTATTCTGTCGTGTCTCAGTCTCCCGCCACCACGTCCACCGCCCCCAGCCTTGCGAAGTGTGCGCCCCTCGCCTGCTCGCCCTTGAGCCCGACGGCACCCGTGGCGAGATAGCCTCCGGGCACGCGATACTCGGTGGTCAGCGCCAGGGCACCGTTGATGGAAAGGCTGTGGAAGGGATTCACGTGGCGCAGATAGACATAGAGCCACTCGCCGGAGGGCAGGACGACTTCCTCCGTCGCCAGTACCTCCCGCATACCGTCCTTCACCTTCACCAGGGATACGCTGCCCGCAGCGGGGTCCATCTCCATGCACAGGTAATCCCCCTTCTTCGACGCGCGGTACACGAGGCCGGCCACGCCGGTACCGAGGCGCACGCTGGAGGCCGCCACGACGTTGGCGAAGCGCTGTCCGCTGAAGCGCAACACGCACCCGGACTCGGGCTCGCCGCGATCCCCGGGAGGATCGATAGCGGATGCCCCACCCTCGTCGACGGCTCCAGCCATGGAACCATCTCCGGAGTCGTAGACCGCGCCGCCCAGGGCCTGTTCGGCATCCATATCCTTTCCGTCCATATCTTCTGGCACCGGCTCGATATTCAGGGTCAGGGCCACGACGTCGTCCGTACACGCCTCGATACACCACGCGCCACCGCCGAGGGGCGTGGCGAGAGCGGCCAGCCTCTCGTCATCGAGCAGGGCGAACTCGCATTCGATACGCGCCCACTGGATACCCCCGGTGTCGGCATCCGCCTGGGGAGACATATCCACCGTCACTTGCGGGAACTCGGTCCGTTCAGGGGCACGCCGTTACTCATGAAGGTCATGAAGTATTCCAGATTACGGAAGGTCTCGGACTGCTCGTCGAGTACCCGTCCACGCAACATCTCCAGGCACCCGGCGAAACGCCGGTGCAGCGTGCCCATCTCTCCCCAGTCGCCGCGGTAGACCGGCCAGTGGCTCGTGTGGCCCAGGCCGGGACTCAGGACATCGGTTCGCAGCTTCGAACCCGTATAAGCCTTGTGGCAATGGGCGCAGGAGAACTGATACTGGCCCTGGCGCTTATACCAGTATTCCTTGCCCGCTTCGTAGGCAGCGAGGGCATTCGGGTCGCATGTAGGCGATACGACATCGGTCAGCTCGCCCCGGGATTCGAAGGCCATATAGGCCATGATGTGAGTGATCTCACCCTTGCCGTAGGGCAGCGCGGGTTCACCGATCTTCGCCCGGCATTCGTTGATGGCCAGGGGCAGGGTGATTACCATTTTCTTGTCGGTGTCGTAATAGGGGAAGTACTGCACCACGCCCGGGTTGCCGTCGAAACAGTCGGCGTAGGTGTTGCCATTGGCGAAGGGGGTATTCCACGCCTCCCTGCCCTCGTCGACCATGGGCTCATAGGGTGGGAACTCCTCGGTGGCCAGCCAGTTCTCGCGCATGTCGTCGTTGATGGCATAGGCGCCGTTGCCGAACTCCGCCATGGACACATCGGGAAAACGACTCTTGAAGAAGGCCTGGAACTCCTTCAGATCCTCCTGGGGGCCCGCCAGCGCAGGACCCGCGGCCGCCATCGATGCGGCCAGGAAAAGAAACCTGATACGGTCGGTGAGGTCACTCATGTCTAATCTCCAATGGCGATCTGGTCCAATGGCGAGCTGGTCCAATGGCGAGCCGGCGTGGTACGCGTCCGGGCTCGCGGATGCGCCGTGGACCTTGGGCCTCGTCATTCGGCGTGTCCCGTGGTCCAGGGATGTACCGTCATTTCCGGCCACATAAGTGGCTGATGAGGAAGCAAAGCGGATTCACATCTTTCGCTCCGCGTGCGTTGAGAGAGCCGGGGTGGCTATGTCAGCGCCTGCTTAAAGGGACCAGATGAATTCGGTGACCTTGTCTATCTCGCTCTCCTGGAGCAGGTAGGTGCGGCCATAGGGGGGCATGATGGAGTCCGGGTTCTTCTCGTGGGCGTCCCAGATCTGGGCGCGGAGTTCGGACTTGTCGGGATAGCGGGCCTGCATCATCACCAGGGGTGGCCCGATGTTGCCGGGGCTCTCGCCCCCTTCGATTACGTGGCAGGCCAGGCAGTTGCCCTTTGACCTTTCGAAGGAGAGTTGCTTGCCCTGTTCCAGGACGACGGCGCGGTCTTGGGCCACTGCGGGCAGGGCCGGCAGCAACGGCAGAAGTGCGACCGGTCCCACGACCAGTCTGGTGAGGTATCTGAATTTCATAAACTCCTCTCTGGAAGTGTCATTACGGTGTGGACCACCGTTTATCAACCGTCGGTCTCGACCCGCTGCGGGCCGGACCCCTGACTTATGGTTATTATTGGTTATGACATATCGGGTTATGGCATATGGGGCTATGGCATCCGGAAACCGTTCCTGGCCCATCCGCTATCGCTGCCGCCATAATCGGTGAGAACCTTCGGCCTCGAGGCCCTCTCATCAATCCGCCGGGCGCCCGCCCGACACGGAGCCGGAGTCCCTTCACCGGCTCCCCGTGGCCGGCGAATCCTCCGATCCCGTGACATCAACTATGACAATACCGCCGTCCCCTGGCAAGCGCCTCCTGGCGGGCCCGCCATGGCATGGGCGCTACTACCATTCCCTATTCACCATTCACTATTCACTATTCACCGATCCCATCGCCGCCACCCCGCCCCCCTCAGCGTTCCACGATGAGGTAGAACTCCTCGCCTTTCCTGATCATGCCGAGATCATAGCGGGCCCTTTCCTCGATGGCGGCGTTGCCTTCCTTGAGATCCTCCACCTCCGCCGCCAGTTCCGCGTTGCGTCGCCTCAGTTGGGCATTCTCTGCCTCTTGCATGGCGATGGCGGCCTCCAGACGCCACACATCCCGGATTCCGCCATCGCCCAGCCACAAGCGCCCCTGCAATGCCACCGTGCCCACCACCAATACGGAGAGCAGCAGGTGATACATGTCTCAAGCCAGGTTGTAGAAGGCCTTACGACCCGGATAGATCACGTCCTCTCCGGCCAGAGTGAGTTCCTCTTCGATACGCAGTAGGCGATTGTACTTGGCGATGCGATCGGAACGGGACAGGGAACCGGTCTTGATCTGGCCGGTGCCCATGGCCACGGCGAGATCGGCGATGGTGGTGTCCTCGGTCTCGCCCGAGCGATGGGAGACCACGGCGGTATAGCCGGCATCTTTAGCCATGCGGATGGCGTTCAGGGTCTCGCTCAGGGTACCGATCTGGTTGACCTTGATGAGAATGGAATTGGCGATGCCCTTGTCTATACCCTCCTGAAAAATACGGGCATTGGTGACAAAGACATCGTCACCCACCAGCTGGATACGCCTGCCCAGGCTGTCGGTATGGAGCTTCCAGCCCGCCCAGTCATCCTCCGCCATGCCGTCCTCCATGGAGAGGAGAGGGTAGTTGTCCACCCAGCCGGCCAGGTAATCGACGAACTCCGCGGAATCCAGACTGCGCTGCTCCGACGCCAGTTCATAACGCCCCTCGCGATAGAATTCCGAACTCGCCACGTCCACCGCCAGGAAGATATCCTCACCGGCCCGATAGCCCGCCTTCTCCACCGCCTCGAGCACGACCTCGATGGCGGCCTGGTTGGAGGGCAAATCCGGCGCAAAACCGCCCTCGTCGCCCACCGCAGTATTGAGGCCGCGGTCATGCAATACCTTCTTGAGGGCATGAAAGACCTCGGCGCCGTAGCGCAGGGCCTCCCGGAAGGTGGGGGCGCCCACCGGCATCACCATGAATTCCTGGACGTCCACGTTGTTGTCCGCGTGGGCACCACCGTTGAGGATGTTCATCATGGGCACGGGCAGGCTGTAGGGACCCTGGGGGTTGATGTGACGAAACAGAGACGTACCCTGCTCCACCGCCATGGCCTTGGCCGCCGCGAGGGATACCGCCAGTATCGCGTTGGCCCCCAACCGACCCTTGTTGTCGGTGCCGTCGAGGTCGATGAGAATGCGGTCCACCGCCTCCTGATCGTCGGCGCCATGCCCCTTGAGGGCCTCAAGGATCTCGCCGTTGATGTTGGCCACCGCCTTGAGCACGCCCTTGCCCGAGTAGCGTGCCGGATCGTTGTCCCGCAGTTCCACGGCCTCCCGCGCGCCGGTCGAGGCTCCCGAGGGCACGGTGGCCGTGCCGATGGCGGTGGATTCCAGCATGACATCGGCCTCCACCGTGGGATTGCCGCGGGAGTCGATGACCTCGCGCCCCCGTATCCCGATGATTCTAGACATGGTCTCTCCTTAAACTCGTTGCAAAGAAAAAGCTCGTTCGGGTCCACCGGTAAACCGCTACGCGGTGGGGCCCTTGAACCGTCGACGCCCGTCGCCTATTGAGGCGTAGCGGGAAGATCTCAGGGCATGACCAAAGGCCACCCCGGCCCGGGACTGCTACTCCTCCACCAAAGCACCCGACTTCACCTGCTCGTCGATACGGGCCAGCACCCCCAGCAGGGGTTCCAGCCGCTGCAGGGGCCACGCATTGGGGCCGTCGCTCAAGGCGTGGTCCGGGTCCGGATGGGTCTCCATGAAGAGCCCTGCGATCCCGGCCGCGACGGCGGCACGCGCCAGTACCGGCACGAACTGGCGCTGGCCGCCGGATCGGCCGCCCTCGCCTCCCGGCATCTGCACCGAGTGGGTGGCATCGAACACCACGGGGCATTGGGTCTCGCGCATGATGACCAGGGCGCGCATGTCTGATATCAGATAGTTATAGCCGAAGGATACGCCGCGCTCGCACACCATGATCCGATCATTGCCCACCGTCCGGGCCTTCTCCACTACGTTGCTCATGTCGCCGGGGGCCATGAACTGGCCCTTCTTGATGTTGACGGGCCGCCCCTGGCGGGCCACCGCCTGGATGAAATTGGTCTGGCGGCACAGGAAGGCCGGGGTCTGGAGCACATCCACCACCCCGGCAACTGTCTCCAGTGGGGTGTCCTCGTGGACGTCCGTGAGCACGGGCACGCCGGTCTCGGCCTTGACATCCTGGAGGATCCGCAGCCCCTCTTCGAGGCCGGGGCCGCGGTAGCTCTCATGGGAGGTGCGGTTGGCCTTGTCGAAGGACGACTTGTAGATGAAGGGGATGCCGAGCCGGTTGGTGATGTCCCGCAGGGCCCCGGCGGTGCTCAGGGCCATGTCCCGGGATTCGATGACACAGGGCCCGGCAATGAGAAAAAACGGCTGATCCAGACCCGCCTCGAAGCCGCACAGCTTCACTGGGAACGCGCCGTGTGGTAGCCGAGGGCGGCGCCTATGAAGCCCTCGAAAAGAGGATGCCCGTAGCGCGGCGTGGAAGTGAACTCGGGGTGAAACTGGCAGCCGATGAACCACGGATGGCCCGGCAGTTCCACCATTTCCACCAGGCTGTCGTCCCTGGAACGCCCCGCCACCACCAGCCCGGCATCCTGCAGGCGATTGAGGTAGTTGTTGTTGAACTCGAAACGATGGCGATGGCGCTCGGCGATGATGGGCTGGCCGTAGATACGCCGGCACAGGGTGCCCGGCACCAGGCGGCAGTCCTGGGCCCCGAGGCGCATGGTACCCCCCTTGTCGGAGGTCTCGTTACGGGTCTGTACGGTACCGCCGACACCCACCCACTCGGTGATGAGGGCGATCACCGGATGGGGCGTGGCGGGGTCGAACTCCGTGCTGTGGGCCCCTTCCAACCCCGCCACGTTGCGGGCGTATTCGATGACGGCCACCTGCATGCCGAGACAAATACCGAGGAAGGGCACGCCCTGCTCGCGGGCATGATTGACGGCCATCAGCTTGCCCTCGATGCCGCGGTTGCCGAAACCGCCGGGGATGAGTATGGCATCCACGTCGGCGAGACAGCCGGTGCCCTCCTTCTCGATGACCTCGGAATCCACGTAGCTGATGTTGACGCGGCTCCGGGTGCGGATGCCGGCGTGGATCAGGGCCTCCGTGAGGGATTTGTAGGACTCGGTGAGATCCACGTATTTGCCCACCATGGCCACGCTGACCTCGCCCACGGGGTGCTCGAGACCCTCCACCACCTTGTCCCATTCGGAGAGGTCCGCGGGCCCGGCATCGAGGCCGAGCTTCCTCGCCACGTAGTCATCCAGGCCCTGCTCGGTGAAGCCGCGGGGGATCTTATAGATGCTGTCCACGTCCACCGCGGAGATCACCGCTTGCTCCTCCACGTTGGTGAACAGGGCGATCTTGCGGCGCTCGTTGGGGGGCAGGGGTCGATCCGCCCGGCACAGCAGCACGTCCGGCTGAATGCCGATGGAGCGCAGTTCCTTGACCGAGTGCTGGGTGGGCTTGGTCTTGATCTCCCCCGCGGACGGGATGTAGGGCACCAGGGTGAGGTGGATGAACAGGGCGCGGTCGTGGCCTTCCTCGATACCCATCTGGCGGATGGCCTCCAGGAAGGGCAGGGATTCGATGTCGCCCACGGTACCGCCGATCTCCACCATCAGCACGTCTACACCCTCCCCCGCACCCTTGATGCACTCCTTGATGGCGTCGGTGATATGGGGAATGACCTGCACCGTGGCGCCGAGGTAGTCGCCTCGGCGCTCGCGGCGGATCACGTCCTCGTAGATCTGCCCCGTGGTGTAGTTGTTCCTGCGCCCCATGGTGGTGGAGACAAAGCGCTCGTAGTGCCCGAGGTCCAGATCCGTCTCGGTACCGTCCGCGGTGACGAATACCTCGCCGTGCTGGAAGGGGCTCATGGTCCCGGGATCGACGTTGATGTAGGGGTCGAGCTTGATGAGCGAGACCTTGGCCCCCCGCGATTCCAGCAGGGCGCCCAGAGACGCCGCGGCGATGCCTTTGCCCAGAGAGGACACCACGCCACCGGTAACGAATATGTATCGAGTCATGCTTCCCGATCGGTATCACCGCCTACCCCAAGCCACGGCAGGCGATCGGTAAATGGGTGCACGCCACGCGGCGGGACGGCAGGGCGCCTTCCCCCGTGAAACGTGCGGACGGGTCCTGGTGGTGAACGGTGGACTGAATCGACGCGTGCCGTCCCTCTCAAGACGGGGTTGCAGATTACCAGAGCGCCCCCCGCGGCTCAACGCGCAGTGACGGCCGAGCCGTGGCCGGGCGTGTCCCAGACTCCATCGCCCCGGATGCTTGTATTTACCCATCGGCTGCGCGTAGCTTCGTGGATGGCTGTTCCGAATCCTGGGTAACCCGCCCCGAGACCCGCGGCGATCTGCAGTCGGAACAGCGACTTGGCCCCATCCTAACCATGACGATCCCGAGCCCCGCAATGACCGACAGGAAACAGAACTCTCCCCGCCTCATCAGGCGCGTCGACTACACCCCACCCGCTTTCCTCGTAGAACGCGTGGACCTGCGCTTCGAACTGGACCCCGACGAGACCCGGGTCTCCAATGTCCTGCGCATGGCCCGCAATCCCGCGGCGGAGTCCCGGGACGGCCCCCTGACGCTGGACGGCCAGGATCTGACCCTGGACGGCCTGGTGCTGGACGGCGAGGAACTGGGGGCCGGGGATTTCGACGTCGTGGACGACACCCTCACCATCCAGCGGGTCCCCGATCGCTTCTCCCTGGAGGTGAGCAACCGCATCTCACCCCGTGCCAACACCGCCCTCGAAGGGCTCTACCTGTCCAACGACATGCTGTGCACCCAGTGCGAGGCCGAGGGCTTCCGCCGCATCACCTATTACCCCGATCGCCCCGATGTCATGGCGGTGTTCACCACCACCCTGGTGGCCGACCCGGCCCGCTTTCCCGTGCTGCTGTCCAACGGCAACCGCGACGAGGCGGGCACCCTGGACGACGGCCGCCACTGGGTGCGCTGGCACGACCCCCATCCCAAACCCAGCTACCTGTTCGCCCTGGTGGCAGGCGATCTGCGGGCGGTGACGGATCGTTTCGTCACCCGCGGCGGCCGCGACGTCAAGATCAGCTTCTACGTGGAGCCCGGCGAGGAGGATAAATGCGGCCATGCCGTCCAGTCCCTCAAGGAGGCCATGGCCTGGGACGAGACCCGGTTCGGCCTGGAGTGCGACCTGGACGACTACATGGTGGTGGCCGTCAGCCACTTCAACATGGGCGCCATGGAGAACAAGGGTCTCAACATATTCAATTCCAAGTACGTCCTCGCCCGTCCCGACACCGCCACGGACGACGATTACCTGAACATCCAGGCCGTCATCGGCCACGAGTATTTTCACAACTGGACCGGCAACCGGGTCACCTGCCGCGACTGGTTCCAGCTCTCCCTGAAAGAGGGGCTGACGGTATTCCGCGACCAGGAGTTCACCTCCGACCTCAACTCCAGGGGAGTCAAGCGTATCCAGGACGTGCGCTACCTGCGCACCGCCCAGTTCGCCGAAGACGCCGGACCCATGGCCCACCCCGTGCGTCCCGACAGCTACATGGAGATCAACAACTTCTACACCCTGACGGTGTACGAGAAGGGGGCGGAGGTGATTCGCATGCTGCATACCCTGCTGGGGGAGGCGGGTTTCCAGCGCGGCATGGCCACCTATTTCGAGCGCCACGACGGCCAGGCCGTCACCTGCGACGATTTCGTCGCCGCCATGGAGGACGCCAACGGCGTGGACCTCCGGCAGTTCCGCCTGTGGTACGGCCAGGCGGGCACCCCCGTGGTGGAGGCGGAAGACGACTTCGACGCCGGCGCCGGGGTCTACACCCTGCGCTTGCGCCAGTCCTGCCCCCCCACTCCGGACCAGCCCGAGAAGGCCCCTCAGCACATCCCGATGGCCCTGGGCCTGTTGGACCCGCGGGGTCATGACCTGCCCCTGGTGCTGGAGGACGAGGATCCCGCGGCGGCCCCGACCGAACGCGTCCTGGAACTGCGGCAAGAGTCCGCCACATTTCGCTTCACCGGGCTTCGCGAGCGCCCGATACCCTCCCTGCTGCGGGGCTTCTCCGCCCCCGTGAAGCTCGAGGCCCGGCAGGATGACGCGGAACTGGCCTTTCTCATGGCCCATGACAGCGACCCCTTCAACCGCTGGGACGCCGGCTACCGCCTGGCCACCAATGGCCTGCTGGCGGCCATCGCCGCCCATACCCAGGGCATCGAATCGCCACCGCCCGACGCCCTCATGAACGCCATGGAGCGGGTGCTGGAACGGGCCCTGGAGGATCCGGCCTTCACCGGCGAGGTGATCGCCCTGCCCACCGAGGGTTATCTCTCTGAACAGGTGGAGGAACTGGACGTGGACGCGGTCCACGGGGCCCGGGGTCGGATCAAGGCCACCCTGGCGGAGGCCCTCGAGGCGCCCATGCTGGACCTCTACGAGGCCCTCGCCGCCCGGTCTTCGCCGAGCCGCGACCCCGAGGCCGTGGGCCGGCGGCGGCTGAAGAACACCCTCCTGGACTACCTCACTGCCCTGCCCGGCGGGACGCACCACGACAGGGCCCTTGCACAATATCAGGGCGCGCGGGACATGACGGACGCCATGGGTGCCCTCAATGCCCTGAATCACACCGCATCGCCCCAGCGGGAGGCGGCCATGGATGATTTCCTCGCGCGCTGGCGCGGCGATCCACTGGTGCTGGACAAGTGGTTCGGGCTCCAGGCCTCATCCACCGTGGGCGACAGCCTCGCCCGGGTCACCGCGCTGCTGGAACACCCCGACTTCGACCGCCGCAACCCCAACCGGGTGCGTGCCCTCATCGGCGTCTTCTGCCATGGCAACGCCGTGGGTTTCCACCGCGCCGACGGCGCCGGATACCGCTTCCTGGCGGAGCAGATCCGGCAGTTGGATCCACGCAACCCCCAACTCACGGCCCGTCTGACCACGGTATTCCGGCGCTGGCGTCACCACGAGCCGCGGCGCCGCGCCCTCATGGAAGCCACCCTGAGGGAACTCGCCGAGACCCCCGCCCTGTCCCCCGATCTCTACGAGGTGATCTCGAGGAGTCTCGCGTGAAAAGCCGATGTAAAACTAGAAGTTTCCATTCTAAGGTACTAAATTTACTAAGCGAGTAAATATTGAGAAGTCACATGAAGTCGTGACAATTCCCAGGCCCGGGGCAACCCGGATCCGGACGTGACATCGATGGCCCGTTTTTTGCATACCGAGACTACAATCCTAACCACGCCGGATGGACCATCAGGATCTCGCCCATGGGGGAACACAGCATGCCAGCCAGCCACCCGGTCGCGGCCAGAACCTGGCGCGGCCGGTTTCTTTTGCCCGTCATCGCCGCCGCGCCATTGCTCCTCGGCGGCTGTGCCGGCCTCATTCAGTTGGCGTCCCATCCCGTGATGACCGGCATGGGCCTGGTGTCCGTGGCGGTCTCCGGCAAGGGCCTCGCCGACCACGCCCTGGACATGGTGACCCGCCGCGATTGCCGGCTCCTCGAGGGGCTCGTCAAGGAGGAACGGGCGCTATGCGAGGAACCCGGGTCCCTTGCCACCCTCGATGATTTCCGCGGTCTCGGCTGGTTCGCGCGTGACGGAGGCGGCCGCGATATCGCCCTGGCTTTGGATACCCGCCTCGACGGTAGCAATGGACCACCCTCGTTTACCACCAGCGGGCGCGAGGCTCCCGACGCCGGGATACGGCTCGCCCTCAGCATGACGCCGATCCGCGGAACGGAAATCCGCCCCGCCCAGCGCCCGGCCGGCGCGCCCGCGCCCGAAGACGTGGCATTACTACAGTAGTCATGCCTCACCCGACGCTGGTTCTGGATTTTTCGGCCACCACAGCCTGAGAGTTTGAGGGTCCCGGGGAGAGCATATTCGTCGCTTCGCCCTTCCTGTGGCGAGGGCGGATCATAGGCTTCGAGACGGTATGGCTCGGGGCGTGGTGGACCTGACATATGCGCGGGTCGGTGTGGCGGTGCGCTATGTGCGGGACATCCGCGATCGCTACCAGGCCTGCGCCCGCCTCACGGATCCCCGCGCGCCGCTGCCCATCAGGCAGCAGAGGATCCTGGCGAAACGCTTCATGCCTGGGAGACCCTAAAGCCTGCTTGCAGGGTATGGCGACGGCGGGGCTTGGGATGACCGGCCATGGCCTCATGCCGGGGATCGGAAGGCAAATGGGGCAGACCCATTGTTGCGCAAAAGCGACGCAACTTACATGGATTATAGCGAAAATATAACAACAATTCTTTTTAACATCCTGTTTTTTTGAGCTATTTTCTTGATCTTCCCGGGGTCCATGGTTTAAGTTAGAAGACGAGGATTAGGGGTATTCACGCATATCCGGCATTGCATGGGCCCTCGTGGAGAGCCGTTGGTGGCACTCTGAACGCCCACCCGGCACCCATCGTCCGAGGCGATGGTGGGAAACCGGGGCGCCGGGCGGCGGCTTCTCGGGGCTTATTTCCGAGATACCGCGACCCTTGATGTCCAAGTATCAATCAAGAAGAGTCCCGTTGCGCCGGCTCTCCGGTTCAGGCGCGAAAAGGACCGATAAAACCAAGCGGGGAATTTATGCGAAAAATCGATCTCGATGCCGCCGAACGTGAATGGCGTTCCCGCCGGATGTTCGGTCGAGAAGAGAGAAAGACCGCCGGTTGGGGAACCTTCGTGTTGGCCCTGGCAGCGGTCGTTACCATCACCTTCGTGGCCATGGAACTCGGCAACCTTGACGTCTGGGCCCTGGTGACGCGCTAGCCCAGCGGGCTCACTATTGTCCAGGTTCACGACCGCCCCTCCTTTTCCACGGAGGCCAGGCGGTGAGCGGCCCGTGTGGTCTCCGGCAAGCGAAAGCGTGTAGTGCATGACATCACCAGAGCCACTGCGGTCTCCAGGGAAACGCGATGACCGATGGAGACGTAGACAGGCTTGACGCCCTGACGGGTGCGTAGCACCGCGCCGATGACCTGGCCATCGTCCTCGAGGGAACACCACCCGCCACGTTCCTGCGGCACCGGCCCGTGGCTGCCCACCAAGCGCTTCTTGGCCACGCCCACGGCTGGAAGATCCGTGAGGACCCCCAAGTGAGCGGCAAGGCCGAAACGGCGCGGATGGGCGATACCCTGGCCGTCGCAGAGCAGCACCTGGGGTGGCGTGGTGAGACCGTCCAGGGCCGCGAGGATGGCGGGGATCTCCCGGAACGACAACAGGCCGGGGACATAGGGAAAGGCGGTCGGACGCCGCACCAACGACCGCTCCACCACTTCCAAGGTGTCGCTATCCAGCACCACCACGGCCGCCCGGGTCACGGCGCCCGCCTCCTCGAACCCCACGTCCACCCCGGCCAGGCGCTCGGTGCCGGCAAGCCGGTCACGGGTCACCACACGCTCCCGCAGCCGCTCCTGAATGGCCCGTGCCTCGCGGGGGCCGACTCCCCAGGGGTGATGAAGATCATCGGACTCGGGCATGGCTCAGCCTCATCGAAGCCCCCCCCCCAGGCAGGGGGGTGCATAGCAACGCCGTCTCTCGCCAAGGCCAAGCAGGCTGTCGGGCTGAAGCCCGACCTACAGCCCGACCTACAGATACATCGCCACCGCCCGTTCCGGCGGCACGGATGTAGGTCGGGATTCATCCCGACATTAAAGCCCGCCGCGCACGCCACAGGCCGGGCCGGAATCACCACCGTCGGGTGTCGGGCTGAAGCCCGACCTACAGCCCGACCTATAGCCCAACTTACAATCTGTTTGAGAACCGAGTCATTGTCGAACTGTTCCCTTGGCGTTCCTGGCGTCTTGGCGAGAGGAAATTCTTCTCCCTACACCCACGAATTCTGCTGACGAGCCAGAATCCTTTTCTCCGTGTCTTGGTATCTCTGTGAGAGGGGCTCTGTTTCTGCCTTTTTGTCTCTCACGGAGGCACGGAGTCGCCGGGAGCATCGCTTGCAAGCCCCTCAATAGGCCCGCATCTGGCCCACCAGGACCCCCTGGACGCGCACACTGGCGGCCGGGTACTCCATGGAACTCATGGCGGAGTTGGCCGGATGCAGCACCACCCGGTCACCCCGGTGCTCCAAGCGCTTCAGGGTGGCCTCGCCGTCGTCGATGAGGGCCACTACGATGTCGCCGTTGCGGGCCTGGTCCCGGCGCTCGATGACCACCCAGTCGCCGTCCAGGATCCCCTCGTCCACCATGGAATCACCCCTTACCTGCAGGACATAGGTCTCGCCCCGGCCCCGCAGGAACTGTGGCACCTCCATGGGCTCGGGATTGGGGATGGCCTCGATGGGACGGCCGGCGGCGATATAGCCCAGGAACGGCACCTCGTCTTCGTCAAGAAGGCCCTCACAGGCCCCTTCGTTGACCCGCACCCCCCGCTGCTTGCGGTCCATCGGTTCCACCAGACCCGCTACCACCAGGGCCTGGATATGCTTGTGCAGCGAACCCCGGGAACTCAGATGCAATGCCGTGCACAGCTCATCGAGGGTGGGGGGATGGGCAAACTGGCAGCGGTGACGACACAGGAATTCATGGATCGCCTGTTGCTTGCGGGTAAGGGGCTCCGGCATGGTGGGCCTCCACGGTATGGGGATGCCTGTAGTCTAGGAAACAAATAGAGAACATACAAGACGAATTCGGACCCACGACCCCCACCGCCGCGGACCCCTTCACGGCGCCAGGATCACCTCCGGCAGCCGTCCATCCAGGAACCAGCGCCGGGCATCGGCGTCATACCACCAGCGCTGGCTATCCTCCACCGCGGTGATGCGGCCCGTCTGATTCGACATGTACTCCAGGCGGGCCTCGACCTGGACGTGGGTCTCGTCCACCGGCGCCTGACTCAGGACCTTGTAGGCCGTGACCCGGATATCGTCGCGAAAGGCCTCGGCTCCCGCCAGCGGCGTGCCGTCCGGCGCCCGCCGGTAGCTGTTGGCGGTGTTGATGTGGCCCCAGCGCATGGCCGACGCATACTGGAACAACGCATCGTTGAGCAACAGCGCCCGATCCTTCGACTTCATGGAGGTGCAGCCACCCAGCAACACGGCACCCAACGCCATCACCATACATCTGCGGGCGAGCCGGCTATTCATCCGTCACGCAGCCTTCGGAGGCGTTCTTCACCACCTTGATGTACTTGAACAGGGTGCCGCGCTCGGCCTTGTAGGGTGGCATGCGCCACGCCTCGCGCCGCCGCGCCATCTCCTCGTCATCTACATCCACGGCCAACAGCCGGCTCTCGGCGTCGATGGTGATCACGTCGCCGTCCCGCACCAGGGCGAGGGGCCCACCCTCCTGGGCCTCGGGCACGATATGGCCGATGATGAAGCCGTGAGACCCCCCCGAGAACCGGCCGTCCGTGAGCAGGGCCACGCTGTCCCCCAGCCCGGCCCCCATGATGGCGGAGGTGGGCGTGAGCATCTCCGGCATCCCCGGGCCGCCCTTCGGGCCCTCATAGCGGATCACCACCACGTCCCCTCTGCCGATGCCGCCCGCCTCCAGGGCCGCCAGCATGTCTTCCTCGGAGTCGAAGACCCGGGCCGGGCCGGTGAAACGTAGTCCCTCCTTGCCGGTGATCTTGGCCACCGAGCCGCCGGGGGCGAGATTGCCTTTGAGGATCTGGATATGCCCCGTGGCCTTGATGGGGGCGTCCATGTCGTGAATAACATCCTGCCCCGCCTGCAGGCCGGGCAGGCCCTCCAGGTTCTCGGCCACCGTCCGGCCCGTCACCGTGAGGCAGTCCCCCGTGAGCAGCCCCTGTTCCAGCAGGTATTTCATTACCGCCGGGGTGCCGCCGACGTTGTGCAGATCCTCCATGACGTAACGGCCACTGGGTTTCAGATCCGCGAGAAAGGGCACCCGGTCGCTGATGGCCTGGACGTCGTCGATGGTGAAGGGCACTCCCACCGAGCGGGCCATGGCAATGAGGTGGAGCACCGCGTTGGTGGAGCCTCCCAGGGCCACCACCATCACCATGGCATTCTCGAAGGCGGCCCGGGTCATGATGTCCCGGGGTCTGATGTCCCGCTCCAGCAGATGGCGCACAGCCGCCCCCGCCTGCCGGCACTCCTCGAGCTTGCCGGGGTCCACCGCAGGGGTGGAAGAGCTGTAGGGCAGGGACATGCCCATGGCCTCGATGGCCGAGGCCATGGTGTTGGCGGTATACATGCCGCCGCAGGCCCCGGCCCCGGGGCAGGCGTGACGAACGATGTCCCGGCGCTCCTCCTCGTCGATGACATGGGCCAGGTACTGGCCGTAGCTCTGGAAGGCGGAGACGATGTCAATGGACTCGTGACCGTGGTCGGTATAGCCGGGCTTGATGGTGCCGCCATAGACCATGAGGGACGGCCGGTTGACCCGCCCCATGGCCATCAGCACCCCCGGCATGTTCTTGTCACAGCCGGGCAGAGAGATGTTGGCATCATACCACTGGGCCCGCATGACCGTCTCCACCGAATCGGCGATGAGGTCCCGCGACTGCAGGGAATAGCTCATGCCATCGGTGCCCATGGAGATGCCGTCCGACACGCCGATGGTATTGAAACGCATGCCCACCAGGCCCGCCTCCTCCACCCCCGCCTTCACCTGGGTGGCGAGATCCATGAGGTGCATGTTGCAGGTGTTACCGTCGTACCACACACTGGAGATCCCCACCTGCGCCTTGGCCATATCCTTGTCCGTGAGGCCGGTGCCGTAGAGCATGGCCTGGGAGGCGCCCTGGGCCTTGGGCTCGGTGATGCGGGCACTGACCCGGTTCAGCTTGTCGGTCATCCGGTTCTCCGTGGGTGGTTGCATGAGGGAAACCCGGTGATTGTACGCGGCCCGCCGCCCCCGCCAAAGCCCGGGCTGCAGGTCGTGGTTTCGAACGCGAACGAGGGGGGCAGAGATGCGGGAAACGGTGACGCGGGGCTCCGCGAACAGCGAGTACTGGTTCCACGAGGGTTGCCACATCCTGGAGTTCTCCAACCGACCGGAGGATCCGGCGGTCTCCATCACCCGCGCCCGCGTGGCACCCGGCGGGACCACCCGCTGGCATCGCCTCCACGGCATCACCGAACGCTACCTGGTACTGGAGGGCGCGGGCCTGGTGGAGGTGGGTGAGGGGCTGAGGGAGGCCGTGGGCCCCGGGGACACGGTCCATATCCCGCCCCTGGTACGCCAGCGCATCACCAACACCGGTGATACCGATCTGGTGTTCCTGGCCATCTGCACGCCCCGTTTCGAGGAGACCGCCTACGAGGCCTTGTGAATCGCTGGCCGGCTGCCGGGAGCAACCGACCTGCGGGCAGGTCGCCGCCGCAAGCCACTTGCGGTCGGCCGCGCCCTGTCCGCAGAATGCGGCAATGAACACCCTTCTTCCCCCCTTCAGGGAGCTGCTGGAACGGCTCATCGCCCTGCCCTCGGTGAGCAGTGCCGACGGGCGCCTGGACATGTCCAACCGGCGGGTGATCCACTTGCTGGCGGGGTGGCTGGGGGACCTGGGCTTCCGGGTGGAGGAGAAAGCCCTGGCGGGAGACAAGGCGAACTTGGTGGCGGTACTGGGCGGCGGCCCCGGTGGGCTGGTGCTGGCGGGTCATACGGACACCGTGCCCTGGGACGATGCCCTGTGGACCAGCGACCCCTTTCGTCTGGCCGAACGCAATGGGCGTTTCTATGGCCTCGGCACCAGCGACATGAAGGCCTTCTTCGCGGTGGCGCTGGAGGCGCTGCGGGATGTGCGGGAGCAGGACCTCACCCACCCCGTCATCGTGCTGGCCACTGCCGACGAGGAGACCTCCATGGCGGGGGCCAAGGCCCTGACCGGCTATCCGCTGCTTCATAACCGCGCGGCGGTGATCGGAGAGCCTACGGCCTTGAAACCGGTGCGCATGCACAAGGGCATGATGATGGAGGCCATCCGGGTCGTCGGCCGCTCCGGCCACTCCAGCGACCCAGCCCTGGGCAACAATGCCCTGGAGGGCATGCAGCGGGTGATGGGAGCCCTGCTGCGGTGGCGTGGCGAACTCCAGGCCGCCCATCGTGAGCCCCTGTTCAAGGTGCCCCACCCCACATTGAACCTCGGGCACATCCATGGCGGTGACAACCCCAACCGCATCTGCGGCCAGTGCGAACTGCACATCGACCTGCGTCCCACCCCCGGCCTGGGGGTGGACGCGCTGCGCCGGGAGATGCAGCAGCGGGTAGCGGACGCGCTGGCGGGCAGCGGCCTGGAGCTGGTCTTCGAGCCCCTGTTCGATGGCATCCCCGCCTTTGCCACCGACGGCGCCGCGGCTATCGTCAAGGCCGCCGAGGAATTCAGCAGGGCCCCCGCCGAGGCGGCGGCCTTCGCCACCGAGGCGCCCTACCTGAGCGCCCTCGGCACCCCTACCGTGGTCCTCGGACCCGGCGACATCCGTCAGGCCCACCAGCCCGACGAGTACCTGGCGATGGAGAACGTCACCCCCATGGTGGACATCCTGCGCGGTCTCGTACGCTGCTTCTGCATGACCTGACCACCCCCTCATGACACGATGATATGCTTCGTTCAGCGTGACTAGTCGACCATGACGAACAACGGTACGGGACCCTCATGACGGATCAGTTCACAGCGTGGTTCAGGGGCGCATCCCCCTACATCAATGCCCACCGCGGCCGCATCATCGTCCTCCACGTCGGTGGCGAGTTGGTGGAGCACGCGGGCTTCCCCCATCTCATTCACGACATCTCCCTGCTCAACAGTCTCGGCATCCGCCTGGTGCTGGTGCACGGCATCCGCCCCCAGGTGGAGCGGCGCACCACCGAACTCGGTATCGCGACGCGGCTGCACAAGGGCCTGCGGGTCACCGGCGACGCGGAGCTGGCGGTGGTCAAGGAGGCGGCAGGCGCCGTGCGGGTGGAGATCGAGGCCCTGCTCTCGATGGGGCTGGCCAACTCGCCGATGGCGGGGGCGCGCATCCGCGTCACCTCGGGCAACTTCATCGTGGCCCGCCCTCTGGGCGTCATCGAGGGGGTGGACTTTCGCCATACCGGCGAGATCCGCCGGGTGGATGTGGGGGGTATCCAGGACCAGCTGAACCAGGGGGCCGTGGTGGTGGTCTCGCCCATCGGCTACTCGCCCACGGGTGAGGCCTTCAACCTGTCCGGCGAGGCCGTGGCCACCGCCCTCTCCCTGTGCCTGGGGGCTGCCAAGCTGATGCTCCTGGGTAGCGGCGAGGCCCTGACGGACGGCATCGGCCGGCCCCTGCGGCAACTCAGCCTGGAGCAGGCGCGGGCCCTGCTGGACGCCGACATCCCCGGCCTCGGGCCCACGGAGCGCCACCACCTGGAAAACGCCATCCATGCCGGCGAATTCGGTGTGGAACGGGTGCATCTGCTGGATGGCAGGACCGACGGCGCACTGTTGAAGGAGCTGTTCACCCGCGACGGTGTGGGCACCCTGGTGAGCGCGGACCGTTACGAATCCCTGCGCCCGGCCACCATCGAGGACATCGGCGGACTGCTGGAGCTGCTGGAACCCCTGGAACAGGACGGCACCCTGGTGCGGCGCCCGCGGGAGAAGCTGGAACAGGAGATCGACCACTTCGTGGTCATGGAGCGGGACGGCACCATCATCGGCTGTGCCGCCCGTTATCCCAGCGACAGCGTGGAGGCCCAGGAGCTGGCCTGCCTGGTAGTCCATCCGGACTACCGCCGCGGCGGCCTGGGGGAGACCCTGCTGGATCGGGTGGAGTCCGACGCCGCGGCGGCGGGGGCCGGCCGCATGTTCGTGCTCACCACCCGCACCGCCCACTGGTTTAGGGAACGGGGCTACGAGAGCGGCGAGGTGGACGACCTGCCGCTGGCCCGCCGTCAGGGCTATAACCAGCAGCGGAATTCGAAGGTGCTGATCAAAGCGCTGGGTTAGGCCCCGCCGCCGGCGGTAGGACAGGGCACCGTGGTTCCAACAAGCGCCGGTGGGATCAGTGAATAGGGAATGGTGAATAGTGAATAGTGAATAGTGAATAGTTAAGAGCAAAACCGGCTCGGTTGGTCAGTGCGCTTCTAACTGGGCGCTTTTACCATTCACTATTCACTATTCACCATTCACTCATTTTTCCTATTCCCTGATCACTATTCACTTTCTTTTCCACCCATCTCCCCCTCAATCGCCGCCAGGGCCGCCATGGGATCCCGGGCGGCCGTTATCGGCCGGCCGATCACCAGGTAGGAACTGCCGGCGGCCATGGCCTCGGACGGCGTCATGACCCGGTGCTGATCGTCATGGGCGGTAGCGGCCGGACGGATCCCGGGGGTTACGAGTTGGAAATCCCGGCCCCGCTCCCGGCGCAGCTCGGCGAGTTCCCGGGGTGAGCACACCACACCGTCGAGGCCCGCCGCCTCGGCCAGCGCCGCCAGCCGCAGCACCATATCGCCGGGCGAATCCATCATGCCCAGATCCACCAGATCCTCGGTGCCCAGGCTGGTGAGTACCGTGACCGCCACGAGCGTGGGACCCCGATCCCCCACGGCCTCGCGGGCGGCCTCCATCATGCGCCGCCCGCCCTGGGCGTGAACATTCAGCATCCACACCCCGAGGTCCATGGCGGCGCGACAGGCGCTGGCCACGGTGTTCGGTATATCGTGGAACTTGAGGTCCAGAAACACCTCGAAGCCGCGCTCCAGCAGGGTGGTCACCGCCGCCGGGCCACTGCGGGTGAACAGCTGCTTGCCCACCTTGAGGCGGCAGCGTGCCGGATCGATGCGGTCCACCAACCCGAGGGCCTCATCGAGGCCGTCATAATCCAGCGCCACGATGATGCGCGTCTCACTCACCTTCCACCCCCTGGATGGGCTTGACGGCGCCCCAGGCCTTGCAGCTCGGACACTGCCAATGCAGGGTCTTGCCGCTGAATCCACAATGATGACATTTATACACGGGCCTGTCCTCCAGGAGATTGCCGGTGAGGTCCTTGAGTATGGACAGATACTCCTCGGCCTGACCGTCCACATGCTGGCGTGCCAGCGCGATGAGATGGTCGAGGCCGCGCACCGAGGGGCGGCGGCGCATCTGCTCCGTAAGAAAGTCGATGGCGGCTACATCGCCCTCCTCCCGTGCCTTGAGATTCGCCAGGGTCAGGGTCGCCGTTATGCCGCCATAGCGCTCCAGGACGTATTCCAAATAGGCGCTCATCTCCGCCGGCTGATCCAGGGCCTTGAAGCATTCGTTCATGGGCCCGATGACCTCGGGGAGATAATCGGCGCATTGGCGTTCCACCCGTTTGTAGGCCCGTAAGGCGGCCTTCGGATCTCCCTTCTCGCAGTAGATGCGGCCCTCTACCAGGCTCGCACGCACACACTGGCTGCTGATGTCTACGGCCCGGCCGATGCATTCGAGGGCATCATCCAGGGCACCGCGACGTGCCGCCTCCTCGGCCTTCTCGCAAAAATAGTGGGCAATAACGTGATTGTAGGAACGTCCGGTGGCCAACTCCAGCTCGCGGGTGGATTCCACGGCGCGGTCCCAGTCCTTTTCCTGCTGGTAGATCTCCGTCAGACGCTGGAGGGCGCGTTCCCGCACGGGGAATTCCTGGATGAGTTCCCGGAACAGTGCCTCCGCCCGATCGAGGAGTCCGGCGCGCATGTAGTCATCGCCGAGTTCCAGCAGGGCCTCACCGCGCTCCTGCGGTGACAGGCCGTCGCGGGCCACCACATTCTGATGAATACGAATGGCGCGGTCCACTTCCCCCCGGCGGCGGAACAGACTGCCGAGTGCCATATGGGTCTCGACGGTGTCCGAATCCACCTCCAGCATCTCAACGAAGACCTCTATGGCCTTGTCCGGCTGCTCGTTGAGAAGAAGATTCAGCCCTCGGAAATATTCCGCCCGCGAGAGGTTGCCATCATCCTCATCCGCGAGCCTGTTGCGGGCGCTACGACTGGCAGCGAGCCATCCAGAGGCGGCCGCTACCGGCAGTAACAACCATACCAACTCATAGAACATCGGCATTCACCCCACGGGTCGCCATGTTCATTTCCTCACCCCATCCCTGTACTCCGGGCATCCTACCCCTCGCCCTGCGGGCCGCGCCAAGGCGCGTTCAAATCCGTTCCCGACGGATTTGTCCCAGAGGGAGAGGGGGAGTTCGTGCTTCGCGACTTTCACGTTAACGTGAGTCCCTGACGGCATCCTCGCCATTTCAATAAGGGACCGCCGCCTCCGGGCTGGGGCTCAGTCCTCGTCGGCCGATGTCCCGGCGACGCGTTCACTGTCCACGCGCTCCCGCAGCTGCTTGCCCGGCTTGAAGTGGGGCACGTACTTCCCAGGCAGGGATACCGGCTCGCCGGTCTTGGGGTTGCGACCCACGCGGGCCGGCCGGTGGTGCAGGGAAAAGCTCCCGAAGCCCCTGATCTCGATGCGTTTCCCGGTGGCGAGTGTGAGCGCCATCTGCTCGAGAATACTCTTAACGGCCAGTTCCACGTCCTTATAAGCAAGCTGGGACTGCCGTTGGGCAATCCGCTCGATGAGTTCAGACTTGGTGACCGTTCCCTTCTTTTCAGAGGACGACATGGTGACAGTTCACCCCCCAACCGTCAGCATCGTAATTGAATGTACCCTGGCACGACGAACCATCGACGTCTCCTGCCAGAGCACCCCATCAAGGCCTGAACGACGCGGGTCGTCCATCGACGCACGGCTAAAACCCGCGGCCTGCCACCGCCCCGGGGGGCGGCATCTATCCATATATCCCCGCCGGGGAGACACCAACCCGCGAAGGGCTTCTCCCAACGGCCCATGAAAGGGCCGCCGCATCGACCATCCGAAGGGTCGAGATGCGAGACCCCGGCCGGCTGCAACGGACTGGATGTCGACGATTCGAGCCGTTGAAGACCTGTGGCAACCGTTCCCTAGTTATTCTCGTTATCCAGTTGCTCCTTCAGCAGATCACCCAGCGTGGTGCCGCCCGATGTAGAGGTGGCACTGTAATCCTGCAGCACCGCCGCCTCCTCGTCGGACTCCTTCGCCTTGATAGAGAGAGAGATCACGCGCTTCTTGCGGTCCACGCCGACGAACTTGGCCTCCATCTCGTCCCCGACGTTGATCACTGTGCGGGCGTCGTCGACACGGTCCCGGGCGATCTCCGATGCCCGCAGGTAACCTTCCACGCCATCCTCGGTGAGTTCCAGCACGGCGCCCTTGGCATCCACCTCGACCACCTTGCCCTGCACCAGGCTGCCCTTGGAATACTCGGCGAGGAAGCGCGAAAAAGGATCGTCCGCCAGTTGCTTCAGGCCCAGGGAGATGCGCTCACGCTCGGCATCCACCGCCAGTACGACGGCCTCGATTTCCTCACCCTTGGAGAATTCCCGCAGGGCTTCTTCGCCGGCGGCGCTCCAGGAGATATCGGATAGATGAATGAGACCATCGATACCGCCGTCCAAGCCGATGAAGACGCCGAAATCGGTGATGGACTTGATGGCACCAACCACCTTGTCACCCTTGTTGTGGGTGGCGGCGAACTCCTCCCACGGATTGGGTACGCACTGCTTGATGCCCAGGGAGATGCGGCGGCGGTCCTCGTCGATGTCGAGCACCATGACCTCCACCTCATCCCCCACCTGGACCACCTTGCTGGGATGCACGTTCTTGTTGGTCCAATCCATCTCGGACACGTGAACGAGGCCTTCGACGCCCTCCTCGATCTCCACGAAGCAACCGTAATCGGTGAGGTTGGAGACCTTGCCGAATAGTCGGGTACTCACCGGATAGCGGCGGCTGATGTCCACCCACGGGTCCTCGCCCAACTGTTTGAGGCCGAGGGAGACACGGTTGCGTTCGCGATCGAAGCGCAGCACCTTGACCTCGATCTCGTCGCCCACGTTCACCACTTCGCTGGGATGCTTGACGCGCTTCCAGGCCATGTCCGTGATGTGCAGCAGGCCGTCGATGCCGCCGAGATCCACGAAGGCCCCATAATCCGTGAGGTTCTTGACCACGCCCTTGAGGACGACGCCTTCCTGGAGTGACTCCAGCAGGGCCTCCCGTTCGGCGCTGGTCTCCGCCTCCACCACCGCACGCCGGGACACCACCACGTTGTTGCGCCGCTGATCGAGCTTGATGACGGCGAATTCGAGGGGCTTGCCTTCCAGGTAGGTGGTATCGCGCACGGGGCGCACATCCACCAGGGAGCCGGGGAGAAAGGCGCGGATGTCGTTCAGATCCACGGTGAAGCCGCCCTTGACCTTGCCGTTGATGATGCCGGTCACGTGGCGCTTCTCTTCGTAGGCCTTTTCCAGTTCCGTCCACACCTGGGCGCGCTTCGCCTTCTCGCGGGAGAGGATGGTCTCGCCATACCCGTCCTCGAAGGCGTCCAGTGCCACATCCACTTCGTCACCGACATTGACCTCGATATCGCCGCTCTCGCCCCTGAACTGGGACGAGGGGATCATGCCTTCGGACTTCAATCCGGCATTGACCACCACGAAATCGGGCCTGACCTCCAGTACGGTGCCCTTGACAATGGAGCCGGGACGCATGTTCAGTGCGGCCTGGCTCTCCTCAAACATTTCAGCAAAGCTTTCGCCCATCATTCGGTTACCTTGCCCCGGCCGTCGCCGGGACCCCAAAAATAAAAAGCACGCCCTACGATCACGCTGCGCGCCATCATGTGTATGTATGGTCCCCACCGACCCTGCGGTGTCGGACCCCCAAGTTGTCCGGGGAAAGGCCCCTGGCTTCCTCTCCCCGATCCCGCCCTGGGGCGGGCCCTGCTCTATGTCGCATCGTCCGTGACGCCTTTCGCCGCCATCAGGGATACCACCTTTTCCAGTACCTCGCCGATGCTCATGCGGGTGGAATCCAGCCGGTAGGCATCGGCGGCCGGTACCAGTGGGGAGGCGGCCCGATTGCGATCGCGCTCGTCCCTGGCTTCGATTTCTGCCACGAGGGCCGGAAGGCTAGCACCAATTCCTTTTTCCCTCAACTGCTTATGACGCCTTTGGGCCCTTTCTTCCGGCGCGGCATCGAGAAAGATCTTCAACGTGGCATCGGGGAAGACCGTGGTACCCATATCCCGGCCGTCCGCCACCAGTCCCGGGGGGCGGCGAAAACTCCGTTGCATGTCCAACAAGGCCGCCCGGACCTCGGGCAGGGCGGCCACCCGGGACGCCGCCGCGGCGCAGTCTTCCGTCCGGAGGTCCATCGAGACGTCCTCACCGTCCAGCAGGGTCACCACCTCCGCGCGTCGCGGATGAAGCCGGAAATCCACATCCATCGAGCCCACCAGGGCGGCCACGGCGGCCTCGTCCGCGAGATCCGTGTCGGCACGCAGCGCGGCCAGGGCCGCCAGCCGGTAGAGGGCGCCGGAATCCAGCAGGTGCCAGCCCAGGCGCTCCATGATCAGCCGGCTGATGGTGCCCTTGCCGGAACCGCTGGGGCCGTCGATGGTAAGCACCGGTGCCGGGTTGGTGTCCTGTGCCATGAGCTAGGTTACCTCCGCGATGGCCAGTCCCGCCCTCGCGGCGAGGCCGACGAAGCCAGGAAAGGATGTCGCCACGTTGGCGACGTCATGAACGGTGATGGCCTCCCGCGCCCGCAATGCGGCCATGGCGAAGGCCATGGCGATACGATGATCGCCGTGGCTCTCCACCACGCCCCCGCCAGGCTCGCCACCCTCGATGACCATGCCGTCCGCCGTCGCCTCGGCGGTGATGCCCAGCACCGCCAGGCCGTCGGCCATCACCTGGATGCGGTCGCTCTCCTTGACCCGCAACTCCGCGGCCCCGGTGAGCACCGTGGTGCCCCGGGCACAGGCGGCGGCGATGAACAACGCGGGAAACTCGTCGATGGCCAGGGGTACCTGATCGGCGGGGATGACGATACCGTGGAGGGGGCGGTATCTGACGCGCACCGCACCCACCGGCTCGCCACCCACCAGTCGCGGCTCACCGGTCTCGATATCCGCCCCCATGGCGCGCAGGATATTGATGACGCCGGTGCGGGTGGGATTCAGGCCCACATGCTCGAGGGTCACGTCCGAACCGGGGGCAATGGCCGCCCCCACCAGGAAGAAGGCGGCGGAGGAGATGTCACCGGGCACCTCCACCGGGCAGGCCCGCAGCCGGCCGCCGCCCCGCAGGCAACGGCGACCGCCCTCCTGACGCACCGCGTAGCCGAAACCCACCAGCATACGCTCGGTGTGGTCCCGGGTGGGCGCAGGCTCGGTCACACAGGTCTCACCCTCGGCCCACAGACCGGCCAGCAGCAGCGCGGACTTCACCTGGGCCGAGGCCACGGGCATGTCGTAGTAAATGCCGGTGAGGGTTCCGGCGGGATGGATGCGCAGGGGCGCGGTGCCCTCGGGCGATGCCTCGATACGGCCCCCCATGGCGGCGAGCGGATCCATGACGCGCCTCATGGGGCGGCCCGACAGGGAGACGTCTCCGGTGAGGGTCGCCTCCACCCCCGCGCCGGCCAGGAGTCCCGCCAACAGGCGCATGGAGGTGCCGGAATTGCCGACATACAGGGGCCCGTCGGGCGACTCGAGACCGTCCACGCCGACCCCGTTCACTACCACCCGCCCCTCCTCCGGTCCCGCGATATGCACCCCCATGCGCCGGAAGGCCGCCAGGGTGGCCAGGCTGTCCTCGCCCTCGAGGAAACCGCTGATGCGGGTCACGCCGTCGGCCAGCGCCCCCAGCATGATGGCCCGATGGGATATGGATTTATCCCCCGGCACTCGCAGGCATCCTGTCAGGGCGCCGCCGGGATCGATGCGAAACGATGGGCGGGGTGAGGTCATGGGGTGCGTGGATGATCCATGGCGGGATACAACGACCGGTCACTCGGGCCTGTTCGGGATGCCGCTTACATAATGGTCACGGGCCTTCTTGGCGCGCTGGAATATGGCGAGCAGCCGTTCACCGTCACCCCGGCGGATCACCTCGGCCAGGGCCACCATCTCCGAGGAAAAACGCTCCAGCATGGTCACCAGGGCATCCTGGTTGGCGATGCAGATATCCCGCCACATCTCGGGATTGCTGGAGGCAATGCGGGTGAAGTCCCGGAAGCCCCCCGCGGCGTAACGAAACACCTCGTTGTTGTCCTTCATGGCGGCCAGCATGTCCACCAGACCGAAGGCCAGCATGTGGGGCAGGTGACTGGTGGCCGCCAGCACCTCGTCGTGGTGGGCCACGGACATATAAGACACCTCGGCACCGCACAATCGCCACATGGCCTCCGTTCGCGCGGTGGCCGCGGGATCCGTGTCTCGGCCGGGGGTGAGAATGACACGGCGATCCCGATACAGGGTGGCGAAGGAGGCCTCCACGCCGCTGTGTTCCGTGCCGGCGATGGGATGCCCTGGTACGAAGCCGGCAGGTGGGGTGCCGAAGGCCGCCGCGCAATCGGCCACCACACTGGCCTTGGCACTGCCGGCGTCGGTGATCACCGCATCATCGGCGAGGCGCCCCCGGATGGCCTCGAAGGTGCCCCGCATCGCCCCCAGGGGCACGGCCAGGAACACCATGTCGGCTCCCGTCACCGCGGCGCCTGCATTCAGGGTGCCTCGATCGATGACCCCCAACTCCATGGCCTTGTCCAGATTCGTCTGAGAGCGGGCGCAACCCACCACCTCTTCCACGCCATGGGCGGCACGCAAGGCCCGGGCCAGGGAGCCGCCGATGAGTCCGACGCCGATCACCGCAAGACGCCTGATCATTCCGTGCCGCCCCCGTAGAGCACCTTCTCGAGGCCCTTGAGAAAACGCCGGTTCTCCCGCTCCCGTCCCACCGTCACCCGCAGGTGGCGGGGCAGACCATAGCCCGCCACCGGCCGCACGATGATGCCTTCCTTCAGCAACGCCGCGTAGACACCGGCGGCCGGCCGGCCCACGTCGATGGTGACGAAGTTGGCCACCGACGGGATATACTCCAACCCGAACTGCTCGATACCGAGGATGAGCTGACGCAGTCCGTGGTCGTTGATCTCCACGGAGCGGCGGATGTGCTCCTCATCGCGCAACGCGGCCTCGGCGGCCGCCAGCGCTAGGCTGTTGATATTGAAGGGCTGGCGTACCCGGTTCAGCAACTCCGCCACATCCGGTTGGGATACCCCGTAGCCCATGCGCACGCCGGCCAGACCATGGGCCTTGGAGAACGTGCGGGTGACCACCAGGTTGGGAAAGTCCGCCAGCCACGTGGTGCAATCCGGATAGTCCGGCAGCCCCACGTACTCGAAGTAGGCCTCGTCCACCACCACCAGCACCTGGGCCGGCAGTGCTGCGATGAAGGACCGCAGACGCTTGGCATTGAGCCAGGTGCCCGTGGGATTGTTGGGATTGGCGATGAATACCATCCGGGTACGGTCCGTCACCGCCGCCGCCATGGCATCGAGGTCGTGGCCATGATTCCTCGCCTTCGCCACTACCGCCGTAGCCCCCACCGCCTGGGTGACGATGGGGTAGACGATGAAGGCATGTTCGGAGAACACCACCTCGTCCTCCGGGGTCACGAAGGTGCGCGCCAGCAGTTCGAGCACGTCATTGGAGCCGTTGCCCAGAGTGAGTTGGGATGGGGCGACGGCCAGCCGCTCCGCCAGCACGGCCTTGAGGTGATAGCCCCCGCCATCGGGATAGCGGCCGAGGCCTGCCACCGCGCCGATGATGGCATCCCGGGCCCCGGCACAGGGGCCCAGAGGATTCTCGTTGGATGCCAGCTTGACCGCGCCGCTGATGCCGAGTTCGCGTTCCAGTTCCTCCACCGGCTTGCCGGGCTCGTAGGGGGTCAGGCCCGCCACCCCGGGCGCCGTCCGCTGAGTCCAGGCCGACAGTTTACTGTCCCCGCGCCGCATCACATCACCGCTCGCGGATAGGAGCCCAGCACCTTCAAGAAGCTGGCCTGGCCACCGATCTCATCGAGGGCCGCATGCAGGTTGGCGTCGTGCTGGTGACCCATGAGGTCGATGAAGAACACGTAGTCCCAGATGGCGCGCCGGGACGGCCTCGATTCGATACGGGTCATGCTGACGTTCTGCCGGGAAAGGGGTTGCAGCAGGGTGGCGAGGGCACCCGCACGGTTCACAGTGGATAGAATCACGGTGGTCTTGTCGTTACCGGTGGGGGATACCTCGCGGTTGCCCACCACCAGAAAGCGGGTGGTGTTATTGGGCTCGTCCTCGATATTGGCTGCCACCGCCCGCAGGCCGTAGATTTCTCCCGCCACCTCACCCGCCACCGCCGCCGCACCCGGCTCGGCCGCGGCCCGACGCGCGGCGTCGGCGTTGCTGCCGACGCCCATGCGCACTACGTTGGGCAGATTGTCGTCCAGCCAGCGCCGGCACTGGGCCAGGGACTGCTGGTGGGAATAGATAACGGAGATATCCTCCTGGCGGCCATCCATGGACCACAGATAATGATGGATCCGCACGCTCACCTCGCCGCAGATCTTGAGGGGCGAACTGAGAAAGGAATCCAGGGTATGGGTGACCACGCCCTCGGTAGAGTTCTCCACCGGCACCACGCCATAGTGAGCCTCTTCCGCCTCCACTTCCCGGAACACCTGGTCGATAGTATCGAGGGCCACGGTCGACACGGAATGACCGAAGTGCTTCAGGGCGGCCGCCTGGGTGAAGGTGCCGGCGGGCCCGAGGTAGGCAATCCGCAGGGGACGCTGGAAGGCCAGACAGGCGGACATGATCTCTCTGAACAGGCGGGCCATCTCCTCATCGGGCAGGGGACCCTCGTTGCGCTCGATGACCTTCTGCAGTACCGCCGCCTCCCTCTCCGGGCGATAAAAGTCGGCGATCTCACCATTTGCGAACTTGGCCCCGGCGATGGCCTTGGCGAGGCGGGCGCGCTTGTTCAACAGGTCCTGGATAGCCTGGTCCACGCCATCGATCTCGGCGCGCAACCCCGCCAACGTGGACTCCGCGTCACCTTTGCTGTCGCTCATGTCGTCGTGTCACTTGCCAAGGGTGGCGGAACCCGATGTTCGCGGTCGGTGCGGCTTGGGGTCACAGCGCCCGCACACCCAGTACCCCTTCGATACCCGCGATCTCCTGGATCACGGCGTCGGTGATGGGTTGTTCCACATCGGCGATGGTATAGGCGATCTCGCCCTTGGACTTATTCACCATGTCGATGATGTTGAGTCCCGCCTGCGCCAGATCGGTAGAGATCTGGCCCAGCATGTTCGGTACGTTGGCATTGACCACCGTCAGACGGTGCCCTCCGTTGCGGGGCATCTCCACCGCAGGAAAATTCACCGAATTGACAATGGTGCCCTGCTCCAGGTAATCCCGCACTTGGTCCACCACCATGACCGCGCAGTTTTCCTCCGCCTCGATCGTGGAGGCGCCGATATGGGGCAGGGTGATGACCCTTTGGTGCTGCTTCAGCAGGTTCGAAGGGAAGTCGCAGACGTAGGCCCGTACCTTGCCGGCGTCGATAGCGGCACATACTGCCTCGTCGTCCACGATGCCGTCGCGGGCGAAGTTCAGGATCACTACGCCGTCCCGCATGTAGCGCAGGCGCTCGGCATTGATCATGTGGCGGGTGGCATCCACCAGCGGAACGTGGAAGGTGACGAAGTCGGCCCGTGCCAGCAAGTCGTCGGCGCTGGTGGCCTTCTGCACGTCGGCCGAGAGCTGCCAGGCGCGGCCTACGGTAATTTGCGGATCGAAGCCCACCACGTTCATGCCCAGGGCCTTGGCGGCGTTGGCCACCTGCACACCGATGGCGCCGAGGCCAATGACCCCCAGCGTCTTGCCGGGGAGTTCCGTACCCACGAAGTTCTTCTTGCCGCTCTCAACCTGAGTGTTGATCCCGGCGTCGTCACCCGTCAGGGTGCGGGCGAAGTCCCAGGCCTTGCAGATGTTGCGTGCCCCCAGCAGCATCCCCGCCAACACCAGTTCCTTGACGGCGTTGGCGTTGGCCCCGGGGGCGTTGAACACGGGGATCCCGGCGGCGCTCATGCGCTCCACCGGGATGTTGTTGACACCCGCCCCGGCCCGGCCCACGGCCTTCAGGCTCTTGGGGATCACCATGTCGTGCATCTTGTGGGAGCGCAGGAGGATGGCATCGGGAGCGCTGAACTCTGAGGCGATCTCGTAGTGGTCCCGCGGCAGACGTTCCAGGCCGGCCAGGGAGATGTTATTGAGGGTAAGGATTCTGTACATGGGGAAACCTGTTTCTCCTGTTGGCGGAACAGCGATGGCATCAGCCGTTGATGCGCTGGAATTCATGCATGAGATCGATGAGCGCGTCCACGCCCGCCTCCGGCATCGCATTGTAGATACTGGCGCGCATGCCGCCCACCGAACGGTGGCCCTTCAGGGTATGCAGGCCGGCCGCGGCCGCCTCTTCGAGGAAGCGCTTGTCCAGGCTATCATCGGCCAGGGTAAAGGGCACATTCATCCACGAACGGGCCGCCACCTCGACGGGGTTGCTGTAGAAGCCGCTGGCGTCGATGAAGTCGTACAGTTTCGCCGCCTTGCGGCCGTTGATGTCCGCCATGGCCGCGAGCCCACCGAGGTCCTTGAGCCACTTGAACACCAGCCCCGCCAGGTACCAGGCGTAGGTGGGAGGGGTGTTGTACATGGAATCGGCTTCGGCATGAACGGCGTAATTGAACATGGCGGGCACCGCATCGCCGGCCCCCCCCATCAGATCCTTGCGCACGATGACCAGGGTGAGCCCGGCCGGACCGATATTCTTCTGGGCACCGGCGTAGATGACGCCGTACCGGGACACGTCCACGGGGCGCGACAGGATGGTGGAGGACATATCCGCCACCAGGGGTACGTCCCCGGTGTCCGGGATCCACTGGAACTCCACCCCGCCGATGGTCTCGTTGGGGGTGTAGTGCACATAGGCGGCGTCCGCCGAACGCTGCCATTCCGCCTGCGGGGGCACCCGAGTGAAGCCGCCCTCGGCGGTGTCCGCGGCCACGTTGACCTCACAGAAGCGCCGGGCCTCGGCGATGGCCTTCTTGGACCACTGGCCGGTATTGACGTAATCGGCGGTCCCGCGACCCCGTAGCAGGTTCAGGGGCACCATGGCGAACTGGCTGGTGGCGCCGCCCTGCAGGAACAGCACGGCGTAGTCATCCGGTATCGCCATCAGTTCCCGGAGGTCCGCCTCCGCCTCCTCGGCGATGGAGATGAATTCTTTGCCGCGATGGGACATCTCCATCACCGACATACCGGTGCCCCGCCAGTCCAGCATCTCCTCACGGGCCTGCTGCAGAACGGGTTCCGGAAGCATCGCCGGACCGGCGCTGAAATTGAAGACTCTAGCCATGATTATCCTTTGGTTTGGGTTTTGATGGATTCATTCAGGGGTCACGTCCGCGCCGGCCGCGGGGTCCACCTCGGCCTCATCCACCACGCGCTCCGCCGCCACCAGCTTCTCGCCCTTGGCCATGCTCATGACCCTGACGCCCTGAGTAATGCGACCGAGACGGGAGATCTCGCCGGCACGGATACGTACCAGGGTGCCGGCGTTGGAGATGAGCATGATCTCGTCGTCCTCGCCCACCTGGATGGCCGACACCAGGGCGCCGTTGCGGGGGCTGGACTTGATGGCGATGAGGCCCTGGCCGCCGCGCCCCTGGGCCCTGAACTCCTCGAGGGCCGAGCGCTTGCCGTAGCCATGCTCGGTGACGGTGAGGATATCACCCTCTTCGGGGATGATGATGGCGATGATGCGCTGGCCGGCGGGCAGGCGCATGCCCCGCACGCCGCGGGACACGCGGCCCATGGAACGCACTTGGCCCTCGCCGAAGCGGATGGCCATGCCGTCGCTGCTGAACAACATGATGTCCTGCTCGCCGTCCGTGATGCGGGCTCCCACCAGGGCATCGTCGTCCATCAGCTCGATGCCGATGATGCCGGAGCTGCGGGGACGGGAATAGTCCTTCAGGGGGGTCTTCTTGACGATACCCTTGGCGGTGGCCAGCAGCACGTAGCCGGGCCTGTCGAAATCGGTCACCGGCAGCACGGTCTGGATGCGCTCGCCCTGCTCCAGCTGCAGCAGGTTGACGATGGGCATACCACGGGCGGAACGCCCGGCCTGGGGGAACTCGTAGACCTTGAGCCAGTACACGCGGCCGGAGCTGGAAAAGCACAATACAGTGTCGTGGCTGTTGGCGACGAACATCTTGTCGACGAAGTCCGCCTCCTTCACCGAGGTGGCGATCTTGCCCTTGCCACCGCGGCGCTGGGCGGAATAGACACCGGCGGGCTGGGCCTTGACGTAGCCGGCGTGGGACAGGGTCACCACCACCTCCTCCTCCGTGATGAGATCTTCGAGGCTGAGGCGCAGGTGGGTGTCGATGATCTCGGTGCGACGCTTGTTGCCGTACTCGTCCCTTACCCGCTCCAATTCCTCTCGAATCACCTGGGTCATGCGATCGGGGTTCTGGAGGATCTCGAGCAGATCGACGATCTGGCCGATGATGCCACGGTACTCCTCGAACAGTTTGTCCTGCTCCAGGGCCGTCAACTGATGGAGGCGCAACTCCAGGATGGCCTGGGCCTGGTTGATCGACAGCCGGTAGCCGGCCTCGCCGAAACCCATGCCCTCCGCCAGGCCGTCGGGCCGCGTGGACTCGGCATCGGCGCGCTCCAGCAGGGCCGCCACCTCACCGGGGGCCCACACCGTGGACACCAGGCGTTCCCTGGCCTCGTCCCGCGACCTGGAGGTGCGGATGAGTTCGATGACATCGTCGATGTTGGCCAGGGCCACCGCCAGCCCTTCCAGGATGTGGGCCCGGTCCCGGGCCTTGCGCAGCTCGAAGACACTGCGCCGCGTCACCACCTCGCGGCGGTGGCGGAGGAAGGCGTCCAGCAGGGCCCGCAGATCGAGCAGGCGGGGCTGGCCGTCCACCAGGGCCACCATGTTGATGCCGAACACCACCTGCAACTGGGAGTGCTGATAGAGATTGTTGAGCACCACCTCCGCCATCTCGCCCCGGCGCAGCTCGAATACCACCCGCATGCCGTCCTTGTCCGATTCATCGCGGATCTCGGTGATGCCCTCGAGCTTCTTCTCCTTCACCAGCTCGGCGACGCGTTCCTGGAGGCGGGCCTTGTTAACCTGGTATGGGATCTCCGTAGTGACGATGCGCTGGCGCCCGGATTCGGGAACCTCCTCGATGTGGCAACGCGCCCGCACGTAGATGCGGCCACGCCCGGTCTCGTAGGCCTCGCGAATGCCATCGGCGCCGTTGATGAAGCCCGCGGTGGGAAAATCCGGCCCCGGGATGTATTCCATGAGCTCGGCCACGGAGATCTGCGGGTTGTCCAGCATGGCCAGCACACCGTCCACCGTTTCGGCGAGGTTGTGGGGCGGGATGTTGGTCGCCATGCCCACGGCGATGCCCGTGGCGCCGTTCACCAGCAGGTTGGGGAACCGATTCGGCAGGACCGTCGGTTCCTTCTCTTTCTCGTCGTAGTTGGGCACGAACTCCACGGTCTCCTTCTCGATGTCCTCGAGGAGGGCCGTGCTGAGTTTGGTCATGCGACATTCGGTGTACCGGTAGGCCGCCGGGGGATCGCCATCCACGGAGCCGAAGTTGCCCTGGCCGTCGATGAGGGGGTTGCGCATGGCGAAATCCTGGGCCATGCGCACCAGGGCATCGTAGGTGGCGGTGTCACCGTGGGGGTGGTATTTGCCCAGCACGTCACCCACCACGCGGGCGCATTTCACGTAGGGCCGATTCCAGCTGTTGTTGTTCTCGTGCATGGAGAACAGGATGCGCCGGTGCACCGGTTTGAGGCCGTCGCGCACATCCGGCAGGGCCCGGCCCACGATTACGCTCATGGCGTAATCCAGGTAGGACTGGCGCATCTCCTCCTCGATGTTGATCTGGAGGACTTCTTTGGCAAAATCGACCATGGTTCTGGGGGGCTCCGGCGACAAATCTATGCAGCAATAAAGCCGCGAAATATATCACATTTCGCCTTGTCTGAGCATACTTCAGGCGGTCTGGGCGCCGCCTTCCCTTCAGGGAACACCCCAACCATTGGCTGTTTCCCGGCCCCCCCGGGCGGACCACCCCATCGATCACGCAAGTGGTTGAAATCCGTGGGTGCCGGGCCAGGCAGGGGACGGAATCACCGGCCCCTGAACGGCCCGGCGAGAGGCCGCCGGGCGGCGGCAGAGGGATCAGGAACGGCCGTAGACGGGGATCGCAGCGCCGTTGATGGCGCGGCTCTCCTCGGCCGCCAGGAACAGGATGACATCCGCCAGGGCAGACGGTGTCACCCAGGCGGCGAAATCGGCATCGGGCATGGATTCCCGATTGGGCGGGGTGTCGATGGTGCCCGGCAGGATGCAGTTGACGTTGACCGGAGAGTCCCAGTTCTCCCGGGCCAGGCTCTCGGTGAGGGTGATGACACCCGCCTTGGACGCACAGTAGGGTCCCATCTTACCCTTGCCCTCCCGGGCGGCTCGGGCGGAGACATTGATGATGCGCCCGAAACCCGCCTCCAGCATGTGGGGCACCACCGCACGGCAGGTGTTGAACACGGATCGCAGGTTGAGATCGAACATGCGTTGCCAGGTGGCATCGTCCGTGTCCTGGAGCAGCGGCCCCATGGCGAAGCCGCCGGCGATGTTGGCCAGGATATCCACCCGGCCCATGTCATTCAGGATCCGTTCCATGGCTTCCTTGACCACCCCCGCGTCGGTGATGTCGAGGACATAGGGACGGGCGCCGTCGAGCCCTCCCGCCACCTCTCGCAACCCCGCCTCGTCGAGATCCAGCAGGGCCAGGCGGGCGCCGGCGTCGTGGAAGGCCCGGGCCGTGGCCCGCCCCAGAGTTCCGGCGGCACCGGTGACCATCACGTTCCTGCCCTCGAACCCGAAGTTGCTGCGCTCAGCCATGGACCTGCCTCTCTCGCGTCATAAGCCAGGGCGCAGGTTACCAGAGGGCGCGGGGATATCGGAACCGACGTCAGGGCGCGACCGTGACCCGGTTGCGGCCGGTCTCCTTGGAACGGTAGAGGGCAGCATCTGCGCGGCCGATGAGGTCGAGGGCGGACTCGTGGCCATTGTGGCAAGCCACGCCGATGGAGATGGTGACATTGCCGATGGAGCCACCGGTATCCAGACGCTTTATCTTGCCGCGACCAATGGCCAGCCGCATGGTCTCGGCCAGACTCTCGGCACCAGCGAGATGGGTCCCCTGCAGCAACACGGCGAACTCCTCACCGCCATAGCGGGCGGCGGTATCTTTGCCCTTGATATTATCCGCGATGGTCTTGGCCACCATGCGAATGACCTTGTCACCGAACAGGTGACCGTAGTTGTCGTTGACGTCCTTGAATTCATCGATATCGAGCATCAGCAGGCAGATGGGCTGAGGGCTTCCGTCGGAACAGGCGGCGAGAGCCTGGTCCAGGGCGTCCGCAAGCCCTTTGCGGTTGATGAGGCCGGTGAGGGGATCCGTGAGAGCCTCCATGCGGGCCTTGTCGAGTTCCTGGCGCAGATCCTCCACCTCCCGCATGGTGGCCGACAACTGGCTCTGGAGCATTTCATTGGCCATCTTCACCGAATGGGTATCGCTGGCCAGGCCATCCACCACCGTGCGCAACTCGTCCATGGTGATATTGGGCGCCAGACGCTCGCGGCAGTTGCTGATGGAGCTGTTGAGGAAAGAGGCCTGATTGTTGGCCTCCCGCACCGATTCAGTGACGTCCGTGAGGACCGCCCCCATCTGGTCCTCCACGGACTGGATGTGGTCGATGTTGCAGGGTGACACATGGCACAGGTAAAGCTGCTCCATGGCATCGTCGTCCAGTTCGTCCTTGGACAGCAGGTCGTCGAAAGCCTGTTTCAGCTTCGGGTTGATGCCCGTGACGTACTCATAGCAGACGGTGTAATTGACGGGGTTCGCCGCCAGACCGTTGCGCGAGATGATGGGCAGGACCAAGCGCAGACACTCGGCACTGAGGTCCCGTGATTCCTTGTACAACATATGAAGTGCCGCCTCCGCTCCTCGTCACCGTTGCCACCGCCGCCCCCCCCGGCGTCGCAGTGGCATCCCCATTCGGGGCACATTGCCTGCCCTTCCGTTCCCGGGAACGACCAATAACTAAGAGTGTGTCGGAAGCATTGGGAAAAACTTGACACGTTTCACGCCCGGTATGGGACATCCGCCGCAAAACCTTTTGGCTCGTCAGCAGAATTCGTGGGTGTAGTGAGAAGAATTTCTTCTCGCCAAGACGCCAGGAACGCCAAGAAATCAGCAGGTTGAATGTCGGGATGAATCCCGACCTACAAAAAGCGTAACCGCGAAAGACGCGAAATGACGCGAAAAGGGAGAAGGACAGAGGCGTAGGTCGGTTGCCGAGAGCAACCTACCTACAGACTGTTTGACAGGAAACGGAGTATCTACATCCGTGCCAAAGGAATGGGCGGTGGGGTGTGTTGCGTAGGTCGGGCTTCAGCCCGACAAAGGAAGCGCCTTCACTGGCAGGGGTGGCAACTCAACGGGGCAGATAAAGCCTGCAAACACGCCGTGCCATGGCACTTCCCTGTGCATGTGCAATGGTCCGGAGGCTATGTGAGCGGAATCAGAACTCGCCGTTGGCGCCTGCGTACATGATGGCCTTCAAGGTATCGTTCACGCTCTCCGCCACTTCCATGACATCGGGTGGGAGAGGCGCGGCGTTGATAAGCATGTCGAGGTTCATCATCATCAGCCACATCCGGCCGTCACCATCCTCCACCAGGGCGATGCGACACGGCATGTAGGCGGCGAAGATGATGTTATGGGTCACCATCTTGTGGGCGTCGCTGGGGTTGCAGAACTGGAAGATCTCGAGACGTCCCGAGTCGACGCCGCGGGCCTCGAGTTCCTTGGACAGGGGTTGGTGGGCGACGAACTTCATATTCAGGGCGATGGCCTTGGATTGCAGGGCATCGATGGCATCGTCCGCGGACACGTCCTCCGCCAGGGGCACCTTGAGCACCGTCTGGTTGATATCGAAGGCCTGCATGCCCTCCGGCATGCCCTGGGCCGATCCGCTATCGGCGGCTACTGGACCCGCGGATGCGAGTGCCATCATAAAGACCATAGACAATAATCTTTTCATAGAATGCTTGCTCCTCTGGTGATTCAAAGATTGCCCTGTACCCAGGGCGCGCGGCGGGCGGTCATTAGAACATAGGGCCCGCAGGGTGCAAAGCTATTGACTTTCCATCCATGGGTTTTATTTCCCACATCGAAAGGGAGACACTAAAACCCTGTCTTCCATCGGGAATTCGGGGTGGCGGCAGTGCTATCCGCAGGCCATCACGGGCCGCCGGCCATGTGCTGCGGTGGCCGTTTCCTGACCATGAGTGAGAACCAAACCATGCCCTACTACATCTACCAACAACGCCCCGGCAAAGACTTCGATCGGGTGGCCGAATTCGCCGCCTATCGTCCGGCCCGGGAAGAAGTCCGCAGGCTTCGTGCCGCACTGCCCGCGGATGCCGATTACACCCTGCGCATCATCCATGCCCGCAACACCGACGAGGCCGTGGGCCTGATGTCCGAGACCCGGGAGCCGCGGCCCCTGGGAGAAGACGCCTGAGCCCCGGGGCCGGCCACCATGGCTGAAGACATGCAGCAAGTTGTCGCCCTGCTCACCCGCGCGGCGGAACAGGGCAATACCCAGGCCCAGTTCCGGCTCGGCGTCATGTATGCCAACGCCGACGAAGTAGCCCTGGACTACATCGAGGCGGCCCGCTGGCTGGGCCGCGCCGCCGCCCAGGGACTGGCGGAGGCCCAGTCTCTTATGGGCTGGCTGTGCGCCAACGGCTACGGCGTGCCCCAGGATGACGCCGAGGCTGGGCGCTGGTACCTGCGGGCGGCAGAGGCCGGCCGGGCTCGGGATCAATACACCGTGGGCGCCATGTATCGCTGGGGACGATACGGGGTAGCGGCGGATCCGGTCCGCATGCTGGACGGGTACCAGCGCAGCGCCCAGCAACAATTCGGGCCGGCGCAACTCGCCCTGGGGCAGTTGCTCATGAAGGACGAGTATGGCATCGAAAAGGACTACGTCCTGGCCTACCAATGGCTGTCTCTGGCGGTGGTCAACGGCGCCGAGAACGCCGGCCAGGTATTGGAGTCCCTGACCCGGGAGATGTCGCCCGAGCAATTGGCTGAGGCCCAGCGCGCCATGCTGAGTGACGCCGCGCCCGATGCGACGGGCCCGTCCACCGGCGGCATGGGACACGCCCTGTGAATGCGGGTTAAACTCCCGCCCCGATGACAACGCCTCGCTGGGCCGTTGCCGCCCGGGCCATTCGATGATAAAAAGCTTTAGAATTAATCGGGTTGCAAGCCAGTTAATTCTTATGGCGATACGGGCTCATGGCGATACGCGCCGCCCGAGATGATGAAAGAGGAGCGCGTATCGCCATGCTCGTTCCCTCACCCCATCCCTCTCCCAGAGGGAGAGGGGAGTTCGTGCTTCGCGACTTTCACGTTTTAAAGATCAGGTTGACACCAACGGAGAGCAGGACCGCATGGCCACCATCAAACGAATCACGGCCCTCTGGGTCGCCGGGGTCCTGGCCGTGGGCAGCCAGCAGGCTTGCGCTGCGGGCTTCATGTTGTTCGAATACAGCGTCAGTGGCTTGGGCAATGCCCTGGCCGGCGGTGCCGCCAGTGCCGAGGATGCCTCCACCATCTACGCCAACCCGGCCGGCATGACGCGCCTCGGCAATTCCCAGTTTCTGGGCGGCGCCCATGTCATCCTGCCCTCCACGAAGTTCAAGGACAGCAATTCCCAAACCGCCGGTGGAGCGTCGCTTGAGGGCGGCGATGGCGGCGACGGTGGTGTGAACGCGGTGGTGCCCAATCTCTTCTACTCCCACGCCATCGATGATCGCTGGACCGCGGGTCTCGGCATCACGGTGCCCTTCGGGCTGTCCACCGACTACGACGACGGCTGGCAGGGCCGCTACCACGCCCTGGAAAGCGACCTGCGCACCGTGAACATCAACCCCTCGGTGGCCTTCCAGGTGACACCGCGCTGGTCGGTGGGGCTGGGAGTCAGCGCCCTGCACGGGGACCTCAAGGAGTTCTCCAACGCCATCGACAACTTCGGGGTGTGCGGCGGCCTGCTCCAGCAAGGCGTCTCTGGCGTGACCTCTGGCACCTGCGGTGCGCTGGGCGGGCCGGCCAACGCGACGGTGGACAGCCGCGTCAAGCTTGAGGGCGACGACTGGGGCTACGGCTTCAACGTCGGCGTGCTGTTCCAGCCTGACTCACGGACCCGTATCGGCCTCTCCTACCGCTCCAAGGTGGAACTGGAACTGGATGGCTCTGCCGACTACCGGCTGCCCGACGCGGCCGCCGCCGCAAGCTTCCGTAACGCCGTGAACGCCCTTCCCACCGTGCTCTCGGACAGTGGGGCCAGCGCCGACCTCACTCTGCCGGAGATCGTATCCATCTCCAGCTTCCAGCAACTGAGCGACCGCTGGTCCCTCATGGGGGACATCACCTGGACCCGCTGGAGCCGTTTCGACAGCCTGGTGGTGGAATTCGATAACGGCGCCCCGAATCTGGTGATAGAAGAGGACTGGGACAATTCCTTCCGCGTCGCCCTGGGCATGACCTACACCCCCTCACCCACGTGGACATGGCGCTTCGGTGTCGCCTACGACCAGGCGGCGGCCAAACGCAATGACCGGGTGAGCCCGCGCATCCCGGACGAGGACCGCACCTGGGTGACCGCCGGCTTCAGCTTCGCGGCCACCCCGTCCATCAACCTGGACGTGGGCTACGCCCATCTGTTCATGCCGGATCGCAAGATCCGGCTGACGAACGCCACCACGGGCCACGTGCTAGAGGGCGAGTTCGAGTCGGAAGTGGATATCCTGAGCGCCCAGCTCAACTGGACCTTCTGATTCAGCGCCCCACCGCCCCCTCTTCGTAGACCTCCTCGACTTCATCCGCGAAACGCTCCAGCACGAGATTCCGCTTGACCTTCATGGTGGGCGTGAGCAGTCCCGAATCGATGGTCCAGGGCTCCAGGGTCAGGAGCACCTTGCGGACCCGGGCATAGGCGGGGAAGTCCTTCAACTGCGCCGCGACCCGTTTCACTACCAATTGATGGGCCTTGGGATCCTCGACGGCCTTGGGGTCGTCCGTCGCAAAACCGTGCGCGGCCGCGAATTCACGCCAGGCATCCGGATTGAGCACCACGATGGCGCTGAGGAAGGGCCGGCCTTCGCCGATGATGATCGCCTGGTCGAAGAGTTCATCCAGGCAGATGGCACTCTCCATGTCCCCAGGCGGCACCTTTTCGCCGTTGGACAGGACCAGGATGTCTTTGATTCTACCAGTGATATAGATGTGGCCGTTCTCGATGCGCGCCTGATCGCCGGTGTGGAGCCAACCGTCTTCGTCGATCATCTCACGGGTCCATTGATCGTTGTTCCAATAACCCAACATGACACCCGGGCCGCGCACTATCAACTCATCACTGTCGCCGACGCGCACCTGGATCCCTGGCAGCGTCACCCCGACACTGCGCGGCTCGTTATCCTCCAGGGCATTCACGCTGATCACGGGGCTGGTCTCGGTCAGACCGTAGCCTTGGAGGATGGGGACGCCGAGGGAGATGAACATCCGGGCCACCGTATCATTCAGCGGCGCCCCACCGCTCACGGCCAGCCGCAGGCGCCCGCCCAGCTTACCCGTCACCTTGCCGGCCACCAGCTTCTCCAACAGCGGCCATGCCAACAGGGACGGGGTCCATCCCTGTCGTCCCTGCTGGTAGCAAAAACGCCGCCAGCCCACGGCCACGGTGAGGTCGAACAGGCGGCGGGCCAGCGTACCTTTGTCCTTCATCTGCTGCTGAATGCGGCCATAGACCCGCTCGAAGATCCGCGGCACCGCGATCATCAAGGTTGGCCGTATCTGCTGCAGGTCGGTGGCCAGCTGGGCGATGGAACGGGAGTAGGCTACGCAGGACCCCGCCATCATGGGCAGATAATAGCCGCCGGTCCGTTCCAGGGTATGGGACAGGGGCAGGAAGGACAGGAACAGGTCCTCGGTATCCACATCCACCAATTGTAATCCGCCGTAGGCCACGGACATCATGTTCATATGACTGAGCATGACCCCCTTGGGTCTGCCGGTCGTGCCGGAGGTATAAACGATGGAGGCCAGCTCATTGCCGTCCGCCGACTCTGAGGTCCAGGCATCGGCCTCGCCGGGCAGCCACTCCTGCACCGACCGGACCCTCGAATCCTCTTCTGCTCCGCTGTCCTGACCTCCCTGCTGCAGCAACACCCGCTGCAGCGGCGAATCCCCATGCACGGCAGGCGCCAGGCGCGTCCAGAATTTGGCGTCCTGGATCAGCAATACTCTGCTCTGAGCATCCTCAAGGATATATGCCGTATTCTCCGGGCGGTCATCCGTGTAGAGCGGCACGACCACCAGGCCGAGGCTGAGGGCCGCGATATCGAAGTACACCCAGTCTGGACAGTTACGCAGGGCCACCGCCACGCGATCGCCGCGGTTCAGGCCCTCTGCCGCGAGCGCCGCGCGCCAGCGGCACACCTCGTCGAAGGCCCCGCGCCAAGTGATCTGTTGCCATTGGCCGGTCGATTTCTGGAAATAGCGGTAGGCCGCCCCGGCAGGGCTACGCCGGACCCGCTCGAGGAACAACCGCTCGAGGGTGAGCACTTCCTGAGGATCGATCACGTCCTTCATTGGGCACTGGTCTCGTCAGGGTTGTCAGAACGGCTTCGCCAGGTTCGGACGGAACGCCGGCCGTTGGGGCCACGGACGGCGGCAGTCGAATACCGCCCGAAGTATCCCACGGGCGTTGCCCTATTGCACTTCCGTGAAGCCTAGACGACCCGGCATGTCGTGCTCATCAGGGCGCAGTCGAGGGTACTCAGGGGTTGGCACAGACATGGCGGAGTTCTCCCGGCGCCCGATATCCGCATCGAAAAACTGCTATCCTGATGCTCCCCGTGCGGGTGCTCCTCTCATGCCCCTGCTGACCGCGAGAGATTATCGATCATGCGTTTCCTTTTTTCCCTCCTGCTGGTTGCGGCCCTGGCCTATGGCGCCTGGCCCTACCTCCACGTCTACCGGCTGGACACCGCCGTGGCAGAGGATAATACGGGCACCATCCGCGCCCTGGTGGACTTGGAGGCGGTGCAGCGCCATCGCACGGCGCAGTTGGAATGGCACCTGGAGAATCGCATCGACAACACGGTCGGGCAGGAGGGGACCCTGTCGGACATGGTCAAACGGGGCGCCCGCTGGGTCCGGGACAGAGGCGGCAGCGGGGATATCGACCCCGTCTGGGTGCGCCAGCGCCTGCTGGAGGCCCGGGTCAACGACGTGAGCGGCCTGCTCCAGAGCATCGATTTCGCCTTCTTCGAGGGACCCAACCAGTTCCTGGTGCGTCTGGGCGAGTTGGGTGAGGGACCCACCCACCTGCGTTTCGAACGGCGGGAGTGGCGCTGGTACCTGACCGGGATCTACGACTGAGCTTTAATGTCGGGATGAATCCCGACCTACATCCGTGCCGCTGGAACGGGCGGTGGTGCTATCTCTGTAGGTCGGGCTGTAGGTCGGGCTTCAGCCCGACAGCCTGCGGTGCATTCCCACCCGGCCCGTGGTGCGTGCGGCAGGGTTTAATGTCGGGATGAATCCCGACCTCCAGGCTGACCCCTGGCGCTTCTGTCCTTCTCCCCAGGGGAAATGGGAAAGGAGAAAAGATTACCACCCGTGCGTCTGCTCTGCTGACGCCGAAACGGTGGATCCGCTGCGCCTTTTCAAACTGCCACTCCTCCCTGACCTTCTCCCTTTTCGCGTCATTTCGCGTCTTTCGCGGTTACGCTTTTACGCTTTTAGTAGGTCGGGCTTCAGCCCGACAGCCCCAGCTCCAGTTCGTCCAGGCGCCTTTCCAGCTTCTTGATGGACACCGGCACGCTGGTCTTCAACTCCTGGGCATACAGGGATACTCGCAGTTCCTCCAGCAGCCAGCGCGTTTCGGCGACATCCGCACCATGGCCCGGGGTCGTCGCCTCGCGCTCACGCAGGGCCAGGTAACGAGACTCCAGGGGAGTCAGGCGGGCGCCGAGTCGGCTATCGCGGTCCGGCTGTTGCAGCAGCCGCTGGGTCCGTACTTTCATGGCATGCAGGAAACGGGGCAGATGCCCCAGCCAACGGGCCGAGGTATGAAGCAGGAAACCGGGATACACCAGGCCCTCCAACTGGCCCCGGAGGTCTCGCCGCGCGTCTTCCATGGCGGAGCGGGGCATGTCGTCGATGGCTAGTGCCACCTCGCGCGCGAGGCGCAGGATCTCCACTACCATCGCCCCGGTATCCTCGAGATGCTTGACCAGCCGCCCCTGACCGGCGCTCGCCCGGCGCTCGAACTCGGCCTGGCTGCGCACCGCCGTCCCCTCCGCCATGAAGGTGCGCTCCACCGCCGCCAGCACCAGGGCCGTGCGCAACTCGTCGCAATCGGCGGCGTGGCGGGTGGTACCCAGGGCCGCGTACAGCAGGCACATCTGTTCCCGGTCCCCGATGCGCCGCGCCGCCTGCTTGAGCTGGGGCGCGAAGCGCAGGGCGAAGAGCCGCCGCAGCCCGCGGCGGTGTTCCTGATGGGCGGTCGCCGCGCGGTCGAACAGCCGCAGGGCCACGCGGTCACCGCGATCCACCAGGGCGGGATAGCCCCTTAGGGTCAGGGAGCCCCGTACCTCCTCCACTACCTCCGGGAGGTCGCCGAAATCCCAGTGGGTGATGTCCTCCCGCCCCCAGCCCGCCGGCCCCCGGCCACCGAAGGCCGCCGAGGCCCGGTCGGCCCAGCGGGCCTTGAGGACGGCGAGGTCGCGCCCCGTATCCAGCGTCCCGCCGTCTTCGTCCACCAGCTTGAAACGCATGCGCAGGTGGTCCGGCAGGCCGTCCCAACGCCATTCCTCTTCGGGCACCTCGGTACCGGTCATGCGTTTGAGCTCCGCGGCCAGGGCCGGGCCCAGGGGTCCCTGGCCCCAGGGCAGGGCATCCGCCGCGGCGCGGGCGAAATCCGGCACCGGCACGAAACGCTTGCGATAGTGCTTGGGCAGGGCCCGCAGCAGCTGCTCCAGGAGTTCCCGGAACAGCCCCGGCACCAGCCAGCGCACCCCCTCGGTATCGACCCGGTTGAGCAGGGGCAGGGGCAGTTCCAGGGTCACTCCGTCCTCCTCGGCGCCGGGCGCGTGGCGGTAGGTCAGGGGCAGACGCTGGCCATCCACCTCGAGGTATTCCGGGAAACGCCGGGCATCCACTCCCTCCGGCATGGCTTCGACCAGGTCCTCGCGGGAGAGGTGAAGGGCCCGGGAACCGCCGCCGTTCTTTGTCCCGAGCCAGCGGTCCAGGGCACGGTTGCTGGCCACGTCGGCCGGCACCCGGGCGTCGAAGAACTCGAACAGACGCTCCGGCGTGACCACGATATCCCGGCGCCTGGACTTGTGCTCCAGCTCTTCCAGCTCCGTCACCAGCAGCCGGTTGTGGGCCGCGAAGGCGCCCCGTCCCCGGTAGCCCCCCGCCACCAGGGCCTCGCGGATATAGATGGCGCGGGCCTCGGGCGAATCGATGGACTGGTAGTCCACCCGCCGCCCGCTGGCCAGCGGCAGGCCGAAGAGGGTGACCCGTTCGAAGGCCATCACGCGGCCGGCACGGGGCTCGAAGTGGGGGTCGTGGTAACGGCGGCGCACCTCGTGGGCCCCCGCCGCCTCGATCCAGGGGGGCTCCACCTGGGCCACCACCCGGGCGTAGATGCGATTGGTCTCCACCAGCTCCCCCGCCACCACCCACTTGGGCCGGCGTTTGCCCAGCAGGGTGCCGGGATGGATCTGGAAAGTGGTGTTGCGGGCACCCTGGTAGCGTTCGTCCCGCTCCTTGAAGCCGATGTTGCCCAGCAGGCCCGTGAGCACGGCCCGGTGGACGGTCTCATAGTCCGCCTCCGCCGCCTCCACCTGCACCCCCTGATCGTGGAGCAGGCCCAGCACCTGTTGATGGACATCGTGCCACTCACGCATGCGCGAGGCGTTCAGATAACGTTCCCGGCACAGGGCCCGCAGCTTGTTGCGGGACAGGTGGCGGGCCTGTTCGTGGTAGAAGTCCCACAGGCCCACGTAGGACAGGAACTCGGAGCGCGGATCGGCCGACTCCCGGTGCAGGGCATCGGCGGCGGCACGCTTATCCCGGGGACGCTCCCGGGGATCCTGCACCGACAGGGCGCTGGTGATGATGAGCAGCTCCCGCAGGCCGCCACCCTCCTGGGCCGCCAGGATCATGCGCCCCAGCTTGGGATCCAGGGGCAGGCGCGCCAGGCGCCGGCCGAGGGCGGTGAGACCCTTGGCGCGATCCATGGCCTGGAGCTGCTCCAGCAGCCGGTAGCCGTCGCGGATGTAACGGCCATCGGGCGGGTCCACGAAGGGAAAGTCCTCCACCCGCCCCAGGCCCAGGGCCGCCATCTGGAGGATCACGGCGGCCAGGTTCGTGCGCTGGATCTCGGGCTCGGTGTGCTCCCGACGCGCCTCGTAATCAGCCGCGTCGTAGAGCCGGATGCAGATCCCCGGTCCGAGGCGCCCGCAGCGCCCCTTGCGCTGGTCGGCCGAGGCCCTGGACACCGCTTCCACCGGCAGCCGCTGCACTTTGCTGCGATGGCTGTAACGGCTGACGCGGGCGCGGCCCTCGTCCACCACGTAGCGGATCCCCGGTACCGTGAGGGAGGTCTCGGCCACGTTGGTGGCGAGCACGATGCGCCGCTTGCGGCCGATGGCGAAGACGCGGGCCTGCTCGGCGACGGACAGGCGGGCATACAGGGGCAGGATCTCCACCCCCGCGGGATGGTGCTTGCGCAGGGCTTCCTCGGCATCCCGGATCTGGCGCTCGCCGGGCAGGAATACCAGCACGTCCCCCGGGCCCTCCCGGGACAACTCGTCCACCGCCTCCACCACCCCCTGGGTGTAGTCCCGACCTTCATCCTCCCCGTCACTGCGTCCCAGGGGCCGGTAACGCACCTCCACGGGATGGCTGCGCCCCTCCACCTGGACTACGGGGGCGTCGTCGAAGTGCCGGGACAGGCGATCGGGATCGATGGTGGCAGAGGTGATGATCACCTTGAGGTCCCGGCGGCGCGCCAGCAGCCCCTTGAGGTAACCGAGGAGGAAATCGATGTTGAGGCTGCGCTCGTGGGCCTCGTCCAGGATGAGGGCCTCGTACTGCAGCAGGTCGGGGTCGCCCTGGGTCTCGGCCAGCAGGATGCCGTCGGTCATAAGCTTGATATGGCCATCCGCCCCCACGCGGTCGTGGAAGCGCACCTTGAACCCCACCCCCTCCCCCACCCGGGTATCGAGTTCCTCGGCGATGCGCAACGCCAGGCTGCGGGCGGCGATGCGCCGGGGCTGGGTATGGCCCACCAGGCCCCGCACCCCGAGTCCGGCCTCCAGACACAGCTTGGGCAACTGGGTGGACTTGCCGGACCCGGTGTCGCCACACACCACCACCACCGGGTGAGCGCGGATGGCCGCCACCAGTTCCGCGCGTGCGGCGGAGACCGGCAGATCCTCGGGATAGCGCAGAGGCGGCAGGGCGGCGCGCCGGCGGGCCACCGCTGCGCTGGAACGCGCCATATCGGCCCGGAGGGCGGCCAGGCCGCGGTCCCAGGGCCGGCCCTGGCGTCGGCGGCGTCGCAGCCCCTGGATGCGCCTGTCGAAGGCGGGCACGTCCCGCAACAGGCACCCTGCGATGGCGTCATCCAGGCCGGCCCAGTCGGGGTCCTCCGGGTCCACCGCCCGCGCTTCTGCCCTGTCGTCGCCCGTCACGTCGCGCCAGCGGAGACCCTCAGGTCTCGATGAGAGGGATGGTGTATTCCAGCAGGGTGCGCACCCGTCCCATGCCCTGGTTCAGGTTCTCTTCGATCTCCGCCATGGTGATGGTATCACCGCCCCGCCCCGCGGCGGCATTGGCCACCACGTTGCACGAGGCGTAACACAACCCCAGCTCCCGGGCCAGAGCGGCCTCGGGCATGCCGGTCATACCCACCACGTCGCAGCCGTCCCGCTCCAGGCGGTCCACCTCCGCCGCCGTCTCCAGCCGCGGTCCCTGGGTGGCGCCATAGGTGGCACCGTCTGCCGCCGGCACCCCGCCGGCGCGGCCGCCCGCCAGCAGGGCGCGGCGCAGGGCGGCGCAGTAGGGATGGGTGAAGTCCACGTGGACCACGTGGTTCAGGCCTTCCTCGAAAAACGTATGCTTGCGTGAGAAGGTGTAGTCGATGATCTGATCCGGGATTACCAGGCCGCCGGGAGCCAGGTCCGCGCGGATCCCTCCCACCGCATTCACCGCCACCACGTTGCCGACGCCGCAGTGGTGCAGGGCCCACAGGTTGGCACGGTAGTTGACCCGGTGGGGCGGGATGGTGCTGCCATAGCCGTGGCGGGCCAGGAACACCACCCGGCGATCGCTCATCAGGCCGTGGACGAGGGGCCCCGAGGGCTCGCCGAAGGGGGTGTTGACGGCCTCGCGGCGAGTCAGCTTCAGGCCCTTGAGGCTGGTGAGGCCGGTGCCGCCGATGATGGCCAGCAGGGGTGTGTCGTTCATAGGCCCCTCACCGCGTAGATGCCCCGGGCGTTGCGCAGATAGCCGCGATAATCCATGCCGAAGCCGAAGACATAGCGATCGGGTGCCTCCAGGCCCGTGAAGTCCGCCCGCGGGATACCGTCCTTGCGGTCATGGCGCTTGTCCACCAGCACCGCCGAGCGCACGCTGGCGGCCCCCTCGTCGCGGCAGTAGCGCAGGATCCCGGCCAGGGTCAGGCCTTCATCGAGAATATCGTCCACTACCACCACGTGGCGTCCCGCCAGGGACTTGGCGGGGCGGGCGCGCCAGTGGAGTTCGCCGCCCTTGACGTCGTCGCGGTAGCGGGTGGCGTGGATGTAATCCATCTCCAGGGGAAAGCCGAGGCGCAGGGTGAGTTCGGCGAAGGGCACCACGCCGCCGATCATCACCGCCAGCATGAGGGGGTTGTCCTCGGCCAACTCCGCCGTGACCTCCCGGGCCATGCGGTCCAGAGCCAGGGCCACGTCGTCCGCGGAATGGATGAGTTCGGCATCCACCTCCACCCGCATGATGTGCTCGGGGGTGGGACGGGCGGGGTCGTCAGTCATGGGGCGATTCCTCCATAGGGGGTGCTCCGGGCCCCTCCAGGCCATGGTGGCCCACCCAGTCGCGGGCGAACTGCTGGGCGGCGCGGCCGCTGCGGGATCCCCGCCCGAGGGCCCAGCGCAGGGCCTCCCGGCGGGTGAGTTCGGGATTCGGGTCCTCGAAACCCAGGGTCTCGAGCCAGCCCGCCACGATCCCGAGGTAGGTGTCCTGGTCGAAGGGATAGAAGGACAACCACAGGCCGAAGCGCTCCGCCAGGGAGATCTTCTCCTCCACCGCCTCACCATGGTGGATCTCGCCATCCACGTTGCGGGCCTGGTCGTTCTCCGCGAAATATTCCGGCACCAGGTGACGGCGGTTGGAGGTGGCATAGATGAGCACGTTCGACGGCACCGCCGCGACGGAACCATCCAGGATCCCCTTCAGGGCCTTGAAGCTGGCGTCGCCCTGCTCGAAGGAGAGGTCGTCGCTGAAGATGATGAAGCGCTCGGGCCGGCCCTGGAGCAGGTCGATGATCTCCGGCAGATCCGCCAGTTCCTCCCGGTCCACCTCCACCACCCGCAGGCCCGCATTGCCGTAGGCGTTGAGCAGCGCCTTCACCAGGGAGGACTTGCCGGTGCCGCGGGCACCCCACAGCAGGGCGTTGTTGGCCGGCAGGCCGGCCAGGAACTGGCGAGTGTTGCGCTCCAGCAGGATCTTCTGGCGTTCAACGCCATGGAGCTCGGCGAGGCCGATGTCATGGAGATGGCGCACGACCCTGAGACCGCCGATGCCGCCCTGGCGACGCCAGCGCCACGCCCACACATCCTCCTCCAGGACGCCGTCAGGGGCGGCCGGCAACAGGACCTCGGCCCTGTCCAGCAGCCGCTCCAGCCTCTTCAGCACGGCGCGCCGGCGCTTGTGACCATCGCCCATCAACGCGCCCTCATTCGGCGCACCGGATGCACCGGGTGGCCGTGGGATTCACCTCCAGGCGGCCCGCGGCAATGGGTTCGTCACACACCACGCACACGCCATAGTCGCCGTCGTCGATGCGTTTCAGGGCCGCCGCAATGCGCTGCAGCTCCCCGCCCCGGCGCTGGTTGGTGGCCTTGGCCATGGCCTGCTGCTGCATGGCATCCATGCGTGACAGCCGCCCCTGGCGGGTCTGATCCAGCTCCACCGTATCGGCGGCGGCCGCGGCCCCTTCGCTATCCCGCAATAATTCCTCCCGGCGCGCCTCCAACAGCGCCCGGAAGTGTCCGAGGTCCAGTTCGTTACCCATGACCACACCCTGCGGGCAACCCCACGCGGTGGGTTGAAAGGCGTTTTCTCTCACGCAGCCACGGAGGCACAGAGAATGCGTAGGGACTGTTCCTCTCCATGGCAGCGTCAGCGGTCGATGGCCTTGTAGCGGATGCGGTGGGGTTGCACGGACTCCTCGCCGAGGCGGCGTTTCTTGTCCTCTTCGTAGTCGGCGAAGTTGCCCTCGAACCATTCCACCCGGCTGTCGCCCTCGAAGGACAGGATATGGGTGGCGATGCGGTCCAGGAACCAGCGATCATGGGAGATGACCACGGCACAGCCGGGGAAGGTCAACAGCGCCTCCTCGAGGGCGCGCAGAGTCTCCACATCCAGGTCGTTGGTGGGCTCGTCCAGCAGCAGCAGGTTGCCGCCCTCCCGCAGCACCTTGGCCAGGTGCACGCGATTGCGCTCGCCCCCCGACAGATCCCCCACCCGCTTCTGCTGGTCCGGGCCCTTGAAATTGAAGCGGCCGAGGTAGGCCCGGGACTGCACCTCGTAGCTGCCCACGGTGATGATGTCCTGGCCCTCGGAGATCTCTTCCCACACCGTCTTGGCGCCATCCAGGGCGTCCCGGCTCTGATCCACGTAGGCGGGTTTCACCGTGTCGCCGATGCGCAGCTCACCGCTGTCCGGCTGCTCCTGGCCGGTGATGATGCGGAACAGGGTGGTCTTGCCCGCGCCATTGGGGCCGATGACCCCGACGATGCCGCCGGGGGGCAGGTCGAAGGAGAGGTCGTCGTAGAGCAGGCGCTCGCCATAACGCTTGGACAGGCCCTCGGCCTCGACCACGACATCGCCGAGGCGCGGGCCCGGCGGGATGTAGATCTCGTTGGTCTCGTTGCGCTTCTGGAAATCCTGGGACTGGAGTTCGTCGAAGCGGGCCAGGCGCGCCTTGCTCTTGGCGTGGCGACCCTTGGGGTTGGAACGCACCCATTCCAGCTCGTGCTTCATGGTGCGCACCCGGGCGCTCTCCTGTTTCGCCTCCTGCTCCAGGCGCTTCTCCTTCTGTTCCAGCCACGAGGAATAGTTGCCCTGCCAGGGGATCCCATGGCCCCGATCCAGTTCCAGGATCCAGCCCGCCACGTTGTCCAGAAAATAGCGATCATGGGTCACCGCCACCACGGTCCCCGGGTAGTCGTGGAGGAACTGCTCCAGCCACGCCACGGACTCGGCGTCCAGGTGGTTGGTAGGCTCGTCCAGCAGCAGCATGTCCGGCGCCGACAGCAGCAGCCGGCACAGCGCCACCCGCCGGCGTTCGCCGCCCGACAGCCTGGTGACGTCCGCCTCCCAGGGGGGCAGGCGCAGGGCGTCGGCGGCTACTTCGAGCTTGCGGTCCAGATTATGGGCATCTGCCGCCTGAATCACATTCTCCAGGCGTGCCTGCTCCGCGGCCAGGGCATCGAAATCGGCATCGGGCTCGGCGTAGGCCGCGTAGACCTCGTCCAGCCGCGTCATGGCATCCTTGACCTCCCGCAGACCATCCTCCACGTTGCCCCGCACGTCCTTGGCCGGGTCGAGGTCGGGCTCCTGGGACAGATAGCCGATGTTGATCCCCGGCTGCGGCCGGGCCTCGCCCTCGATATCGGTGTCGATGCCGGCCATGATGCGCAGCAGGGTGGACTTGCCGGAGCCGTTCAGGCCCAGCACCCCGATCTTGGCGCCGGGGAAAAAGGACAGGGAGATGTCTTTCAATATCTCACGTTTCGGGGGCACCACCTTGCCCACACGGTTCATGGTGTAAACGTATTGCGCCATGGTTATCTTTCGGACCTGGTTTGAATCGAACCCGGCATTATACTGGTTCGGCCATGAATGAATGCACCCGCGAGAAATAACACATGAACACCGTCCACGTCACCGCGGGCCCCGCCCTCGCCCGTTACGGCTTCGGCGAGTCGCATCCCTTCAGCAATGGCTTGAGCGGCGCCCCCGGGGATCACCGGGGGCGGGGGGCTCCACCGCGCCGCGCAAAATCACCCGCAGGGGCCAAGTACATACCATGGGGTGCATCTGATAATATGCATGGTTTAAGTTTGCGCGCCAGATAAAGGTCAAATAATTCGGCCTTACCTGATGGCCCATGACTGGGCCAGCGCATCAATCGACCAGGACATTCATATCCCATGTTTGACAAGAATATGACCATCGCCGGCTACGACGACGAGTTGGCCCACGCCATTCGCGACGAAGAGCGTCGTCAGGAAGAACACATCGAACTCATCGCCTCGGAGAACTACGCCAGCCCGCGGGTCATGGAGGCCCAGGGCACGGTGCTTACCAATAAATACGCCGAAGGCTACCCCCACAAGCGCTACTACGGTGGCTGCGAATACGTGGACGTGGCCGAGGACCTGGCGGTGCAGCGGGCCAAGGAGCTGTTCGGCGCCGACTACGCCAACGTGCAGCCCCACTCCGGCTCCCAGGCCAATGCCGCCGTGTTCATGGCCTTGTGCCAACCCGGCGACACCGTGCTCGGCATGAGCCTGGCGGACGGCGGCCATCTCACCCACGGCGCCAAGCCCAACTTCTCCGGCAAAATCTACAACGCCGTGCAGTACGGCCTGGTGGCCGCCACCGGCGAGATCGACTACGAGCAGGTCGAGCGACTGGCCCGCGAGCACCGGCCCAAGATGATCATCGCCGGCTTCTCCGCCTATTCCCGGGTGGTCGACTGGCAGCGCTTCCGTGACATCGCCGACGAGGTGGGCGCCTGGCTGCTGGTGGACATGGCCCACGTGGCCGGCCTCGTGGCGGCCGGCGTCTACCCCAGCCCGGTGGCCATCGCGGATGTCACCACCTCCACCACCCACAAGACCCTGCGTGGTCCCCGCGGCGGCATCATCCTCGCCCGTGCCAACCCCGACCTGGAGAAGAAGCTGAACTCCCTGGTGTTTCCCGGTACCCAGGGCGGCCCGCTGATGCATGTCATCGCCGCCAAGGCGGTGGCCTTCAAGGAGGCCATGGACCCGGAGTTCAAGGCCTATCAGCAGCAGGTGGTGGAGAATGCCCGCCAGATGGCTGCGGTGTTCATGGAACGCGGCCATGACGTGGTGTCGAAGGGCACCGACAACCACCTGTTCCTGGTGAGCTTCATCGACAGCGGTCTCACCGGCAAGGACGTGGATGCCTGGCTCGACGCGGCTCACATCACGGTGAACAAGAACGCCGTGCCCAACGATCCCCAGTCCCCCTTCGTCACATCGGGGATCCGCGTGGGCACTCCGGCCATCACCACTCGCGGCTTCGGTGCCGAGGAGAGTCGCACCCTGGCCGCCTGGATGTGCGACGTCATCGACGCGCGGGGCGACGAGGCCGCCATCGCAACGGTGAGGGAGCAGGTGCAGGCCCTGTGCCGGCGCTTCCCTGTCTACGGCTCCTGACGCGCCGGCCCACGCCCCATGCGCTGCCCCTTTTGCGGCACGGACGAGACCCGGGTAGTGGATTCGCGCCTGGTGGGTGAGGGCGACCAGGTGCGCCGGCGTCGCGAGTGCACCAGCTGCCGGGAACGCTTCACCACCTACGAGACGGTGGAGTTCAGCCTCCCCAAGGTGATCAAGCAGAGCGGCGATCGCGAGGCCTTCAACGAGGACAAGCTGCGAGCGGGTATCGAGCGTGCCCTGGAGAAACGGCCGGTGGAGAGTGAAGACGTGGAACTGGCCCTGAGCCACATCAAGCGCCGCCTCATCGCCCATGGCGAGCGGGAGGTCCCGTCCCGCCGCCTCGGCGAATGGGTGATGCAGGAACTGCGCGCCCTCGACCAAGTGGCCTATGTACGCTTCGCCTCGGTCTACCGCAGCTTCCAGGATGTGCAGGAGTTCCGCGACGAGATCGAACGCCTGGAGGGCCAGGTGCCACCGGAATCCCGCCGCCACCAGATCCCCCTCATCCCCGACGACAACTGACAGCGGCCCCACGGAGTTCGAAGCAGAAAGACCCATGGCAGCCTCTCATGACTACCAGTACATGGCCCGCGCCTTGCAATTGGCGCGGCGCGGCCTCTATACCACCGACCCCAACCCCCGGGTGGGTTGCGTGCTGGTGAACGGCGGCGACGTGGTGGGCGAAGGCTGGCACGAGCGGGCCGGCGAGCCCCACGCCGAGATCCACGCCCTCGGCCAGGCGGGCGAGCGGGCCCGCGGAGCCACCGCCTACGTCACTCTCGAGCCCTGCGCGCACCATGGCCGCACGCCGCCCTGCGTCAACGCCCTGGTGGACGCCGGCGTGGCGCGGGTAGTGACCACCATGGAAGACCCCAACGCCCTGGTCGCGGGCAGCGGCAACAAGTACCTGCGGGAACAGGGGATCCAGGTGGACTGCGGCATCATGGCCCACGAGGCGGTGGCCCTTAATCCCGGTTTCATCAAACGCATGAAGACCGGCCTGCCCTACGTGCGGTGCAAGATGGGCGCCAGCCTGGACGGCCGCAGCGCCATGGCCTCGGGGGAAAGCAAGTGGATCACCGGTCCCGACGCGCGCCAAGACGTGCAACGATTGCGAGCCCGCAGCTCGGCGGTCATGACGGGCATCGGCACGGTGCTGGCGGATGACCCCTCCCTCAACGTGCGTGCCGGTGATATCGGTGAGCCGGAACCCGCGGGGGGCTGGCGCCAGCCCCTGCGGGTGATCGTGGATCCGCGTCTCAGCACGCCGGTGGACGCGCGCATCCTCGCCCAGCCGGGTGAGACCCTCATCGCCACCACCGCCGACGACGAGGACATCATGGAGATCCTCACCAAGGCCGGTGCCCAGGTCATCCGCTTCCCCGGCAGTCCGGACCACGTGGACCTGCCCGCGGTGTTACGCCACCTCGCCAAGCTGGAGGTCAACGAGGTGCTGCTGGAGACGGGCGCCATCCTCAGCGGCGCCATGGTATGCGCCGGGCTGGTGGACGAACTGGTGGTCTATATGGCGCCGGTACTCATGGGCGACAAGGCCCGCGGCCTGTTCCGCACCCCGGAGATGGACCGCATGGAGGACAGCATCCGCCTGGATATCACCGACCTGCGGGCGGTGGGCGACGACTGGCGCATCACGGCGATCCCGGTGAACCGGGACCCCCGATAGCAGGCCGCCGCGTGTTCACCGGCATCGTCCAGGACATCGGCCGCGTGGCGGCCCTCGAACGGCGGGGGGGCGACGCGCGCCTGCACATCCGCACCCACAAGCTGCCCCTGGGGCGCCTCGCCATCGGCGACAGCATCGCCACCGGTGGGGTGTGCCTCACGGCGGTGGCCCTGCCGGGGGACGGTTTCGTGGCCGATGTCTCCGGCGAGACCCTGGCGAAGACCACCATGGGCGGCCTGCGCCCCGGCGATGAGGTGAACCTGGAACTGGCCCTGACCCCGGACACGCCCCTGGGCGGGCACTTGGTGAGTGGTCACGTGGACGGCGTAGGCGAACTCAAGGAACGCCGGCAAGATGGCCGCTCCGTGCGTATGACCGTCGGCGCCCCCGCCCCCCTCGCCCGCTACATCGCCACCAAGGGCTCCATTTGCGTCGATGGCGTCAGCCTCACGGTCAACGCCGTGGCGGGGGCCGCCTTCGAACTCAACATCGTGCCCCACACCCTGGCCCAGACCACCCTCGGCGGCCTGCGAACGGGGGACCCGGTGAACCTGGAGGTGGACGTCATCGCCCGCTATCTCGAGCGCCTGCTGCTGGGCGACGAGGCGGCCGATCCCGCCACCGCTTTGACCCGGGAGTTCCTTGCCCGCCACGGCTTCGGCCGCTAACCGAAAGAGTCCCATGCCCCTCAATAGCGCAGAAGAGATCATCGAAGACATCCGCCGCGGCCGCATGGTCATCCTCATTGACGACGAGGACCGGGAAAACGAGGGAGATCTCATCATGGCTGCCTCGGCGGTGCGCCCCGAAGATATCAACTTCATGGCTACCCACGGCCGCGGGCTCATCTGCCTGACCCTCACCCGCGAACGCTGCGAGCAATTGCAACTGCCCCTCATGGTACGGGACAACGCCGCCCCCCATGGCACCGCCTTCACCGTCTCCATCGAGGCGGCCACGGGGGTCACCACCGGCATCTCCGCCGCCGATCGCGCCACCACCATCCGCGCGGCGGTGGCCCCCAACGCGCGGCCCTCGGACCTGGTGCAGCCGGGTCACATCTTCCCCCTCATGGCGCAGCCCGGCGGCGTCCTCACCCGCGCCGGCCACACCGAGGCCGGCTGCGACCTGGCGCGCCTCGCCGGCGGCGAGCCGGCGGCGGTCATCGTCGAGGTGTTGAAGGAGGACGGCACCATGGCGAGGCGCCCGGACCTGGAGGTCTTCGCCGAGCAGCACGGCCTCAAGATCGGCACCATCGCCGATCTGATCCATTATCGCACCCTGAACGAGAAGACCGTGGAGCGGGTGGGGTCCTGCGAGTTGCCCACCCGTCACGGGGATTTCACGCTCCACGCCTACCAGGATTCCATCGACGACGTCACCCATCTGGCCCTGGTGATGGGGGACATCGCCGCCGACGAGGCGGTGCTGGTACGAGTCCATGTCCAGGACACCCTGTGCGACCTCACCCTGAGCCGCCGCTCCGACTGCGGCTGGCCCCTGGACGACGTCATGGGCCGCATCGCCCGGGAGGGCAAGGGCGTGCTGGTGGTGCTGCGCCATCAGGAATCCCCGGCCGAGATCATCAACCGGGTGCGCCGTTACGAAGCGGATGACCGGGGCGAGGAACATCCTGTCCACGAGAAGAAGACCACGGATCTGCGTACCTACGGCATCGGCGCCCAGATCCTCGCCGACGCAGGGGTACGCCGCATGCGGGTCCTGTCGGCGCCGCGCCACATGCGCGCCATCTCCGGCTTCGGCCTCGAGGTGGTGGAATACGTCACGGAATAGACCCGCCGACAAAGAAGCAATTGATGGCAGAGGCTCCGCCTCTGTCGGCATAGATCCGATCCATAGCGCATCTGGTATGCCTTCTATCATCTTCTTCGATTAGCCCCCCTGCGACCCCCCGCCTAAACTGGTTCTCCTTAGACCAGCCATACGCGAGGAAGACCCTGCGTCGGCCGTACCGTGCCATCCCGGGGGAGCCTTACCCCATGAATACTCTTCATAACCTGCTGCCATTCCTGCGCTGGTTTCCCGTAACGCGGGATACCCTGCGGGCCGATCTGGTGGCCGGTATAACGGTGGCCCTGGTACTCGTGCCCCAAAGTATGGCCTATGCCCAATTGGCCGGCCTGCCGGTGGTGTATGGGCTCTATGCGTCTTTCGTGCCCGTCATCATCGCCTCCCTGTGGGGGTCGTCCAGTCAACTGCATACCGGGCCGGTGGCCATGCTCTCCCTCATGTCGGCCGCCGCCCTGATCCCCTTTGCCAACCCGGGTAGCGAGGCCTTCATAGAGCTTGCCGTGATGCTGGCCCTGATGGTGGGGGTGCTGCGCCTGGCCCTGGGCCTTTTCAGGCTCGGCGCCATCGTCAACCTGTTGTCCAGCCCCGTGATCGTGGGCTTCACCAACGCCGCCGCCCTGATTATCGGTCTGTCCCAGCTGAGCAAAATCATCGGCGTCCCCTTCCCGCGCTCCGATTCCTACTTGGCGGACCTGTGGGGGGTCGTATCACAGCTGGGATCCGTTCATTGGCCGACGCTCCTGTTCGCCCTCGGCGCCTACGGACTCATGGTCGGCCTGAAGCGGATCTCACCCTCCGTTCCCGGTGTGCTCATCGCGGTACTCGCCACCACCGTCATCTCCGCCTTGATCGGCTACGAGCACAAGATCACCATCCCGATGGAACGGATACACTATGAGCGTGCCGTGGAGGCCATAGCCGCCCACGCCCGGACCACGAACCGCATCGACCAGCTAGCGACCGAGATCGCCGAAAGAAATCGCGAACTGTCCGCCACCGAAAGCGCAGCCGATCAGGCCGCCGTAGCCCAAGCCGCCGAGATCGAGGCCTCCTTGAGATTGCTGGAGTATGAACTCACCAACGCGAAGGCCCGCAACAACGCACTGCGTATCGATCTGCATGGCATGCGTCTGGAGGGCACTACCGATGCCAAGGGCGAAACAGCCTTCTTCCCCAAGGGCAAGGTGCCGTCGGAATTGACTCCCGATGACCGGACATGGCGTTTCGAGTCCGTGAGCGATGACGGCATCAGCCTGGCCTCGGGGGGCGCCGTAGTGGGCGACATCCCCCAGGGTCTGCCTCGGTTCGCCATGCCCAGTATCCAATGGGACCTCGTGCTCGCCCTGTTCCCCGCGGCCATCGTCATGGCCCTCATCGGTTTCATGGAAGCCACCTCGATTTCCAAGGCCATTGCCACCACCACCGGAGAGCGCATCGATGCCAGCAAGGAACTGGTGGGCCAGGGCCTGGCGAACATCGTCGGCAGTTTTTTCAGCTCCTATACCGTGAGCGGCTCCTTTTCCCGCTCGGCGGTGGCCGCCAAGACGGGGGCAAAAACCGGCCTGTTCGCCATCATCAGCGCCGTGGCGGTGATGATGGTGCTCCTGTTCTTCACCCCCTACCTCTACGGCCTGCCCCAGTCGGTGTTGGCGGTCATCGTGATGATGGCGGTTTTCGGCCTGGTGCGGGTGGCCCCCCTCGTCCGTGCCTGGAGGGTGGATCGCATCAGCGCCATCATAGGCATCATCACCTTCGCCTCCACCCTGCTGATGGCACCCGCCATCGCCAACGGCATTCTCATCGGTATCACCCTTACCATCCTGGCCTACCTGGTCAAGAGCATGCGCCCGCGGGCAGAGATCGTGGCGCGCAAGCCCGACGGCACCCTGGGAGGCATTCAGTCCCACCACCTCGCCCCCATCAGTAGGACCGTAGTACCGGTGCGTTTCGACGGCTCCCTGACCTTCTCCACCGTGGCCTATTTCGAGGACATCATCCTCGAGGCCATCGCCGACTTCCCCGATGCGCAGGTCATCCTCATCATCGGCAGTGGCATCAACGAGATGGATGCCTCGGGGGAGGAGAAGGTCCGTGAGGTGGCGAAACAGCTGCGCGCCGCCGGCATCGACCTGACCTTCAGCGGGCTCAAGCACCAGGTGATGTCCATATTCCTGCGCACCGGGCTTGTGGATGAGTTCGGGCGCGACCGATTCTTTACCAGCAAAGAGAGCGCGCTGGCTTCACTCCTGGAGCGTTACGACACTCCGCCTGGCTCCCAGCCGGCCTCCACCAACGATGACTCGTCCGGCCAGTCCGGCGCGCCTAAAGTAAAGTCCTTCCAAGCCGATCAGCCTTTCTGACCCGGCAATCCGCCGGGACCGTGCCCGTGCGGCACGAAACCATCCGGCGGAACGTATCCGGCGGTGCGCGGCACCAGACCAATCTGTTGGCCCTCAACGCCGCCGTGGAAGCGGCGCGGGCTGCAGAGGCCGGCAAGAGTCCGAGAAGAGCCCCGGCCCCGCCTCGGACCGTCACCTCAACTGGCTGTCCTTGCTGCCCCGCCGGTTGAACAGGGCCAGGCCCGCGTCTCCTGATTCCCGCCCGGACTGACAGCCCACACACAGGCGCACCCCCGGGATGGCCCGGCGCCGGGCCTCGGGGATAGGCTCGTCGCAATCCTCGCAACGGTCGAGCCCTTCTCCTTCCGGCAACAGACGGCGCGCGTGGGTGATGGCATCCTCCACGCTCGCGTCGATCTGTTCCTGCACGGCACCGTCACGGGTCCAGCCACCGGCCATGTCGGGGTCCTCACGAATCGGGGAAGCCGTCTCGAACGCGGCTTCCGCCAGGATGCAACGAAGCGCCGGCCCTGAAGGCAGGTACGCGATGCCGGGGCCTACTCCCCCTCCTCCTCCATCCACTTCATCAAACCCATCTCGTGGGGATGGGCCAACAGTTCATGGTAGGGAAAGGCGCGGATGCGGTAGGTCATCTTGCCGCACCAGTCGGGCTGCAGGTCGATGCGGTAACGATGCACGCCGCCCTTGGCCTGCCCCTTCACCGGCACGAAGCGCAGGGCCACCGTGATGGTGTCTCCCTCGCTCTGCACCAGTTGCTTTTCCAGGGAACCCTCGCCGTCCATGATGCCCGCCGCGATGAAGGTGCTCTCGAAGGCCCCCTCCCGGGTCAGCAGCAACTCCACCGCCACGTCCGTGGCCTCCAGGCCATCCAGCTTCATCTCCACTTCCATCACTGCGCTGTCACCGAAAGCGACCCGCTGGGGGTAGTCGCTGATGGCGGTAAACCTCACCGTCGGCCATGCGGCCCGCACCCGTGCCTTCCAGTCCGCCAGCAGCCCTGCGGCCCGATGGTTGTCCGCCGTCAGGATACGGCCCTGCTCACTCGCCGGCAGATAGAACTTGCGTCCGTATTCCGCCAGCATGCGGCAGGTATTGAACCGCGGGATGATGGACATCATGGAGCGTTTGCAACGTTTCACCCAGTCCGGCGAATAGCCATGCTTGTTGCGGTCATAATAGGTGGGCACCACGTCGTCCTGCAGGATCTCGTAGAGGGTGCGCGCATCCTCGTAGTCCCGCCGATGCTCGTCATCGTCATGCGGGGAGGGCTTGATACCCCAGCCATTGGCGCCGTCGAAACCCTCCGCCCACCAGCCGTCCAGCACCGACAGATTGAGGCTGCCGTTGATGGCGGCCTTCATGCCGGAAGTGCCACTGGCCTCCAACGGATAGACGGGATTGTTGAGCCACACGTCCACGCCGGAGACCAGACGCCGGGCCAGGGCCAGATCGTAACCCTCCACCATCAACACCCGCCCCACGAAATCGGGATCGGATGCCAGGTTGTTGATCTGGCGCAGCAGTTCCTGGCCGGGATGATCGGCGGGATGGGCCTTGCCGGCGAAGACGAAGATGACGGGACGCTCCTCGTTGGTGACGATCTCCCGCAGCACCTCGAGATTGTTCATGAACAGGGGTGCGCGCTTGTAGGTGGCGAAGCGCCGGGCGAAGCCGATGGTCAGGAAATTCGGCTCCCGGGGTTTGATATAGCGGGTGAGTCGCTCCAGATGGGCCTCGCTCACCTGGTTGCGCTGGGACTGGTAACTGAGAGCCCCCCGCAGGGCATAGAACATCTGCGACTTGATGGACTGGCTGGTGCTCCAGAACAGGTGATCGGGGATCTCGTCCAGGCGCTGCCAGTAATGGGTATCCGTCAGATGATTGCGCCATGCCGCCCCCAGGAAGCGGTCGAACATGTCGATCCAGGGCTGGGCCAGGAAACTGGGCAGATGGACGCCGTTGGTGACATAGGAAATGGGGTTCTCGTGGGGCGGGATGTCCGACCATGAATTGTGGCAGATCTCGGACGACACCTTGCCATGGATCTGGCTGACGCCATTCTGGCGCTTGGACAGGGTTGTGGCGAGAGTGGTCATGTTGAATACGTCACCCTGATCGCCGTTGCGTCCGAGTTCGAACAGTTGCTCCACGGAGATTCCCAGTTCACCGGCGTAACCCTCGAAATAGTTGACCACCAGTTCATGGGGAAACACGTCGTGCCCCGCCGGCACCGGCGTATGGGTGGTGAACACCGTCTTGGCCGCCACCAGTTCGGTCCCCGTGGCATAGGGCACGCCGGAGGCCACCAGCTCCCGGATGCGCTCCAGGGGCATGAATGCTGCGTGTCCCTCGTTGCAGTGCCAAACGGAAGGCTTTATGCCCAGGGCCCGCAGGGCCCGCACGCCGCCGATACCGAGGACGATCTCCTGGCGCATGCGTGTACCCTTGCCACCACCATAGAGCTTATGAGTGATTTCCCGATCCTCGGGCGAGTTGGTGTCGAGGTTAGTGTCCAGCAGGTAGATGGTGACGTGCCCCACTTGGCACTGCCACACTTTGATATCCACCTCACGCCCGGGCATGTCCACCGCCACGAGGATTTCCCGCCCTTCGCCATCCAGGGCCGGGCGCACCGCCAGGTCCTCGAGGTCGTTGTCGCGGTAGATGGCGTGCTGGGTGCCCTCGGCGTCGATATGCTGGGAGAAATAGCCCTGGCGATAGAGCAGACCGACACCCACGAAGGGCATGCGCATATCGCTGGCGGTCTTGCAGTGATCGCCGGCCAGGATCCCGAGGCCCCCGGAGTAGATGGGCATGCTCTCGTGGATGCCGTATTCGGCACAGAAATAGGCCACCAGATCCTCGGGGCCGTACTCCGGTCCCGACTGGCAGCGCGCACCGGAGGACATGTAGCTGTCGTAGGCCGAAATGGCCTGATGGTACTTGGCGAGGAATACCGGATTATGAGCCGCCTCCAGTAGCGTACTCTCGTCCACGCTGCGCAGGAACAGCTTGGGATTGTGGCCCGTGCGACGCCACAGCTTGGGGTTCAGCAGGCGGAACAGGGAACGCGCGGGGCGATTCCAGCTGTACCATAGATCATCGGCGAGTTCGGGCAGGCGTGCCAGTTGTTCCGGGACTCGCGGGTTGACCTCTAGTTTGAATTCTTTACCGGGCATAGGATCCCCTTCCCCTTATTATTTATCACCCCGGGACGGGCCGGAATGGTGTCATGGTAATTTCTTAAGAATTGCTTATTTTGCGCCCGATTCGGAATCCATGAAATACTTGCAAAGATGAAGTCGCGCCGGCCAGCCCGGGAGCTGCAAGCCTTGCGGCTTCGTCGCGACCCCTGTCCCCGCGTATGTCTCGGGACCACGCCGCCGACGGCTCACGGCCCCGCATCCGGCCCTTACCGGCCGTCCTTCAAGCTGATGGGAGAGCATCTATGAGCACGGAACCCTCAAGCCCCATGATCCGGGTGGCGACCGATACCGAGGCCACGGTGGCCGCCACCGCAGCCCGCATCGCCGATATCCTGACTCTGGCCGCACGGCAACGAGGCCGCGCCACCATGGCCCTGGCCGGTGGCAATACGCCCCGCCGACTCTATGAAGTGCTTGCCGGGCCACCCTATGCCACCGCCATCCCCTGGCCGGCGGTGCATCTGTTCCTGGGGGACGAGCGCTGCGTGCCGCCGGACCATGCCGACAGCAACCAGCGTATGGTGCGGGAGTCCCTGTTGGCCGCCTTGCCCGAAGCGCCGGTGTTTCACCCCATGCCGGCGGAGTGGACGGACCTCGAAGCCGCGGCCGCAGAATATGCCCGGGTGCTGAGCCGAGAGGCCCCCGGACCCGACGCGGGGCTGCCACAACTCGACATCGCCCTGCTGGGCATGGGCCCCGACGGCCACACCGCCTCACTGTTTCCCGGCACGCCCATCCTGGATGAGACCCGCCCGGTGGCGGCCGTCCATGTGCCACGCCTGGATGCCTGGCGCCTCAGCCTCACCCTGCCGGTCTTCAATGCCACCCGCCACGTGCTGTTCCTGGTCACCGGCGCGGGCAAGGCCGAGATGCTGGCCCGGATCCTCGACGAAGGACCGGACTCGAGGTGGCCGGCATCCCTGGTGGCCCCCGCTGCCGGCGAGGTGGAATGGCACGTCGACAGCGAGGCGGCCGCCCTGCTCGGCGATATCAGGTCTCGCAGCAGGTAAGTTCAGCCGTGGGGCGCCACTCGTCGATCTCTTTCTCGAACAGGTGGCGGCTCTCGGGAGGACCCCAGGTGCCGGCAGGATAGGTGTGGATGAAGTCCCGTTCCACCGACCACAGGTTGAGAACGGGCTCCACGATGCGCCACGCATATTCCACCTCGTCATAACGCAGGAACAGGGAACGATCACCACCCATGATATCCATCAAAAGCCCCTCATAGGCATCGGTGGGCGCGTCGTCCGGGCCGCGGAACCCGGCGTCCATACTCACCTGGCGGGTCTTCATCGCCAGCCCCGGCTGCTTGGAGGTGAGCTGCAGGCGCAGCATCTCGCAGGGCTGGACGCCGATGACCAGCCAGTTGCGTTCCACGTTGGCCACCTGGGTGCCCCGGAACAGCTGCTGGGGGGGCTGGCGGAAGCGGATCATGATATTGGAGACGCTCTCCGGCATGCGCTTCCCCGTACGCAGATAGAAGGGCACACCGCGCCAGCGCCAGTTGTCCACGTATAGTTTGAGGGCCGCGAAGGTCTCGGTGGCACTGTCGGCGGGCACCCCTTCCTCCTCCAGATAGCCCCTGACCTTCTCACCCTTGACCATTCCCGCCGCGTATTGGGCACGGAAGGCCTGGGAGTGCACCGCCCGCGGCGTAATGGGACGTACCGACTTCAGTACCTTGACCTTTTCGTCCCGCAGATCCTCGGCCGCCAGGGACACCGGCGGCTCCATGGCCACCAGGGTCAGGAGCTGCATCAGATGGCTCTGGATCATGTCACGCAATGCCCCGGCGCTATCGTAATAGGGCGCCCGGGTCCCCACCCCCAGGGTCTCCGCCTGGGTGATCTGCACGTGGTCGATAAAATTACGGTTCCACAGGGGCTCCAACATCAGGTTGGCGAAGCGGAACACCAGCAGGTTGCGCACCATTTCCTTGCCGAGATAGTGGTCGATGCGATAGACCTGTTTCTCCTCGAGGAACTGGCGCAGGCGTTTCTGCAGGATCGTGGCGCTGTCGATGTCGTAGCCGAAGGGCTTCTCGATGATCACCCGGCGCCAGCCGTGCTCCTCGTTCAGCAGCCCGGCGTGGCCCAGATTCTCCGTCACCACGCCGAACTCCGAGGGACTGATGGCCAGGTAGATGGCCAGGTTGGCGGGCAGATCGCTGCGCCCGCTCACGAAGGCCGCCAACTCCTCGTACATGGCGGGGTCGCCGATGTCACCACGGAAGTATTCCTGGCGGGCCTCGAAGCGCTCGAGTACCACCGGGTCGATCTCGCCGCGGACCTTGCCCTCCAGCATGGCGCGGCTCTCCTCGAGCCAGCGATCACGGTCCCAGGGCCGGCGCCCGGTGGCCACGATACGGCATTGCTCCGGCAGCTTGCCCGCCGCATCCAGGTGGTAGAGGGCCGGCATGAGCTTGACCCGGGACAGATCGCCGGTGGAACCGAAGATCACGAAGGTGCAGGGATTCAGGGGGGCATCCATGGCTCAGACCTCGTAGGTGGAGGAAGCGACTTTGCCGCCGCGCCCGGTCCAGTCGGTGTGGAAGAAGGTACCGCGCTCGCCGTCCACTCGCTCGTAGGTATGAGCGCCGAAATAGTCGCGCTGGGCCTGCAGCAGATTGGCGGGCAGGCGTTCGCTGCGATAGCCATCGAAATAGGCCAGGGCCGCCGCGAAGGCGGGGGTGGGCACGGCATGCTCGACCGCCAGGGCCACGGCACGACGCCAACCGGCCTCGGCGCCCTTCAGGGCCTCGGCGAAGAAATCGTCCAGCACCAGGTTGTCCAGATCGTGGTTCTTCTCGTAGGCCGCCTTGATGTCCCCCAGGAACTTGCTGCGAATGATACAGCCACCGCGCCACATGAGGGCGACGCCGCCGTAGTTGAGGTCCCATCCCTGCTCCCGGGCGGCCTCCCGCATGAGCATGAAGCCCTGGGCATAGGAGATGATCTTGGAGGCATAGAGGGCATCGCGCAGCGCATCCAGATAATCCTCCTTCGCCACCGCGGCCGGGCGCGCGGGCGCGCCCAGGATGGCCGCGGCACGCACCCGTTCGTCCTTCAATGACGACAGCACGCGGGCGAACACCGCCTCGCCGATGAGGGTCAGAGGCACCCCCAGGTCGAGGGCGCTGATGGCGGTCCACTTGCCTGTGCCCTTCTGGCCCGCGGTATCGAGGATCCGAGTCACCAGCGGAGCACCGTCCTCCTCCCGTTTGGCGAGGATATCGGCGGTGATCTCGATGAGGTAGGAGTCCAGCACGCCCCGGTTCCATTCCTCAAACACCCCGGCCATGGTGTCATGGTCCAATCCCAGGGCATGCTCCATGAGAGAGTAGGCCTCGCTGATGAGCTGCATGTCGCCGTACTCGATGCCGTTGTGCACCATCTTGACGAAATGGCCGGCGCCATCGGGCCCCACCCACTGGCAGCAGGGCTCGCCGTCCACATGGGCGGATATGGACTGGAAGATCTCGCGCACCAGGGGCCAGGCCTCCGGGTCGCCGCCGGGCATGATGGACGGCCCGTGACGGGCCCCCTCCTCACCGCCGGAGATCCCCGTGCCGATGAAACGCAGCCCCTTTTCACGTAACGCCGCGGTACGCCGGGTGGAATCCGGGTAGTGGGAGTTGCCGCCGTCGATGATCACGTCGCCGGGCTCCAGCAGGGGCGCCACCATGTCGATGAAACGGTCCACCACCTCACCGGCCTTCACCATGAGCATCACCTTGCGCGGTGGCGCCAGGGCCGCCACCAGTTCCTCCGGGCTGTGACAGCCGATGATGGACTTGCCCTCCGCCGGCCCTTCCATGAACTCGTCCACCTTGCTGGTGGTGCGGTTGTACACCGCGACGGTGTAGCCGTGATCCGCCATGTTGAGCACCAGATTCTGGCCCATGACGGCCAGCCCGATGAGTCCGATATCTGCCTGTGCCATATTATTCTCCTCCCTCCTTTGGTCCCTGTTAGCGGAGCCGGACGGTCCGTGCGACTAAGCACCGAACCGTCCGACTCCCGTTGATGAATTCCAAAACCACAATGATAGCTTGGTTGGCGCAGCCTGTCTCGGAGGTTGGCAGAGACGACTCACGCCCTGGAGTCACCAGCGAATCAGACAACGATGGCGTGGAGACGGAACTCGATACCCGAAGTGCGGGCCCTCAAGCCCGGCCCATGAACTCCCCGCTGCCCGTGTTCACCCTGATGCGCTCGCCTTCGGCGATATACTCCGGCACCTGCACCACCAGGCCGGTGGTCAGGGTGGCGGGTTTGGTGCGCGCGGAGCTGGACGCCGCCTTCATGGCGGGGGCGCATTCCGTCACTACCAGTTCCACCGCGGCCGGCAACTCCAGCCCCGCCGGAGCGCCTTCCACCAACAGCAGTTGCAGGCCGCTCATGTCGTCGGTGATGAAGGGCAACTCGGCCTCGATGGCCTCGTGGTCCAGCGCATACTGATTGTAGTCCTCGGTATCCATCACCGTGATGGCCTCGCCCTCGGCATAGAGGAACTGCACCGCGCGGCGTACCAACTCCGCGGCAGGGATGATGTCATCCCCCTTGTAGCTCCCTTCCACCTTCTGGCGCGACAGCACATCCCTGAACACCACCTTGTAAAGAGTGTTGCCGCCCCGCGAGGACGGCGACTTGGCCTGCACGTCCCGCACCATGCAGATACGCCCGTCCACACTGACTACCTGGCCCCGCTTCAACTCGTTCGCCTTCACTATGCCTCCAACCTGTGCCGCCCATGTGTATCGGATCACCCGCCATGGCACACTACGGCGCCTCGCCCTGGCCGACCCTTAAGGATAACCGGTGTGAATGATATCGAAGAAGCCATGGCCGCGCTGGGCCGTATCACCGCGGCCATCGATGGCGTCATGGAGGGCCAGCAACGAGCCATCCGCTGGCTGGTGGCGGCCTTCGCCAGCGGTGGCCATGTGTTGCTGGAGGACGTGCCGGGCACCGGCAAGACCACCCTGGCCAAGGCCCTGGCCAGGGTGGTGGGGGCAAAGTTCCAACGGGTTCAATTCACCCCCGACCTCCTGCCCACAGACATCCTCGGGGCCTCGGTATTCGAGCCCGACACCCGCCGCTTCCGCTTCCATCCCGGACCGGTGTTCACCAACATCCTGCTGGGGGACGAGATCAATCGCGCCTCGCCCCGCACCCAATCCGCCCTGCTGGAGGCCATGGCGGAGGGTCAGGTGAGCCTGGAGGGCAGGACCCGCCCTCTGCCGCCCCTGTTCTTCGTCATGGCTACCCAGAACCCCGTCGAGTTCCACGGCACCTATCCCCTGCCCGAGGCCCAGATGGACCGATTCGCCATGCGCTTCCGCCTCGGTTACGTGGATGAGGCCCAGGAGATCGGTATCCTCAGCCACCAGCGTGCCGGCCATCCCCTGGATGCCCTATCGGCCTGCGTGACCCTGGATGAGGCGGAACGCCTGCTGGTCCAGGCCCGCCAGGTGCGGGTGGCCCCCGAGCTCGAGACCTACATCGTGCGCCTGGTGCGAGCCAGTCGGGGTATCAAAGGAGTGGCCCTGGGTGCCAGCCCGCGCGCCGCTTTGGCCCTCATGAAGACCGCCCAGGGCCTGGCCCTTTGCGACGGCCTCGATTACGTGACTCCGGACCAAATTCAGGAACTGGCCGATCCCGTGCTCTCCCACCGCCTGGCCCTCGACCCCCAGGCCCGTTACGCCGGGGCCACGGCCGCCGCCGTGGTGGATGAGGTGCTGGAGCGGGTGCCCGTGCCCATCTGACGGAGTGGCCACCATTGCCGCCCCCGGGCGACGACATTGATCGCGAATCGGGACAGCGGTTCTTTCTCATGGGCGGATCTGCTATAAAAAGAGAAATAAAAATCGACGGCCATGGAAACCCGGCCGCAGATATCGCCACCAACCGCGCCATACATCATCTATCCGGCGCAACGAGGAATGGAATGAATCAGACCGAACCCCGTTCTCCGCCCCCCCGAGAGGACTTTATCGACCCATTCGGCCGCACCATCGAGTACGTGCGGCTGTCGGTGACGGACAAGTGCAACCTGCGGTGTTTCTACTGCCTGCCCGAAGGCCACAAGGACTTCGAAGAGGCGGGCAACCGGCTGTCCTTCGACGAGATCGAGACAGTGATGGCGGCCTTCGGCGAACTGGGGGTGCGGCGGGTACGTATCACCGGCGGCGAGCCGCTGCTGCGCAAGGATCTGCCGGTGCTGGTGGGGCGGCTGGCGGCCCTGCCGGGCATCGAGGATCTGTCGGTGAGCACCAACGCCTACCTGCTGGAGCGGGACGCGCGGGCCCTCAAAGAGGCCGGCGTGGGGCGCATCAACGTCAGCCTGGACAGCCTGCGGGCGGACCGCTTCCGGGACATCACCCGCGGCGCCGAGCTGGACCGGGTGCTCGGGGGTCTGCGGGCAGCCCGCGAGGCGGGCCTCGACCCCGTCAAGATCAACATGGTGGCCATGAAGGGCATCAATGACGACGAAGTGGAGGACATGGTGGAGTTCTGCATCGAGCAGGGCTTTACCCTGCGCTTCATCGAGACCATGCCCCTGGGGACGTCGGGCAGCGAGGCGAGCAAACATTATCTGGACCTGCAGCAGGTGAAGGCGCGGCTGGCGGAACGTTACGAGCTGACGCCGAGCATGATGCCGGGGGGCGGACCGGCGCGCTACTATCGCATCGGGGGCTCGGAGCTTAAGATCGGCTTCATCACCCCCATCTCCCAGCATTTCTGCGAGACCTGCAACCGCGTGCGCATGTCGGTGGACGGCACCCTGTACATGTGCCTGGGCCAGGAACACAACTACCCGCTGCGCCCGCTATTGCGGGACGGGGTGCGGGGGGGGGAGCTAAAAGAACATCTGTTGCGGGCCATCGCCATGAAGCCGGAGCGTCATGAGTTCCGGGAGAAACCCCATCAGATCGTGCGTTTCATGTCCGCCACCGGCGGCTGAGCCGGCGCCCGATTCTCTGACCCCGATCCTCTGACTGTAAGGAGCAATACACCATGGGTCACGCCGCCCAACGGGAATTCATCGCCGTGGACATCGCGGTGGCGACCATCTCCGATTCCCGCACGGAGGAGACGGACACCGCGGGCCGGGGTCTGGTGGAGCAGTTGCAGGGCACGGGCCACCGGCTGGTGGAGAAACAGATCATCCCGGACGACATCTACCGCATGCGGGCGCTGTTCAGCCGCTGGATAGCGGATGAGCAGGTTCAGGTGATCATCTCCACCGGCGGCACGGGCCTGACGGGCCGGGACAGCACGCCGGAGGCGGTACGGCCGCTGTTCGACAAGGAGGTGGAGGGTTTCGGCGAAGCCTTCCGGTGGCTGTCGTTTCAGGAGATCCAGACCTCGACGGTGCAGTCCCGCGCCGTCGCGGGGCTGGCCAACGGCACCATTATCTTCTGTCTGCCGGGCTCGCCGGGGGCGTGCCGGCTGGCGTGGGAGGGCCTCATCGTGCATCAGCTGGACGTGCGCAACCGGCCGTGCAACATGGTGGAGTTGATGCCGCGTTTTCTCGAAAAGTAGCCGTTCCGTTCATTACCCGTGACCTCCATGCCTGATTGCGATTGCGACCGCCCGCAGGCCGACATGCTGTCGGTGGAATCGGCGCGGGAGCGCCTGCTGGCGGGTGCGCGGGTGGTGGGGGACATCCAGGGGGTGCCCCTGGTGGAAGGCCATGGCCGGGTACTGGCCGAGGCCCTGGTCTCCGCCGTGGACGTACCCCCCCACGACAACAGCGCCATGGATGGCTACGCGGTGCACAGCGCGGACCTCGGGGCAGAGGCGGAGGTCCGCCAGCCCGTGGTGCAGACCATATCCGCCGGTGCGGTGGGGGCGGCCCTGGCGGCCGGGTGCGCGGCGCGGATCTTCACGGGGGCTCCCATCCCGCCGGGTGCGGATGCGGTGGTGATGCAGGAGCGCTGCCGAGTGGACGGCGACGGGGTGATCATCCGCGGTCCCGTGAGGGCGGGAGCGCACATCCGGCGGGCCGCCGAGGATATTGCGGTGGGCCAGACCATCCTGGCACCGGGGCGGCGGCTGCGTGCCCAGGAGCTGGGTCTCGCGGCCTCGGTGGGATGCGGGACCCTGCCCGTGTACCGGCGCCCGCGAGTGGCTATGTTCTTCACCGGCGACGAGTTGGTGGAGCCGGGCACGACCCCGCGGCCGGGGCAGATCTACGATTCCAACCGCTACACACTGGCGGGCCTGCTGGACGGCCTGGGCTGCGAGGTGGTGGATCTGGGCGTGGTGGCGGATACCCTGGAGGCGACCCGGGCGACCCTGCAGGCAGCGGCGCTGGAGGCTGACATGGTGGTGTCCACGGGGGGCGTGTCGGTAGGGGAGAAGGACTACGTGCGACTGGCCCTGACGGAACTGGGAAAGCTGGATTTATGGCGCATCCGGGTGAAGCCGGGCAAGCCCCTGGCCTTCGGGCGAGTGGGGGAAACGCCCTTCATCGGGCTGCCGGGCAACCCGGTATCCATGTTTGCGACCTTCTGCCTGTTCGTGGCGCCGTTTCTGAAGCGTATGTCTGGAATCGAGCAGGTGCTGTCGCGGCCGCAACGGGTGGCGGCGGGCTTCGAGTGGCCGCAGGCCGGCGGGCGCCGGGAGTTTCTGCGGGCGCGCCTGGCGCATGGCGAAAACGGTGCCGTGGAGGCCGAGATCCATCCCCACCAGGGCTCCGGCGTCCTGACCTCCACGGTGTGGGCTGACGGTTTCGTGGAAGTACCCGAAGGGACCGTGGTCAAGCACGGCGATAGGGTGGATTACCACCCCTTCGAGGGCCTGTTATAGGCCCCCCGGAAGCGCTGTCGGGTTCACCCTATGAGCTACTCACTCGCATTGTGGGCCAGGCGCTCCACGCCCCCCATATAAGGCCGCAATGCCTCCGGCACCGTGACCGAACCATCAGCCTCCTGGTAGTTCTCCATCACCGCCACCAGGGCCCGACCCACGGCGACGCCCGAACCGTTCAGGGTATGCAGCGGCTCGGGCCGGCCGGTTTCCGGGTTGCGCCAGCGCGCCTTCATGCGCCGGGCCTGAAAGTCCAAAAAATTGCTGCAGGACGAGATCTCACGGTAGCGCCCCTGGCCCGGCAGCCACACCTCGATGTCGTAGGTCTTGGTAGCCGAGAAGCCGGTGTCGCCGGCGCACAGGGTCACCACCCGGTAGGGCAGGCCCAGGCCCTGGAGCACCGCCTCGGCGTGGCCCGTGAGTTCCTCCAGGGCCTGGGCGGACTCCGCCGGGCGCCGCAGTTGCACCAGCTCCACCTTCTCGAACTGGTGCTGACGGATCATGCCCCGCGTGTCCTTGCCGTAGGACCCCGCCTCGCTGCGGAAACAGGGGGTGTGGGCGGCGAAGCGCCGGGGCAGGTCGGCATCCTCCAGGATGGTGTCCCGCACCATGTTAGTCACGGGCACCTCGGCGGTGGGGATGAGGTAATAGTCCTGCTCCGGGATATGGAACAGGTCCGCCGCGAACTTGGGCAACTGGCCGGTACCGAACAGGCTGTCCGCGTTCACCAGATAGGGTACGTAGAGCTCCTCGTAGCCGTGGTGGCCGGTATGCAGGTCCAGCATGTACTGGATGAGGGCCCGGTGCATGCGCGCCAGTCCCCGGTTCATGAGGGTGAAGCGGCTGCCGGCGATCTTCGCCGCGGTCTCCATGTCGAGCATGCCGAGGCCCCCACCGATATCCACGTGGTCCAGGGGCTCGAAGGCGAACTCCCGGGGCGTGCCCCAGCGCCGCTGCTCCACGTTGTCCGCCTCGTCACGGCCGTCGGGCACGCTGGGGTCCAGCAGGTTGGGGATCCCCAGCAGGATGTCGTCCAGTTCGTCCTGGAGCACCCCCAGCCGGGCCTCCCCAGCCTTCAGCTCGTCGCCGAGCCGCGCCACCTCCAGCCGTAGCGGCTCGATGTCCTCCCCGGCGGCCTTCGCCTTGCCGATGGCCTTGGAACGGCTGTTGCGCTCGTTCTGCAGTTCCTGGGTGCGTACCTGCACCGCCTTGCGCTCCTCCTCCAACGCCGCCAGGCGCTCGCGGTCGAGGGGCACGCCGCGCCGCGCCAGGTTGGCGGCGACGGTATCGAGATCGTTTCTGATCAGACGTGGATCCAGCACTTCATTCCCCGCTATTCATGGCGGCCGGCCAGGTCAGTATATGCCCCGGCTCGACCCGTTGATTGAGATATTCCAGGATCCCCGCCACCTTGTCCGGGCTATCGAAGAACTCGATCACCACCGGCAGATCCAGGGACATGTCCAGCAGGGTCGCCGAGTGTACCTTACCGCTGCGCCCGAAGCCGCTGATACCGCGGAAGACGGTGACCCCCTGGACCCGCGCCTCGTCGTGGAGATAACGGAAGATCTCCCGGTAGCCGCCCTTGGCCTCGTGGGAATAGATACGCACCACCCGGACGTCTCGTGTCTTCATCATCGCCTCATTTCAACCATGGTCATCAACTACGAAATGATTAACTACGAAGTGATTAACTACGAAATACGCGAAAGGCGCGAAAGTAAAAACAGCAACATTTAAGCGCCCAGGTCAACTTCCGACCCTCGGGATCCATCGCGCCTTCTCCCTTTCATCTCGTGATAATTATCTTTTCTCTTTTTTCGCGTCTTTCGTAGTTATCGCTTCCGTTTTTTCTTTATTAACTACGAAAAACGCGAAAGGCGCGAAAGAAAAAACAGCTACATCTAAAGCGCCCAGATCCACCTCCAACCTTCGGGCTCCATCGTACCTTCCCTCTTCCAGCATCTCGTGATAATTATCTTTTCGCTTTTTTCGCGTCTTTCGCGCCTTTCGTAGTTACCTCTTTTGTTTTTTCGCATTTTTCGTGTCTTTCGTGGTTACCGCTTTTGATTTTCGATGTTGTCATCCAGTCTAAGCCGCAATCCGGACCCGGCCGTCACCACTGGCGGCCCAGCACCAAGCCGACCCAGGCGGCGGTTAGGCAAAGCACCACGCTCGCAATGACGTTGACCAGGGCCTCCGCGCCCTTGCCCTGCTCAATCAGGGCCAGGGTCTCCATGGAAAACGTAGAAAAGGTGGTGAAGGAGCCCAGCAGCCCCACCAGCAGGGCGGCCCGCCACACCGCGTCCACGTCCATGCGCTCCACCAGCAGCACAAACAGCAGCCCCATGACCGCGGAGCCCCCCACGTTCACCACCAGAGTGCCATAGGGGAAGCCCCGCCCGGCGAGGGCGTAGACCGCCGTGGACACGCCGTAGCGCATCACCGCCCCCAGGGCGCCGCCTGCGGCGATGGCCACCAGTTGTTTCATCATGGCGGCCGTCTCAATCGTCTTCACCAGAGGCCCGGGCCTCGCGGTTCAGGCGGCGCAGGTGTTCCAGCTTCTCGCCGATGCGCATCTCAAGGCCCCGGGGCACGGGCCGATAATAGCGCCGTGCTTCGACGCCCTCGGGGAAATAGGTCTCGCCGGCGGCGAAGGCCTCCGGCTCGTCGTGGGCGTAGCGGTACTCGCGGCCGTAGCCCAGCTCCTTCATCAGCCGCGTGGGAGCATTGCGCAGGTGCACGGGCACCTCGGCGGAGGCTCCTTCGCGCACGTCGGCCATGGCGGCGTTGAAGGCCTTGTAGACGGCGTTGCTCTTGGGGGCGCAGGCGAGATACACCAGGGCCTGGGCCACCGCCAGCTCGCCCTCGGGGCTGCCCAGACGTTCCTGTACGTCCCAGGCGTTGAGGGCCAGCTCGAGGCCCCGGGGATCGGCGTTGCCGATGTCCTCCGAGGCCATGCGCACCACCCGTCGGGCGATATACAGGGGGTCACAGCCGCCGTCCAGCATGCGGGCGAACCAGTACAGGGTGGCATCGGGGTCCGAGCCCCGCACCGACTTGTGCAGCGCCGATATCTGGTCGTAGAAGGCATCCCCCTGCTTGTCGAAGCGTCGCAGCACGCCGCCAGCCACCACCTCGCGGATACGCTCGGGGGTGATGGCAGCCCCCTCCCCTTCCATGGCCCCGGCCACCCCCGCCGCCAGCTCCAGCAGGTTGAGGGCCCGCCGCGCATCGCCGTCCGCCAGCTCCGCCAGCAGGTCCCGGGCGGCATCCTCCATCACCACGCCCTGGCCCCCCAGGCCGCGTTCGCCGTCGGCCAGGGCGGCATCGATGACTTGCCGGATGTCGGCCTCGTCGAGGCCGCGCAGCACGTACACCCGGGCCCGCGACAACAGGGCGCTGTTGAGTTCGAAGGAGGGGTTCTCGGTGGTGGCCCCCACGAACACCAGGGTGCCGTCTTCCACGTAGGGCAGGAAGGCATCCTGCTGAGCCTTGTTGAAGCGGTGCACCTCGTCCACGAACAGCACCGTGCCGAGGTTGGTGCGACGACGGTGCTCCTGGGCCTTGGCCACCGCCTCGCGGATGTCTTTGACCCCCGCGAGCACCGCCGACACGGTGAGGAACCGGGCCTCGGAACGGTGGGCCACCATGCGCGCCAGAGTGGTCTTGCCGGTGCCCGGCGGGCCCCACAGCACCATGGAATGGGGGGTGCCCGATTCCAGGGCCCGACGCAGGGGTTTGCCCTCTCCCAGCAGGTGTTCCTGGCCCACGAAGTCGTTCAGGGTGGCCGGGCGCATGCGGTCGGCCAGGGGCGCGAACTCGTTGCCGGCGGGGGCGCCGGTGGGCGGGGTGTCGGGGAAGAGGGGCTCAGTCCCGTTCACGGATGACGTCCACGCCGGCGGGCGGCGTGAAGCGGAAGGTCTCGGGCGCCAGGGCGGGGTTCTCTTCCACCGCCTCGAAGGTGAGCTGGGTGTTCTGGCCGAAGTTGTCCTGGAGTTCCATGCGGCGCAGGGTGGCACCGTCGAAGCCGATGCGCAGGGCGGAGAAGGTGGATTCGGCGTCCCGCGGCCGCAGTTCCACCCAGTGGAGGCCGTCCTGGTCGCCCAGCTCGCGGATCTCGAAGGCCTCGCCGACGGGCGCCTCGGAACTCAGCAGGCGCGCCGGGCTGCTGCCCAGGGCGTCGTCCAGGCCCCGCACCGTGACCTGCTCCAACTCGCCGTCGTACATCCATACCCGGCTGCCGTCGGCCACGATCTCCTGGGCGTAGGGTTCGTGGTAGCTCCAGCGGAACCGATCGGGGCGGGCCAGGTAGAAGCGTCCCGCCGAGGATTCGATGGGCCGCCCCTGCTCGTCGAAGAGGCGCTGGCTGAATTCCGCCTGGAGGGTCTCCACACGCCCCAGGAAGGCCTCGAGGCGGGCCTGGGTACCGGCGGCACCGGCGCCGGCGGATACCCAGAGCAGCAGGGCCAGCCACGCGACGCGTTGGAAGAAGCAGGTCATGAGTCTCAGTCCTCGGGTGGGGGCGGGGCCAGCACATCGCGGCTGCCGTTGGATTCCAGGGGCCCCACGATACCCGCCTGCTCCATCTGCTCGATCATGCGGGCGGCCCGGTTATAGCCAATCTTGAGGCGCCGCTGCACCCCGGAGATGGAGGCCCGCCGGGTCTCGGTGACGATACGCACGGCGTCGTCGTAGAGGGGATCGTCCTCGGCATCGCCAGCGGGCTCCAGGCCCGGTATGCCGCCATTGTCGTCGCCGCCGCCCGCCAACACCTCTTCAACGTAGTCGGGCATACCCATCTTGCGCAGGCGCTCCACCACACGGTGCACCTCCTGGTCCGAGACGAAGGCGCCGTGGACGCGGATGGGATCGCCACTGCCGGGTGGCAGGTAGAGCATGTCGCCATGCCCCAGCAGCTGCTCCGCCCCACCCTGATCGAGGATGGTACGGGAATCGATCTTGGACGACACCTGGAAGGCGATGCGGGTGGGGATATTGGCCTTGATGAGGCCCGTGAGCACATCCACCGAGGGCCGCTGGGTGGCCAGGATGAGATGGATTCCGGCGGCCCGGGCCTTCTGGGCGAGGCGGGCGATGAGTTCCTCCACCTTCTTGCCCACCACCATCATCATGTCGGCCAGCTCGTCGATGACCACCACGATGAAGGGCAGATGCTCCAGCCGCGGCACCTCCTGGCCCTCCCCCACCGGCTCCACCAGCGGATCTGCCAGGGGCTGGCCGGCGGCCGCGGCATCGGCCACCTTGCGGTTGTAACCGCTGATGTTGCGCACCCCGAGGGCCGACATCAGACGATAGCGACGCTCCATCTCCGCCACGCACCAGCGCAGGGCATTGGCAGCCTCCTTCATGTCCGTGACCACCGGCGCCAGCAGGTGGCCGATGCCCTGGTACACCGACAGTTCCAGCATCTTGGGGTCCACCATGATGAGGCGCACATCGTGGGGGGTGGCCTTGAAGATGATGCTGAGGATCATGGCGTTCACCGCCACCGACTTGCCCGAGCCCGTGGTGCCCGCCACCAGCAGATGGGGCATGCGGGCCAGGTCCACCACCGACGGGTTACCGCCGATGTCCTTGCCGAGCGCCAGGGCCAGGGGCGACTTGAGTTCGTCGTAGGCCTGGGACTTCAGGATCTCCGACAGCACCACCAACTCCCGGTGCTCGTTGGGTAGTTCCAGTCCCACCACCGACTTGCCGGGGATCACCTCGACGATGCGCACGCTGGTGACGGACAGGGAGCGGGCCAGGTCCTTGGCCAGGTTGGTGATGCGGTTCACCTTGAAGCCCGGCGCGGGGTCGAGTTCGAAACGTGTCACCACCGGGCCCGGGTGGACTGCCACCACCTCCACCTCGATGCCGAACTCCCGCAGCTTGAGTTCCACCTGCCGTGACATGGCTTCGAGGCTCTCCCGGGACACCTTGTGGTTGGTGGTGGGCTTGCCGTCGAGCAGGGACAACGCCGGCAGGGTCTCCTGGGGCGGCGGCTCGAACAGGGAGGCCTGTTTTTCCTTCTCCACCCGCACACTGGGGCCGATGGCGATGGTGGGCTCGATGCGGGGCGGCTTGCGCTTGACCTCCCTGGCCTTGGCGCTGGCCACCTGCTCCTGGCGCTGTTTCTTCTGCTCTCGGCCCGCGCGGGCCTCGCGGATCTGGTTGACATAACCCTGCATCCGGGCCAGCCCCAGCAGGGTCAGGCGGCCGGTCTCGTCCATGAGGGTGAGCCAGGAGAAACCGAGGAGCAGGCTCACGCCGGTGAGAAAAAACGCCAGCAGGATGAGGGTGCTGCCCATGGGGCTCACCAGGGAGGCCAGGCCGAGGCCCACCACGTTGCCGAGGATGCCGCCGGCATCCAGCGGCAGGCCGGGGCCATGGAAATGCAGCGAACCGAGGCCGCAACCTGCCGCCAGGGTGAGCAGGAAACCGGCGCCATGGCTAGCCACCGGATACCAGGCCGACTGGTCCAGGCGATCGCCCTTGTAGGCCACCCAGCCGGCGAAGGCCACCGCCAGGGGAAAGAGGTAGGCCAGATAGCCGAACAGGTAGAGGGTGATATCCGCCACCCATGCCCCCACCACGCCGCCGCGGTTGGCGATGGGGCCCATCTCGCCGCTGTAAGACCAGCCGGGATCCGCCGGGTCGTAGGTGACCAGGGATAACAACAGGTAGACGGCGAGTGCCAGGGCCAGGAACAGCATGCCCTCGCGGAGACCGCGCCCGAGGTGGAGGGGCCAGTTGGACACGGTCCGGGCCTTCTTGGTGGTTGCCTGCGCCAAGACTTTAATAAACCATCACAGAAATGCAGCGTAAGCTATTGATTGGGTGCATTTTATCATCGCCATACCACGTCCCGCAATGCGGGCAGCACGATCTCGCCACCGCGCACGTTAACGGCGTCGGCGAGGGCCGGACGGCGGCCCTCCCAGCCGGGTGCAGCCAGTTCCCCCACGTAACGTGCCAAGGCCGCAGAGAGGGCCTCGGAGGCCGTGCGTGGCACCGCCCCCGGCATGTTGGTAACACCGAAGTGCACCACGCCCTCCTCCACGTAGGTGGGGGCGCCGTAATCCGTGGGCCGGATGGTCTCCACGCAGCCCCCCTGATCCACCGACACGTCGACGATGACACTGCCCCGCCCCATGGATGCCACGGCGGCGCGGTCGATGAGATGGGGAGTGCGGGCGCCGGGGATCAGCACCGCCCCCACCAGCAGATCGGCCCGCGCCACCTCCTCAGCCACCTCGTCGGGGAAGGGATACAGGGCCGTGACGTTGGCCCCCACGCCGCGGGCCGCACCGAGGCGCAACGGCAGCTTGTCGAACACCGTCACCTCGGCCCCCAGGGCCGCCGCCGAGCGCGCCGCCGCCTCGCCTACCACCCCGAAGCCCAGCACCACGACGCGACCGCGGCGGGCCGCCGGCATGCCCCCCAGCAACAGTCCCTTGCCGCCGGCGGGTCCGTGGAGCAGATGGGCCCCAACCTGGGCGGCGATGTGGCCGGCCACCTCGCTCATGGGCTGGAGGATGGGCAGATGGCCGTTCTCCGCCACGGTCTCGAAGGCCACCGCGGTGAGTCCCTTGTCCCGCAATACCGCCATCAACTCCGGCTGGGCCGCCAGATGCAGGAAGCAGAACAGCAGGTGGTCCGAGCGCAGGCGCGGAAACTCCGCGGCCACCGGCTCCTTCACCTTCACTACCATTTCGGCCTCGCCATAGAGGGTGTCCGCGTCGGCCACGATGGTGACCCCGCGGCTCTCGTAGTCGGCATCGCTGAAGCCGCTGTTGTCACCGGCACCGCTCTCCACCAGCACCTCGTGGCCGTCACGCACCAGCTCCGTACAGGCCGCCGGAATGAGGGCGACGCGCCCCTCGAAGGGCTTGATCTCCTGTGGAATTCCGATTTTCATGTCAGCCTCTCATCTCCCCGCCGCACTGCCGCAGGAACCGCACCCGCGGCGCCGTTCGGCTTTAGCCCGCCGCTTTAAATGACGTACCATGCGCACCATGTTAACCATCTCTTATGCACCGTCATACCCCGTTGACAGAGGAAGGAAGATTTCATGACTGAGCCCCGCCATTGCAAGCTGCTGATCCTCGGTTCCGGCCCCGCCGGTTACACCGCGGCGGTCTATGCCGCCCGCGCCAATCTGAACCCGGTCCTCATCACCGGGATGGAACAGGGCGGCCAGTTGACCACCACCACCGACGTGGACAACTGGCCCGGCGACGACGAAGGCGTGCAGGGACCCGAACTCATGGAGCGCATGCGCCGCCATGCGGAGCGCTTCGGCACGGAAATGATCTTCGACCACATCAAGGAGGCCCATCTCGCCGAGAAACCCGCGCGGCTGGTGGGTGATACCGGCGAGTTCACCTGCGACGCCCTCGTCATCGCCACCGGCGCCTCGGCCATGTACCTCGGCCTGCCCTCCGAGGAGACCTTCAAGGGCAAGGGGGTGTCGGCCTGCGCCACCTGCGACGGCTTCTTCTATCGCAATCAGAAGGTGGCGGTCATCGGCGGCGGCAACACCGCCGTGGAAGAGGCCCTGTATCTGTCCAACATCGCCTCGGAGGTGGTGCTGGTGCATCGCCGCGACGCCCTGCGGGCGGAGAAGATCCTCCAGGACCGGCTGTTCGAGCGCGAGAAGAACGGCAACGTCACCATCGAGTGGAATCACGTCCTCGACGAGGTGCTGGGGGACAACAGCGGGGTGACGGGGATCCGTATCCGCAACGTCAGCGACGACTCCACCCGGGACATCGAACTCATGGGCGTGTTCGTGGCCATCGGCCACCGTCCCAACACCGAGCTGTTCAAGGGCCAGCTGGACATGGCCGGCGGTTATATCAAGGTCACCGGCGGCACCGCCGGCGATGCCACCGCCACCAGCGTGCCCGGGGTGTTCGCCGCCGGCGATGTGATGGACCATGTCTACCGCCAGGCGGTCACCTCCGCCGGTACCGGCTGCATGGCGGCCCTGGATGCGGAGCGCTACCTCGATGCCCTGGAGGGTATCCCGACCCGCTAGCGCAACCCGGGCCCGGAGCCCAGCCCCCATGGTCATGCGCTGCACCACCGTCCATACCATCGACGACATTCCCCGCCGGGACTGGAACGTCCTGGCGGGAAGCGCCAATCCGTTTACCCGCCACGAGTTCCTCGCCGCCCTCGAGGGCAACGGCTGTCTGGGGGAGCGCTGGGGCTGGTTGCCCCACCACATCACGGTCCACGAGAACGACCGTCTGGTGGGCGCCTGTCCCGTCTACCTCAAGACCAACTCCTACGGCGAGTTCGTATTCGACATGGCGTGGGCCGACGCCTACCAGCGCTACGGCCACCGCTATTTCCCCAAGTTCGTCTCCGCCGTCCCCTATACCCCGGTGACCGGCCCCCGCATCATGGTGGCCCCGGAGGCCTCACGGGCCGCGGTGGTGGAGGCCATCACCCGTAAAGCCCTGGAGCTGGTGGAGGAATACGACGGCTCGGGCATGCACTGGCTCTTTACCGACGCCGCGGCCACCGATGAGCTGGAGGCCGCGGGTTTCATGCGCCGGGTCGGCGTACAGTACCACTGGGCCAACCGCGGCTACCGGGATTTCGAGGATTTCCTCTCCACCCTCACCTCGCGGCGCCGCAAGGACATACGCCGCGAACGCCGGCTGGCGCGGGACAGCGGCGCCGAGTTCGAGGTGCTGAACGGCCACGACGCGACGGACGAGCACTGGGCCGTCTACCATGCCTGCTACACCGCCACCTTCGACCGCAAATGGGGCTATGCCACCCTGAGCGAGGCTTTCTTCCGGGAACTGGCGGCCACCATGCCGGACAACGTGGTGCTGGTGATGGTGCGCCATAGGGGCGAATACGTGGCCGGCGCCTTCAATCTGGCAGGGGACGACGGCCTGTTCGGCCGCCACTGGGGCACTCTGAAGCCGTTGGACTATGTCCACTTCGAGGCCTGTTATTACCAGGCCATCGACTACGCCATCGCCCGCGGCCTGTCGCGCTTCGAGGCCGGGGCCCAGGGAGAGCACAAGATCCAGCGCGGCTTCCTGCCCCGGGCGACCTATTCCGCTCATTACATCCGCGAGTCCGCCTTTCGTACCCCCATCGCCGACTTTCTGCAGCGGGAACGCCGGGAGATGGCCGCCGTGATCGCCCAGCTCGAAGGCGGCTCGCCCTACCGGCAGACGGATTGACCAGCCCTGCTTCCATGGCCGCCGCCAACCTTAGTCTGCCCGCCGAGGGGCCCTTCGCCCCATGCTGACCCTGCCCTACTGGATCCCCCGGGGCGCGCCGCCGGAGACCTTTCCCGACGCCGAACTGGCCCTGCGGGAGCCCAATGGCCTGCTGGCGGCGGGGGGCGACCTGTCGCCCCAACGGCTGGTGGCGGCCTACCGGCGGGGCATCTTCCCCTGGTACGGCGATGACCAGCCCATCCTGTGGTGGACCCCCGATCCACGCACCGTGCTGCTGCCGGGGACCTTGCGCATCTCCCGCAGCCTGCGCAAGACCCTCAACAGGGGCATCTTCGAGGTCACCTTGGACACCGCCTTCGAACAGGTCATCGCCGCCTGCGCCGCCCCCCGGGGGGACGACGACGGCACCTGGATAACCCGGGAAATGTTCTATGCATACAACCGCTTGCATCGCCTCGGCTGGGCCCATTCGGTGGAATGCCGGCAGTATGGGCAACTGGTGGGCGGACTCTACGGAGTAGGCATCGGGCGGGTATTCTTCGGCGAGTCCATGTTCAGCCGGGTGAGCGATGCCTCCAAGGTGGCACTGGTACATTTGTGCCGTATGAACTATGAGTTAATCGACTGCCAGATAGAAAGCGACCACCTGTTCCGCCTCGGTGCCCAGACCATGCCCAGAGCCCAGTTTCTCCGCCAGTTGAACATGTTCGCCGGGGACGAGGCCGCAGCGCCACCCACCGGGGGGCAGTACCCGTGACCGCGCCGGAAGACTCCCGTCTCTTGAGCTTTTTCTCCACGCCGGTCCACCCCTGCAGCTATCTGGAGCAACGGGACGCGGTGACCGTGTTTGCCGATCCCCGCTTTCCCAAGTCCACGGAACTCTACTCGGTGCTCTCCCGCCACGGCTTCCGGCGCAGCGGCACCCATATCTACCGGCCCCAATGCCCCGGCTGCTCCGCCTGCATCCCGGTGCGCATCCCGGTCCGCGAGTTCGTGCCCCGCCGCCGCCAGCGCCGGGTCTGGAGCCGCAACGCGGACATGGTGGTCACCGGAAGGCCGGCGGAGTTTCGCGAGGACCATTTCGACCTCTACCGCGCCTATCTGGCGACGCGCCACCGCGGAGGTGGCATGGACAATCCCACTCCGGCGCAGTATGCGGATTTCCTCATCGGCAACTGGTGCGATACGGCATTCTACGAATTCCGCCACCGTGGCCGACTGCTGGCGGTGGCGGTGGCGGACCGCCTGGACGACGGCCTGTCGGCGGTCTACACCTTCTTCGACCCAACGGCGTCCAGACGCTCCCTCGGCACCCACGCGATCCTGTGGGAAATCGAGGAATGCCGGCGACTGGGTTTGGAATGGCTTTATCTGGGCTATTGGATACCCGGCTGCGCCAAGATGAGCTACAAGCAGGAATTCCAGCCTTCCGAGTTTTTCGTGGACGGGGCCTGGACCCGCCATGGCCCGGCCCCTTGAATGGTGTGTCAGACCACTCGCCGCAGACACGAGTCACTTCCACCAAGCCTCGCCTTCTGGCAGAATAATGCAGTTTTTTCAAGCAGAAGGTTAATATGGCAAAAGAAGATTCCATCGAGATGGAAGGCAAGGTGGTCGAGACCCTGCCCAATACCACGTTCCGCGTGGAACTCGAAAACGGACACGTGGTGACCGCCCACATCTCTGGCAAGATGCGCAAGCATTACATCCGCATCCTCACCGGGGATTCGGTGACGGTACAGCTCACCCCCTACGACCTCAGTAAGGGGCGTATCACCTACCGCGCCCGCTAGTCCGTCGCCGGCATGCCGGCGACGCACCGTCTCACACCACGCGATCCGTCCGGATATAATATTCCTGGTGGGCCCGCGGATGGATCTCCACCAGGGTGAGGCGTGCCCCCGCATAGTTCTCATGCACGTACACCGCCGCGGTGTCGATGAAATGCACGTTGCCCACGGTGACGGGCTCGCGCACCGGCGTATGGCCGCAATAGACACGGTCCACCTTGCCGGCCACCGGCTCCGCCAGGACCTGGCCGTGTACCCTGCCCCGGGAGTAGAGGGCATACACCGAGGCCTCGGCGACACCGCCTTCCAACAATTCGGCGAACTCGTCCCAACTGACATCCGCGGGCACGTCCGCGTGGACGATGCCCACCAATCCACTATGGGTTTCCACCTCCAGGGCCAGGGGCAGGTTGTCGAAGGTGCGGCGGAAGCGGGCCTGTTCCGTCTCGTCCAGTTCCAACCACCACTCGCCACCGTTGTAGCGCACCCAGAAATCCAGGTCCTTGCCGTTCTCGGAGTCGATGGCAAACTGTTCGTGGTTACCGCGACAGGCGTAAAACCAGGGTTGTGCGAGCCAGTCCAGGGCAGCGTTGGACTCCGGCCCCCGATCCACGAGATCGCCCACGGAGAACACGCGATCCCTGCCGGAGTCGAACTCCACTTCTTCCAGCAGGACGGACAGGTGAGCGAACATGCCATGGATATCGCCCACGACGAAATCCCGTCCCTCGGAGTTGAGGGGAAAGCGATGGACAGCGGCATATTCCTCCGGCCCGTCGCCGTTGCCCCATAGTTGAGACACCATGGCGTTGATGTGTCTTAGCATGTGATGGATCGCCCTTGCGCGGCAGTGCGCATCACCGCACGGTAATCCTCGCCGGCTGAGGGTGCAAGGAACGTCGAACGCCCTCAGAGGTGGGTCTTGCGGACATGTTCCAGCAATCCTCGTGCCCCCGCCTCCACCAGATCCAGCACCTTCTCGAAGCCCTTGTCGCCGCCGAAGTACGGGTCAGGCACCTCGCCGGCGCGGCGTGAGTTGGCATACTCCAGGAACAGCCCCACCTTGGCGCGCTGGCTCTCGGGACACATGTAGCGCAGATGGGAAAGGTTGTCCCTGTCCATGGCCAGGACGTAGTCGAATCTCTCGAAGTCCTCTGCGCTCACCTGACGGGCCCGCAGATCCGAGAACTCTACGCCGCGGCGGGCCGCCGCCGCCTGAGAACGGGCATCCGGGGGTTCCCCCACATGGTAGGCATGGGTGCCCGCAGAATCGATACGGATGCGGTCGGTGAGCCCCGCCTCCTCCACGAGCCGGCGGAACACGCCGTGGGCGGTGGGCGAGCGGCAGATATTGCCCATGCACACGAAGAGTATTTTAACCGACTGATCTTCTTCCATAACTCTCTGTTTCCACTAGTTTTGTGTGCGTGCTAGACTCTAGTTGAATTCTGTTGAATTCCGTTACGTCTGGTGAAAGGTGCACACAGGAGTGCACACAAAAGGTGGCAGATATGGGACTGACAGATGCAGCATGCAGGGCGAAGTGGGACGGGAAAGATCGCATGATGGGTGATGGTGGGGGCCTTTACCTGAATGTCCGCAGGAAGTCGAAAACATGGATTGTACGGAGGACGCGAGCAGGCGCCAAGCGAGTAATGACCCTTGGCCACCACCCCGACATGAGTCTGGCTGAGGCCCGCCGAGAAGCCGCCAAGCTGGACCCACGCAAGCATGGCAGCACACGCACGGTTTCAGACCTGGTGAAGGACTACCGGGGCATCATCGAGCGGGACAACAAACGGCCTCACCTGACAACCGGATATCTTGATCGGGGGATCCCCCTCCACCTGCGCGACATGCGGATCGCCGATGTGGCCCGGGCCGACCTGGTGGCCGCAATCCGCGAGTATAAGATCCGAATCAATGGCCGTAGCGGAGAGCGGGCCCGGGACGCCTTCCGGGGGATCCTCCGCCAGATGTTCGGCCTGGCCGTTGAACAGGGTGACATCGATATAAACCCGGCGGCAGGCATCACGGCCCGGATCACCGGGTACACGCCGAAAGACCGGGCACGGGTGCTGAATGACGATGAGATCCGATTACTGTGGCGCCAGGTGTAGATGGCTGTAAAAACCCGCGCATATCTGGCGAAGGATTGATTGGTAGGCCAATCAGTCGCTGAGCCGGCTGGCGGGCGGCCGCGAGCAACCGGTGACAAGAGTGCCGGAATCGGGTAGATGAAGAGGGGCCGTTGAGACAGGTGCGATACCGGGTCTAATTGACTTGGCGGTCGATCCCGGTATCGCACCCCGGGCCGTGCAGAGCACGAGCCCAAACACTATTTCTCGTTTTCCCCTGACAATCAAGTCCTCATCGGCCTGGATCGCCGATGGAGAACTCTGCACGCCTGTACAACTGCGCCCGTTGTCATCGTCAGGTGATGATCTGCAGCGGCTGTGACCGCGGCAACATCTATTGCCCTGAGGGGTGTGCGCAGGCGGCACGAAGCGCGTCTCTGCGGGCCGCCGGCTGGCGCTACCAGCAGAGCCGCCAGGGCCGGCACAAGCATGCCGAGCGGCAACGCCGCTACCGGGCGAGAAGGCAGAAAGTGACGCATCAGGGTTCCCCGGCCCCGCCCCTCATGATCCACTACCCCCCGTTCCGGCGAGGCCGGCTGGCCGCCGCGGTGCGGATGGCGCGCCGATGATGGCGCCCATTCGCTGCCACTTCTGCGGCCGTGAGTGCGGACCTTTCCTGCGTACCGGCCCGCTTCATCGCGCCACCGCCGCTGCTGCGCTTGGAACAGTCACCCGACAGGGGCCACCAGGCGCCCGGGCTCAGCCCCCTTGAGCCGGCCGGCCACGAGATGAGGAGAAACGCATTGGCCATCAGCAAAGAACAAGAGGCGCAGATCCTGCGCTATCACTACGTCGAGAAGTGGCGGGTGGGCACCATTGCCAGCCAGTTGGGCGTACACCACAACGTCGTCAATCGGGTGCTCTCCCAGGCCGGCATGCCGAAGGTCGAGCGGGCTGCGCAGCCGTCGATGATCGATCCTTATCTGCCGTTCATCACCGACACCCTGGCCCAGTTCCCCACGCTCACCGCCAGCCGCCTCTACGGCATGGTGCGTGAACGGGGCTACCCCGGCGGCCCCGACCACTTCCGCCATCAGCTCGCCTGTTACCGGCCACGCCCCCGGCCCGAGGCCTTTCTGCGCCTGAAGACCCTGCCCGGCGACCAGGGACAGATCGACTGGGGCCATTTCGGCAAGCTCACCATCGGCCGCGCAACCCATGCCCTGATGGCCTTTGTCATGGTGCTCAGCTACTCCCGGCGCATTTTTTTGCGCTTCTTCCTCGATGCCAAGATGGCCAACTTCCTGCGGGGCCATGAGGCGGCCTTCACCGCCTCGAACGGCCTGCCCAAGGTCCTGCTCTACGACAACCTGAAAAGCGCCGTGCTGGAGCGCCAGGGTGAGGCCATCCGCTTCCATCCCACCTTGCTCGAGTTCGCCGCCCACTACCGCTTTGAGCCCCGTCCGGTGGCGGTGGCCCGGGGCAACGAGAAGGGCGGGTGGAGCGCGCCATCCGCACGATACGCGATAATTTCTGGCCGGCCCGCCAATGGACCGACATCGATGATCTCAACGCCCAGGCCGAGGCCTGGTGCAACGGCTGGGCCATGGACCGGCCCTGCCCGGAGGACCGTGCCCTCTCGGTGCGCCAGGCCTTCGAGCAGGAGCCCCTGCTGGCGCTGCCCGATAACCCCTATCCCACCGACGAGCGGGTCGAGGTCCACATCGGCAAGACCCCTTACGCGCGCTTCGAGGGCAACGACTACAGCGTGCCCCACACCCATGTGCGCCGCACCCTCACCGTCTCGGCCTCACCCACCGAGGTGCGGATCCTCGACGGCGGAGACGTCATCGCCCGCCACCCGCGCAGCTACGACAAGGGCCGGCAGATCGAACAGCCGGAACACATCGAGGCACTGGTCCAGATCAAACGCCAGGCCCGGCATCATCGCGGCCAGGACCACCTGGCCCAGGCCGCACCGGCCAGCCGGCAGTTACTCATACAGGCCGCTGAGCGTGGCGACAACCTCGGCGCCATCACCGCCGCCCTGCTGCGCCTCCTCGATGCCTACGGCGCCCCCGAGCTGGAAGCGGCCATCCAGGAGAGCCTGGCCCACGGGGTCGCTCACCCCAACGGCGTGCGCATCGCCCTGCAGCGGAGGCGCGAGGCGAGAAACCAGCCGCCCCGGGTGGGAGTGCGCATCGACCACGCGCGCGCCAGGGGGCTGGTGGTACGCACCCATGATCTGGGCGGCTACGACGCCTTGCAGTCCACCCCGCCCGAAGCCGAAGACGACGCCCAGGAGGAGCCCCAATGATCCCTAACCCATCCCTGAAAGAACGGGCCACGGCCCTCAAGCTCCATGGCCTGCTGAGCCATTGGGAGGAGCACGCCGACGCTGGCTGGGTCGAGTCCCTGATCCAGTGGGAAGAGGAAGAACGTGCCGACCGCAGCCTCGAGCGGCGCATGAAAGGGGCGCGGCTGGGCCGCTTCAAACCCCTGGCCGACTTCGACTGGGGCTGGCCCAGCCGTTGCGACCGGGAACTGGTCAGTGAGCTGATGCGCCTCGACTTCCTTACCGAGGCGGTCAATATCATCCTGGTGGGACCCAACGGGGTCGGCAAATCCACCCTGGCCCGCAACATCGCCCATCAAGCGGTGCTGGCCGGCCACAGCGTCCTCTTTACCAGCGCCGGCCAGATGCTCAATGACTTGGCCGCCCAGGATGGCGACAGCGCCCTCAAGCGGCGCCTCGCCCGCTACGCCCGCCCTCAACTGCTAGCGGTCGACGAGGTGGGGTATCTCGCCTACTCCAATCGCCATGCCGATCTGCTGTTCGAGATCGTCTCCCGCCGCTACGAGGAGAAATCCACCCTGGTCACCACCAACCGACCCTTCGCCGAATGGGGTGAAGTCTTTCCCAACGCCTCCTGCGTGGTCTCCCTCGTGGACCGGCTGGTACACCGCTCCGAGATCCTCACTATCGAAGGTGAATCCTACCGGCTCAAGGAGGCCAAGGAGCGACAGCAGCAACAGGCGCAGCGGCGCCAATCCGCAGCCAAATCCAACAAAGGAGCCCAACCATGACCCATCCCCCGATACCGGACGACTGGACACCAGAGCAGGCATTGGCGATCTATGACTTTATCGACGAACTCCGCGATGCCATCTGGAGCCGATACGATCGGCAGCTGGTCGAACTCATGCAACAAGACCGCATAACGACCTTTGAAGTCGACGACGATGACTTGATCTTCTGAGCCGACTCTTAAGCCCACCCCGGCGGCGTGACCTGGCTTGAGTCGAGGCGACCTATCCGCGCTGAGGCCGAGTCACGCCGCCTGAACCTGCGACTGCGACCTTCGCCATTTATGCGCGGATTTACTCAGCCGCTAACACCAGGAGGGCGACAACGCGCGCCTGCTGCGATTCCTGCTGCTAACGGGTGCCCGTATCGGGGAGGCACAGAAGGCGGCGCCATGGGAAGCCAAGGGACGTGAATGGACCATTCCCGGCGATCTCTCGAAGAACGGCGATGCCCATTGGGTATATCTGACGGACACCGCTGCCGCGCAGGCCGCGCACCCTTTCCGTATGTCCCCCACGGCAACACAAGCCTGGTTACGCCGCTGGTGCGCCAAGCACGGCATTGATCCCGCCTTCACGCCGCACGACGCCAGAAGAACATTCAGCACCCGCCTGAACGATGCAGGCGTGGAGCCCTACGTGGTGGAGAAATGCCTTAACCACCGGATGAACGGGGTGATGGCCGTCTACAACCGGGCCGCATACCGCGAGCAACGGATCGAGGCCTACCGCACCATGGAACGCCTGGTGATGGAGGTGGTGGGCAATGGCTGATCTCATCTTCCTACTGGTGATGCGGGCCAAGGATGGCGATAAAAGCGCCGCCCGAGACTTGGCCACCATAGCCGCCGAGCGCCTACGCGATGGACGTCCCATGCCGGAACCCGTCCGGGACTGGCTGGCGTCTGCTCTGGAGTCTGCCGCCAGTGGCGAGGATGCGGGGCGGGCCCTGCTGCTGGCCGGACGGCGTGGGAGACGTCAACACGACTTCCGCTCGAAGTGGATAGACGTGGCCATGACCGTGGAGCATTTGGAGGGCGACATGGATCTCAATGACGCCATACAGGCCGCCGCCGACCACCATCACGTCGATGCCGGAACGGCGGCCAAGTACCACAAGCGATACCTGAAGCACAAGGACTGAAACCCGCCGATATGCGTCTTTGAAGGCCGTCCATGCGGCTGAGTAATCTCGTTCTCGTCCAGCTGATTCTAACTGGCAACGGATTCTCACCGAGGGCGACACCATGAACGACACCACCCCCGCCGGCTTGACGCCGATCTCATACAGCGTCGATCAGGCCTCCGCCGCTACCGGCATTCCGAAGTCCACCATGTGGAAACTGATATAGGATGGAGCCCTCCGCACGTCAAAGGTGGGCCGCCGCCGCTTGATCCCTCGTGGCGAGTTGGAGCGCCTGGTGGGGGTGGGCAGATGACACCGCCAAAATGGAAGCGCCCCGCCGGACGAGGACCGAGCGGGGCGCGGGAGGACAGCCGCCAGGACAGCGACCAGATCAAGTCTAGCGCGGTGCTGTATGGATATATGGGGTATCCCTTTAGCTCCACAGGATTCAATTCTCGGCTTTCTGGGACGTTTCTACGATTTTCCCGTAGGGCACCGGCTTCGTAATCACCGCCTGCTGGAGCAGGCGATAGAAGAGCAGCCCCCGAGATCGCGAAGTTCGGCGATTGAATCGAAATACGAATTCGTCCAGATAGTAGTCCAGCTGGCTCGGTTGGACAGCTCCATGGTGGGTGCCCATCATCCAGCGTTGCAGCAATGCGGCGACCCGGTGAACGCCCGGCATCGATTCATGAGCGGCCGTTTCGGACCCTATATGGACTGTGCGGCGGTGTTTATATCCGGCATCGTCCAGTTTCCGATAGGCGGCAGATCCATCACTGTGAATGGTCGCGCCCGAACGAACAGACTCCTGGATAAAGGGTAGCAGGTGCTCGTAGTCGCCTTGCGCGATTTGCTGAATCCGAATTCTTCCGAACCCTTTGGGTTGAAGCATCTCGACGGCGATGGCAACAAGTGCCTTTGTGGTGCGGCTCTTGCGGCCGAGCGCAGAAACTGGCGTTTTCCGGTCGGTCAGGGCAAGGTAGGTCTCATCGACTTCCACTTCTCCGTCAAGCAATTCCCTGCCGGGGCGCACCATGGCGCGTCGCAGTCTGTGCAGCATCGTCCAGGCTGTTTCGTAGCTCCCCAGCCCAAGCACACGCTGCAATCCCAACGCGCTTACGCCGTGCTTCTGATTGGTGATATACCAAATAGCAGCGAACCAGACCCGAAGCTCAGTGCGTGTCTTGTCGAAAATAGTGCCCGCCGTTACGCTGGTCTGGTGCCGGCATGCCGGACAAATCACTCTGCCACGACTGATTCGCTTGGCTTCGCTTGATGCGCCGCACCTCGGGCAGATCAGGCCATCGGGCCACCGCAGCTTTTCCAAGTAATCGCGACAAGCTTGCTCAGAATGGAACCAGTCAAGGAATTGAACCCAGGTTGTTGGATAGTCCGTACCCGCGATCGGTGGTAGCTTTGGCGCGTCCATGAGCCAATTCTGCCATCTGTGGAGCTAAAGGGATACCCCATATGGATATCCAGTATCCCGAGCGGCGGCGTCATGATGGCCGGGAATATCGAGGCCGCCCTGGGCCACCCCTTCGACGCCCGGGCCTACGCCGATCCGCCCGCCCTGGCCGCGGCCCTGGAACTGGCCGAGGCGGGTAAACCCGTGTTCCCGGCGAATCCTGCCGATAAGAGCCCCAGGATTCTCCGCGGCCTGCTGGCTGCCAGCACCGACCCCGATACCCTGCGGGCCTGGGGTGCGCGGTGGCAGGGTGCCGCCGTGGGCATGCGGACGGGTGCGGCCTCCGGGGTGTGGGTATTGGACGTGGACAAGAAGCGCGGCCTGGACGGCGACGAGGCTTTGTTCGCACTCCAAGCGGAGCACGGCCCATTGCCCGAGCCCTTTGAGGTGCTGACCCCGAGCGGTGGCCGCCACCTCTACTTCCAGCACCCAGGGCACACCGTGCGGACATGCTCAGGACTGCGCCCCGGGCTCGACGTGCGCGGTGACAAGGGTTATGTCCTCGTGCCGCCATCCCCTGGCTATGAGTATGAGGGAAGCAACCCGCCAGTCCCGCCGGTAGCGCCCGAGTGGCTGCTGGAGTTGGTACGAGAGGACGAGGCCCGGCCGACGGCGCCCGCCCTGGCCCCCAGCGACCCCATACCCGATGGCCGCCGCAATGACGCTCTGACGCGCCTGGCGGGCCGCTACCGAGCCGATGGCATGAGCCCGGCGGTGTTGGAGGCCCTGTTGCTCACCATCAACACCGAGCGATGCAGGCCGCCGCTACCGGATGCCGAGGTGAGGCAGATCGCCGCCAGCGTCGGACGGTACACGCTCGAGAGGGATGTGGTGGGAGAATCATCGGTGGATTTCTCGGGGCTGCTGATGAGCGCCATGGGGGTGCCCGTCACCACCTGGCCCGCGCCGCTCGACATGCGCGAGCTGGCCCTCGTGGAGCCGACGCCGCCGGAGTTCTTCGTCGCCGACTGGATGCCGAAGGGTTACGCGACCCTGCTGGCCGGGCATGGTGGCGTGGGAAAGTCGGGAATCGCGTTGCACCTGGCCTGCTGCCTGGCACTCGGGCGCGACTGGTGGGGCCTGCCCACTGAGCCGGCCCGGGTGCTGTATTTGTCATGCGAGGACCGGGAGGCGGTTCTTCATTGGCGCCTGGCCCGCATCGCCTACCACCTCGGCGTAACCTTGGACGCCCTACACGGGCGCCTCCTGGCCCTGGATTTGGTAGGCCACGACGTGACCCTCTGGCGCGAGCGAGGTGGCCCTACGCCCGCCCTCGGATCGTTACGCGACAACATGCGCGAGGCGGACGTGCTGATCGTGGATGGCATATCGGACACGTACTCCGGCAACGAGAACGATCGCGCCAGCGTCAAGAGCTACGTGAACGCCCTGCTCTCTACTGTGCGCGACGATGGCGCCGTCTTGCTGCTGGGGCACGTCAACCGGACCACGGCCGCGGGCGGGGGCACGTCCGAGGGCTACAGCGGCTCCACCGGCTGGAACAACGCAGTCCGGGCCCGCTGGTACCTCTACCCCGAGACACAAGCCGTGGACGGCGAGCACGAAGCCTCCGGCGACCTTCTACTCGATCACCAGAAGTCAAACCTCGGCACCACGGGCGCGCAGGTGAGATTCAGGTGGGACGACGACGCCCACCTCTTCCTCGGCCAGGCCGTGACGCCCGCCGGGGCCGCGGACAAGGCCGCCCGGGACCGGCGCGAACTCGACGGAATCGAAGAGGCGATCCGGGCAGTTATCGAGCGTGGCGACTACGTGCCGGCGACGCGTCAGGGGCCGGATACCGGCTTCAAAAAACTGCTGGACGAGCCCGCCATGCCCTCCTCTTTACGGGCCGATAATCGGGCGACGCGGGCCCGTTTTTGGCGCCACGTCGAACTCAGCGAGGTGCGATTGCACGGCACCACTGTCAGCCTGCCCGAGCATGGCGTGGTAGTGCCCCTGGTGGAGGGGGTCTATCGGGTGGTGTCCACCACGAACTCGGACGGGGTGATGCTGGTGGGATTCCTGCGGGAGTGAGATTCACAGCTATGGGTATACGCTTCGGCAGTGCATGTTAGTGAACACTCACGCCAGAGGTCTCACGCTTATGCGCTTTAGGTACTTCCAGGGGCGCGTGAAACATGGGTAATTGGAACCCTGGTTGTCGATTATTTTTCCGATCTGCATGTTGATTGTTTCCATTTCTTCTTCTGTTAATCCCGCCTGGAGGGCACGACATGAACACCGAGTTTGAAGGCACTGAAATGACTGCACGCGAGTTAGCAAGCGTCTTGGGCGTGACTCAACGCATGGTGGACCAGTTCGTCCAGGCGGGTATGCCATACATCCCGCCACCACCGGAAAAGAAACGCGGGCGTACATTCGACAGCGCGATGGCGATCCGGTGGCTCATTAACCGCCGGGTGTACCAAGCCACGCGCTGGTAACGGACTCGACAGTGACAGCACCCGCCCCCCGTCTCAGTCGGCAGGCCATCGACGCCGCTGCCACCGCCGCATCACTGCCGGCACGGGATAGCGCCCTATATGCACTCGTGGCCCTGCTGGACCCCCACGGCATATCAAGCACATGGGCCAGGGCGGGCCTGGTAGCCGTGGCCAATGAGCGCGAAGAAGCCGAGCACCGGGAAAGGGCACAAACCTGAGCCATGGATCGCATCGCCGAGACCGCCCTGCTGCGCGAGGCCCTTGAGGGTCTGGAGGACCGGCCCGAGGCGTGGGCCGGATTCTTGCGCGAGCGCGTGGTGGGCTCACTGGTGAGCGGTGCTCCCGTGGTGGCCCGGCCCCGCAGGGAGATGCAGCGGCTCGCCCTGCGTGATGCATTCATTGCGGATGCCCTGGCCCTCTTGCCCGCGGATATGACCAGTCGCGCCCGTGCCCTGGAGCTTGAGCGGCTATCCCGTGCGCTGCCCCGAGTACGGCATCCGGCGCCCATCCACCGCGCCCTCCGGCGGGCGGCCGCACTCGCCCCACTGCCTGGGTTCTGGCAACTCTACCGTGTGGCACGAGCGACCGCCCCAATGCCACACGAGACCGGCGAAACTATCTCCATCGACATCGAACACCCGAAAGGAGATCAAACCGATGGGAACATTTAGCGCATTACGCCGGGTCCTTGCCGGCACCCCTGCCGAGCTTACGGCCCAGCGGTTGACGGCCGCCAACTCCGAACTGCTGACTGCCCGCAAGATCCGCGACCGGGCGCAGTCGGTCCACCACCAGGCGGTGAAGGATGCCCGGGACGCCCGTGCTGCGGCTACTGCTGCAGCCGACCGGCTGGGGGCCACGCCAGAAGATAACGCCAACCACCGCATGCTCGCCGAACAGGCCGACCGCCTGGAGACGGCCGCACAGGAAGCCGAGGCAGCGCGTGATCGTGCCGTGGCGAAGCTGACCGATGCCGCCCGGACTTTCGAGCATTGGCAAGGTGAGGCCGAGACGGCGGAGTCGACGGTGCCGACTTTGGCCGACGTCAAAGCGCTGCAAGAGAAAGTCGCGAAGACCGAAGCCGAAGCCGCCGCAGTCTTGGAGCACATCGAGGCGGTGGAGGAGCGCGCGGCCGCCTTGGCGGAGCAGGCGCCCGACCTCGAGGAACTGCGCAGTGACGTGGCGGAGCTGGCAGCCGCGGAGATCATGGGCGCCAAGGCCGAGGGGTTGGCCGCCGCCCGCAAGAAGTTGGCGACGGCCGAAAAGGATGCGGGAGAGACCACGGCGGCAGTTGCCGATCTTGAACTCACGCTCAGCGGCTTGCGGACCCGGCATGCTCAGGCCGCCGAGGCCGCGGCGCAGTCCAGGGAGCTACTGCCAGGTGTTGTTGAGCGCGCCCTGCTGGCCCTGGCGGATCAGTACCACGCCAAATATCTGAAGGCGGAGGCCGCGGCCCGGGAGGCCTATGCGCCCCTGCTGGGTCTCGATGTTGCCTTGCACCAGCTGGGTCGCGTGCAGAGCATCACCCGGCACGGCGATCACAAGCCGGTCGCGAGCGTCGATCCGAATCGCCCGGATCCCGATCTGCTATCGAAGGGCGTCAAATTGGTGGATGCCGAAACGGCAAAGGCCGGCGTCACCCTTGACGGTATTACCCAGTAGGAGGCCACAGCATGAGCGAAGCGACTTCTATCCAGAATGCCTATTTCGTGTCCTTGGTGCGCCACGGCATTGCGCAGGGCATGAGCCGCCGCGAGGCTGAGCAGGCCGCCGGCCAGGAGGCCCCGGAGGCCCATGCCGCGCACCTGCTGCACCAGGCGCCGCAACTTCGTCAGCGGAGAGCACTACGAGCCGGGCACGGGCGTGGGCTTCTTCATCCAGGAGATCAGCCGCCCCTATATCGAGCGCGGTCTGGATCGTCACGCCGCAGCCGTGCAAGCGCTCGCCGATCATTCGAACGTGCGGGCCGCGGTGGCCCGGGCGGTAGCGGCGGGCCGTGCTTGAACGCCTACGCGTGATTGTGTGCGATGAGCTGCGCCGCTCCCAAGATCCAGAGCAGGCGGCCGATCGCATCTGTGATCGGGTGCGGCATGAGTTTGGCGGCACTCGTACCTGGGTCCCGGCTCGAGTGTCGCAGGAGCGCATCGTGGATGCCTTGGGGGAGGGCGTTAAGCCGGCCGAAGTTGCCAAGCGTTTGGGCGTCAACGTGTCCACAGTCTACCGCGCCTATACCCGCCAGCGGCGGGTGCGAAGTTCCGGCATCGAGTGAGTGCCATGGCAAGGCCCAGCGGGCGGTGGCCTTAAACACCCGCAGGCGGCGGCGCCCCTCCTCTGGCTATCCAACAGGGCGCAGAGCTGCCCCGGTTCCCCTCACCGGTATGGGGCCGTCCCCGAGGGGTGGGTGGGGCGGCAGATTGTCATGATGAATAACTGAAGGAGGCCCCATGGCTGACAGCACAGCAAAAATCTGTCGCCTTCATGTCGACACCGGAAAACATCGAAGCTGTTCGAGTAGTCTCTCGGGAGTTACTGCAGCGGGGACGGTTAGAGGCGGATCACATTGACGTGTTGATCGAGCTTGCCGACGGCCGTGTCTCTTACAACGAATATGCTCGGTGGATGAGCATGGCCGGAATAAAGCCCGTGCAAGTTATCGCTGTCGATGAGCCCCGACCGGAGCCCACAGTCATGCAAGTGACCGCGATCGATGTACAGCGCGAGTAGCGCCCCCCTGCCCCTATTGAGCCCGGCCCCGTGCCGGGCTTTTTTTTGCCCCTTCCCGGGTGACCACGAGTCAATAATTATTGACGTGCCCGACCTGCCCGCGGGTAAGCGCGCCGCGAAGCTGGCCGAGCTGGATACGGCCATCGCCGCGAAGGAATCCGAATTGGTGCAACTCCATGAACTGGCTGACGCCTCCGGGATCGTCCTGAAGTCTGACCCCGCCCTGCCGAAGTCCGCCGCCACCCGCCGCCGCGACGGCAATCTGGTAGATCCTGACGCATAACTGCGAGTGACGGAACTGGCCGACTGGCCATCTGGAGGCCGTGGGCCTGGAGTCTGAAGCCAAGCTTGCAGCCCTCTTTCAGGCCCTGGTAGCCGCCGAGGGCAGTGGCAATGCTTTCCTGCGGTGGCCGGCTGCCCGCATGCTGGCACATTTCGAAGCGGGTCGCTGCTCTGGTGCCGGGCTAGCGGCGCAGCGCCTACAGGAAGCGCCTCCATCTTCGACAAGCCGCGGCGGCCCTGGCCCCCGACGCTGGCCGCTGGCCGCTGGCAATAGGCGCGCGGGCGGCTGAGCTGCAGCATCAAGATTTGCCGGTGCCGGACATTCTTCCCATGCTCGGAGTCAAGCGACACCTGCTTCAGCGAAAACGCGCGTTAAATCAGTCAGAGAAAATCGATCATGATAGGTCCTTTAGGCCTACATTCTTGGCGATCTTGACGGCAACACGCTTGAAATCCTTGTACGCATCGCTCACTGCGTAAGTATGTGCGCCGAGGGCGCCATCAGCGGGCTTCAGGAAGAACATTGGTTTGCGAGCCTCCTGAGCGAGAGGCATAAGGCTGCGATAGTCCTTGAGCTTGGCGATACAGTTGGGGTCGGTATCGATTTTGATCTGTTGGTCAGGTTCCTGGTTAAGTACAGCCCTCATGTAGGTGGATGGGATGCGAGCAATCCAGCGCTCGAAAGCCTTAACGGGTCGGTCAAGCCGAGTGGAGTGTCGCAGCACCATGTAGCCAATGGGCTCGATATTGCCCCCTGGTAGGCTAAGGTCTGCTGGCGGATTTTCACCCAGTCGCTTAGTCCACCCTTCACGCCACCTACGTACGGCGGGACCTAGATTTTGCAGACCTTGAAGTGAAAACAGATCCGGCCCCAATGGGATAGCCACAAAGTCCGATGCAATCAGCGAAGCACGGTTGATCGCACCAAGGTTTGGGCCCAAATCAATCATGATGGCATCAGCGCCGTGTTTTTCCCCAGCTTTCTGTGTCACGCGCCAAAACGCTGACATTATACGGAATGCACGAGCGTCTCCCCCAAGACACTTCGGCCACACCTCGGACAAATCATCTTCAAAGGTAGATAGCGCCATGTCTCCAAGAATTAGCCCCAATCGATCAGAAATAATTTCAACGTGGGGATCAAGGATATCTCCCGTGCCATCTTTGAGTGGCTTGACAGCACCAAAGATCGTTTGCGGATCTCCGTGATTCAACATGACGGCTTCGAGCCGGTCCTCATCAAGAAAAGCTGCCGTAAGATTACTTTGGGGATCGAGGTCGGCTGCGATCACGCGTAGGCCATTGTCGGCCAACATCCACGACAAGTGATAGACCATGGATGTCTTTCCAACGCCGCCCTTGTTGTTGAAAAACGCGATGACAGGGATGCTCATGGACGCCTCCTTAAAATGACGGCGATGTGGTTATCTTCGACTTGGAACTCGGGCAACGGACTGCCATTCTTCTCCATCTCTCTCCGAGCCAACGCAATGCCATAGCCGAAGCGTTGCACATAACCCAGTTCTTTCATCACGCCGGCCAAGTTCGGGTTGCGGTAGTCATTTGCACCGGGCTGACCAAAGTCCTCTTTAGTGACTTGCCCGAAGGGGCCGCCTGGGTTCTGAATCTCAACGCGATCATTGAACCAGTAAACGCGGACTGGCGCATTGGTGTTTTCGTAGGTCCTGTGGAGTACCGCATTGCGGACAAGCTGCTGAAGCGCCACTACAGGATAATCAGGTGTTCGTACTTCCGTGACGCCACTTGTGAAGTCAGCAGATGACTGGATGTTGTTTTTAATCAGGTCCTCGACTTCCTCGAGAAGATCGGGGAGCGGCCCACGGACCTCACGTTGATTCCTCACGGGGTCGCCGAGATGTTCTCCGTCGATGCGAACGAACTGTATGTAGGCGCATGCAATCCAGTCCGCCGGAGACTTGCCCACAGTCAGCAATCCGAGCATCGTCGAACAGAGGGGCGGACCGGGATGAGCAAATTTTGCCGCGGCGAGTTGATCTTCTAGGGACCGCTGGTTCTGCTCAATGACCTCAGTCGAAACGGAGTTCGGAAGATAGGTACGCCTGAAAAGAAAATCGTCAAGTTGATCCAGTCCAGCATCTTGAAAGGGCCGAATATCTGCTGGGAGATCACGATACCTCCTCTTTTCGTTGAGTCGGCGTTCATCATCCGCGTTTGCAATTCCCTTACGGGGGCCCGAACGAATCCACACCGATCCCTTGAATCGTACTGGAGGAGACGACGAGGGGTGCACGATTACAACCGCCATGTCATAACCTTTGAGATTTAGTTTCTGGACGTCCAGAGACGGAAACGGAACGATGTTTCCGTCGCCCCGCATCGCAGCAAGGTTCAGTAGCAATTGGTCAGTGATCTCTAGCCCTGTCGGTTGTCCATTGTCGCCAACGCCAACGAATAACACCCCAGGTTGTTGATGATCAGGAAGATCATTGGCAAAGGCGCATACCGCTTGGCGAAACTTGTCGCCATTGTTTGAGGATTGCGTTCGCTCCGCGCGGTCAGACTCGATCTCGTCCAGCAGAGCTTCAAGCTGTTCTTTTGTCATGGCGTGCGTTCAGTTCTCGTTGACGCTGCAAGCATGTGCTGCGGGCTAATCAGCACACTGCCCTTGGCTTTGGTTAGAAGGTTGACGCATGGATCCTGAATGCACAGAAGGCCCGGACTGCCGGCCGCTGGCGAAGCGGCACAAGCTGAAGCGGCCAGAGTAGGCGAGGCGTAAGCGACTAGGCCGCCTCCCGTAACACATCGGCGAACTCGTCCGGCCTAGACCAGCGCGACACAGTGGACAGGCTCTCCACTAGGCTGAAGTCTTCGTCAGACCAGATGTCGGCAGTGTCGTCAAAGAGTGAGACGAAGTGTAAGGCCTCCGGGCCAGCCGCCAGGTGATTCAAATCGAACCATGCTGCTGTGACGTGCTCGACCACAGCCCGGGCCCTTGAGCGATTTGCGGTGCTCAGCACGTAGACCAGGGAGCTGCGGGCCGGCACTCGCACGTGGAAGTCAACCGTCCAGCCTCTACCGGAGTTACCGGCCAGCTTTTCCCGCGGCTGGAAGTGGAACTGGTGCTCTGATAGGTAATCTGCGACCTCATCGACAATGGACTCCACTGCCCGGGTTCTGAAGGTAAACCAGATGTCCGAAACCCGCAGCGACGCTTGGGCAACACGGATGACCACCGCCGCCAAGGAGTCCCCGGGGCGGCAGCGGGCGAGTAGCATGCCACGGTAGAATTCCACGCCATGGGTCAAACAGGCGTCTTCGATAAGCTTAAGCTGCTTAGGCGAACGGCGCAGGCTGACAGATTGCATGCGCAGCCATCGTGTGGTTTCTCCCAGATCAGTGACCGTTATGAGGTCATCCTCGATCTTGCAGAAGAGGTCGATGTTGTCGCCATCTGGGAATAGGTAAGGCGTACGAATGCGCTGATAGCCCCCCTGCTCCGAACAAGTGAATAGCTCACTGAGATTGGCCTTAAATTCCTGGCATATCATGTGCACGCTCATAAGAGCAGTTCCTCTTGAACCGCTGGCGGTTGGGCAAGCCGGCCGCCGACATGTTTAATTTTAGCCTCTGCGCAGAACTGCTCCCAGACAGCTACCGGCTCGGTCGCGAGCGTCGTGATGTCCTCGGGCACATATGCTTCCTTATCCCGGAATTGCTCCGTCCAGCTGTGCTTGTGTTTTTCCCCTACCTGCGTGCACTCGGGATTATGATGGTCCTTCCCCATATCCAGCCCGTAAATGCGTCCATCTGTCTTTAGAATCAGCATATAAGAGAGCGTGCCCGCATAACGATTGTAGCTGCCCCGCACAAATAGCGGCCATCCGACGTCCGAATGTATCTCCACCCGGAACTCAACCGCGGGGGAGTGATCCTCGTCCTCCGTCCACTCGATACCGCCGTTTATCTCCTTGGAATTATCCTCCAGGATTGAGGCGAATTCTGCATTCGTCAGTGCCATTATCTCTCCTGCTATCGTTTTGGGCACCTTGGCGCGTACCCACACCTCTTCAGCTAGCTCCGCGGTGATATCGGTTCGATAAGACCGACAGATTCCCCCTGTAGTGAAGGACGAACCGCTTCTGAGGACGAAACACCGACAGTCTCTACGACCGCTGGAGCGTTCCGCCGGACCTTGAGCCCGCTCCCGGAAGGGGGTCAACGGACACCGGCAACGCCGAGCAGCTATGGAGCTACGGCGCTCCCTGGGCCGCCAGGGCGACGACCCACGGGATAGCGGCGATGGTGCCGCGGGAGGGCATGCTGGCGTCCGTGCTGACTCAAGGGCAGCCCATAACGCGCTGCTGACGGATTGCGTTGTTGGCGCGCCTGCCGTGGCCGTAGATGGTCTCAATGCGGGCAAACTCTTGGCACTGGCGGCGCTTGTCCTGCTCCTCACGGAGGGCGCGATAGTCGTCTCGCACCTGTTCGCGCTCTTGGGCGCGGCGCTCGTAGGCCTCGCGCTGCTCGATCTGGCGGTGACGTTCCTCCTCCTTCGACCGCAGGTTAGTTCGGCGATCACCCTCGATAGCGTTGTCGAATATCTGGACCTCCTCGGTACGAGCGTGATCCGGCGGGGCGTCGCCGTAGTGGACTTGCCCCTCCTCGTCCACCCACTTCTTGATGCTGCCAGCCGTCGCGGGCAAGGCGATGGTCAGGGCGATGATGGCAATAACCGTGCTGCGCATGGGGTCCCTCCGTCTGGTTCGCTATCCCGGGCAGAGAGCATACCACTGACGGCCGGAGTAGGCGCCAGGGTGGCCCCGCTACTACGTAGGTGCACCTTGTGTGCACTTTAGGACGTGCTGAAAAACTGAAAAACAGACCCAAAATCGGTGCACACACGGCGCACACAGTATGGGGTTATCTATTTGTTTTCATTGGAGTTTACAAATGATGCCCATGCACACGAAGAGTATGTGCACCTTGGAATCGTCAGTCATAAGTCGCTGTCATGGGATGGGTCAAGCCGTTGGCATTGTAGGGCGCTGCCGTCACCGGCACCAGGGTTGTCCCGGCAATCTATGCCCGGGGCCCGGATGTGGATCGGGATGTATCCCGACATCCGGCCTATCAACCGAAGCCCTGGCGGGCCATGGAGCGGCGCAGGAAGGCGATCTGGGCCTGTAGGGGCAGGTCCTTGGGGCAGACGTCCTGGCAGCCGAGGAGCGCCATGCAGCCGAACACCCCCTGGTCGTCGCCGATGAGTTCGTAGAAATCCCCGTCGCCACGCCCATCCCGTGGGTCCAGGCGGAAGCGGGCGATACGGTTCAGCCCCACCGCCCCGACGAAGTCCGCGCGCATGCGCGCGGTGCCGCAGGCCGCCACGCAGCAGCCGCACTCGATGCAACGGTCGAGTTCGTAGATCTCATCGGCCAGGTCCGGATCCATGGCCGCCTCCACGCGATCCACATCAGCCGCGGACCCATCATGGAGCCAGGACTGCAGGCGCTCCCCCATGGCCCGCATCCACTTGCCGGTGTTCACCGACAGGTCGCCGATGAGTTCGAACACCGGCAACGGCGCGAGACGGATGTGGGCGTCCAGATCCTGGGTGAGAGTGCGGCAGGCCAGCCCCGGCCGGCCGTTGATGAGCATGCCACAACTGCCGCAGATCCCGGCCCGGCACACGAAGTCGAACTGCAGGGAGGGATCCTGGGTCTCACGGATCTCGTTGAGGGCGATGAACAGGGTCATGCCCGGGGCCTCGGCCAGATCATAGCCCTGGAGCCGCGGCCGGCTCGCGGAATCGGCCGGATTGTGGCGCAACACCTCGATGCGCAGCCCTCGCGGTCGGTCGGGATCCCGGGTACTCAAGACATGCCCTCGGCGAGGCGTTCGTTGGGGCCGCGGTAGCGTTCCGGCAACAGGTGACGGAAGGGCATCAGGGCCTCCTGGAGGGCGAAGCGGTCGGCGCCCGCCTGCTCGACCTTCACATGATCGATGTCGGCCTGGCGCAGTTGTGCATCGGGATGCGCGATATGGTCCCTGGCACCATAACCGCGCCAACCCGGAGGCAGCTCCATAGAGCTGATGTCGAGGGCCTCGTAATCCAGGGTCGGCAGGGTATCGGCGGGATCCGGCCACAAGGCCAGGGTGCGTTGCAGCCACGCCTCGTCGTTGCGGCGCGGGTAGTCGTCTCGATAATGGGCGCCGCGGCTCTCGGTACGGGCGAGGGCGCCGGCGGCGGTGCACAGGGCGAGCCGGAGCATGAGCTGTAGCCGGTAGGCCACCACCAGTTCCGGGTTGGCCCCCGCGGCCTTGTAGCCCACCCCCAGGTGGCGGCTGCGTTCCACCAGCTGCTGGAGTTCCTCCACCGCCGCCGCCAGGGCCTCGCCATGGCGGAATATGCCCACCTTGTCGGTCATGACTTTCTGCATGGCGGCCTTGAGGGCGTTGGCATTCTCCCCGCCGCCCCCTTTCAGCAAGCCGTCCAGCCGCACCTGCTCGCGCCCCAGGAAGTCTCGCGCCAACCCCGTGGAGACCACCGCATCGTTGGCGCTGCGGTCGCAGAAGTCGGCGATGGATTCCCCCACGATCATGCCCGCCACCACCGTCTCCGCCACCGAATTGCCCCCGAGCCGATTGAAGCCATGCATGTCCCAGCAGGCCACTTCCCCCGCGGCGAACAGGCCCTTCAGGGTGGGGCTCTCGCCCGTATGATCGGTGCGGATTCCGCCCATCGTGTAGTGCTGGGCCGGGCGCACCGGGATGGGCTCCGTCACCGGATCGATGCCGAGGAAGTTGCGGCAGATCTCCTGCACCTCCCTGAGATTGCGCTCGATGTGCTCGCGCCCCAGCAGGGTGATGTCGAGCCACAGGTGCTCGCCGAAGCGTGAGCGCGCGCCCTTGCCTGCCGCGATGTGCTGCTCCATGCGCCGGGACACCACGTCCCGGGAGGCCAGCTCCCGCTTCTCCGGCTCGTAGTCGGGCATGAAACGGTGGCCGTCGCCGTCCAGCAACAGGCCGCCGTCGCCCCGGCAGCCCTCGGTCACCAGGATGCCGGCGGGGAAGATGCCGGTGGGATGGAACTGCACCGCTTCCATGTTGCCCAGGGCCGCCACCCCGGTATCCAGGGCGATGGCCTGCCCCATGCCTTCGCAGATAACGGCGTTGGTGGTGACGCGGTACAAGCGCCCCGCCCCACCGGTGGCCAGGGCGGAGGCCTTGGCCACGTAGGCCGTTAGTTCGCCCGTCATCAGGTTGCGTACCACGGCGCCGTGACAGCGCCCGGCGTCGTGGATGAGGGCGATGGCTTCCATGCGCTCGTGCACCGGGATGGCGGCGGCTATGGCCAGATCGGACACCGTGTAGAGCATGGCATGGCCGGTGCCGTCGGAAGCATAACAGGTGCGCCACTTCCTGGTGCCGCCGAACTGGCGCTGGGCCACCAGGCCGTGGGCGGCATCCCGCTCCGTGACGCCGACCCGCTCGCCGTTGATGACCACCTCGCGCTCGCCCTTGCGCACCCGGCTCCAGGGCACGCCCCAGGCCGCCAGCTCGCGCACCGCCTTGGGGGCGGTATGCACGAACATGCGCACCACCTCCTGGTCGGCGCCCCAGTCGCTGCCCCGCACCGTGTCCTCGAAATGCACGTCCTCGTTATCGCCCTGGCCCTGGATGACGTTGGCCAGGCTGGCCTGCATGCCCCCCTGGGCCGCCGCGGAATGAGAGCGCTTGGGCGGCACCAGCGACAGGATCACCGCCTCGTGACCGCGGCGGCGGACGGCGATGGCCATGCGCAGACCCGCCAGCCCGCCCCCCACCACCAGCACATCGGTATAGCGGATCTTCACCGCCCCGCCTCCAGGCCCGGCACGTAGGGTTCGCCGTAGCGGTCCGCGTGCGCCATGCCGATCTGCGCGTAGGCGGCGAGGGTGACGAGGCCGAGGGTCACGAAGAAGCCGGTCAGTCCCCACTTGAGGGCCTTCAGGCGCTGCCTCGCCTCCTTCCCGCCGCCGCCCGGCCAGCCCCATTTCACGGCCAGACGATAGAGCCCGATGCCGCCGTGGAGTTCCACCGCCAGCAGCAACAGCAGGTACAGGCCCCACATGCCGTCGCTCCACACCCGGTCCGCCGAGCCGTAGGGACCGATGGAGCTGGGCTGGGTGAGCATGATGTAGAGATGGGGCGAGGCGAGAAAGAAGAGGGCGAAGCCCGTGACCACCTGCCACCACCACAGAGTGGTGTCACCATGGTGCATGGCCTTCATATGGTCCCGCAGGACCCGGTACTGGCGGTAGTCCGCCGGAAACTTGCGCAGGGCCAGGGCGGCATGGACCACGAACAGGGCGATGACGCCGGCCACCGCCAGAGACACCAGCCAGTGATGGGGCTCGCCGAAGATATAGTAGCCCTCGAAGAAACGCGTGACCGTCCACATGGCATCCTCGCCGAGGAGGATGGAGGCCACGAAGAACATGTGGCCCCACATGAACAGCGCGAGAACGAGGCCGCTGATGCTCTGGGTCACATCCAGGCGGGCGGGCCAGGGGCTTTTGGGGATCCCCATGGTCGGGGCCACGCGGGCCTCAGTCATGGCGCCACTGCCAAAGGATCCCGTCCGCGCTGGCGGCGGCAGCTGGCGGCGTCCCGCTTATGGACCCTCATGCCTGCATGTGTCCTGCCCCCCTCCGGAAAGCGATCCAACGTGCGAAGTTCCGGAGTGTACGCACCTTTGCCGCGGGTTCAATGATCCAGGCCACGGCCGCGCCACGCTCGAATCGACATCCCCTCTTTCACCATGCGGGCTCGTCCCGCGATCTCCCTTTGGTCATGCCGGGCTTCGACCCGGCATCCAGGGACTGTGGCAGAGGCGCCGGGGATCCCAAGACCACGTGGCCCTTCGTTTCTCTGCTCGAGGGCGGTACAGTGGCACACTGAATTTCACCCCATCCCCAAGGCCATGGACAGCGACACGAACACCGATTGCGAGGAGCGGATCCTCAAGCGGCTGGCGGCAGCGGGCGCCGACGGCCTGACCACTACGGATCTCAAGCTCCCGGGCGCCGGCACCATCAAGGGCAAGGCCTGCCGCGCCGTGCTGAGGCGGCTGCTGAAGGACAGCGCGGTGGGCAACCTGGGTTCACCCCAGCGGCCCCGCTACGTGGTGCCGGAGCACTTCAAGCCCCTGGAACTGACCTACGATCACCTCGAGTCCCGCAGCCGCGAGTCGGGGGTGCGCCTGCTTTCCAAGAGCGCCCTGGCCAAAGGGTTGAAGGGGGCAGGCCTGAAGAAGGTGGACGAGGCCCTGAAGCTGCTGGTGGCGGAGGGCGTCCTGCTGCGCCTCAAGTGGGCCAACAGCACCTTATATCTCCACGCGTCCACCCTGCCCGCCGCCCCATCGGCGCCGCGGGCCGCGGACAAGCCGGATCCGGCCGCCATCCACCGCGCCTACCGCGAGGCGGTGAACGCCTTCGGCTACCCGGATGTGTTGATCCACGAGGTGTATCTACGCCTCGGCGGCGAGCTGGAGGCCCTCAAGGGGGCCCTGCTGGAGGCCTGCCGCAGCGGCCGCGCCGTGGCCAGCATGGGCGACTGGTCCCTGTCCTCACCCGAGGAACGAGCCGCCGCCCTCTACATCGACGGCCATCCCCATCTGCGGATCCGGCTCATGGATTGATCGCGGGTGACGGACCTCCAGGAGCCCTTCATCGACCCCTTCGCGGACGATATCGTCAACGATCCGCGGGGGGTGGACTATTCGGTGCCCGGCCTCAATGAGGCCGCGGCCAATAGCGTCATTGCTGCCATCGATGCCCTGCGCCATGACCCGCGCCCGCGCATTCATACCCGCTCGCCCAAGGCCCTGCTGGTGCTCTCCCCGCGCGCCGGCTTCGGCAAGTCCCACCTCATCGGCACCCTGTTCAAGCGCCTGAGCGGCCGCGCCACCCTGGTGAACATCCGGCCCTTCGAGGACACCGACACGCGCTGGAAGTCCATCCTCATGCGCCTGGTGCAGGAGCTGACCTTTCCCGACCGCCATACCGCCGCCGGCGACGCCACCGGGGCCGATCAACTGGAACTCTTCGCCCACGGCGCCCTGAGCCAGGTGGTGGCCGATATGCTCGAGGCCATCGGCGGCAACGCCCGGACCATCGCCGTCCTGCGCCGCCCGGCCTCGGAGCTCGTCGCCCTCCGGGACCATGGGCCCTGGCTCGGCTATCTGCGCCGGAACATGGACAACCGCGGCTGGCTCGGCCAGGTGGCGCAACGCCTCGCCCGCAGCGGAATGCGCCTCAACGCCGCCCCGGTGACCTGGCTCAGGGTGTTGTACCGCTATGCCTACGGCGACGACTGGGAGCTCCGGCAGGCCTGCCTGGACTGGCTCCAGTGCGAGCCCATCGACGAGGAACTGGCCGACGCTATCGGCATCAAGGCCGCGGACCGGGGACGCGTGGATGCAAGCGCCGGCCACTTGAACGATAGGGCCAAGGCGCGGGTCCTGGACCTGTGCCGGCTGGCGGGTTTCTATCGCCCCTTCCTCATCTGCTTCGACCAGACCGAGACCTACGGCAAGTCGCCGGAGCTGGCGCGGGCCCTGGGCACGGTGATAACGGACCTCACCGACGAGGCCGTCAACCAGCTCACCCTGCTCACCGCCAACGTGGACCCCTGGGAGAAGCGCCTCCGCTTGCACTGGGAGGAAGCGAGCCGCGACCGCCTCGCCATGCCTTACCTGTTCCTGGAGGGCGTCACCATCCCCCAGGCGCGGGAGCTGGCGGCCCACCGCCTCGCCGTCTTCGACCTGCCCGAGGCGAGGCGCCGGGCCTTCTGGGGCGACGGCCGATGGCTCGAAGGCCTGTCCCGCGACAACCCCCAGATGAGCGTGCGCATGTTCCTCAACGCCTGCTCCCGGCGCTGGCACCACGGGGCCGATGCCGCCGCGCCGGACCCGGATGCCGGCCGGGTGCCGCTGCAGACCCTATTCGAACGCTACGTGGACGAGGTGTCCGCCAAGCCCAGACGCCTGGTGTACGACCGCGACGCCTTCTATTGGCTGGTGAACGAGCTGGCCCGTGGAGTGGCGGGGATAAGCGTGGACAGGGTGAGGGCAAAATCCGGCGAGCAGCTGCCACGCTGGCGCCATGACGAGACCCGGTTCGTGTTCGGCTTCGAGTCCGGCAACCACTGGAAACGCTGGCACACCATCGCCCGCACGGCCATGGCGGGCGCCGGCCGACACCGCGTGCTGGTGTACCCGCGCACGCCGGAACTGCCACGGATCCCCAAGCCTACCTGGAAGGTGGCGCAGGCCGACATCGAGCAGGCCAGGCGCTCGTCACTCCTGATACTGGAGCTGGATCGCCGCGTGCTGGTGCGTCTCTATGCCGCCCACGAGTTCCACGCCGATGCCCTGCAGGGTGACATCGAATGGTCTCCCGAAGAGGTGGCCGACTTCCTGCGCCACGCCCTGGATGATTTCTGGCAGTCCATCCTCGGCTGGCCACGGCAGGCGCCTGGGGAGGCGCCGCAACCGGAGTCCCCGCCACCGCCCACCGGCGAGCTGCAGCGCGCGCTGGTGAACATCATGCGGGCGAAGAAGTTCCTCAGTCTCGAAGAGGTCATCGAACGCCTGCCCGGTGCCCCGGACCGCGAGGCGGTGCTGGGGATCTGCGGCGAGACCGCCCGCATCAAGGTCCACACCCATCCCAACATGACGGTGCTGCAATGGCAGAGCGCAGGCTGACTGTCACCCAGCTCAAGCACGCCGTACTGGACCCCCAATGGCGGGCCCGCTGGCTGGCCGGCGGCCAACCACCCACCCTGACCTTCCCGCCCCCCGGCAGCGGCCCGCCGGTGAAGGGCGCCCTGTTCCACCGCTTGGCGGAGGACTTCACCCACTGGCTGTGCCACGGGCGCGCCCGCAAGACGGCCCAGGGACTCGCCACCGCCGAGGCCCTGTGGCACGAGTTCTACCGCCGTTTCGCCGAGGCGCGCCTCGGCGAGCTGGCGGAGGCGGGCCAGGTGGAATCCGCCCATCACCTGAGCGCCTGCCTGCGGGTCTTCTGCACCCGCCTGGCCGAACTGCGCGCCACCATCGAGGGCTTCTCCCACTGGCAGGACCTGTTCCTCGGCGAGGAGCTGGCAGTGGACTGCACGGACATCGCCGGCACCGGCCTGTGCGTCTCCGGCCGGGTGGATGCCGTGCGCCGCGACCCCAGCCACGGCGTGGTGGTGGTGGACTACAAGCTCTCCAGAGGTGCCGAGACCAAGCACGACCTGGTGCAACTGGCCATCTATGGCCACCTGCTGGAGGCCAGCCGGCCGGGGCTCGATTTCACCGGCCTGCTGGAATACTACGAGCCCGAGCTTACGGTGCTGGAGGTGAGCCCCGCCGATCTGCGGGACCTGTTCGGCCAGATGGTGCTGCCGGTGGCCGCCGAGCTGGGACGCCCGCCTCCCGGTCACTCTCCCGCCCCGGAGCCCGCACCCGCCACCCCCGTGCCCGATACCCCTGTGCCCGATACCCCTGCAGCGGATGCCGCGGGTGGCGAGACGGACCACTCGGCCCGCATCGCCGAGACCTTCGCCGCCTTCAGACTGGCGGTGGATGTCATGGGCCGTACCAGCGCGCCGCAACTGGTGCGCTACCGGGTGCGCCCCGCCGCGGGCGTCAAGGTGGTGTCCCTGGCCAACCGTGCCGAGGACCTGCAGGTGAGCCTCGCCCTGCCCAGCCCGCCGCGTATCGAACCCGCCCGCGGCTACGTCACCATCGACGTGCCCAAGGCCGTGCCGGACACCGTGCTGTGGCGGGACATCCAGGCCGCCCCCGAGCTGGCGGACCACCCCAGCCGGGTGGCCTTCCCCATCGGCCTCGGCGTCGAGGGCACGCCCCTCATGGCCGACTTCGCCGATCCCAAGACCTGCCACATGCTGGTGGCCGGCACCTCGGGCAGCGGCAAGAGCGAGTTCCTGCGGTCCATGGCCGCCTCCCTGCTGCAACGCAACGCGCCGGCCTCCCTGAACCTCACCCTCATCGACCCCAAGATCCTCTCCTTCCGCGACCTCGAAGGCTGCCCCCATCTCACCGGCCCCGTCATCAGCAACCCGGGCGACGCCGTCGCCGGCCTGGAGCAGGCGGTGAAGGACATGGACCAGCGTTACCGCCGCCTCGCCGACGAAGGCTACAGCAACCTGGGGGAACGCATCGCCACCGGACACACGGACCTGCCCTTCCATGTCATGGTGTTCGACGAGTTCGCCGATCTGATCCTGGCCGGGCGCCAGGAGAAGGCCGTATTCGAGAGCCTGGTGGCCCGCCTGGCCGCCAAGGGTCGCGCCGCCGGCATCCACCTGGTGCTGGCCACCCAGCGCCCCGACAAGGGCATCGTCACCGGCACCATCAAGGCCAACCTGCCCCTGCGCGTCTGCCTCAAGGTCACCAGCGCCGTCAACTCCCAGATCATCCTCGACGAGCCCGGCGGCGAGGCCCTGGTGGGCCGCGGCGACCTGCTGTGCGACCGCGGCCACGGCATCGAGCGCGCCCAGTCGGCCTTCCTCCCCGCAGCAGACATGAGACGCCTCGTGGCCACCCTGCAGGCCTGAAACCAACCCCCGCCGCCCCGTCATGCCAGGCCCCATCGAGAATCTGCCTAACCATGTCCTGCCCGATTTGACCCGGCATCCACCCCTTCATCGTCATGCCGGGCTTGACCCGATATCCAGGGCGGCGGGCTCAAGAGCCGGGACGGTGCCTCTGGCTCACGCGGGTGCGTCAGCCCTGGATTACTCGCTACGCTCGCCCTTCGGGCCGCCCTGCGGGCCGCCCTGCGGGCGTTCAACGCTGCGCTTTTGTCTGGCGTTCGCCAGAATGACGGGTTGGGGTCGGAATGACGGGTTGGGGTCGGAATGACGCAGTGGTAGCGCAGATCAGTACAAGCGGAACTGCGCCGCACCCAGGGACAGGTACTCCCGGGGACGGCAGGTGAGGATGAGCACCTGGTGGCGGCGGGCGGAGCGGGACAGCAGGGCCTTCATGGTCTCGAAACGGGTCTCGTCGGCGTAGACCAGGGCGTCGTCGAGGATGACGGGGGGTGACTCGCCCTCCTCCGCCAGCAGGTCCGCGAAGGCCAGGCGGGTGAGGATGGCGAGTTGTTCCCGGGCGCCGATGCTGAGTTGCTCGAACCCCTCCTCGTAATCGCGGGCCAGCCCCGCCATCTCGAGGGCGTCGCCCATCACCGGCCGGGCGCCCGGGAACACTGCGTCCAGATAGGGCTGGAGGTGGCCCAGCAGGGGCTGGAGATAAACCTCCCGGGCATTGAGGGCGGCCTCTTCCAGGGCCTCCGCCACCAGCCGCACCGCGGTGGCCTCGCGCTCGAGGGCGCGGTGGCGGCGTTCGGCCTCGGCGGCCTGGCGCTCCAGCTCCGCCGCCTGCTCCGCCAGCCCCTGCTGGCCGAGGGCGCGCAGGGCGGCACGCAACTGGCCCTGGCGGCCCTCGAGTTCCCGCAACTGTTTTTCCGTCTCTTCCACCGCCCGCCGGGCATCCTCCAGCCCCCGCTGCACCGCCCCGGGATCCAGGGCGGCCACCGCGCCGCGGGCCTGCTCCAGGGCCTCGCCGGCGGCGTCCCGGGCGGCGCGCTGTTCCGTGACCCGCCGTGCCAGCTCCGCGTCCGCCACCTGGCCGCGCTCGCCGGCCAGGCGTTTGTCTGCCCGCTCGGCCTGGGCGTTCAGTTCCCTGAGGCGGCCGCGGATCCCGGTGAGTTCGTCCCGCACCCCCTGGACCCGCCGGGCCTGCTCGCCATGGCGGCCCTCGGCGGCGGCGGCGGCCTGCTCCGCCTCTTCCAAGGCGAGGCGCGCGGCCTCGCGGGCGCGACGCAGGTCGTCGAGCCCGCCGTCCGGGTCCTCCATCACGGCCGGCAGGCCCTCGAGGGCCGCCATCACATCGGCGAGGCGTGACTCCAGGGCCTCCACGCCCTCCGGGGCATGGACCGCCACCAGCCGCTCCTGGTAGGCGACGGTGTTGCGCAGCTCCGCCTTGCGGGCCAACTCGCCTTCGGCGGTATAGAGATCCGCCACCCCCAGGGTCTCCAGCAGGCCGGCGCGCAGCTCGCGGGCCTGGGCCAGGGCTTGCTCCAGGGCCGGCAGATCGGAGCCGCCGGCACGGATGCCGATATACCCCACGCCTTCGAGTTCCAGCCCCGCCTGCCCGGTGACCCGGTACCCCTTCTCCAGGGGCACCGCATCGCCTCTGAGGCGGAACGGCACCGCCACGTCCACCGTCACCTCGGTGGCGGCGGCGGACAGCCGTTCCCCGGCCCGGGAGACGGCCTGCTCCGCCTCCCTCAGGGCGGCCAGGGTACCGGCATCGACGACGATGGAAGCGGCCTCACGGCGCGCCGCGGCGGCCGCCTGCCGGGCCTCCGCGGCACGCTCGCGCTGCTCCGCGAGCCGCCGCCGTTCTTCCTCGAGTTCCCGGCGCTGCACCAGCAGGCCGCGGCGCCGCTCCTCGCCGCGGGCCTCATCCCGCCGCTTCCTGGCCCCGTCGAGGGCGGCGCCGATCTCCGCCAGGGTGGTCTCCAGGGTGTGGAGTTCCGCCGCCATGGCCTCCTCCCGGCGCGCCAGCTCCGCGGCGTTGGCGCGGGCCTCCCGGGCCTCGGCCTCCAGGGCTTGGCGGGCGTCCCACCGGCCCTCCGCCTCCCGCAGGTGCAGGGCCGTGGTCTCCAGGCGGGTCTCGGCCTCCCGCAGCGCCTGCTGCAGCCTATCCAGCTCCCTGGCCCTGTCCTCGGCGGCGGCCAGCCGGCGCTGCATCTCCGCCAGGCGCTGCTCTTCCTGGAAGCCTTCCAGTTCCCGGGTCGTGCGTTCGAGCTGCAGGAGCTGATCGTCATAGCGGGCGAGCTGCTCCCGCACCATGGCCAACGCGTCCGCTCGCTCCTGGCTGGCCTCTGCGGCCTTCTTGAGTTCCTGGACCGGCTTGCCGCTGCGGCCCCAGTAACGGTCCCGCCAGTCGCCGAAGTGCTTCAGCAACTGCTGGCCGACGGCGCCCCCCAGCACCTCCCCCACGTCCTCCTCCAGCACCTCGCCCAAAGCGTGGCGGGCCCCCTCCGAGGGCGCCACCGGCGCGAAGGTGGTGCCCTGAGAGACCCACAACAGCCCCCACAGGCCATGGTGAGGGGTATCGCTGGCGCCCCGCCCAGGGCGCTCGAAGCCCAGCAGTTCCTGGAGGGCATCCTCGGCCGCCTCGTCCTCCAGCACCCGGCCGGGCCCCTCCAGGCGCGCCGCGGGCTTGAGGCAGAAGCGTTTCTTCAGCCGGTAGTCGTGCCCGCCGAGGTGAAAATCCACCTCGATCTCCGGCGCCACCTTGTGGCCCAGGGGCTGCATGGCGGCGGCCGCCTGGCCACTGAGGCCGTGGCGATCGAAGAAGGCGCTGCGCAGGGCCTGCAGCAGAGTGGACTTGCCCTCCTCGTTGTCGCCACCGATGACCGCCATGCCGGGGGGCAGCCCGACGATCTCCAGCGGCGCCACCAGCTTCCTGAAATTCTCCACCCGGAGGCGCTGGATATGCACCGTCAGCCCCCCTGGCGCCGCCGATACTCGGCGAACAGCATCTGCAGGGCATCGCCCGCGGTGGCCTCGCCGGCGTCACGGCGCCGGCGCAGGATGGCCGCGGCAGCGGCCACGAAGCCGCTGTCCTGGAGGGCCGCCAGGTCCGCCTCGGTGGCCGCCGTGGTGAGGGCCGCATCGTCCACGTCCAGGAAATGAAAGCGCGCCCGCCAGCGCTCCACGACCTCTTCGATGGCCACCCGCTCCGCCAGGCCCACCACGCCGGACAACAGCAGGGCCACGACGTGGCGATCAAAGGGCTCCCCCAGGACCTGCAGGCGATCCTCCAGCACCGCCAGGTCACCGCCATCGCCCAGGCGATGCTCCAGGGTGTGCCAGTGGAAGCGAGTGGTGGCCACCGTCTCCACCCGCGGCTCAACCCCCGGGGCATCCAGGTCCACCACCAGGGCATGGCCCGGGGCGCGGCTGCGGAAGCGATCCGTCTCCGGGGTGCCGGCGTACCAGGTGCGCCCATCCACCCGCAGGGTGCCGTGCCAGTCCCCCAGGGCCAGGTAGTCCAGCCCCGCCGTGCCGGCACGGGTGCGCTCGATGGGGTTGTGGCGTGCCGCCTCGGCCGGCAGGAAGTCCGTGACGCTGCCGTGGGCCAGGCCCACCCGGACGATCTCCGGCGGGGTCTCGGCCGCGGCGAACCAGGCCGTGAGATCCGCCGGTTCGTGACGGCGCTGGAGAGGGGCCGGCAGGATGGCCAGCGCCATGCCGGGCAGGTGGAGGGGTTCGGGCGTGAGGGCGAAATGCACGTTGGCAGGGCGCGCGCCCAGGGCCTCCAGGCGCGTCCACACGCTCTCTGCCAGGGTGGCGTCGTGGTTGCCCGGCAGCAGCACCCAGGGGCCGGCGAAGCCCCGCAGCCGCTCCATCACCCGGCGCAGGGTCTCGTCCGACACCGTCTGGGCATCGAACACATCGCCGGCCACCAGCACCGCGTCCACGGCCAGCTCGGTGGCCAGGGCCGCCAGCCGGCCCACGGTCTCCAGGCGCTGGTTGCGCAGGGCCGCCCCCTTGTCCCCGGGCACGGTGCCGAAGCCCTTGCCGATCTGCCAGTCGGCGGTATGGAGGAGCCTCACGCCCATGAAAAGGGCCCCCGGCGCCGGCACGGCCGCGTCATCCCTGCGCCGCCGTTGCCGGGGCCTTGTATAGTGACTTCTACCATGGACTCATACTCGCAGGCTGGGCGCCGTTCATCTAGGCTTAGGGCCATCAACCCGTCGCCGGAACCGCCCATGACCTCGTCCGCCGAGCGCACCGCCAGCTACCAAGACATCATCGCCCTGCCCGAGAACCTGGTGGGCGAGATCCTCCACGGCCAGCTGCACACCCATCCCCGTCCCGCGCCACGACACAGCCGGGCCTACTCGGCATTGGGGTACACCCTCGGCAGCCCATTCGATGGTGGACACGGAGGCCCGGGGGGCTGGTGGATCCTCGACGAGCCGGAGCTGCACCTGGGCCCAGACGTGGTGGTCCCGGACCTGGCGGGCTGGCGCCGCGCGCGTATGCCGGAACTCCCCACCACCGCCTGGTTCGAACTCGCACCCGACTGGGCCTGCGAGATCCTCTCCCCCTCCACGGCCCGCATCGACCGCGCCGTGAAGATGCCCCTGTATGCCCGCGAGGGCGTACAACACCTGTGGCTGGTGGACCCGGACGCCCGCACCCTGGAGGTCTACCGGCTCCAGCCCGACGGCCACTGGCTGCTGCATCGCACCCTCACCCAGGACGATGCGGTGAGCGAGCCGCCCTTCGAGGCCATCACCTTCGGGCTCGACGTGCTGTGGGCGTGATGGCGGCGGGCCCGGCCGATCCCGGCCGGCGCCCGATCATCGGCGCCTCAACCCGCCCCATCCAGGGCCCCGTCGGCCTGCGCCAGGAGTTGTTCGCCGCGGTCCAACAGCCCCCCGGCCTCTGCCCCTTCGGCCATGCCCCCGGCCTCCCGCAGGCGGGCCACCACGGCAGGGGTATCGGCGGCCAGCAGGCCCGTGGCCACCAGCGCCGACTCCACGACGGCGAGGCCGGGCGCACCATCGGCGTCGTGACCCTGCCAGTGGAGCAAGGCCCCGAGGGCGCCCTCCACGGCCTCGGCCATGGGCGCGACGGCCTCGACGGTAAAGCCCCCCTGATGGAGCAGCTGCGCCATCTCCCGTGGTCGCCGGCTGCGGGCCATGCGTTCGCGGGCCTCCCCGAGGCGGCGTGACGCCACCCTCTCGGGGGCCTCTTCCGGCGCGGCCTGGTAGAGGGGGGTGGCGTCGCCGGTGAGCTGCAGCACCCCCGCCTCCACCAGCCGTTCCACCGCCGCCAGGGTATCCCTGTCCAGCACCTGAATCTGGCGGGTGTCATCGGGCAGCTGTTCCTGGAGGCGGCGCTCCAGGGCGGCTTGGAGTTCATGGTCGCGGTCCCGGGTCACCACCAGCACGGTGCGGCGGCCCGCCTGATCATGGACATCCATGCGCTCCACGCCGTCACCGGCCGCGGCCAGCACCGTCTCCCGCAGCCGCTCCATGGGATCGGCGCTGGCGAGGGCGGGCGCTCCCCCATCTCCCGCCATCAGGGCATCGAGGCGTTCCAGAAAGGCGGCACGACCCGACGGCAGCGCCATCTCCCGTTCGCCCCGGCCGTCCACCACGCCGGCGGCGAGGGCGCGCTTCTGTTCCAGCAGGCCGAGCATACGGTGCTCGATGGTATGCTCGGACACCAGGTTGATCACCTGCACCGGGCGCTTCTGATGCTTGCGCCAGGCGCGGGCGATGCGCTGCTCCAGCTTCGCCGGATTCCACGGCAGGTCCAGGTTGATGACCACGTCGGCGGCCTGCAGATTGAGTCCCACGGAGCCGGAATCGGTGGACAGGAACAGCCGGCACTCCGGGTCCTCCTTGAAGCGGCGGATCTCGGCTCGCCGGCGCGGCTGGGGCACCTTGCCCGTATGCCAGGCGTGGCCCAGGCCCCGGGCGGCGGCGTGCTCCCGCACCAGTTCCAGCATGCGCTCCCATTCCGAGAACACCAGGACCTTGTGATCGCCGTCCGCCATGAGGTCCCCGAGGATGGCCTCGAGTTCCTTCAGCTTAGGGGAGACGCGGGTCTCACGGTCGAGGATATAGGGCGTGTCGCACAGCATCCGCATGCACGCCAGGTACCCTTGCAGGCGTTCCATCTCCTCCTTCTTGAGGGGCCGCTTGCGGGCCGCGGCGGACAGGCGGGCCACCTTGGCCTGGTACTCCTCGTAGGGCCCGGTCTGTTCCTCGTGCATGGGGACGAAGTAGTGCCTGCACGAGAAACTCAAAAGAGTTTATTGATCAACGGCATAAGCTAATAATCGCGACGCGAAGAATGCGACGGTTCCGTTTGCTGGATTGCAAGATAAATCTGTAACGCATTGATCTGCATTGATATAATGGCGGCGTAACCGGTGAGGGCCGGACGGTACAGGCGCACAAGGCCCTTGAGAGACGCAATCTTCGCCAGGATGAAATTCGTATGCGCAAGGTGATCGAGCCGCAAATGCAGATCGGCGAGCAGGACATCGGCGCGATTTGGCTCGATCCCAAATCGCGCGATGACATCCCGCAGCTCCTGCGGGGACTGCAGCACATCTACACCACGCCCGCGTTGCGCGAGCGGGTTTTCGCGATCCTTGAAGAGGTGCGCCCGGTACGTGATAGCGAGGCAGAAAATGTCCTGGTGGCCCCTAACGCCGGTCGGCCGGGGATGTCGCAGTGGAAGATCCTGGTGCTTGGCGTACTGCGCCTGGGGCTCAGTGCCGACTACGACAGGGTCCGGGAACTGGCCAACGAGCACAACACGATCCGCCAGTTCCTCGGGCACGGCGACTGGACCGACACCTATCTCTACCCGATGCAGACGCTACGGGATAATCTGCGCCTGTTCACCCCGGAGCTCCTGGACCGGATCAATCAAGAGGTGGTGCGTGCGGGGCACAAGGCGCTAAAAAAAAACCTAGAAGAAGGGCTCGTCGGGCGCTGTGACTCGTTCGTGGTGGAGACCGATGTGCATTTCCCCACCGACATCAACTTGCTGCTCGACGCCATCCGTAAGGTCATCGATTTGAGCACCGAACTGGCCGAACTCCACGCGCTGCCCGGTTGGCGTCAGCATGCCCACCATCAGCGCCAGTTTAAGCGCCAGTACCGAATCGTCCAGCGGCTCAAACACTCCACCTCCAAGGACGAAGACAAGCGTCAAGCCAAACTGCAGGATATCGCCGAGGCCCACGGCACCTACCTGGAACTGGCCGAGGACCACCTGACCCGTGCCGAGCAGATCCGCCAGAAAGTGCCGGCCTCCTGTGCGCTGAGCGAGGGGCTGCTGCGCGAGCTTGATGAATTCATGACCCACGCCAATCGGCAGATCGATCAGATCCGCCGCCGCGTGCTCCAGGGCGAGCGCATCCCCCACAATGAGAAGGTCTTCTCGTTGTTCGAGCCCCACACCGAGTGGATCAGCAAGGGCAAGGCCGGGGTGCCGGTGGAGTTGGGGTTGCGGGTGTGCGTGATGGAGGACAGCGACCGTTTCATCCTGCACCACCAGGTGATGCAGATGTGCACCGATGATCAGGTGGCCGTACCGATGGTTGAGGAGACGAAGGAGCGATTTGCGCCACTGCGCGCTGTTAGCATGGACAAGGGCTTCCACAGTCCAGCCAACCAGGCGGCCTTGGCTGAGCGTCTGGAGCGGGTGGTCCTGCCGAAGAAGGGTCGTCTCTCTCAGGCCGACAAGGTGCGCGAGAGTGATGAGGAATTTCTGCGCCTGCGCCATCGCCATTCGGCGGTGGAGTCGGCCATCAATGCCCTGGAGGTTCATGGTCTGGACAAGTGTCCGGACCACGGCATCGAGGGCTTCAAGCGCTATGTGGCGCTGGCCGTGCTCGCACGCAACATTCACCGCCTTGGCGCGCTGCTGCGTCAGCAAGAACAAGAGCGGGAGCGGCGAAGGCGCGGCCCCTACCGAAAGGCTGCCTGAGCAGCGCTCCGAAGCCGATACCGCGCCACGCGGACAGGAGAGGAGCGTCTGCACATCACCATCAATGCGAAGCATTCGCATTGGATGACGCCACGCATCTCAAAACAGTCGCCAAGGTGGAACACCGGCCATCAGTACCTGAGTGTCACGCTGGGAATTTGCCGGGAAATACGGGTTTTCGTGCAGGCACGAAGTAGGTGTTGATAGTGCGTCCCGGCAACTGCCCCTCCACCTCGTCCTTGCGCCGGCGCAGCATGACGGGGCGCAGCCGCTCGTGAAGTTGGTCGAGGTTTTGGTAGCCGATGGCCCGCCCCTTGTCGTCCAACTGATAGAAGTCGCGGTTGAAGCGGAACAGCGGGCCGAAGATGTGGGGATCGAGAAACTCCGCGATGGAATAGATCTCGTCGATACGGTTCTCCACCGGGGTGCCGGTGAGGACGAAGGCATAGGGACTCTGCAGGCTCTTCACCGCCGCCGCGGTGCGCGTCTGCCAGTTCTTGATGCGCTGGGCCTCGTCGAGGATGACCACATCCGGGGCCAGGATGGTGTTGATGGCCGTCACGTCGGGGCGGATCTGCTCGTAGTTGGCGAGGTAGAAGAATGCCGGGGCCGCGTACTCGCGCTCCCGCTCGGCCCGCGGCCCGTGGATGATGCGCGAAGGCAGGGTCGTGAACTTGGCGATCTGCTCCTCCCATTCGCCCTTCAGGGAGGCCGGCGACACCACCAGCACCCGCCGGATCCCGGCGCTGCGGCGCAACAGCTCGCAGGCCGCCACCGCCTGCACCGTCTTGCCCAGACCCATCTCGTCCGCCAGCAGGGCGCGGCCGGTGAGGGCCAGGTGCAGCATGCCCTCCTGCTGGTAGGGATAGAGGGCATGGTGCACCAGGTTGAGGTCGAGCCTGCCCGCCGCGATCTCCGCCTCCACGTGTTGGCGGTGGCGGCGCCGCTCCTCGCACCGATCCTGCTCTTCGAGCCAGGCGCGCAGGGCCGGCGAGATGCGGATGCGGCGGCGAGTCGCCGGATGGGCAGCGTCCACCGCCCGCAGCAGGGCGGGCAGGGTATCGAGGGGGTTGCCGGCGAGGATACCGTCCCCGCCATCGTACCCGGCAAGCAAGGCGCCGGCCCGGGAGCGGCCCTTGTCATGGGGTGCTTCCAGATGCACCCGTTGGTCCCGCCGGTCGAGGTATACCTCGAACCACGGGCTCCCCGCGGCGGCGGCCCGGACGAAGGCGCGACGCTGGCGGCTGCCAAGCCACTGCAGCACGGCCTCCACATGCTTGCAGGTACCGAGCCCGTTGACGCGGTGATCGGCGCAGTCGCAACTGTTGACCAGTGCCCCCAGGGAGCGGATCTCCACCCGATAGGCCTTGGCCCCCGATTGGACCCGGAAGTCCCCAAAGAAGGGATCGGCGCCGTCCACCGGCTCGATGGCCATGGGCTCCTGCTCGGCCCGCAGGCGCCGCCGCTCCACCTCGTCGGCGTCGGTGGTCAGCCATCCCGTGGGCCGGGGGCGTGCGCGCGGAGTCTTCGACTTCCTGGTCGTCCTGGGCCTGGTCTTGGGCGTAGTCCTGGGCATGACGTTAGACGTCCTCGTCCTGTGCGATACGGGGCATGGCCATGGGGTGTCCACGATGGCCGGGGCCGAAAAGCGCGGGCAACGCTAGCACGCCCCCCCGACGCGGGCAAATAGCCCGCGCATACCTGCTCAAGTTGCAGCTCTGCAAGACCCAGACGTACCAGCCCCACGACCGCGAGCAACGTCAGCGCGTAGGTTGGGGTGAGGAACGAACCCCAACATGACCATGAATTCGACCAAAAATCGTTGGGGTTCGCAAGCTCACCCCAACCTACCATGCTCCTGGCAGCCGACGGGATCCCGGCGGGTGGCGGGCGGGATGTCGGTTGCCAGGAGCAACCGACCTACATCCGTGCCCCGGGAACGGGCGGTGGGCGTACCTACGGGCCGGGATGTCGGGATGAATCCCGACCTACAAAAGCGCACCGAAATACGCGAGTGACGCGAAAAGGGAAAAGGTCAGGGAGGAGTGGCCGTTCGAAAAGGCGCAGCGGATCCACCGTTTCGGCGTCAGCAGAGCGGACGCACGGGTGGTAATCTTTTCCCATTTCCCATTTCCCATTTCCCATTTCCCATTTCCCATTCCCCCTGGGGAGAAGGACAGAGGCGTAGGTCGGCTGCTCTTGGCAGCCGACGGAAACTCGGCGCTTTGCGGGCGCGGATGTCGGTTGCCAGGAGCAACCGACCTACATTCGTGCCGAAGGAACGGGCGGTGAGCGTATCTACGGGCCAGGATGTCGGGATGAATCCCGACCTACATTCGTGCCGAAGGAACGGGCGGTGGGCGTATCTACGGGCCGGGATGTCGGGATGAATCCGGACCTACATCCGTGCCAAAGGAATGGGCAGCGTATGCAGCCTCGCTCATACGTAGGCATCCACCAGCCCCCGTGACGGGCCGGCGGTGGGCGGGGAGAGGCCGGGACCCTCATCGGCGCCGCCCGCCCCATGCCGGCCTCCGGTCCCTGCCCCACCGCCACCGCGTTCCTGATTCGCCGCAGCGTCACCGCCCGGATCGTCCCGCCCACCCGACACCGTGGCTTCGGCCAGTTGAATGCCATTCGCACCGAGCATGTCACGCAACCGGGGCATGGCCTGCTCCAGGGCCTCCCGCGTCGAGGCATGATTGGCATTGAAGAAGACACTCACCTCCTCGTTGCGCACCACCACCTTGACCTCCAGGGGACCGAGCTGGGGCGGGTTGAGTCTGATCTCGGCGTGCTGGGTACCCTGACCTGCAGTCATCCACAGCACCCGCTGACCCAGCTCATTGCCCCATTCGGGGCGGCCGACGGGGGTCTGGATGGTGGCTGCCGGCAGGTTCTGAAGCGGGGGTTCCGCGGCCCGCGTCACCGGCAACCCGGCCTGCTCGGGCCCCTTGGTAGCGCTTTGGCCCTGGGACGCGGCGGACTCCAGGGCGGCGAGGATATCTCCTCCCCCACTCGCCAATCTGAGGCCTTCACCACCGGCGGCCGGCTGGAGGGACGTGATGGCAGACTTGTCGGGGCCACCCGCCGCCGGCAACGCAGTTTCCCTGCCTCCATCTGCCACCGTGTCCCCACCGCCCCGAGCAAACAATGCCGCCGGAACCATCTCCGCCTGGTCTTGCCCAACAGGCGGTGGTCCCTGTCCCGGGACACCTGCTACCTTTCCCTCCGGTGCGCCGGGCGAGGGGGATGGCAGGGACGGCTGGGCACCGAGGAAAGCCAGGATGGCCTCCAGATCCGCCGCGGGGTCGCCACCGGGCGACCCGCTGCCGTCCTGCAGCGGCAACGTCTGTGGCGGTAATGTCTCCAGCGGCAACGTATTGCCATCGCCGCCGGCAAGGAGTGGCAGCAATACTTGGGGCACATCTGCGTTGCGCAGGTCCTCCAGGGTCAGATCCCCGCCGGCCAGCAGCTGGGACAGCAGGTCCTGGAAACCGTGATTTTCCGCCGCCTCGCCCGTGACCTGCCTGGCGGGCAACAAGCCCCCAAGCAGGGCCATCAGGCCCTGGGGTACCGGCAAAGCCCCGTTGTCCATGCCCGCTGCCTCTCAGATGAAATGGTGACACCATCGGGAATGCAAATTGCGCGCCAACCACACCACCGTAGGACGCCCGTCATCCCTCGAGGGCGCCCCGCCGGCTACTTCTTGCGCAGATTGCGCTCGTCGGTCTCCCGATCCTCCCGCAGCAGCTGGTCCAGGTCTTCGGCCCGGCGCAGGCCGTCGATGGCGCCGTCCAGGGCCTTGGTGCGGGCGCGTTTGGCCAGCCACAGGGTGCGGTCGCGCTCCATCTGCCTGTGCTCGCCCGCCACCAGGCCTTCCAACTGCCCGATGGTCTCGTCCAACTTCGCCACGAAGTCCTGAAAGCGTTTGATCTCGTCGCCGCGCAGCCCCTGGCGGCCGCGTTCGCCGAAGCCGTCGAGGTACTCGGCCCGGTAGCGCCGCATCTCGTCCAGCTTGGCCTGATAGAGGCCGAGGCGCTCCCTGCTCTGCTCGAAACGCCCCGCGGCATCCTGTTGCCGGTGCTCGGCGATGCGGGCCAGGGGCTCCAGGCGTTTGGAGCGGGCCACCTAGCACCCCGTCCCGGCATCGCGGCCGGCCGGGCCCGGCGGTGGCGAATGACCGCCGCGCGCCGTGCCCATCCCGCCCTGCGGCATGGTGGCAGTCATGGCCCGGTGGCTCCTCATCGTCATGCGTGCTGTGCCGTGGACTGCCGGTCCTGGCCGAGCCCCGTGGAGGTCCGCTCCAGCACCGTGTCCAGGTCGTGCAGGCTGTCCTTCAGGGACACCCGCTGATCCATATCCTGGGCCAGGAAGGACATGAAGGCGGGGTAGGCGGCGATGGCATGGTCCACTCGGGGCTCGGTGCCGGGGCTATAGGCCCCCACGTTGATGAGGTCTTCGTTGCGCCGGTACAGGGAATAGACCTGCTTGAAGCGCCGTGCCTTCTCCAGGTGGTCCTTGGCGGTGATGGCGGTCATGGCACGGCTGATGGACGACTCGATGTCGATGGCCGGGTAGTGGCCGGCATCGGCCAGATCCCGGGACATCCGGATATGGCCGTCGAGAATGGCCCGCGCCGCATCGGCGATGGGGTCCGCCTGCTCGTCCACCTCCGTCAGCACGGTGTAGAACGCGGTGATGGAACCACCCCCCTGCTCGCCGTTGCCGGCCCGCTCCACCAGTTGGGGCACGCGGGCGAAGACCGAAGGCGGGTAACCGCGGGTGGCGGGCGGTTCGCCGATGGCGAGGGCGATCTCGCGCTGGGCCTGGGCGAACCGGGTGAGGGAATCCATCAGCAACAGTACCTGGTGACCCTGGTCACGGAAATACTCGGCGATGGTAGTGGCCAGCACGGCCCCGTGGACCCGCATCAGCGGCGGGTCGTCGGCGGGGGACGCCACCACCACGGCACGGGCCATGCCCTGGGCCCCCAGGATCTGCTCGATGAACTCCTTCACCTCGCGGCCGCGCTCACCGATGAGCCCCACCACCACCACGTCCGCGGTGGTGAAGCGGGTCATCATACCCAGCAGCACGCTCTTGCCCACGCCGCTGCCCGCGAACAGCCCCATGCGCTGGCCCCGCCCCACGGTGACCAGGGCATTGATGGAGCGCACCCCGACGTCCAGGGGCTGATGGATGGGATGGCGGGCCAGGGGATTGATGACCCGCCCCCTCAGAGACACCTTGTGGCCCGACTTGACCACGCCCTTGCCGTCGAGGGGGCGCCCGGTGCCGCCCAGCACCCGGCCCAGCAGTTCATCGCCCACGAACACCTCGCCGCCCCGGCCTACTGGAACCACCCGGGCATTGGGCTCCATGCCGCGAATGTCGCCAATGGGCATGAGGTAGAGCCGATCACCCGCGAAGCCCACCACCTCGGCCTCCACCTCGCCGGTGGGCCCGGCGATGCGACAGCGGTCGCCGATGGCGGCTTTGCACCCCTCCGCCTCCAGGGTGAGGCCCACCATGCGTGTCAGGCGCCCCGCCACCGTCAGGGGCGGCGGCGTGGTCGCCCGTTCCACGAAGGGCTGCAGCCGCTCCAGCACCTGGTCGCTACGCTTCGATTCCGCCACCCTGCCGTCCCCGTTCTTCGCCCATGATGTGGGCCACCGCCTCGGCCACCCGGCGCTCGATGGTGGCATCCACCTGGGAGGACTCGCTGGCGACCCGGCATCCGCCACGGGTGATCATGGGTTTCTCCACCACGGTCCATGCCGACTCCCCGTCGCCCACGCCCACGGTCTCGCGCACCAGCGCGGCATCCTCCGGATGGAGGTGGATCTCCACCCGGGGCGTCACCTCGGGCAGGGCGGCCACCGCCTCCCGCACCACGGCGATCACCTGCTCGGGGTCGGTGCGCAGTTCCCGCCGAATGATGTGACGAGCCACGCTCACGGCCAGTTCCACCAGGGTCTCCACCACACGCTCGTCCAATTCGGCGTAGGGCTGGGACATGCCGTCGAGGAGGGCCTTCAAACGTTTGGTCACATCGGCGTTGCGTTGCTCGGCACGGCGCAGGCCCTCCTGGCGTCCCTGGGCCTCGCCCTCGGCATGGCCCTGGCGGAAGGCCTCCTCGCGCACCTGCTTTTCGAGTTGCTCGATGTCCCCCGCGGTTGGGGGACGCGGGCGATTGCCCCCGCCGCCCGCCTTCGCCTTGCCGGCCCCGCCCACCTCGGGCAGCTCCCAGGACCGAAAGCGACCCGCGCCGTCGGATATGACACGTCCGCCGCTCGCCATGGGCCGTCTCTAGACGAATTCGTCGCCGCCGGCACCGCCGAGGGCGATGGTGCCCTCGTCGGCCATGCGGCGGGCGATGCCCAGGATTTCCTTCTGGGCCGCCTCGACCTCGCTGAGGCGCACCGGGCCCTTGGCTTCGAGGTCGTCCCGCAGCATCTCCGATGCACGCTTGGACATGTTCTTGAAGAACTTCTCGCGCAGTGACTCGTCCGTGCCCTTGAGGGCGATGAGCAGGGTGTCCGAGGAGATCTCCCGCAACAGGGCCTGGACGCCGGTATCGTCCACATCCATCAGGTTCTCGAACACGAACATCAGGTCCTCGATCTGCTGGCTGAGGTCCGCATCAACCTCCTTGACGTGTTCCATGATCTCCTGTTCCGAGGCGGTCTCCACGAAGTTGAGGATCTCGGCTGCGGCACGCGCACCGCCCACCGAGGAGGCCTTGACGTTGGAACCCGAGACCTGGGCCTCAAGGATCTGGTTGAGTTCATTGAGGGCCTGGGGCTGCACCGTATCCAGGGTGGCGACGCGCAGCATCAGATCCGGACGGGTGCGTTCGGGCAGGTACGACATCACCTCCGCCGACTGGTCGGCGTCGAGGAAGGCGAGCACGATGGCAATGATCTGGGGATGCTCGTTGCGGACCATGTCCGCGATGCCCCGCGGGTCCATCCATTTCAGGGTATCGAGACCGTTGGCCGAACCGCCGACGAGGATCCGATCCATGAGGCCGCTGGCCTTCTCGTCGCCCACCGCCCGCACCAGCATGTTGCGGATATAGCTCTCCTGGTCGACGCCGAGGGAGGTATGGGTGCCCAGGGCATCCACGAACTCCTGCATCACCCGCTTCACCTGGGCCTGGGTGATGCCCGCCACCTCCGACATGGCGGAACCCACCTTCTGCACGTCCTTCGGGCCCAGATGCCGCAGCACCTCGGCGGCCCCTTCCTCGCCGATGCTGAGCAGCAGCACGGCAGCCTGCTGGGGGCCGGTGAGGCCCTTTTCCGTGATATTATTGTTCTCAGCCATCGGCATTCACCCAATCTCTGACCACCTGCGCCACCCGTTTCGGATCGTCCTGGACCAGCTTCCTCACCACCTCCAGACGGCGCTCGTGGGTGGCCGTATCCGGTAACTGTAGCACCTCGTCGTCGCCCTCCACCTGTCGTACGACGCCATCGTCATCCTGGCGCTGCCCGTGACCCCGCTGCGTCATGGTGGCCTCCAGCTTGGCTTGCATGTCACGCAGCTCCGCATCCGCGCCCGTGAGACGGCGCATGGCCGGACGCAGCACCCCGAGGATCAGGAACAACACCAGCAGCACACCCAGTACCTGCTTGGACAAGGTGAGGACCCAGGATTGTTCCCACAGCGGCTGTGCCTCCACGGGTGGGGCGGGCAGGGGCTCGGTGAAGGAGACGTTGGTCACCTGCACCCTATCGCCCCGTGCCTGGGTGAAACCGATGGCCTCCTTCACCAGGGTCTCGATGCGGGCCGTCTCCTCGGGCGTCAGGGCCTGCCGCTGCACGGTGCCGTCGGCGGCCGCCGTGCGATGGTCATCCACCACCACCGCCACCGACAGCCGCCGCAGCACGGCGCTCGGCATCACCGTGTGACGGATGGTCTTGTCGAGTTCGAAGTTCCGCGTGGAGCGGCGCCGCGACGACTCGCCGGCGCCCCCCGCGGCACCCTCGACGCCCGCCGCCTGCTCGGGGGCCGCGCCGGCGCCGGGCGGCTGATTGGCGAGAGCCCCCGGGATCCCGGCCGCCCCCGCCGCGCCCTGCTCCTCCAGCACCTGCTCGCTGCGCAGGGCCGGCAGATCCGGATTGTAGATCTCGCGCGTCTGCTCGGTGCGGGTGAAATCGACATCCGCCGACACCTGGGCCTCGAGGCCGTCCAGCCCCACCACGGGCCTGAGGATATCCTGGATGCGACGCACGTAGCCCTGCTCGAGCTTGTTGACGTAGTCCAGCTGATCGGAACTCATGGCGAGGGCGGAATCCGCCTCGGGCCGGGTCAGCAGGCGACCCCGCTGGTCCACCACCTTGACGTTGCCGGGTTCCATCCGCGGCACCGCCGCCGCCACCATGTGGGCGACGGCACTCACCTGCCCCTCCCCCAGTTTGCCCATGCCGGTCAGGGTCAGGAGCACGGAGGCCGTAGGCGGCCTGCGCTCCCGCACGAAGGCGGACTCGCGGGGCTGGGCCAGGTGGACCCGGGCGCTGCGCACCCCGTTGACGGTGCTGATGGAACGCCCCAGTTCCACCTCCAGGGCGCGCTGGAAGCGCGCCCGCTCCACGAACTGGCTGGTGCCGAAGCTCTGCTCCTCTTGAAGGATCTCGAAGCCCATGTCCCCGCCGCCGGGCAGATTCTGGGCCGCCAGGCGGAAGCGCACGTCGTAGACCTTGTCGGCCGGCACCATGATGGAGTTATTGCGCTCATCCAGACGGTAGGGCACGCCGGTGGCATCCAGGGCCTCCAGCACCTCGCTGGCCGCCCCCGGTGACAAGCCCCCGTAGAGCAGGGCGTAATCGGCCTTGGCGGTCCACAGGGCGATGGAGACCCCGAGGGCGATGGTGGCCGCCAGGGCCACCAACAGGCCCATCTGACGCAGCGCCGAGAGCCCCAGCAGACCCCGCCAGGCATTGGGGTTGCCCACCGGCGACGGCAATGCCTGGGTACCTTGAACCTCCGCCATATCAATGTCTCCGGCGATGTCGCGCGTTCATGGTCATCAGATGCGCATGTTGCTGATGTCCTGGTAGGCCTGCACCAGGCGGTTTCTCACCTGGAGCAGGCCCTGGAAGGAGATGCTGGACTTCTGCACGGCGATCATGACCTCCGCCAGCTCGACGTTGGGATCCCCCTGCTCGAACGCGGCGGTCAACGCCTTGGCCTCCTGGGCCCGCCCGTTGACGCTGTCGAGCGACTGCTTGAGCAGCGCATTGAAATCCGCGCCTCCGGCCTTGTCGCCAGACTCGCCGGCGGCGGGCGCCTGGGCCTGCGCGGCCATCGCCCGCATCTGGGCCAGCACGTTGTCGATCCCGCTGGTATCCACTTTCATGTCCCATACCTCTTCATCGTTTCAAAGGTGGGTCCGCTGCGCTCGACCCACCCTACGTAAGCTGAGCGCTGGCGCGAAACCCCGCGTAGGGTGGAACAAGCGCAGCGGTTCCACCGCTCCGGGCCCCGGGCATCGCCCCGGCGGCCGCGATGGGTCCGCTGCGCTTGATCCGCCCTACGTAACCCGGACTGCGGCGCGCGACCCAGCGTCGGGTGAAACGAGCGCCTCGCTTCCACCGGCTACTCCGCCACCGCCATGCCGGCCTCACGGAGCTTCTGCAGCTTGTAGCGCAGAGTCCTGGGGCTGATGCCGAGCAGCTTCGCGGCATTCTTCTTGCTGCCGTTACCGCGCTGCAAAGCGTCCATGATCAACTCCCGCTCCTTGTCCCGCAGATCCATCCCCAGGGGGGTCTCGGCGTCCTGCTCCATGGCCGGCGCCAGGGCTGCCGGGTGCTGCGGCCGGGGCGCCTGAAAATGCAGATCATGGAGGTCGATATCGCCACTGCCGTTGAGGATCAGGGCGCGTTGGATGACGTTGGCCAGCTCCCGCACGTTACCCGGCCAGTGATAGGCCACCAGGGCATCCCGGGCCGCCTCGCCGAGGCGAGGCGTCTCGCCCGTCCCGCCATGGAGCCGCAGCAGATGCGCAGCGAGGGCGACGATATCCCCCGGGCGCTCGCGCAGGGGCGGGATGTGCAGGGGAAAGACATTGAGGCGATAGTAGAGGTCCTCGCGGAACGTACCCTCGCGCACCAGCTCCGCCATATCACGATTGGAGGTAGCCAGCACCCGCACGTCCAGGGGGATCATGCGCTGGCTGCCCAGGCGCTCCACCTCCCGTTCCTGAAGCACCCGCAGCAGCTTGGCCTGCAGGCCCAGCGGCATCTCAGAGACCTCGTCCAGCAACAACGTACCGCCGTGGGCCTGCTCGAACTTGCCGGGCGCCGCCTTGTAGGCCCCGGTGAAGGCCCCTTTCTCGTAGCCGAACAGCACCGCCTCCAGCATGTTCTCGGGGATGGCCGCGCAGTTGATGGCCACGAAGGGGCCGCCGGCTCGGGGCGAGTGGGCATGGAGGTAACGGGCATAGACCTCCTTGCCGGTACCGCTCTCGCCGCTGATCATCACCGTCGCCTCGCTGCCCCCCACGCGGGCGGCGAGAGCCAGGAGATCGCGGGACACGGGGTCCTCCGCCACGGGGTCGCCGGTGGCCGCGGTCTCCGCCGGCAGGTGGCTCACCACCTTGCTCACCAGCACCTCGCCCTCGAAGGGCTTCACCAGATAATCCACCGCGCCCATCTTCATGGCCTCCACCGCCTGCTGGACCGTGGCATAGGCCGTCATCAGCAGTACTGGGGTATCGGGGGCGGCGGCGCGCACCGCCTTCAGAAAGGCCATGCCGTCCATGGGACGCATCTGGATGTCGCTCACCACCAGGCGCGGGCGCTCCTCCCTCAGCACCGCCAGGGCCTCCTCCCCGTCGCCCGCGGTGACCACGTCCAGTCCGGCCAGCCCCAGGGTCTCGGCGAGGGCGTCGCGCAGGGGTACGTCGTCCTCCACGATGAGCACGTGGGCCTCCACCTTAGCCTCCCCCACCGGCGGCCGCGGGCGGTGCCTCGCGGCGGCTCACCGGCAGCGCGAGGGTGAAGCGCGCGCCCTGACCGGGCGCGGTGGCGAGGTCGATGCGCCCGCCATGGGCCTGAACCACCGCGTGGGCCACCGCCAGCCCCAGACCGGTGCCGCCGGAACGCGCGCTCACGAAGGGCTCGAAGACCCGCCGCGCCTGCTCCTCATCCATGCCCGGACCGTCATCCCCGACTTCGATGAGCAACTCGTCGCCCTCGCCCCGCAGCCGCAGCTGGATCCCGACCTCCGGACCGCCGGCCTCGACGGCGTTGTTCACCAGGTTCTGAACCACCGTGCAAAGGGCATCGGTATTGCCCTGCACGTACAGCCCGGGGGCCTCGCACCGGCAGCCGAAGCGGCCGCCCCGCTGGGCGCAGATGGCGGCGCCGGCATGCTCCAGGGCCGCGCACAGGGTCTCCGGCTCCAGTTCCACCACCTCGAACGCGCCGGTGTGGGCGAAGTCGAGCATGTCCTTGACCAGGCGCTCCATGTAACGAAGCACATCCCGCAACCTGCCGCCCAGCTGCTCGCGGCGCTCCCCGCTGACGCCGCCGCCGCTGAGGTTGCCGGCATGGAGCAGCGCGGTGGCGATGGGGGTGCGGATCTGATGAGCCAGGGATGCGGCCATGCGGCCGATGTCCGACAACCGCCGCAAGTGGGCGATCCGGGTCTGCAACTCGCGGGTCTCGGTGACATCGTTGAACAGCAGGATCTGACCGGGTTCGCTGCCCAGGGAACAGGTGGAGATGCTGACGCGCCGGCCGTTGGCCAGGCTCACGTCATGGCCGTCGTCGGGCTGAGGCCGGAAGCCCCGCTGTACCACCTCCAGCCAGGACTGCCCGGTGAGGGCCTCCCCGAACAACGCCCGTGCCGCCGGGTTGCACTCCGCCACCCGCCCGTCGCGGTCCACCACCACCACGCCGGCGGGCAGGGACTCGATGAGCAGGGTGAGGCGGTGTGCCAGCCGTTCCTTCTCGTCCAGGTCACGGGCCCGGGCATCCCGGGCCCGAGCGAGTTCGTCGCTAAGGCTACGAACCTGGGCCTGCAAGGCCTCGTAGGCCTCCACCAGAGTACTGGAGTTCTCGTTGAACTCCTCGAAGGCCTTTGCCAGATCCACGGGTGAGGTACCGGAGGTCATCACCGACCCGTCACCCGTGGCGGCACGCGTGCTGGGCGCGTGCCGCGGCCCCGGTCTCGCGCCCCCGACTGATCCGCCGCTTCGACTCCACTGACATGCCCCCCCCGGGTCCAGGAAATACCGGTCTGTTATGGCGCGGCCTCGAGCCGCACTACAGGGAGCGAATGCAATACCCATGCCCGAGCCTAGGGACATTTAAATTCATAGACTTATGGAAGACCCGGTGGTGCCCCGGGGATAAGGCGTCAGAAGTCCGTCACGTCTTCCGGGCGCCTGATGCCGTGCTTGCGCATCTTTTCCACCAGGGTGGTGCGCCCCAGGCCGAGACGTTTGGCCGCCCGCGCCACCACGCCATCCACCTCGTCCAGGGCCTGCTTGATGAGGGTATATTCCAGCTGATTGATGTATTCCTTGAGGTCCAGGCCATCCGCCGGCAGGTGATGTCCAACGCCTGCCGCCACCCCCATCGCCGCCGTGCCGGCCTCGGACTCCGGCAGATCCGGGATGTCCTCTCCGAGGTGGGCCCGGAAGCGCTCGGGAAGCTCCGGCACATCCACCACACCGTAGGGATGGAGGATGGCCAGCCGCTCGATGAGGTTGGCCAGTTCGCGCACGTTGCCCGGCCAGCCGTAGCCCATCAGCGCCCGCACCGCGCGCTCGTGCAGGCGCACCGAGCCGCGCCCCTCGGCCTCGATACGTTCCGCGAGGGTGGTGATGAGGTGGGGCAGGTCCTCGGTGCGTTCCCGCAGCGGCGGCATGTTCATGGGAAACACATTGAGCCGGTAATAAAGATCCTCGCGGAAACGGCCCGCCGCGATGCCCTGCTCCAGGTCGTTGTGGGTGGCGGCGATGATGCGCACGTCTGCCCGCAGACTCTTGTTGCTGCCCACCCGCTCGTAACTGCGTTCCTGTAACACCCGCAACAGCTTGACCTGCATCGCCAGAGGCATATCGCCGATCTCATCCAGAAACAGGGTGCCCCCTTCGGCGATCTCGAAGCGCCCCCGCCGGGCACTGATGGCCCCGGTGAACGCCCCCTTCTCATGGCCGAAGAGTTCGCTTTCCAGCAGTTCGGCGGGAATGGCGCCGCAGTTGACCGGCACGAAGGGCCGGTGGCGGCGCGGCGACAGGGCATGGATGGTGCGCGCCGCCACCTCCTTGCCCGTACCCGACTCCCCCAGCACCAGCACCGTGGCCTCGGACCCCGCCACCTGCTCGATCATGCGGCGGACCCCCATCATGCTGCGGCCTTCCCCCACCAGCCCGCCGCCGTCGCGGGCCTGGCCCCCTGCGGCCCGTGGCGCCTCCCGCTGGCCGCCAAGGGCCTCCTTGAGGTGTTCGAGCTTGAGGGGGAACGGCACCACCGCCACATCCGGCGAGCCCGCCGGGGCTTCCTCGACTCCGGTCACGATCACCCTGGCATCCGGAAACAAGGCCGCCAACTCCGCGAGCCCGCCTTCCCCACCCGCCACCAGGGCCCCGGGCCCGACAAGCACCACCCCCGGCGCGGCGTCGCCCTCCACCACGACGCGCACCTCGTCGGCGCCGGGGCGCGCGCAGACCAGTACCCGGTAATCCATGAACCCGAACACCGCTTCGATGCGCGCGCGGCACTCATCGTCCGGCTCGATCACGAGAACTGTGGGCATATGCACCCTGTTTTATGGCTTTATGGTCGGAACACCCCATCCCGGGATACGAGGGCCGCCGCATCACAGCAACGGAACGAAGAGCTTAGACCACATGCCACCAAGAGGGAACACGCAACGTCAAGAATCTGGCGCGCCGCACCCCCGCCCTACGGGCCACCAGCGAAAAGCGTAACCACGAAAGACGCGAAAAGGGAAAGGGGAAAAGGCCGGGGGGGTCGATTACCCGCAGGAGCGACGCCCCCGTCGTGATTTTCCGGCTGCGCCGGTCCCCCTCACCCTGGCACGCAAGAAACCATCGAAGTAGGGGCCGTTCCCATCAAGCAGCCCATTGGGGGAGGCGACCAAGGGTAAAAGACAGCCCCACCCCCGTCATGCCGAGGGCAAGAGACACCCCACCTCGTCATGCCGGGCTTGACCCGGTATCCAGGGCGGCGAGTGCCGTGGCCGGGGTGGTGCCTCTGACCCACGCGGCTGTGGCGGCCCTGGATTACGCCTTACGTCTCTGCGCTGACCCGGATCTGGAAAGGATCGGCTAATCGTCCCACGGGTTGATCACGTCCATCGGCAGCGAGTAGAAATCCCGGAAGTTGCGCGTGGCCAGGCGCCCCCTGTTCACGATAGTGATGGCCGCGATCCTCCCGTCGGGCACGGCGAGGGCGGTTCCGCTTCGCGATGCCTCCCCCATGAGCTCACCGTAGACCAGTGCTGCCTGCTCGGTGAAGGCGAAGATTCGGTCCGAGAAGCGCCCACGCCAGGCGTCGAGGCCTTGCCGCAGCAACTCGGAGCGCTGGTCGGAGTGGATCTTGGCGATGCCAAACACGATTTCGCAATCGTGACAGTGAACATGGCCAGTTCCTGGTCATGGGCGGCCAGCCAGCTGAGCACCCGCCGGCTCGGCTCTTTGCGCAGACTTTCGGAGATGACGTTGGTATCGAGGAAGATCAGACGAGAAGTCCCATCAAAAGGAATAAACGAGGAGGTTTGCGGGTCTCTAGGCCCATCATGCGTTCAATCAATCCCACGAGAGGCACATCCATGACCCACCGTATCCACGGGAGTCTGCTGTTCGTACTGCTGTTCTTCGGCGTCGCCGTCCACGGCCAGCCGGCCGGGGTGGACCTCGAAGGCAATCCGGCGGATCTGTCCCGACACACGGGCCAGGGCAAGTGGCTGCTGGTGAAGTTCTGGGCCTCGGACTGTCACGTGTGCGCCCAGGAGGCGCCATCGGTCACTGCATTTCACGAGCGCCACCGCGAAGACGACGCCGAGGTGCCGGCCGAGGTATTGGGCATCGCCCTGGACGGGCCGGACAATATGGCCGCGGTGCAGGCCTTCCGTGAACGTCACGGGGCCCGCTTCCCCAGCCTGGTCATGGAACCGGAGGCCGGCTGGCGACTGTTCCAGCAGCTCACCGGCCAGCCCTGGCTCGGCACCCCCTCCTACCTCATCTACGGGCCGGATGGGCAACTGCTGGCCCAGCAGGTGGGCGCGGTACCGATGGCGATGGTGGAAGACTTCATCAGTCGCAAGCCCTGACAGCAGCCACGCCATCAGTCGGCGGTCGCTACCGCCACGATGGCGTAGCCGTCGCGCCGGTACTGCGCCAGCGCCCCCACCGCCTCCGCCACGGGGGTCACTAGGGGAGTGAAACGGCGGCTGTCGTAACCGGACATCACCGCGTAACCGCCACACACCTGGATCACGACATCGTCACGATGCAGGGCCTCGACGATGGAGCGTAACTGGGGACGCCGGTTCAGATGGCCCTGCATGAAGCCGAACTGTTCCTCGCCATGGGACATCACCACCACCGGCAGGTTGGGACGCCGGGCGCGCACCCGTGCCACCAGGGCCTCGATGCGCGGCATCACCGCCTGAAGCTGGTCGATATCCCATTCCACCACCTCGAATACGATGCCCCGGGGCTCAGGGCCCGCCAACAATTCATCCACCCGCGCCTCCGGCGACGCGGCCATGGCGGTCGCCACCCACAGCAGGGTGACGGACAACAGTGCCCATACCATGGGGAACCGCCACGCGCCGGCCCCATGTTTCGCCGCATCACCGGCGGGCATCACTCTACCCTCAGGGCCAGTGACTTCAGCAGGGCCATGGCCGCGCCGCCGCTGGGGGGCTCGTCAACCCATGCGAGGCGACTGCTGGAGGAGTCGGGGGTGGTATCCACCAGGCGCTGGCTGTCCATGTGGTAGGCCTTCACCACGCTGGCCTGCCCGCCATTGGCCGACAACACCAGCACCTGAAAGCGCTGGCGCGCCCGGCCGCCGTCGAAGAGACTAAAGGCCCAGCGCGGGCCGCCGCCGGCTTCGTCCCGCTCCAGGCGCCCCGCCTCGCCGTCGTAACGGGCATCGATCCAGCCGGTGCGCAGCATGTGCTGCCCCGGGTCCTGGCGCTCCACCGGGATCCCCTGGCGCTGCAGGGCCTGCAACAGGGCATCCCAGGTGGCTGCCGGCGGGGCGTAAACCAGGAGGCCGTCGGTGGACAGGGACGCTGTGGTTGCAGGCGGTGCCAGGCGGGGTTCCCGTAGCGGCGCGGGCGCCGAGCGCCCGGCGAAAGGTAGCGGCGTCGCGTTGGGAGCATTGGCGGCCACCCGCGGGGCGTCCTGGACCTGTGGACGAGGCCGCCGTGGGACCGGGGCCGAAACAGGCGTCTGGCCGTCGCCCACGGTGCGTGAAGCCTGTGGCGCCGGCCGTGGAGACTCGGCCCGCAGAGACTCGCGTCGAGCGGCAGCGACCGGCGCCGCGGCCGGTGCCGGGGCATCCAGGGTCACCCCCGGCGTCTCTGCGTCCATCACCACCGCCTCCCGGGTAGTCCCGGCGCCGGGATCCACCACTACCAGGCGGGAGGACATGGCCGCCTCCAGGGTGCCCTGGATGCGGCGCAGGAAGGCCTCCAGGGTGGCGCGGTCGGTGGGTGCCGGCGCCCACTCGAACCACGAAGTGGTGCTGTCAGGCGCCATCTCCCGTTCCACCTGGCGCTGGCGATCGGCAATGCGAATCAGGGAGGTCCCGGGGCCCTGCCCCGGCATCACCTCGAAGGCGAAGCGATGGCGCTCCCGCAGGAGATTACCGAACAGGCCGGTCTTCTGCAGCGAGGCACTGAGGCCCCGCCCCTCCCCGGCGTCCAGGCGCCACAGCACCCAATCCGTGACCAGGGTGTTGCCTTCTCCGGCAGAAGCTTTGGTCGCAATGGCCAGGCGGTCCAGGGTATCCATCAGCAGGTCCCGGGCCGCCGCCGGGGCCAGGGGCACTGCCAGGGCGGGAGCGCCATCATGGCTGACGATGCGGGTACGCGTCGTCCCGGATACCTGGTACTGGCCCTGGTCCGGCAACACCGCCATGGTTTCCCGAGCCTCGCCCCCAGCCGGCAGGGTCCCGCCGGCGGCCAGCAGCAGGAGGGCAGTCAACCATGGGCCGCTTGATCTGCGGGCCGTGTCCTTGTCTTTGTCCGTGTCTCTGGGCATGTCTGGGTCCCATCGCTAAAGGCGCGTCGGCGGCCTCCAGGCCGTGCCGGCACACCGGTTTTGAATTCGTCGGGTTCGCCCCCCCAGGCCAAAAACACCAAGGGCAAAAAGCCAGGGCAAAAAAACCGCCGCCCCGGCCTTGGAGGATGCCGGGACGGCGGTGTCGGAGGTTACCCCGAAGGAACAGCGGCGGGCCACCAAGGCACGTCACGCCCGCCATGGTTCACGTCCCTGTCAGCGCAGGAGCACATTCTTGAATATGAAGGTCACCTGGACACCGATGCGATGGTCGATGCCATCGAGGATCTCATTGCCCACCGCCCTGGGTCCGGCTATATCGCGGTCGTTGGCATCGAAATCCCGCGCCTGGTAGGTGAAGGCCAGACGTGCCTTTTTATGGAAGAAGTACTCGCCGGTGAGGGACAGGGTATCGAACTGCACGGCGCGGGCCGGGTCGTCCTTGTTGCGGCGCAGGCGATCATAGCGGGCGTTGATAGTGGTGCGGTTCTTGAGTCCCAAGTGCTGGTGGATGTCATAGCCGAGGTCCACATACCAGCCATCGCTCTCGCCGTCCACGTTGTAGCGCACGCCATCGAGCCGCCTGAACCGGGTGGCCGAGGGAGAGATTGACGTCATCGTTGAACTCGCGATCGCCATTCTGGTAGAAGCCATAAATCATGGCATCGTGGCGCCGCGCCCCGCGGGTGCTGTCGAAGAGCTTGGCGAAAGACAGCCAGGCATAGGTGCGCAGGTTGTCGTCACGGTTCTGGCCGCCGATGGTGTCGCCGTTGCCCAGAGCAGCCGAGTAGGTGAACTCGTAAGGGGCCGCCGGATCACCCCACTCCACCCAGTCGAAGACCTCGATGCCGATGTCCCGGGCCCCGTTCACCGAGACATCACCGGGGAAGTTGTCGTTGGCGTTGTCGAAGGTGGGCCGGTTCAAGGCGAAGGCCAGGGTGGCCTCGGGCATGAAGATATGTACCCGGCGCCCCGGCGTGGAGTGGGACAGGGCCTCGGAGGTCTGGGAGAACAGGAACTGGCCTACCCGCAAGCGCGCCCCCAGGTTGGCCAGGCCATCGTCGTCCACCCCGCGGGAGAGCTGGTTGAAGGTCACCGAGGCATCCAGCAGATGGGCGGCGCCGCCACCGCGGGTGATGCCATTCTCGCCCCATTCCGTGAGGAAGAAGTAGTCGATGTCGTTGCTGATGGGAATCATGGTGCCGCGGATACCGAAGCGGGCACGCCGCATGAAGAAGCTCTCGTCCGAGCCGCGATCCGGCGGGATGGTCCCCGGTGTTATGTCTTCGCCGTTGAGGCCCTGCAACGGCGGCGGCCCCACACCCACGGGGATGTCGATGGTATCCGAAAAATCCTTGGCATAGGTGGGCTGCAGGAAGCCCCACATCTGCAGGGTGTGAGCGATCCCGCGCCATCCCGTCTAGATAAAAGACATATCGATAAAAGGCCCGCCGGCAACGTACCGGCAGGGACCATCACGGGAGGAGAATCAATCGATGAGTGGACTGCTGAAGTTCGGCCGCCGCGCGGCCCTGGAGAAGGCGGTGGAGGAGATCCGGCAACCCCTGTACGTGACGGCCTACTCCTGGTGCCAGGACGCAGCCCTGGCGGACGACATCACCCACGAGACGGTGTTGAAGGCTCTGGAGCGCCTGAACAAGCTCAAGAATCCAGACGCCTTCCGGCCGTGGATTTATAAGATTCTGCTAAACTGTTTCCGAGACCACTGGCGCAGCACGCGCCCGTCGGTGGAATACGACGAGAACCTGGGCCGGGACCCGGGCGAGTCGGTGGAAGACAACCGCTATCGGGCGGAACTGCGCCGCAAGCTCAACCGGGGCCTCGCCAGGTTGCCCCTCGGCCAGCGCCAGGTGCTCATCCTGGTGGATCTCCAGGGGCTGTCCTATGCCGAGACCGGCGAGGTGCTGGAGATACCCATCGGCACCGTCATGAGCCGGCTCTCAAGGGCCCGCCATACCATGAAGGGTCATCTGGCCGGCGATATGGTGGCGGGCGAAACGGTCAATGGACGAATGAAGGACGCGAGCCCGGGGAATGTCAGGAGATTTAAGTGACTGCCAGCGACGACAAAGAGAAGATCTTCTGCGACATGGAAGCGAGTCTGACGGGCGACCTCGCCCCGGAAGACCAAGTGCGTCTGCTGGAGATCCTCAGTCGCGACCCGGAGCTGGCGCGGGAGTATTGTGCCCAACGCTATGCCCGCGAGGCCCTCAAGCTGGTGTACGGCACCCCGCCGTCCCCACCCTTCGATCACCATAACGGCAAGCACGGGCAACAGAAGGCGCGCTCCCGAGGCGCCTTGTTTTCCCTGGCCACCGCCGCCGGCCTGACGCTCCTGGTGGCGGGCGGCTTCATGGGGGCATGGCTGGAATCCGCGCGCACCGGCTTCTCACCCGCCTCCTTCGAGACCGCGATGGACGAGGCCCAGCCGCGGCTGATGAACACCGTCCTCAATATCTCCACTGACGACGAGGCGGAAGTGCATGAGTTGTTGCTACGGGTGGACGATCTCATGGGTCGCTCCACGGAGGCCGGGGTGCCGGTGAAGGTGGAGATCGTATTCCACGGCAGCGGCCTGAATCTGGTGCGAAAGGATCATCCCGACCAGGCCCGGCCCCTGCTCGCCATGATGCGCAACCATCCCAACCTGAAGCTCTACGCCTGCAACCGCACCCGCGCCCGCATGGAGCGAAACCAGGGCAGCATCGAACTCATATCACCGGTGCAGGTGGTGAGCCCGGGGGCCCTGGAGTTCGTCATGAAACGGGTCCAGGCCGGCTGGCAGCACTTCAGCACCTGAAGCGTACAGCCCTTCAGACCTTAGAAAAAGGAGAAAAAGGGACGGAGGAATTAACCTCCGTTCGGCTAGCCCCCGGGGCCACGGAGTATTGAACAGGCCACCTATACAACGAAAAACAATAAGCTGAAGCTTTCTTGGCGTTCTTCGAGAGAGCCTGTTGTTCGTCGCGGCAAAACCAAACCGCAAAGTATCAGGGACGAAGGCCGAGGTCACGCTTCAGTTGTATCTCCACCGTTTCCCAGATGAGGGAGCGGCCGTGGCAGGCACGGCAGATCTCCAGGGTGGGTTCCCTGGCCATGAAGGACGTGCCCGCCGCAGGTTTCTGATCGTGGACCACGTGGCATTCGGTGCAGCCGATCACCCGGTCCATCACTTGCATCTCACCATGCCCCCACGATGAGTGAAAGGACTGGAACGGCGCCTTTTTGGCCACATCGGCGTGGCAGCGGTTGCAGAAATGATCGGGAATGGGCACCCGCATCTCGTCCGGTTCGCGGAAGTCGCCGAAAAAGTACTGGAAGGTATTGCGGGCGGCGTGGCTCATGATGATCAACCGTTCCCGCCAATCGGCACCATGGTGGCAATCCGGGCAGCGCAGCCGCTCCTCCTCCGGCTGGTGATAATGAAGCCCAGCCAGGCTCTGGGGCGGCTCGGCCACCGTGGTGGCCATCTTGGGTCCGTGCAAGGGCCCGCCGTCGGGCAGGTGACAGGAATGACAGAAGCCCTCGCCATGGATGCGGTGGTCGAGGGCCCAACCACCACCGAGGGTCCCGACAACCGCCACCATCAGGATCAGGGCCACGAGTCCCGTTCCCCTGCTCATCAGCAACTCGGTACTGGACGGTCAGAGCGTATCATTACACCAGTCCACGGGTCCTCCTCAGCAACAGCGGCATGGTCGGCGCCTGCACGAACAGGGTGAACAGCACCACGCCGTAGGCTATGGCCTGGACGGTGTACCACCACGGGTGCTCCAGGGGAATGGACAGGGCCAGGGCAATGGTGATCGCGCCGCGCAACCCACCCCAGTAGAGGATGGGCCGGAAGGCGGCGGGCACCGGCTCCACACCGGGCAGCAGGTTCGCCAGCGGGATCCCGGCGAACACCACCGCGCCACGGGCCACCAGGGCGGCGCCGATGCCCATGAGCATGGCCAGCCAGCGGTCGCTGAACATGGCCACCGTGATGGTGGCCCCCATGAGCAGGAACACGGCGCCGTTGGCCAGGTACGCCATGACCTCCCAGCTCTGATGGGCCAGCCGCGACACCTCGCGCCGGGCGTTCAGACCCACCGCGGCGCAGAGCCCCGCGGCCAGCACCGCCATCACCCCCGACAAATGCAACACTCCCTCCGCCAGGGCGAAGGCCAGGAATGCCCCGGAGACCGTTAGCCCGACCCGTGCCGGCGGCTCCTCCGTGACCCTGAACAACACCACCAGCAGCCCCCCCACCAGCGCCCCCACCGCCAGTCCGCCTGCGAACACCCGCAGGAATTCCAGGGTCGCAGCCGCCACCGACACCGGGGCCCCAGCGCCGGCCGCGATCCCAAGCAACAGGGCCGCCAGCACGATGGCCGTGGCGTCATTGAACAGGCTCTCGCCATCCATCAGTACGGCGAGCCGCGGCGACACCCCCATCTTGCGAAACAGGGCGAGCACCGCCACCGGATCGGTGGCGGACAGGATGGCGCCGGCAAACAGGGCCGCCATCCAGGGAAAGCCGGGACCGATGGCGCTCCGCAACAGCAGGGCGATGACGGCGGTGGAGACCAGCAACAGCGGCACCGCCAGCACCAGGATCATGGGCAGATGGCGTTTCAGCTGCCCGACATCGAGGTTGAGTGCGGCCTCGAACACCAGGACCGGCAGGAGCACGAAGAACACGATGTCATGAACCGCATCCCAGCGCAGGCCGATGTCTCCGCCCAGGCCCGTAACCACTTCCGAGGCCACGAAGCCCACCACCACCAGACCCGCGCTCCAGGGGATGCGCAGGCGCGCGAACACGCCCTCCAGGGCGATGCCCATGACCAGGGTCGCCGTGATGAAGAGCAGCAGATTCATTGGCGAATCGGACCCGTCAGTAAGGCACGACCGCGGTCAGGTCCGCGAGCCGGTCCCGGGCCACCGCCCGCCGTCGCTCGTACTCCAGGGTCTCGGCCTCGAGTTCGCCGAGCTGACGTTGGAGATCTTTGATCTCCTCCAGCAGCGTCCGCCGGTCGTCCTTGGAGGTCCCGTCCCCCACCAGTCGCCGCTCCCGGCTGGAAACCTCTTCATGGACGCGCTCCATCCGGCGCTCGTTGGCACGAATGGCGGAGCCGAGACGGCTGACCTCACGCTGGTGCTCGTGGACCCGCCGGCCGAGGTCATAGCCATCCAGAAAGGCCCCCTCCAGCCGCGGGGGACAGACCCCTTCGTAGTCCCTGCCGCGGCGGCCCACCTCGTAACCCCTGGCGGGCGTACAGAACTGGGCCAGCCCCTCCCGGTGTCCCCGGCGATAGGCGGCCAGATCGGGGGTGATACCGAACTCCGCGCAGGCGGAGCGATGGCTGCCCACCTGGGATGGCGGTTCGCCCGCGGCGCCGTCCTCAAGGCCGATGATATGCCAGTCCGCGAAGCGGCATTCGGATTCGTCGAGGGTGGCACAGCCGGCCAGGACAACGACGGCCAGCAGGGCCCACAACCTGAGCGCGGGCGGGCGGGGAAAAATCGGATCGGGGCGCGGCGTGGTCATGGGGGGAAGGATAATGCATATGGGGCGGGTTGTCGGACTGAAGTCCGACCTACAGTCCGACCTACAGCCCGACCTACAGAGACACCACCACCGTCTGTTCCTGCGGCACCCGTGTAGGTCGGGATTCATCCCGACATCAAACCCCACCGCATGCACCACGGGCCGGATCGGAACCCCTATCCTTAGGTGTCGGGATAAATCCCGACCTACATCCGTACCAGAGGAATGGGTGGTTGGGGGGTATTTGTAGATCGGGCTTCAGCCCGACAGCTTGCCATCAGGGCCGCCATGGCCCCGGCATCCGGGTTCCAGACTACGCCGCGCTCGGTGACGATGGCATCGATGAGGGCCGCGGGGGTGATGTCGAAGGCGGGATTGCGGGCACCGGCACCGGCGGGGGCGATGGGCTGTCCCGCCATGGCCAGCACCTCGCCGGCCGGGCGTTCCTCGATGGGGATATCGTCCCCCGTGGCGATGGCCATGTCCACCGTGGAGGTGGGGGCCACCACCATGAAACGCACGCCGTGGTAGCGGGCGTTCACCGCCAGGCCGTAGGTGCCGATCTTGTTGGCCACGTCGCCGTTGGCGGCGATGCGGTCGGAGCCGGTGATGGCCCAGGTGATACCGCCGCCCTTCATGATGTGGGCGGCCGCGCCGTCGGCGATGAGTTCCACGGGAATGCGGTCCTTCACCAGCTCCCATGCCGTGAGGCGCGCCCCCTGAAGCCAGGGCCGGGTCTCATCGGCATACACCGAGGTGATGCGCCCGGCCGCGAAACCGCTGCGGATGACGCCCAGCGCCGTGCCGTAGCCCCCGGTGGCCAGGGAGCCCGTGTTGCAGTGGGTGATGACCCTGCCGGTGGTGTCCATGAGGGCCGCCCCCAGTTCCCCCATGGCCCGGTTGGCGGCGATGTCCTCCTCGTGGATGGCCCGGGCCTCGGCCTCCAGGGCCGGCTCCGGGTCTCCTTCAATGGCGGCCATAGCGGCACGCATGCGGCGCACCGCCCAGGCCAGGTTCACCGCCGTGGGCCGGGCCGTCTCCAGGCGCTCGAGGTCGGCCTCCATCTCCCGTCGCCAGTCCGTGGGCCTGACCGCAAAGGCGCGGCAGGCCGCCAACACCACGCCGTAGGCCGCGGTGATGCCGATGGCGGGCGCGCCCCGTACTACCATGGTGCGGATGGCCTCGGCCACCTCGTCGGCCTCGCTGTACTGAATGATGATCTCTTCAGCAGGCAGTCGCCGCTGGTCGAGCAGGTAGAGGAGGCCGTCGCGCCAGATGATGGCGCGCACGGAGTCGGCGCCGGGGTCATGGGTGATGGGATCAGGGGCCATGGGATCAGGCACGGCTCAGGGGCGGGTGCCGCGAGGCTCGTGGTAGGAGAACTCCCGCACCACCCCATGCTTGTCGAAGGACAGCACTTGGTAGGCCTCGGGGTTCGGCCCCTCCATGCCGGGCGAACCGATGGGCATGCCCGGCACGGCGAGGCCCCTGACGTCGGGCCGTTCCTCGAGCAGCCGCATCACGTCGGCGGCGGGGACGTGGCCCTCGATGAGATAGCCATCCACCACGGCGGTGTGGCAGGCCTCCAGTTGTCGGGGGATGTTGAAGCGATCGAATCCGTGTTCCATGTCCAGCACCTTCTCCGCCTGCACCTCGAAGCCGTTGGCCTTGAGGTGCCGCATCCACAGGGAACAGCAGCCGCAGCTGGGGTGGCGGTAAACGGTGATGGGCGGCAGGGCCTCCGCCGACTGCAGGTCGCTGCAGCCGGGGGTGGCGATGACGGCCAGGACCAGAAGCAGGAGGGGAGTCAGGAATCGTGGGAGCATCGATGGAGACCTCGGTGGCGCGGTGGAGATGGATGATGAGCATAGAGTGAATAGTGAATAGTGAATGGTGAATAGTCGAGCCTCGCTCAGTGGTTGCTTTTACCATTCACTATTCACTATTCACTATTCACTGAATTGCACTATTCACTGCATTTCACCATTCACTGAATTGCACCATTCACTAACGCCCCCTACTCCCCCCCCTTTCCATACCCCAATCGCCGGGCCGCGGCCTCTATGCCGCCCAGTTCGCCATCCAGGTCCGTGTCGTCGCAGGCGCAGTCCGGGCCGAGGGGGATGCCGGGCTCGGGGGCCATGTCCAGCTTCTCCTCCACGGGCATGAGGTCGAACATGAACTCGTTGGGATCGATGAAGCCGCAGGCTCGCAGGTCGCCGAGGGTGCGGGCGTGGCGCAGGGAATCGAGGAACAGGGCCCGATCGGCAGCGGCTGCGTGGCGGCCGTAGGCGGCGAACCGGGTCCAGCTGAACCACAGCAGCCCCGCGCCCGCCAGTCCGGCGGCCAGCACCGGAACCAGGCCGCCGGCGCCAGCCGCGAACGCCATGCCGCCGCCGCCCACCAACAGGCCGCCCGCCGCCAGGCCGGCAACCGCCTGCCATCGCGCCTGCCGCACGGCCGCCGCGCGGCGCCCATGCTCGGGCGAGCGGCGGATATCCGCCATCACTGCATCGAAATCCCGCACATCAACCCCCTCTGAACCAGTAACGTGAAAGTTGCGAAGCACGATCTGCCCCTCTCCCTCTGGGACAAATCCGTCGGGAACGGATTTGAACGCGCCCTGGCGCGGCCTGCAAGGCGAAGGGCAGGATGCCCGGAGTACAGGGATGGGGTGAGGGAACGAACATGGCGATACGCATTCCTCTTTCATCATTTCGGGCGGCGCGTATCGCCATGAGAGTTAATTCCTCATGTTTGCACCAGTATCCGCCAGGCCACCAGCCCCAGGGCCACCATCACCAGCACCACCACCAGGGGCAGCCACAGCCGCCATACCAGGCGCCGCTTTGCCCGCTCGTCCCGTTCGTGCTCCTCCACCAGTTCGCCGAGTTCCCGCAGGGCGCGACGCCCCACCGCCTTGCGGATGCCGCGTCGCTTGATGGCCTCCACCTCGGCCGCGCTCTGGGGCCGGTCCGGGGAGGCCTGGGAATGCCCGCCGTTCATGGTTTCTTATGACACTTCCACCGCCGTTTTGCTTCATCCATACTGCATCGATGCCCGAAATGACCGCCGATACCGCCATCCTGGCACCCTGGATCATCCCGGTGGAGCCGGACGACCGCGTGCTGGAGGACCATGCCCTGCTGATCCGCGACGGCCGTATCGTCGACCTGGTGGCACGCTCCCGCCTCGACGGCTATACGGTACACGAGCGCGTGGAGCTTGCCGACCATGCCCTCATCCCCGGGCTGGTGAACGCCCACGGCCACGCCGCCATGACCCTGTTCCGCGGCCTCGCCGACGACCTGCCCATGATGCACTGGCTCACGGAGCACATCTGGCCCGCCGAGGGGCGCTGGATAGACGAGGCCTTCGTGCGTGACGGCACCCGGCTGGCCGTAGCCGAGATGTTGCGGGGCGGCACCACCTGCTTCAACGACATGTACTTCTTCCCCGATGCCACCGCCGCGGTAGCGGCGGAGGCGGGCATGCGGGCGGTGGTGGGGCTCATCATGGTGGATATGCCCACCGCCTGGGCGCGCGACGCCGACGAGTACCTGTCCAAGGGCACCGCGCTGCACGACCGGCTGCGGGACGAGCCCTTGGTGCATACCGCCTTCTCCCCCCACGCCCCGTACTCCGTCTCCGACGGTCCCCTGGAGCGCATCCGCGTCCTCGCCGAGGAACTGGACATCCCCATCCACATGCATGTCCACGAGTCCCCCGAGGAACTGGCCCACAGCCTCAAACACTACGGCTGCCGCCCCCTGGAGCGCCTGGAACGCCTGGGACTGCTCACGCCGCGCCTGATGGCGGTACACATGACCCACCTGGAGCCCGACGAGATCGCCCGCGTCGCCAACTGCGGGGCCAGCGTGGTGCACTGCCCCGAGTCCAACCTCAAGCTGGCCAGCGGCTTCTGCCCGGTGCACGCCCTGGCCGCGGCCGGGGTGAACCTGGCGCTCGGCACCGACGGCGCCGCCAGCAACAACGATCTGGACATGTTCGCCGAGATGCGCACCGCCGCCCTGCTGGCCAAGGGCGTGGCCGGGGATCCCACCGCCCTGCCCGCCCATGCCGCCCTGCGCATGGCCACCCTGGCGGGCGCCCGGGCCCTCGGCCTGGAGGACATCACCGGCTCCCTCATAGCGGGCAAGGCGGCGGACGTGACGGCGGTCCACCTCGGCGCCGTGGAGACCCAACCGGTCTACTCTCCCGTATCCCAACTGGTCTACGCCGCGGGCCGCCACCAGGTCAGCGACGTGTGGGTGGCGGGAAGACGGGTGTTGAAGGACCGCCTCCTCACCACCCTCGACACCCGGGACGCCATCGTGAAGGCCGCAGCCTGGCGCGATAAGATCCACACATTCGATGCCAAGGAGCCTCAGTCAGCCTGACCGCCATGAACGACTATCACCACAACGCCGATCCCGTCGAGTTGGAGAAGTTCTCCGCCCTCGCCTCCCGCTGGTGGGACCCCACCAGCGAGTTCAAGACCCTCCATGACATCAACCCGTTGCGCCTCGGCTACGTGGAGCGCTTCGCCCCCCTGGCGGGCAGCACCGTGGTGGACGTGGGCTGCGGCGGCGGCGTGCTGGCGGAGGCCATGGCCCGAGTCGGGGCCACCGTCACCGGCATCGACCTGGCCGCCCCCAGCCTCGACGTGGCCCGGCTGCACGCCATGGAGTCGGACCTGGAACTGGAATACCTGCACACCTCCGCCGAGGCCCTGGCCGACGAGCGGCCCGGCACCTTCGACGTGGTCACCTGCATGGAGATGCTGGAGCACGTACCGGACCCCGCCAGCACCGTGGCCGCGTGCGCGCGGCTGGTGAAACTCGGGGGCCATGTGATCCTGTCCACCCTCAACCGCAACCCCAAGAGCTACCTGTTCGCGGTGGTGGGCGCCGAGTACCTGCTGCAGATGCTGCCCCGGGGCACCCATGACTACGCCCGCTTTATCCGGCCCTCGGAGCTGGAGGCCTGGACGCGGGCCGCCGGCCTCACCCTGGACGACCTCACCGGCCTCAGCTACAACCCCCTGACGAAGCAGTACCGGCTGGGGCGGGACATCTCGGTAAACTACCTGGCCCACGCCCGGCGTGACTGAACCCGTGGGCACGGTGCTGTTCGATCTGGACGGCACCCTGCTCGACACCGCCCCGGACCTCGGCGCCGCCCTGAACCGCCTGCTGGCGGACATGGGCCGGGCGCCCCTGCCCCTGGAGCAGATCCGGCCCCACGTCTCCCATGGCGCCAGGGCCCTGCTGCGCCTCGGCCTGGGGCTGGAGCCGGGTGACCCCGGCTATGATGACCACCGGGCCCGGCTCCTGGACCATTACGTCAACGATATCGCCACCCACAGCCGCCTGTTTCCCGGCATGGAGCAGGTGCTGGAGCACATGGCCGCCCACGGCATAACCTGGGGGGTGGTGACCAACAAGCCGGGCTGGCTCACCGGGCCCCTGATGGACGCCCTGGACCTCACGCGCCACGCCGCCTGCATCGTCAGCGGCGACACCACGGCACACCCCAAGCCCCATCCCGCCCCCCTGCTCCACGCCTGCCGGACGGCCGGCACGCCCCCCGCACGCTGCCTGTTCGTGGGGGACGCCGAGCGCGACCTGGTGGCCGGGCGGGCCGCCGGCATCCCCACCCTGGTAGCCCTGTTCGGCTACATAGACGCCGGGGAATCCCCCCATACCTGGGGCGCCGACGGCTACCTGGAAGGCCCCCTGGACCTGCTGCGGTGGCTGTAGGGGGACCCGCGGGCGACGCGGAAGGCGACCTGCGCCACTGCGAGGCCATGGCCCGCAGCCACTACGAGAACTTCCCCGTGGCCTCCCTGGCCCTGCCGCGGCGCATCCGCCGCCCGGTGGCGGTGATCTACGCCTACTCCCGCACCGTGGACGACCTCGCCGACGAGGGTGACCTCGGGGACACCGAGCGCCTCGACCGCCTGGCGGCCACGGCGGACGACCTGGAGCGCGCCCTGGCCGGGGAGCCGGTAACCAGCCCCGTGCTGCGGGCCACGGCCCGGGTGATCCGGGATTTCCACCTGCCCACCCGTCCCTTTCATCACCTCGTCAGCGCCTTCACCCAGGACGTGGTGAAGAAACGCTACGAGGACTTCCCCGAACTCATGGACTACTGCCGACGCTCCGCCAATCCCGTGGGCCGCCTGTTGCTCCATCTCACGGCCAACGACAGCCTTCGCAATCTGATCGACTCGGACCACATCTGCAGTGCCCTGCAGCTCATCAACTTCCTCCAGGACCTGGAGCAGGACCTCCACGAGCTCGGGCGCATCTACCTGCCACGGGACGAGATGGAGTCCTTCGGGGTCACGGAGGGCCACCTGTGGAACCGTATCAGCGACGAGGCCATGGTGGACCTCTACCGCTTCCAGGTGCGCCGCGCGCGGGACCTGCTGCTGGAAGGCGCACCCCTGGGCGCGCGCCTCGGCGGCATGTTCGGGGTGGAGATTAGGACCATCGTGACCGGCGGCCTCGCCGTGCTGGACCGCATGGAGACCCTGGAAAACGACGTCTTCGCGCGGCCCCGCCTGAGCCGCGGCGACCGCCTGCGCATCCTGTGGCGCGGAATCAGCGGCACCCGCGGCCGCGGCCGCGCCACCATGCCCGGGACGTGACGCCGGCGGCATTCTGGTAACCTGGGGCCCTACCCCGCCACCGTGGTCCCGCCATGTCCCGCCTCGCCGCCTACCTCGCCCTCTGGCCCGTGCTCGCCGTCATCGGCGTCGCCAACGGCATCCTGCGCGAGGCCACCTTCGGGCCGCACCTCACGGAGATCCATGCCCACCAGCTCTCCACCCTGCTGCTGATGGCCCTGTGCGCCATCGCGGTGTGGCTGTTCGCGCGCCGGGAGGCCCCGCTATCGTTCGAGGAGGCCCTGACCGTCGGCCTCGCCTGGCTGGTCCTCACCGTGGCCTTCGAGTTCACCTTCGGGCGCCTGGTGGCCGGCCATTCCTGGCACCACCTGTTGCAGAACTACGACCTCGCCAACGGCCGCCTATGGCCCCTGTTCCTGGGGTGGCTGGCCCTCCTGCCCTGGCTGATGGGCCGCTGATGGCCGGCGCCTGTCCATCGCGGGCGGCATCCGGCATCATAGGCGCAGCCCCCGCCACCCCTTGCCCATGACCCCCGACCAGTACTGCCAGCAGAAGGCCGCCCGCAGCGGCTCCAGCTTCTACTACAGCTTCCTGTTCCTACCGCCCGAGCGCCGGCGCGCCATCATCGCCCTCTACGCCTTCTGCCGCGAAGTGGACGACGTGGTGGACGAGTGCAGCGACGCCGCCCTGGCCCGCACCAAGCTGGCCTGGTGGCGGCAGGAGGTAGAACGGATCTTCGCAGGCGGGGCCCAGCACCCCGTGGCCGTGGCCCTGGCCCATACCGTGGAGCACTTCGACATCACCGCCGGCCAGCTCCACGAGGTCATCGACGGCATGGAGATGGACCTGGAACAGTCCCACTACGAGACCTTCGGCGAACTCGCCCTCTACTGTCACCGGGTGGCCGGCGTGGTCGGCCTGATGTCGGCGGAGCTGTTCGGCTACCGCAATCACCAGACCCAGAAGTACGCCCACAACCTGGGCCTCGCCTTTCAGCTCACCAATATCCTGCGGGACGTGCGGGAGGACGCCATGCGGGGCCGGGTCTACCTGCCGGCCGAGGAGCTGGCCCGCTTCGACGTGAACCCCGACGGCCTGCGCCGCGGCCAGGCCGGCCCCGGGGCCATCGAACTCTTCCGCTTCCAGGCGGACCGCGCCGAAAGCTACTACACAAGGGCCCTGGAGCTGTTGCCGGAGGAGGACCGTTACGCCCAGCGCAGCGGCATCATCATGGCGGCCATCTACCGTGCCACCCTGGAGGAGATCCGCCGCGACGGCTTCGCCCTCCTGGACCATCGGGTCTCCCTCACCCCCCTGCGCAAGCTGTGGATCGCCTGGCGTACCGCCAACGCCGAGAGGCGCCGCCAGCGCCGCTACCTGCGGGGCCGGCCCCAGGTGGAGTCCCGCTGACCCAGGAAGCGCGAGATGGACTGCCGGCCCGCGGCAACGGACTGATGCCGCTGCTAGTGGTGGGTGCCGGCTGGGCCGGGCTGTCCTGTGCCGTGGAACTCGCGCGCATTGGCCACGAGGTGACGGTGCTGGAGGCCGCCGCCGAGGTGGGCGGCCGGGCGCGCCGGCTGGAGGTCAATGGCATGCCCCTGGACAACGGCCAGCACCTGCTGCTGGGGGCCTACGCCCATACCCTGGCCATGATGGAGACCGTGGGCGTCGACCCGGCCGAGGCCTTCCTGCGCCTGCCCCTGGGGTTGCGGGTGCTGGAGCGCGACGGCCCCGTCGTGGCCCTGCGCGCGGGCCCCCTGCCGGCCCCCCTCCACCTCGCCTGGGGCCTGGCCACCTGTGAAGGTCTGTCCATCAAGGAGCGGCTCGGTGCCCTGGGCCTGGCGGTGCGCGGCTTCTCGAGGCCGCCGACCGCCGCCCGCGACTGTACCGTGGCCCAGTGGCTCGACGGCCAGCCGCCGCGGGTGCGCCGCACCCTGTGGGAGCCTATGTGCCTGGCCGCCCTCAACACCCCGGTGGAGCAGGCCTCCGCGGCGGTGTTCCTGCGGGTCCTGGCAGACGCCTTCCACCACCGGCGGCGGGATGCGGACCTGCTCATCCCCCGCGGGGATCTTGGCGGCCTGCTGCCACGACCGGCCCGGGCCTTCATCGACGCCCACGGCGGCCAGGTTCTCACGGGCCGCCGGGTCACGGGGCTGGTGCAGGAGGCGGGCCGTATCGCCGGCGTCGCCACCAGCGCGGGCGTGCTGCGCGCCCGCCACGTGGTGGTGGCCACCGCCCACCATGGCGCGGCGCGGCTGCTGGCACCCCTGCCCGGCGGCGCCGCGCTGGCGGCGGACCTGCGGCGCCTGGGCCACCAGCCCATCTGCACCGTCTACCTCCAGTACCACCCCGCCACCCGCCTGGGCTTCCCCATGGTGGGCCTGGCCGGGGGCATCGCCCAGTGGGTGTTCGACCGCGCCGCCGACGGGCGCCGGGGGCTGATGGCGGTGGTGGTCTCCGCCGCGGGCCCCCACATGGCCCTGGATCGGGACACCCTGGCGGCGCGGGTCCAGGCCGAGCTGGCCCACCATTTCCCGGCCTGGCCGCCCCCCCTCTGGAGCCGGGTGATCCGGGAACGCCGCGCCACCTTCGCCTGCCGCGCGGGGGAACAGGACCTGCGCCCGCCGCACCGCGGCCCCCTGCCGGGGCTGTGGCTGGCGGGGGACTATACCCGCACGCCCTATCCCGCCACCCTCGAAGGGGCGGTGATGAGCGGGCTACAATGCGCGCGGGAAATCCATCACCACACCGAGGCCCCCCCTTGAACAACCAAGACCCACGGCGCTACCAGGCGCCGCCGCACCTGCTGGCGGATCGTGTCATCCTGGTCACCGGTGCCGGTGGCGGCATCGGCCGGGAGGCCGCCCTCGCCTACGCCCGCCACGGCGCCAGCGTGGTCCTGCTGGACCGCTCCGTGCCCGGGCTGGAAGGGGCCTACGACGACATCGAGGCCGCCGGCGGACCCCAACCGGCCATCTACCCCATGGATCTCCTGGGGGCCACGCCCGACGACTACGCCGACCTGGCCGCCAATCTGACGTCCAACTTCGGTCGCCTCGACGGCCTGTTGTCCAACGCCGCCGTCCTCGGCGACCTCACCCCCATCGACCACTATCCCCCCGAGACCTGGGCCCAGGTGCTCCATATCAACCTCAATGCCCCCTTCCTGCTCATTCAAGCCCTGCTGCCCCTGCTGCGCCGGGCCCCGGACGCCGCCATCCTCCTCACCACCGCCGCAGTGGGCGCCCGGGGCCGCGCCTACTGGGGTGCCTACGCGGCGGCCAACGCCGGGCTCGAGAACCTGGGCCAGGTGCTCGCCCATGAGTTGGAGGACACCACCGTGCGGGTCAACGCCATCGACCCCGGCCCCGTACGCACGGCCCTGCGCAAGCGCGCCTACCCGGGCGAGAACCCGGCCCACCTGGCCCTGCCCGCGGACATCATGCCCGCATACCTGTTCCTCATGGGGGCGGATAGCATGGGCATCACAGGACTACGCCACCTCGCCCAGGACGCCTGAATGGCGTACCTCCCCGAGGGTCGATGAGCGGGACCACCACTCCTACCGACCGCCGCCCCCGCGAGTCGGGGCCAACCACCCGTCATACCGGGCCCGACCCGGTATCCAGGGGCCGGTGGCAGCACGAACGACCCCGCCCCCCAAAGCGCACCGCGTCACCACCCGCCGCAGGAACGGTGGCGGCAGTTTGCTGCCGCCCGGCGGCAATCGAGGAACGTCAAAACTTTGACCATCGCGCCCCGCGCAACGAAGAACAGAGTTTAACTTATTGTAAATAAAGGATTATCACCATCCTCTTTGGTTGGCACGCTATTCGCTAGGAGTACCGCGAGGCTTGCAGAAGCCTCCGACTTTTCTCCATTGCCTTCTGACCATGGACGTCCTTTTTTTTCGCGCGGTCACGCGCCGGCAATAGCGTGCTCACGAGCCAGCAAGAGGCGGTATCATGCAACTGAACGCGATATGGGATGTGATGGATGATGGCGGCGCCATGACAAACGATGTCCCCGAGGTGCCGGAGTCGCCCCGGCGGGCCGTGGTGGGCAACGACGACCTGCTGCGCCTGACCCAAACCCTGCAGACCACGCTCAATGTTCAGCGGCTGCTGGAGCTCTTCACCCAGGAATGCGCGAAGGTGATCCCCTTCGATGGCCTCGGCTTCGTCAACGAGGCCGACGGCATGCAACTCCTCATCGGCACCACTGCACGCCACTCCTGCGGCTACCGCCTGTCCCTGGAGACGGAATGCCTGGGCGAGATCACCTTCAGCCGCGCCATCCCCTTCACCACACGGGAGACCATGGCTCTCGACTTCCTCGGCAGCCACCTGCTCTACCCCCTGCGCAACGCCCAACTGTATCAGCGGGCGCTGCTGGTGGCGGCCAAGGATCCCCTCACGGGGGCCTTCAACCGCGCCACCCTGGAGCAGAGTCTGCACCGTGATACCAGCCTGGCGAAACGCCACGGCACCCCCTTCTCCGTGATCATGCTGGACCTGGACCACTTCAAGGATATCAACGACCGCCATGGCCACATGACCGGCGATTGCGTGCTGAAGTCGGCGGCCCGCCTGTTCCAGGAATGCGTGCGCGATAGCGACACCCTGTTCCGCTTCGGCGGCGAGGAGTTCACCATCCTCCTCAGCAACAGCGACCGCGAGGGGGCCCGCCAACTGGCGGAGCGCATACGGGGCTTGCTGGCCGGGCGCACCATCCACTGCGACGGCCATGACATCCAGATCACGGTGAGCGCCGGGGTGGCCCAATGGTCCGGCGACGAATCCCCGGACCGGGTGCTGCTGCGGGCCGACCAGGCCCTGTACGCAGCCAAAGACCAGAGCCGCAACCGGGTGGCCCTGGCGCCCTGAATGCGTCCCGGGGCGCCAATGGACCGCGGTGGCCCCGGTCCTACATCAGCAGGACCATCAGCCCCACCACCACCAGGATCACCACGATAACCACCCCCTTGGCGATGATGAGGTTGCGCAGGAAGGCCTTGTCCGCCGGCCCCGGGTCGGTATTTCGCGTCTCTTCATGCTCGTTTTCCATATCTCCGCACCTCAGGTCCGCGTTGCATCAACCCGATAGTTGATTCATCAATTCGGCCTCGTCGATGACCTTTACCCCGAGGGCCTCCGCCCTGGCCAGCTTGGAACCCGCCTCGCGGCCCGCCACCACGTAGTCCGTCTTCTTCGACACGCTGCCCGTCACCTTGGCGCCCCGGGCCTGCAACCGCTCCTTGGCCTCTTCCCGGGTCAGGGCATCCAGGGTCCCCGTGAGCACGTAGGTGAGGCCCGCCAGGGAGCGCGCGGCGGCGGGCGGCGGGCGGGGCGTCTCCCAGCGGATGCGGGCCCGCCGCCGCAGCTTGACGATGACCTCGCGGTTATGGCGCTCGCCGAAGAAGGCGACGATGTGGCGGGACACCACCGGCCCGATACCCTCCACCAGGGCCCGCTCCTGGTAATGGATATCCTCGGGCGCCGCCTGGCGCAGGGCCACCAGGTCCGGGAAGGCCGCGGCCAGGCGCCCCGTGTTGCCGGCATTAAGCCCCCGTATCGGCAGGGCCGCGAGCCACGCCGCCCAGTCGCCGCTCGCCTGTGCCCTGGGATGAGCCGCCAGGTGAGCCACCAGGTTCTCGGCCGTGGTCGGGCCGATGCCCTTGACGCCCGTGCGCTGGATGAAATCCCCCTCCCGCGCCTTCATGAGGCGATGGAGCCGCGGGAAGCCCGCCGCCAGGGCCTGGGCGGTGGCCTCCCCGACCTCGCGGATACCGAGGGCGTAGAGGAAGCGGGGGAAGGTAGTGTGTCTGCTCTTCTCCAGGGCCTCCAGCAGATTGCGGGCCGACTTCTCGGCCATGCGCTCCAGGCCCTCGAGCTGCTCCAGGGTCAGCTCGTAGAGATCGGCCGGGTCGTGCACCAGCCCGCGCTCCACCAGCTGTTCCACCAGCTTGTCCCCCAGGCCCTCGATGTCCAGCGCCCGGCGGCTGGCGAAGTGGCGGATGGCCTCCCGACGCTGGGCGCCGCAGAACAGGCCGCCGGTGCAGCGCGCCACCACCTCGCCCTCCACCCGCACCACGTCCGAACCGCACACCGGACAGGTGGCGGGCAGCACGGGCTTCGGCGGGTCGCCCTTACGACGCTCGGTGATCACCTTCACCACCTCGGGGATGACGTCGCCGGCCCGGCGCACCACCACCGTGTCGCCCTCGCGGATGTCCTTGCGCGCCACCTCGTCCATGTTGTGCAGGGTGGCGTTGCTCACGGTGACGCCGCCCACGAACACGGGCTCCAGCCGCGCCACCGGGGTGACGGCGCCGGTGCGGCCGACGCTGAACCAGATCTCCCGCACCGTGGTGAGTTCCTCCTGGGCAGGAAACTTGTGGGCCAGGGCCCAGCGCGGGGCACGGGCCACGAAGCCCAAGGTCTCGCGCTGGGCGAGGTCGTTCACCTTGTACACCACGCCGTCGATCTCGTAGGGCAGCTCGTGGCGGCGCTCGCCGATGTCGCGGTAGTAATCCAGGCAGCCGGCGAGACCATGGACGATGCGCACCTCCGGCGACAGGGGCAGGCCCCATGCCCGCAGGCGCTCGAGGATGGCGTAGTGGGTGCCGGGCAGCTCCCCGTCTTCCACCAGGCCGGTGCCGTAGCAGAAAAAGTCGAGGGGGCGGCGGGCGGTGATGCGGGGATCGAGCTGGCGCAGGCTGCCGGCGGCGGCGTTTCTGGGGTTGGCGAAGGTCTTGCCGACTTCCTCGGCCTCCCGGGCGTTGAGGCGCTCCAGGCCATCCAGGGTCATGAACACCTCGCCCCGCACCTCCATCAGGCGTGGCCAGCCTTCGCCCCGCAGTTGCAGAGGGATGGCGCGGATGGTGCGGACGTTATGGGTCACGTCCTCGCCTCGGGTGCCGTCGCCCCGGGTGGCGCCCCGCTCGAGGCGGCCGTCCCGATAGGTGAGGCTCACGGCCAGGCCGTCCAGCTTGGTCTCGGCCACATATTCCACCTCCTCGACGCCCAACTCCTTGCGCACGCGGCGATCGAAGTCCGCCACCTCCTCCTCTTCAAAGGCGTTGCCCAGGGACAACATGGGCAGGCCGTGCACCGCCTCCTCGAAGGCGGATATGGGCTGGGCCCCCACCCGCTGGGTGGGCGACTCGGGGGTCACCAGCTCAGGGTACTCGGCCTCCAGGTCCTCGAGTTCCCGCATCAGGCGGTCGTACTCGGCGTCCGGGACCTCCGGATCGTCCAGCACGTAGTAGCGATAGTTGTGGTAGTCGATGGCCTCGCGCAGCTCGGCGGCACGCCGTTCGGCCTTCACGGGCACGCTCATGGGCCTAACTCTCATGGCGGTACGCGCCGCCCGAGATATGAAAGAGGAGCGCGTATCACCATGCTCGTTCCCTCACCCCATCCCTGTACTCCGGGCATCCTGCCCTTCGCCCTGCGGGCCGCGCCAGGGCGCGTTCAAATCCGTTCCCGACGGATTTGTCCCAGAGGGAGAGGGGGAGAGCATGCTTCGCGACTTTCACGTTAGTCTGACAGGTAGTATTCCACCGTGGACACCACCCGCACCTTCTTGATGTGGGGGTTGTTGCGGTCCCGCGGGCTGATGGAGAACTGGCCCTGGGAGGCGCGGCGGATCTTGCCCAGCCGGCTCGCGGAGTCGGCGGCGAACTTCTCCGCCACCTCGCGGGCCTTGGTGGTGGCCTCCTCGATCATCTCGGGCTTGACCTCGTTCAGGCGCGTGAACAAATATTCGGGCTGGGTGTCGTAGTTGCCGCCCGAGAACACGATGCCCTGGCGGCCGAGATCGGACAGGCCCTTCATCATATCGCGCACCTCCCTCACCCTGCCGGAGTACACGGTGACGCTCTGCTGGGCGCTGTAACGGAACTCCGCCCGCGGCCCGCCGCCATACTGCTGGGCCGACTTGTCGTTGATCACCGGCGGCGTGACCGACACCTCGCTGTCCTCCAGGCCGCGGGCCGCCAGGAAGGCGCGGATCTTGCTCGAACTCTCGTCCAGGGAGGTATACAGGGCCTGCAGGTCGTTGCCGGCGTCGGTGTACTGGATGGGCCAGATGACGACGTCGGCCGGATACTCCCGTTCCGACAGGCCCTTGACGGTGACGCTGCGCTCCAACAGCTTGACGTCGACGGCCGCGCGGCCGGCCTGCCAGCCCAGCACGGCCAGGCCCAGGAACAGGAAGGCCCCGAGGACGAAGGCGCTACCGACGTTTCGCTTTTCCACCTTAGAATCTCCCGGCCACTGCGGCCAACGGTTAATGTACCCCACGCCCGACGCCCGGGGACAGGCGGGCCCGACGGATCCTAAACGGGGTCGGGATGGAGCGCCACGCGCCGGCCCCCACCACTCAGGGAACACGACCATGGACACCACGAAGATAGTCATCGGCGGCTCGAACAGCGGCCAGGTGATGCTGGCCATCTCCGAGTTCGGTGTGGGCGAGGCCATCGCCAAGTTCGTGGCCCGCGGCGTCGGCTCGAGTATCGGCCGCCAGATCGGCGCCCGGCTGGTGCGCGGGCTCCTCGGCTCCCTCCTGGGCGGGCGGCGCTGAGGACAGCATGGTGGAGCCATGCCCCGCCCCCGCCGGCCCCAGAAACCCCGCCTGCCCCTGACATGACCGGCCTCGAACTCCTGCCCGTCTTCCTCGCGGCCCTCAACGTCGCCATGGTGTTGATAGGCGTCTACAACGTCCTGTACCACCCGCGGGAGCCGCGGGCCATGCTGGCGTGGATACTGCTGTTCCTGCTGCTACCCGTGGTCGGCGTGGTGCTGTTCTTCCTCATGAGCGACCCCAAGCGCCGGCGCAACCGCCGCCGCCTGGCGCGCCATCGCCAGCGCCTCAACCCCACCCTGTGGCGGGTGCTCCACGAGGCCCAGCGGGACTTCTCTCCCCAGGCCGGCCCCCATGAGCTGCCTTCGGCCCTCATCAAGTTCGTGCGCCTCGCCACCCGCATCAACGACCGCGAGCCCCCCACCATCGGCAACGCGGTGGAGATCTATCACGACCGTGCCGCCGACTCCTGGCGTGCCCTCCTGAACGCCGTAGCCGGGGCCCGCCACCACGTCCACGTGGAATATTTCATCTTTCGCGCCGACACCACGGGCCGGAAGCTGGCGGCGCTGCTCCTGGAGAAGGCCCGGGAGGGCGTGAAATGCCGGCTGCTGCTCGACTTCATGGGCTCCTGGCGTTTTCCCGCCGGCCTAGCCCGGGAGCTGCGCGCCGGCGGCGTGGAGGTGGTGTACTACATGCCGCCCCTGCCGTGGCTGGGCAAGCGCTGGCGGCTGCGGGTCAACCTGCGCAATCATCGCAAGATCGCCGTCATCGACGGCCGCGTCGCCTTCACGGGCAGCCAGAACATCGGCGACGAGTACCTCGATGCCAGCCACCCCCTGGGGACCCGCATCGACACCCAGCTGCGCATCACCGGCCCGGCAGTCTACAAGTTCCAGGAGGTGTTCATCGAGGACTGGCATCTGTCCACCGGCGAGGACCTGTTCGCCGAGGCCTACTTCCCGCCACCCGCCACCGCCGATGGGCCGGGGGAGATCGTGCAGGTGATCCCCTCGGGCCCCGATTACGACACCCGCATCATGCATCATCTGCTCATCGCCGCCATCGCCGCCGCCGAGGACTCGGTGTGCATCGCCACCCCCTATTTCGTGCCCGACACCACCATGGTCCTGACCCTCGAGGCCGCCGCCTTCCGCGGCGTCAGGATCCGCATCCTGGTACCGGCACATTCCGACCATGTCATCGCCCTGTGGGCGGGCCGCAGCTACTACGAGGAGATGGTGAATGCCGGAGTCGGGATCTACGAGCACGTCGGCAGCTTTCTCCACTCCAAGGTGGCGATCATCGACGAGCACTGGGCCATGGTGGGCTCCGCCAACATGGACGAGCGCAGCTTCCGCCTCAATTTCGAGATCACCACCGTGCTCTACTCCACCGGCGCCGTGACCGAACTGCAGCAGGCCTTCGAGGGTCTGTTCGCTACTGCCAGCCCGCTGCAAAACCCGGCGCCAAGAACCCGTCTCGAGCGCCTCAGGCTCGGCCTCGCCCGGCTGTTCGGGCCCATCTATTGATGGTCGGCGCCCGCCGGGACGTTGCACCGGCCCGGCCCCCATGTTCTACCCTGAAGGTGAGGACCAACGGACAACGAGGAGGCCCACCATGACCCTCACCCTGCACTCCCCGGCCTTCGGCCACGAAGACGAAATCCCGCGCCGTTACACCTGCGAAGGCGAGGACATCTCCCCGGCCCTGGAGTGGACGGGCGTGCCCGGCGGGGCCCGTAGCCTCGCCCTCATCGTGGACGACCCGGACGCCCCGGACCCCGCGGCGCCGCGCATGACCTTCGTCCACTGGGTGCTCTACAACCTGCCCCCCGACAGCCAGAGCCTGCCCGAGGCCTGTACCGCCGCCCTGCTGCCACCCGGCACGGGAGATGGCCTGAACGACTGGCAGCGCAGCGGCTACGGCGGCCCCTGCCCACCTATCGGGCGGCACCGCTATTTCTTCAAGCTCTACGCCCTGGATCGGCGCCTGGAAGGCCTCGAAGCGCCCACCAAGGAGGAGTTGCTGCGGGCCATGGAGGGCGCGGTGCTCGCCCGGGGCGAACTCATGGCCACCTACGAAAAGGGAGATTAAGGCCCGGTAAAATCCGGGGCCGCGCCCTCAGGCGTCGAGGAGTTCCCGCACCCGCCGCGCCAGGTCCGCCATCATGTAGCGCTTGTTCAAGATCTCGTCGCCGTCGGGGTGCAAACCGGCGGAGTGGGACAGGGCGTCGAAGGAGTATCCCGAGGTATACAGGACCCGCATCCCGGGCTTGAGGGCCCGGGCCTCGCGGCCGACGTCGAAGCCGGTCATCCCCCCCGGCATGATGACGTCGGTGAACACCAGGTTCACGGGGGAGCGGGCCAGGACCCGCAGGGCCGAGGCGCCATCCACGGCCTCGAGTATTTCATACCCCAGGTCCCGCAGATAGCAGGCCACGGTGTCCCGCAGGTTGTCGTCGTCCTCCACCACCAGGATGGTCTCGCCACCACCGCTGACGGCACCCTCGGCGGGAGCGGTCTCCCGGGCCTCCGTCTCGCCCCTGAAGCGCGGAAAGTAGAGCTTGAGGGTGGTGCCGAGGCCGACCTCGCTGTAGATATTGACGCCCCCGCCGGACTGCTTGACGAAGCCGTAGACCTGGCTGAGACCGAGGCCCGTACCCTTGCCCGTGTCCTTGGTGGTGAAGAAGGGTTCGAAGGCCCGGGCCTGCTCCGTCTCGGTCATGCCCTTGCCGTCGTCGCTCACCGTGACCGCCACGTAGTCCCCCGGCTCCATGCCCTCGTAGGAGCGGGTGTAATTGTCATCGAGATGTACGTTGGCCGTCTCGATGACCAGGGAACCACCATCGGCCATGGCGTCGCTGGCATTGACCGCCAGATTGATGAGGGCATTCTCGGCCTGGCCAGGGTCGATGGAGACGGGCCACAGGTCCTCCGCGGGCTCGAGCCGGAGGTCGATGGACTCGCTCAGGGTGCGTTTAAGAAGCTCCCAGGTACCCGTCACCAGCGCGTTGAAATCCGTAACCTCCGGCTCCAGGTGCTGGCGGCTGGCGACGGCCAGCAGCCGGCGGGTCAGCTCGGAGCCCCGCCGCACGGCGTCGATGGCGACCCGCAGGCGGGAGAGCACCTGCTCCTGCAGCGGCGATTTGTCGCGCTCCAGATAGCGCTCCGCCAGTTGCAGATTGCCCAGCATCACGCTCAACAGGTTGTTGAAATCGTGGGCCACCCCTCCCGTGAGCTGGCCCAGAGCCTGGATGCGTTCCACCTGGCGCTTCCGATCCTCCACGGCCTTGAGCTCCGTGACCTCCCGCAATACGCCGGTGACGGCCATGGGTCTGGCCTCGCGATCCACGCTGAGGGCAATGCGCACGTCGAACCACCGGTAATCCGCCTCCCCCCGGGGCCGCAGCCGGCCCTCCACCCATGCGGGACCGCCGTGGTCGATGGCCTGCCGGAAGGTCGCCAGGATCCCTTCCAGGTCCTCCGGGTGGACCAGGGACTGCCACAGGGCCGGGTCGTTCACCAGCTCGTCCGGCCCGTAGTGCAGGATGGGTTCCACTACCGGGCTGACGTAGGTGATGGCGAAGGTCGCCGGGTCCAGGCTGAAGAGCACGTCGGGGATGGCCGCCACCAGGCCCTGGAGGGTGGCCTCCTGGGCCTCCAGGCGGCGCTGGCTCTCCGCCACCTCGAGATACTTCTTGTAGAGCTTGTCGGACAGCCGCGCGCCGGTGCGGCGGTCCAGATCGTCCTCGTCCAGGCCGCCGCCGGGCACGTGGGCCGGGGCCGGGCCCTCGGCCAGGACCTCGTCCAGGGCCTCCAGCAACTCGTCCGGCGGCATGGGCTTCAGCAGGAAACGGGAGGCCCCCAGGTCCATGGCCAGCCTGGCGTCCTCGCCATCCACGAAGGTCCCGGTGTAGAAGACGAAGGGGATGTCCCGCAGCCGCGGGTCCCGGTTCAGGGCGCGCCGCAGGCCGAAGCCGTCCATGTTGGGCATGAGGATGTCGGAGATGATGAGGTCGGGCAGCCAGTCGCCGGCCTTCCCGAGGGCCTCGACCCCGTCCCTGACCACGGCCACATCGTGGCCGCGGGCGGTCAGGGCCGCCTCGACTATCAGCCGGGAACTCTCGTCGTCGTCGGCACAGAGTATCTACATCCGTGCCGTAGGAACGGGCGGAGGGATGTCTCTGTAGGTCGGGATTCATCCCGACATTACCGCTCCGATTCTGTCGGCTGCCAAGAGCAGCCGACCTACGCCTCTGTCCTTCTCCCCAGGGAAAATGGGAAAGGGGAACGGGGAAAAGATTACCACCCGTGCGTCCGCTCTGCTGACGCCGAAACGGTGGATTAGCTGCGCCTTTTCGAACTGCCACTCCTCCCTGACCTTCTTCCTTTTCGCGCCTTTCGCGACTTTCGTAGTTACCGCTTTTGTTTTTTTAATAACCCTGACCTTCTCCCTTTTCGCGTCTTTCGCGGTTACGCTTTTAGTAGGTCGGGATTCATCCCGACATCCCAAGCCCAGCCGGGATCACCAATCCAGTTTCATCTGCACGCCCACGGCCGGAGCGGGCTCCAGGGAGCCATCGTCATCGAAGAGGGCGTCGCCTTTGCCTCCATGGCGCCATCCCCGGCCACGCCCCAACTCGCTGGGTCGGCCATAGTGCATGCGCCAGGACATCCCCTCGCCCGTCACAAGCTCTGAATGCAGATGTTCGGTGATGCCCCGCAGTGGGCTGCCAAGGAATTGCAGCAGCGGATCCGGGCCGTCAGCGGCGCTCGCATCCGGGTCCGTCAGAAGCTGCGGATCCGTGGCCACGGCGGCATCGGACTCGAATACCACCGGGGCCAGGGTCCGATACCAGGGGCCGCTACCAGCCCCAGGGGTCACATCCGACCCTTTGATGGCCTCGGCCAGCAACCGCGACAGGCTGGCGAGGGCGGGGCGCGGATCCCACGGCGCCGGGGCTGCGTGCGCTTCGGCCACTCCCCCGGGGGCCTTGAGTTCCGCTCGCGTGCCGGCCTCGGCGTTGGCCACCCTCACGCCACCATCCAGACCCAGGAACAAGCCGTCCTCCACCCCGTGGTCGGGGTCGCCGTCAGCCGCGACCGCCCCTGGGGATACGGCCACCACCAACAGCATCAGAGTCCACGCCAAGCCGAGGGACAGGCGCCAGTTGAGCGATCGGAAGGGCAACATGGCCGTAAGAATAGCACCGGATCTCGGAAATGCCGCCCCTGTCACACTCCAAGCACAGGCCGTTCTGGACCTTCGCGGCGGCAAGGGCTATCCGCCCCGGAGTGCTCCCGCCACGGGCAGGAACACGACCGGGGCATATACCCTCGTTTCCCTGCCCCCGGCCCTCGTCTCCCTGACCCCGGCGTCAGGAGGCGCGCACCGCGGCTAGGGCGGTCATGTTCAGCAGGCCGCGCACGGTAATGGACGACGTGACGATATGGGCGGATCGCGCAGTGCCGAGGAGCAGCGGCCCGATGGCAATGCCCTCCCCTACCTGCTTCAACAGGTTGAAGGCAATGTTGGCGGCGTCCTGGTTGGGCATCACCAGCAGGTTGGCGCGGCCCGTGAGGCGCGAGCCCGGGAAGCGCGCCAGGCGCATGGCCTCGGACAGGGCCAGATCGCCGTGCATTTCCCCCTCCACCTCCAACTCCGGCTGCTCCGCCCGTACCATGGCCAGGGCTTCGCGCATCTTGCGGGCGCTGGCCGAATCATGGCTACCGAAATTGGAGTGGGACAGCAACGCCACCTTGGGTTCCAGACCGAACCAGCGTACGCCCTCGGCGGCCAGCCGGGTGATGGCGGCCACCTCCCGGGCATCGGGTTCCTCCAACACCCGGGTATCGGCGATGAAGATGACGCCGGAGGGCATCACCAGGGCATTCATGGCAGCCAGACAGGGGGCCTCCGCGGCCCGCCCGATAACCTCCCGAATGGCCTCCAGATGCTGCAGATACCGGCTCACGGGCCCGCACACCAGGGCATCGGCGTCGCCCTCGGCCACCATCATGGCGGCCAGGGTGGTGGGGCTGTCCCGCAACTGGTCCCGGGCCTCGCCAGGGGAATAACCGCGGCGGGCCACGCGTTCATAATAGGCATCGCCGTAGACCGCGTGGTCAGCCAACAGGTGGGGCTCGGCGACCTCCACGTCGTCGTCGAGACGAATCGACAGGCCGATATCGGCGATGCGTTCCTCGATCACCCCGCGCCGCCCCACCAGCACCGGCCGTGCGATGCCCTGGTCCACCGCCTGCTGGGCCGCTTCCAGCACGCGCTGATCCTCGCCTTCCGAGTACACCACCCGCCGTACCTGGGCCTGAGCGCGCTCGAACACCGGCCGCATGGTGAGACCGGTGACAAACACCTTGTCCTGCAGGCTGTTGCGGTAGGCCTCCAGATTGGCCAGGGGGCGGCTCGCCACCCCCGAGTCCATAGCCGCCCGGGCCACCGCCAGGGGCACGTATTCCATGAGGCGCGGGTCGAAGGGCGTCGGCAGCAGGAAGTCCGGTCCGAAACGTGGCGTCCGGCCGCCGTAGGCGCGACGCACCACGTCCGAGGGCTCGGCGCGGGCCAGGGCGGCGATGGCCTCCACACAGGCCAGCTTCATGGCCATGTTGATGTCCGTCGCCCCCACGTCCAGGGCACCCCGGAACAGGAAGGGGAAGCACAGGACGTTGTTCACCTGGTTCGGGAAGTCCGAGCGCCCGGTGGCCAGCAGGGCATCGGGGCGCACCGCCCGTGCCAGGTCGGGCATGATCTCGGGCACCGGGTTGGCCAAGGCCAGGATGATGGGGTGTTCCGCCATGGTCTCCAGCCAGAGGGACTGAAGGACTCCGCCCGCGGACAGGCCGAGGAAGATATCGGCCCCTTCCAGGGCCTCCGCCAGGGTACGGCACGCGGTGGCCCGGGCGTAGCGGGCCTTGTAGGGGTCCATCTGCTCGCTACGGCCCTCGTGGACCACCCCGGCGATATCCGTTACCAGGATATTGCCCGGATTGAGGCCCAGGGCCACCAGCAGGTCCAGGCAGGCCAGGGCGGCGGCACCCGCCCCCGCGGTCACCAGGCGCACCTCGCCGATGTCCTTGCCCACCACCGTCAGGGCGTTCCTCACCGCCGCCGCCACCACGATGGCGGTACCGTGCTGGTCGTCGTGGAACACCGGGATCCCCATGCGTTCCCGCAGGCCCTGCTCGATGATGAAGCACTCGGGGGCCTTGATGTCCTCCAGGTTGATGCCGCCGAAGGTGGGCTCCAGGCGGGCCACCGTGTCGATGAAGGCTTCCGGGTCGGTCTCGTCCACCTCGATGTCGAAGACGTCGATGCCGGCGAACTGCTTGAACAGTACCGCCTTGCCCTCCATCACCGGCTTGGCCGCGAGGCCGCCGATGGCCCCCAGGCCGAGTACTGCCGTGCCGTTGGAGACGACCGCCACCAGGTTGCCGCGGGCCGTATAGTCGGCGGCGCTGGTGGGCTCGGCCTGGATGGCTTCGCAGGCCGCCGCCACCCCCGGCGAATAGGCCAGTGCCAAGTCACGCTGGGTGGCCAGCGGCTTGGTGGCGCGGATCTCCAGCTTGCCCGGTCGCGGTTGGCGATGGTAGTCCAGCGCCGCCTGGCGCAGATCTTCTGCCATAGGATCGGTGCTCCCGTGGGTTGTGATGACGGCCGTGACCCGGGGCTCAGCCGGCGATGGCGGTGGGAATCCAAGGGGTCTGCTCGCTGAAATCCCCCAGGAAGGCGTTCTCCAGTTCCTCGTCCGGGCAATAACCGAGACCGGCCACCGCCCCGATATGCATATGTCCCGCCCGGGCATCCAGAGCCTCGCCCACGTCCCCCGCCAGCCAGTTGTCCGTCACCAGGCCGTGGACGCCCGCACCGGGCAGGGCGGCCGCCAGATGCAGGGCGCCACGGGTTCCCACGACGCTCTCGATGGCGGAGGTGATCACCGCCTCCTTACCCTCGCCGTAGGCCTTACGGGCGAGGGCCAGACAGCGCCGGGGCCCGCCGTGGGCGATGGGTTTCAAGACCAGCCGGCGCACCGGGCAGCGCTCCAACAGGTCCTCGGCGTTGCGCCCCGACAGGGATTCGTCGAGGGCGATGGGAAAATCCACCAGGCCCTGGAGGCGGCTCAGCATCTCCGGGCTGCAGGCATCGAGGGGCTCCTCCAGGGACTCCACCGCCAGCTTGTTCAGCGCCGTGAGCACCCGGACCGCGGTCTCGCCGTCCCACATGCCGTTGGCATCCAGGCGCAAACGGATACCGGGCTCGAGATGGGCCGTCAGGTCCTCGAGACGTTCGATGGCATCCCCCGGCGGCACGGTGATCTTGATCTTGAGCACCGTGAAGCCCTGGCGGGTCGCGGCCAGGGCGCGGGACTCCAGGCCTTCGTCCATGGGTCCGAGACGGGCGCTCACCGCCACCGATGGGGCGGCGTCAGGATCCAGCAGCCGAGCCAGCGGCACGCCGGCCCGCTTGGCCGTCAGGTCCAGCACCGCCGTCTCCACGGCGTTGCGGGCCGCCGGCGTCTCCCGCCATTGAGCGCCCAGGTGATCGACCAGGGCCAGAAGATCCGCCGCCTGACGGCCGGCACAGCCGAGGATGAACTGCTCGAGCTGGCGGCGCGCCACCATGGCGGTCTCGGTGCCGAACTCCGGCCATGGGGCACAATCGCCGTAACCCGTCACACCCGCCGCATCCTCGAGGCGCAACAGTAGGCCGCAACGTCCCACCCAGCGTCCCCGCGAGGTCACCCAGGGCGCCAACAGGGGCAGCCGGTAGGGCAGGAGTCGGGCACAGCGCAATGGCGGTTCGGCCATGGTCGATAGTCTGGTTACGGTTGCGGGCGGTCCATGTGCCACATCAATGGAACAATCGAGGGATATACTGCCAGGGAGAAGATAAATGTCTGCGTTTGTCCGCCCTGTGTCAACGACCGCACCCCGACTGCCCGGATTTGAGCTATGCTGTGGCCGCGCCGCCAGCATAGCTGGTGCGGACGCTGAAATGTCCATGATGGGCCCTTCCGGAATGTTAGTCGACAGGTCACGATAGATGTATCGCGAGTCCCTCATCACCCCTTCACCAGAGCAGTCCATGTACAGACAGTCCCGACTCCCCAGGCGATTGCGCCGTGTCACCGGTTTCACCCTCATCGAGGTGATGGTGGTGGTGGTCATCCTGGGCGTGCTGGCCGCCATCGTGGTGCCCAAGATCATGGACCGGCCCGATGCCGCCCGCATCACCAAGGCCCAGCACGACATCCGTGCCCTGGGCAGCGCGTTGAACCTCTACAAACTGGACAACTTCCATTACCCCAGCACGGACCAGGGCCTCGAGGCCCTGGTGACCCAACCCGGTGGCTCGCCGGAGGCCCGCAACTGGAAATCCGGCGGCTACATGGACAACGTGCCCAAGGACCCCTGGGGCAATGAGTACCTGTACCTGAGCCCGGGCGAGCACGGGGACTTCGACCTCTACACCCTGGGGGCGGACAACCGCCCCGGGGGCGAGGGCGTAAATGCCGACATCGGCAACTGGAACATCGGCGGCTGAGATCCCGCCAATGTCGGCCAACCCCGAGCTCACCCTCGTCGGCGACACACCGCCCGCAGTGGCGCCGGTGCCCGACGACGGCCCGCCTGCCGGCACCTTCCGGCGTCCGAGCTTTTCCTTCGCCAAGCGTCACGGCGTACTGGTGACGGCATTGCGCGACGGCCGCGCCCACGTCATATACCGGCCGGGCCTCAGGCTCGCCATCGTCTCGGAGCTGCGCCGTTTCATGGACTGTCCCCTGACCCTGGAAGCGGTGAGTGAGGAACATTTTCAGCGCCTCCTCACCGAGGCCTACGAGCAGGGCTCCGACGAGGCCATGCACTCCATGGAGGGCCTGGACGAGGAATTGGACCTGTCCACGGTGGCCCAGCAACTCGCCGAGCCCGAGGACCTGCTGGACGCCCAGGACGACGCGCCCATCATCCGCCTCATCAATGCCATCCTGTCGGAGGCCATCAAGCAGGGGGCATCGGATGTCCACATCGAGCCCCAGGAGGGGCGCCTCATGGTGCGTTTCCGCATCGACGGCGTGCTGCGGGAAGTGCTGGACCCCGCCAGCGGCCTGGCTCCCCTGGTGGCCTCCCGCATCAAGGTGATGGCCAAGCTCGACATCGCCGAGAAGCGCCTGCCCCAGGACGGGCGCATCTCCCTGCGCCTCGCGGGTCGGGCGGTGGATGTGCGGGTGTCCAGCCTGCCCTCGGCCCACGGCGAGCGCATCGTGCTGCGGCTGCTGGACAAGAACGCCGGGCGCCTGGACCTCGAGCACCTGGGGATGCCGCCGGACACCCTGGCCCATGTCAACACCCTGATCCACCGTCCCCACGGCATCGTGCTGGTGACCGGCCCCACGGGCTCCGGCAAGACCACCACCCTGTACGCCGCCCTGGAACGCATCAACGACAAGCGCCGCAACATCATGACGGTGGAGGACCCCATCGAGTACTACCTCCCCAACATCGGCCAGACCCAGGTCAACACGCGGGTGGACATGACCTTCGCCCGCGGCCTGCGGGCCATCCTGCGCCAGGATCCGGACGTGGTGATGGTGGGGGAGATCCGCGACCTGGACACGGTGCAGATCGCCGTCCAGGCCAGCCTCACCGGCCATATGGTGCTCTCCACCCTGCATACCAATACCGCCGTGGGGGCCATCACCCGGCTGCGGGACATGGGCGTGGAGCCCTTCCTGCTCTCATCCAGCCTCATGGGGGTGCTGGCCCAGCGCCTGGTGCGCATGCTGTGCCCCCACTGCAAGACCCCCTATCAGCCCAACGAGACGGACCGCACAAAGCTCGGCGTGGCCCCTGATGCCGTCACCACCCTCTACCACCCGGCGGGCTGCACGCGCTGCCGTAACACCGGGTATCAGGGCCGCAAGGGAATCTACGAACTGGTGCTGGTGGACGAGACCATGCGCACCCTCATCCACGATGGCGCCGGCGAGGGCGAGCTGTTCCGCCATGCCCGCACCCTCACACCGGGGATCTGGAGCCACGGCAAGGCGCGGGTGCTGGCCGGCGAGACCTCCCTGGAAGAGGTGCTGCGGGTCAGTGAGGCGGATTAGCCCGATGCTTCGGGCCGCGATCCCTGCGGGCGCTGGCGGCGAGACCTGAACCGTGGGTGCCTACGAATACTCCGCCCTCGACCCCCGCGGGCGCACCCGCAAGGGCGTGATGGAGGGCCAGACGGCCCGCCAGGTGCGGGCCCGGCTGCGCGAGAGCGACCTCCATCCCCTGGATGTCGTCGAGGTGGAGCGCCACAGCACCCGCAAACCTCGCAGCGGCCTGATCCTGGGCGGCCTGGGGGCCAACGAACTCGCGCTCGTCACCCGCCAGCTCGCCACCCTCACCCGCGCCGCCCTGCCCCTGGAGGAATCCCTGCGGGTAGTGGCGGAACAATCGGAGAAGGCCCGCACCCGCAAGATCATGCTGGCGGTACGGGCTCAGGTGCTGGAGGGGCATACCCTGGCCAGCGGCCTCGACGAGTTCCCCGCCAGCTTCTCGGAGCTGTTCCGCGCCACGGTGGCGGCCGGCGAGCAGTCGGGACGCCTCGATATCGTTCTCGAACGCCTGGCGGACTACACCGAGCAGCGCCAGCAGATGACCCAGAAGGTGCGCCTCGCCCTCTTCTATCCGGCCCTGCTGACCCTCATGGCGGTGCTGGTGACGGGCGGCCTGATGGGCTTCGTGGTGCCCGAGGTGGTGAAGGTGTTCGACACCATGGGCCAGCAGTTGCCGGCTCTCACGGTGGGGCTCATCGCCGTGAGCGACTTCCTGCGCGACTACGGCCTGGTACTGGTGGGGGCCGTGGCTCTGGCGGCCATCGCCCTGCGCTACCTGCTGCGCCTGCCCGGCCCGCGCTTCGCCTTCCACCGCCTGCTGCTGCGCCTGCCCCTGATCGCCAGGCTGGTGCGCGGCATCAATGCGGGGCGCTTCGCCCGCACCCTCAGCATCCTCACCGCCAGCGGCGTGGATGTATTGAGTGCCCTGCGCATCTCCGGCCAGGTGCTCACCAACCAGCCCATGCGGCGCACCGTGGAACAGGCATCCCGGCGGGTGCGCGAGGGCACCAGCCTCAGCGTGGCCCTCAAGGCAGGCAACCTGTTCCCACCCATGATGGTCCAGCTCATCGCCAGCGGCGAGGCCACGGGGGAGCTGGAGGCCATGCTGGGGCGGGCCGCGGACCATCAGGACCGCGAAGTGGAGGGTCTCATCGCCACCTTCCTGGGGCTGTTCGAGCCCCTGCTGATCCTGGTGATGGGTGCGGTGGTGCTGGTGATCGTCCTGGCCATCCTGCTGCCCATCTTCGACCTGAACCAGCTGGTGAAATAGCCCGGCATTCGGGAAGAGCGAAAAGCGTAACCGCGAAAGACTCGAAATTACGCGAAATGGGACAAGGTCGGGGGCGGTTACAGTGAAAACGGTGTCAGGAACCGTTTCCACGCTCGGAAACGGTTCCTGACACCGTTTTCACGCTACAGGGGGCATTCCCGGACGCCGATAGGGAGCGCGCTTGCGCGCGAACCCGGGGCCCGGCACAGGCCACGGTGGGTCGTTCGCGCCCAAGGGCGCTCCTGCAGGGGATTATTCCCCGGCGCCGGCCAGATCTGCCAGGGTCTGCTCGGCCAGGGCCTTTTCGCGGAACTGTACCTCCTGGGCCAGGGCCTTCTCCAGATGCTGCCGGGCGCCGGCCTGGTCGCCGGTCTCCAGCAACGCCATGGCGAGGTGAAAGTTCATCTCCGCCGAATCGGGGGCCTTGTCCACCGCCGCGCGTAGATGCTCCAGGGCGGCTTCGTGGTCCCCCTGCTTGTGGCGCACCCAGCCCAGGGTGTCCAGATAGGCCGCCTCGCTGGCCCCCTCCAGCACCGACACCAGCTCGCCGGCCCGCGCCAGGCCTTCGTCATCCGCCTGGTAGGTCACCAGCAGCATGGCCAGATTGTTGGCCGCGGCCCTGGAATCCGGGCTGTTTTCGACGGCCCTCTCGTAGACCGCGATGGCCTCGTCGGTGCGCCCCATCCCCTCGTAGAGACCTGCCAACCCCACCTGCAGCAACGCCGAGTCCGTGCCCTCGATGCCTGCCTTGAAGGCCTCCACCGCGCCCTCCCGATCCCCCTGGGCGAAACGCGCCAAGGCCAGGTTGCGGTGGGCGGACACCATGTCCGGCTTGCGCTCCAGGGCGCCGGCGAAGGCCTCCGCCGCGGCGCCATATTGCTGCTGCAGCAACAGCACCTCGCCCTTCAGATTACGGGGCGTGGCATTGTCGGGGTCCTCATCGATGGCGGTGTCGAGGCGTGCCAGAGCCTCGTCGTATTGCTGCTGCACGATGTAGGCCTTGATCACCGCCGCCAGGGGCTGGGAGGCAGTGGGCCCGCGCTCCAGGGACGCCTCGAAGGAGGCGATGCCCGCGTCCATGTCGCCCTGGGCCTGTTGGATCAGGCCCAGGAAGTAGTGGCCCTGGGGGCGGTCCGGATAGGCCTGAAGATAGCGATCCGCATACTGGCGGGCCCGGTCCAGCTCGTTGCGGGACATGTGGAGCTTGACCAGGCCCTCCAGGGCCCGGGCATCGGTGGGCGCGGTAGCCAACACCTTCTCCAGCTGCTCCCGGGCACCGTCCACGTCGCCCTGGCGCAACAGGGTCTCGGCGTAGGAGAAGCGCGTCTGCACGTCGTCAGGCGCGGCGGCCACCGCCTTGGCCATGGCCTCCTCCGCCAGGTCGTCTTCGCCGTTCATGCGATGGGCGGAGGCCAGGGCCCGCAACACCTTGGCGTTGTCAGGCGCGCTACGCAGCACCGCGCGATAGTCGGCGATGGCCGATGATGCGTCACCCTGGAGCATGGCCAGATCGCCCCGCAGGGCCAGGGCGTCCGCGTCCTTGGGATTCTCCTCTAGCACCTCCTCCGCCAGGCGGGCCGCCTGCTCCAGGTCCTTTTCACCCAGGGCCAGGCGCGCCAGTTGGTTGCGGGCCTTGAGACCGGACACCCCCAGGCCGTCGGCCGCGATGATCTTGCGATAGGCGGCCTTGGCGTCGTCATGGCGATCGACGCGGGTGTAGAGCTGGCCCAGGGTGAGCCGCAGCTCATGGTTGTCCGGGGACGCCGCCACGAAGTCCTCCATCACGCCGATACCCGCCGGCGTCCCTTCCGTCTTGGCCACCAGTTCCACCACGGCCAGCTTGGGTGTCATTTCGTCGGGATGCTCCGCCACCGCCCGATCCAGGATTTCCCGGGCCTTGGCGGTGTCGCCGGTCGTGGCGAAGAAGGACGCCAGCCTCACCTTGGCTCCCAGATCCTCCGGCTGCAGGGCCACCATCTCCTCCAGTACCCGGCCGGCCTCTTCCACGCGACCGCTATTGGCGTAGACATTGGCCAGGGTGAGGCGCAGGGCGGTGTTTTCGGGATGGGCCCCGATGCCCCGCTGCAGCAGGGCCTCGGCCTCGCCGGCAGCGCCGTCCCGCAGATGCAGGGAGGCCATGAGGGAGATGGCCTGGGCATGGTTCGGATCCGTGGCCAGGGCGGCCTCCGTGCTCTGCCGGGCCCCCGCCATGTCCCCTTCCTTGGCCAGCACGCCTGCCTTGATCACATGGGCATCGGCATTGGCCGGGTCGCCGGCCAGCACCTCTTCCACCAGTTCCAAGGCCTGGTCCGGCGCGTTGCCCACCAAATAGAGCTTGGCCAGGGCGTTACGCGCCTCCAGGTGCGCCGGGTCCTGCTCCACCACGGCCTTGTAATGCCCCACCGCGCCCCGCCACTGCTGCAGCTTCTCCAGGGTCTGGGCCAGTCCGAAGCGTCCCTCGATGTCTTTCGGGTCGATCTGCAGGACGTTCTTGAATTCGAGACGCGCCTTCTCGTAGTTCTCCGCCGCGAACAGGGTGCGCCCCTTCTCCAGATACTCCGCCTTGCGGTCCTCGGAACCGCCGCAGGCCGCCAGGGTTACCGCCATGGCCAGGGTGGCTATCAACTTCGTTGCGTATTTCATTGAAATTCCGGTCGTTATCCAGGGTTGAACGTGCGGGGATTATAACCCCTTTGGGCCGGCGGGCACGGCCATGCTGGCGACCATCTCGCGGGCCGCATCACAACCCGCCACCAGGCTTCCGTTCCCGTGGCACGGATGTCGGGAGTCATCCCGACATTCAACCCGGCCGCACACACCATGAGTCGGGCAGGAAATCCCGCCGGCGGGCTGTCGGGCTGTCGGGCTGAAGCCCGACCTACAGCCGACCTACAGTGTTGTATCTCAAATTATTCCACCAGTAATTTCCCGGTTTATTCCGAGCGAGTAGGCTGCAGTTTTCTCGGTTTGAGCGCTCCGGTGGAAGAGCGCGGGCAGGATAGGATGAGAAGAAGCTGGAGGTCTGGCGAGATGGGCGCCGCTTGTGGCGGCGGTTGCGGTTGGGAAAGACTGGGATTCAGTCCCAGAGGTCGGGCTGTCTGGGATTGGTGTTCTGGTAGTAGCGCGTGATCTCGGCGAAGTAGCGGTTTTCGAGGGTCTGGGCGATGGCGTAGAGGAGGTCAACCATCTGAGCGGCGGCCTCGTCGGAGAGGTGGTCGGGCAGGGTCTGATCGTCGTCGTTCATGGTGGTGTGGTGTCTCACGGTTGCAGCTCGTCGAGCGCTGTCTGGAGGTGGGTCTCGGTGACGTGGTGTTGGTTGTCCAGCGCGGCGGCAGTGAGGGCGTAGTGGGCGATGCGGTTGACCTTGCGCGGAAGCCCGCGCGAGGCCTGGAACAGGGCCTCGGTTGCGGGTGGGGTGAAGATGGGGGCCTCGGCGCCGGCGAGGCGCAGGCGGTGAATGAGATAGTCATCGAGTTCGTCGCGCGAGAGGCCGGGGAGGTGGTGGCGCACCACCAGTCGCTGGCTCAACGACTCGTGCACGGCCATGGCGAGGCGTCGGCGCAGCTCGGTGAGCCCGACCAGCAGCAGGCACAGGCGGTTGTCGGCATCCATGGCGTAGCTGGTCAAGAGGCGCAGATCCTCGAGCACGTCATTGCGTAGGTGCTGCGCCTCGTCGACGATCAACACGGGCAGCTGCTTGGCCTCCTGCACCAGGCGGGTGATCTCGACGCGGATGGCGCGGTAGGCGGTAGCGCGGGACCGCTCCGTGGGCAGGCCGAGTTCCCAGGCGATGGACTTGTACATATCGAGCACGTTGCCGGTGGACAGGGAGACGTAATAGACGCGGTACAGGCCGGGATGGAGTCCGGCGGTGACGTGCCGGCAGACGGTGGTTTTGCCGGAGCCGACCTCGCCGGTCAGCAGGCCGATGCCGCGCAGATCGATGAGGTGCGTGAGCCGGGCCTCGGCCTCGCGGCGGGCGGTGGAGGCATAGAGTTCATCGGCCTCGAGGGTATTCTCGAAGGGGAAGCGAGTGAACGCGAAGTGGCGCAGATACATTAGTCGTTCTCCTCATTGTGCGGGTTGTCGAAGGCCCCGAGGGTGAGACGCGACGGGGGCGGTTCGGAGGCTGGGGTATCGGTGTCGAGGCGCCAGGAGGGCCGGTCGCGGCGCACGGTGGTGTTGGCATAGGCATCGAGCGGCGTGGCCTGTCCTGCCGGCTGGCCTTTATGGACCACGGTCAGGGGCCGGGTGGGCGGCACGGCGGGGTCGTACTGTAAGGTCACGGTCTCGCCGACGAGCACGGCGTCGACCTCATAGACGTGGCCGTTCAGGCTCACGGTGCGGTCGTTCATGACCCGGCGCTTGGTCTCGCAGAGGAACAGCGCATCGAGGCCGGGATCGGGGAAGCGGATCTGATCGCCGACCAGGGCCCACTGTTCGAGGGGCGTTTTGCCGTCGAGGCCGCGGTGCGGGGTGTGGTGATACTCGCCCTCGATGAAGGCCCACAGGCGTCGGTTGAGGGCCTCGAGGCTCACCGTATCCTCAGCGGTGAGCTGGGTGAGCAGCTGTGCTCGGACGGTGCGGAACCAGCGTTCGATTTTGCCCTTCCCCTGAGGTTGATGGGGTCGGGCGTGGATCAGCGCCGTGCCGAGCCTGGCGCAGACGAGGGCGAGTTGGCGGGAGCGGTAGTTGGCGCCGTTGTCGACGTAAAGGCGCTGGGGGATCCCGCGGCGGATGAGAGCCTGCTTGAACACCGGCAGGAAGGCGCCGGTGTTTTCGGCGAAGGCGAAGGCCGCATAGGGGATGACGCGGGTGGCGTCATCGATGAAGGCGATGAGATAGGTCTTTCTGCGCCGGCCCCGCCCATCAGCGGCGGTGATGCCATGCATCACATCGCTCATCCACAGCTCGTCGGCGTACTGGAAGGCGAAGCGCCGCCGATCGGTGCCGATGGGTGCATCGGTCTTCTTGACCATGAGCCCTTCGCGGGTGAACAGACGGTGCACGGTGGAGGCGGGCAACGGCTGCTCGGCCGGGACCAGGCCCTGCTCGCGTGCGTGTTTGATCACTGCGCGCACTGACAGCTTCGGATGCCCCTCTTTGATGGCGCACAGCGCTTCGGCCACGGAGTCGGGCAGTCGCCGGGGCTGCCCCCGATCGGCCCGTGGCTTGGGCAACAGCGCGTCGAAGCCGCCGCGCCGATAGTGCTTGAGCCAGTCGCGGATCGTCTCGGCGGCCACGCGGGAGCGACGGCTGCCGGGGATCACATAGTCCTTGTCTGCCTTGGCGCGCAGCCGCTCGGTGATGCCGGCACTGCCCGGGGGCCAGTGTACGAGGTCGGCGATCAGGCCGTAGCGGAACAGGGCCACCGCCTGGCGGTGGTCATCATCAGGATCAGTCATCGGATCTTCTCTCGGTTATGAGCCCTTGGGCCCGGGAGAGGAGACGTTACGGCGGAGAACGCGGCGGATCAGGCCCCAGGGGTTGTTGGGTGGCCAAATTGGGATCACCGTGGGCGGTTGCCCGGGGACAAAACCCCACCGGCGTCGGCAGTTGAGGCAGCTGCCGGGCCGCCGAAGCACGCAGCGCCATCAGCACGGTCTCATGGCCGAGATGGCCACGAAGGTGAGTGACGGTCGCGAGGCAGCCGGCCAGTTGGTCAGGCAGAAGAGCGATGACGATGAGCAAGAAACGGTGCACCAAGACAATGCGCCGGCGTATCCAGCGCAGCGCCCCCGGCAGCTCGATATCCAGGCGCAAGGTGCTTGCCGCCGCTTCCATGCTCGGCGCCTGCTCGGCGACGGCCACCACGTGTTCCAGCTCGTTGAGCGTACCGGGCAGCCGTGCCGCCAGATGGTCCGGCAACAGACTGAAGGTGGTGTGACTCTCAGGGCAGTACCAGCGGGCGATTCGTGTCCCCGCCGGCGTCTTGCGCTCGTAGGTGCCGTGGCGGGCCAACGAGCAACCACCACGAGGATGGTTTGGGCAGCGAGAGAACTTGCCTCCCGCCAGGCTTGGCGGTTAACGTAATCCTCGCTGGTGTGCCCCGTTTGGAATCGAAGCTGCACCGGCCACGGCCCGGCGGCTGTCACCGCGCGGGCCTTTTCCTTTCTTCTCACTTATCGGTAAGTAGAGATTACCGGCTCTGCCCCGATCAGCGAAAGCCTCAACATCCACCGGCGACACCCCTGCCCGACGACTTCCCGGAATACTCTCTCTGACCAGAGGCTTCACCAGCGGGACAAACCGAGAAGATCCGACTGGTATCCAACGCTTTAATCTGCGAAACAACATACAGTCTGTAGGTCGGTTGCTCTCGGCAACCGACATCCGCGCCCGCAAAGCGCCGAGTTTCCGTCGGCTGCCAAGAGCAGCCGACCTACGCCTTTGTCCTTCTCCCCAGGGGAAATGGGAAAGGGGAAACGGGAAATGGGAAAAGATTACCATCCGTGCGTCCGCTCTGCTGACGCCGAAACGGTGGATTCGCTGCGCCTTTTCAAACGGCCACTCCTCCCTGACCTTCTCCCTTTTCGCGTCATTTCGCGTCTTTCGCGGTTACGCTTTTAGCCTGTAGGTCGGGATTCATCCCGACATTCAACCCCCGCGCTTCAACAGGATGTTGGCTTTCATTATGATTGCTTCCATCCGACTACGATCACGCGGGACGGGGTAATGGACGAGAATGAACCGGGGCAACCCTATGGCCCGGCCGCGGCCGCGGCGGCTCCTCCGCCCGACGCCGCAACCCTGCGTGCCAGGCTCAACCTGGAGACGGCCGTCATCGCCTGGGAGGAGCTGGCCCGCCACTTCGCGCGGGGCGCCGTCCTCACCGTGGATCGCGAGCTGGACCTCATCGAGGCAGCAGCCGCCGTCGCCGAGGACGACCGCCAACGAGTGGGGGCCTGGCTGGAGGAGAACAGGCTGCACCCCACCACCATCGCCGAGGCCCGGGAGTGGACCGAAGGCAGGGCCGACGTATGGTCCGTGGTGGTAGCTCCCTGGGTGCTGGTGCAGGCTATTGCCTGATCACCATCGGGGCCGGGGGCTGCCGATCCCATGTCGGTAGTTTTTACACTTGCGCTTGAGTCCGACTCAGAAATACCCCGTAACGCATTGTTATGAATAGACGTTAGTAATTAGCACGATTATTGCATTAAGTCCCCGAGGTCGGATAGATTGAGCCGATTCGTGTGGCCGGCTCAATATCCGTTTCATCCCTCCTAAGGATCCGTCGTAAAGGAAAGCGCGTGCCGCCCATCGATTCAAAGTGCTCCAACGAATCCATGGGAATGGCTCCAATCGCATGGGTCGCCGTGTGCTCGCGAGTCTCCGGGGGCGGGCATCGTTTACGGCGGAGAGCCGCCACTCACCTCGTACTGATGGCCCTGCTGGCCGTCGCCGTCGGGTGCAACGACCAGGAGGCCCGTAGCGGGCAGGACCTCATCCAGCACGTGCAGGACCTGCAGATCTCCGGTCGATTCGAGGAGAGCATGGATCCCCTCCGCGACCTGCTGTTGGACGAACCGGCCCATATCGACGCCCGCCTCATGCTTGCTCGGGCCTACCTCGAACTCCAGGATGGCGCCACGGCGGATTCCCATATCAGACGGGCAGTGAAGCTGGGGGCGACTCCCGACTCCGTAAGGGCCATGCGGGTGCATGCCCTGGTTCTGAAGAAGGCCTATGGCGAGGCCATCGCGCTGTTGAGGCCGGGTGATACCGAGAACGGGGACATCAATCTGCTTTTGCCCGCAGCCCAGGCCCACCTGGGGCACCGCCAGCTGGTTCAGGCGCGGGCTCTGTTCCGGATAGTACTGCAGGCCGGCTCCCATGATGCCGCGGCCCACACCGGGCTGTTCGAGATCGCCATGATCGAGGGTGATTACGAGGCTGCCGAGACCCAACTGGCGGCTCTGGCGAAGAACCTGGATTCCACACGTCATCTCGAGGGCCGAATCGCCCTTGCCCGCAATCAACCGCAGCGGGCTGCCGAGGCCTACCAACGACTGATTGCCCGCAACCCCGCGGATACCACCGCCTCCGTAGGCCTGGTTCAGGCCAGACTGGCTCTGGGAGAACAGGCGGCGGCCCGCAGGGTCCTCGAGCAACTGCTCGCGGACGATCCGGAATCTGCCGATGCCCACTATCTGCTGGCCGTTGCCGAATATCTCGACGGCAACACCAAGGCGTCCCTCGACCAGGTGCGGGAAACCCTGAGCCATGCCCCCCACTATGGACCCGCGCTGCGTCTGTTCGGGATGCTCAACCTGAGGCTCGGCTACTCCGAACAGGCGGTAGAGGCCCTCAAACGTTATCTGTCCGGCGCGCAGGAGGACCTGGAGACCCGCAAACTGTTGGTGGCGGTGCTGCTACAGTTGAAACATACCTACGAGGCGGATGACCTGCTTCGCGAGGTCAGCGAACTCAGGGATGACCCCACCCTGGTTACCCTGAGAGGCCTCAGCCATCTGCAACATGGCGACTACGTGACCGCCATCGAATTGCTCAAACAGGTCGCCGCCGTCCATGCGGAACCGGACGCGCCAGCGGCGGTGGCCGGCGATCTGTATGCCGAGGCCGGTATCACCGCCGACCCTTGGAGACCGGACGCGGCCGCGGCATTGATATCGGAACGGACCGGTCTGGAAGGCACGGAGCGCCTGTCGCAACTCATAACCATCGATAGCGGGCTCACAGGCGATGAAGAAACCGGGTTGGTCCTGCGGCTGGTCGAAGATCACGAGGCGACGAAAGACTATCTGGCCCTCGCCAAACACGCGGCCGAACAGGGCGATTTGGTAGAGGCCTGCGCCCTCTACGCGCGGATGCTGACCCGCGCCGAACATGACGAGGCACGGCAGCGCTTCCGTGCCCTCGAATGCGAGGAGAAATACGGCAGCATCGAGACGCAACAGGCCCGGGCACCCGGCGATACCCGCTTTGAACCCTCCTCCGGACCCCTCGCCCCCCCACCACAGAAGGCACAGATGAGCCGCCTCGTTCATCGATTGCGGGCATCCCTGGATAAAGTGCCCGCTGCAGGGTCCGAGGAAACGCGCCCTCCCGGCGACACCTCTCCTCCTCGGTCCCGTGCCAACGCGGAACTCCTGGCATCGAGCCTGTCCACCGAACTTCTCGCCCACATGGTCTCCACGCAGATCGCCGTCGTGGGTCACACCGCGCTATCCGGTGTCCAATCGACCTACCCTTTACATCTCATCCCGCCGGACCTGAAGGAACAACTCAAGGAAATGCGCGACCGCCTGCCGACCTGGGTCCGTGCCCTCGATGACGGTCCCGAGGGCACTGCCGCCGGTCCTTCGGGTGGCGATCCCGCCGCTGGCGGCGGCTCCCAATTCGTCGCCGATACGATCACCACGATCACACCGGAATCAGGAGAGACCACGGGAGGGTTCCGTTGGCTGGTGGCCGTTTTCGATGGCGGCAGCGAACTCATCGGCTGGCTGGGAGACACCATGCGTAATAACGAGGCCCTACTGTTCATCTTCGCCATCCCCGTGATACTCGCCCTGTTTCTACGCGATGTGCTCGGCAATCGCCGGCGCGGCGGCGCCCGCCGCAGCCACCGCAGCCACCGCCACCGCGTGCAAGCAGACCCTGCTCCCCAGCCACCCAAGGCCGAGACCAAGAAGAAGTCCACCAGCCACAGACATCGACGGCGACGTTATTCCACTCCCCGGACCTGACCACCATCCGGCCACTTTAATCTGAGAACCTGGATTAGTGCTGCGCTGCCTGAGCAGCTGCCTGAGCATACGGGCCCGCTCTGGTATGCTTGGCCAATGGCAGGGACACGGCGAATGTGGAACATGATCAAGACGTCCGTACTGCATGGGACGCCGGCATGGGCAGCAATTATATTGTTGTGGTGGCCGACCATCACTTGGACGGCGGTAAACGGTGACTATTGGCGCCTACCCCTGGTGGAGCCGGTCACGGCCGGCGCCATGGGGGGCGAGGACGGCCCCCACACCTCCCTGAGGTCCGAAGACTGCGGCCTGTGCCACGCCGAGCAGTTCGATCAATGGCGGGAGTCATTTCATGGCAAGGCGGTGTCGCCCGGCCTCCTGGGCCAGTTCGAGGCCTTCGACGCCGGCACCCGCGATATGTGTCTCGATTGCCATGCCCCCCGCGACGCCCAGCGCGAGGCCATCGCAGAATTGGGCCTCGATGCCCTGGGGAGCGTCGATGGCGTGGACTGCGCCGCCTGTCACGTGCGCGCCGACGGCCGCTTCGGTCCCCGCAGCGTGGCGGCGACGCCCCACGGGCCGGTGATGGAAGAGCCGCTGTTCCGCTCCGCCGACTTCTGCGCCCCCTGCCACCAGTTCACCGCCGAGGACGTGGCCGTGAATGGCAAGCCCCTCGAGAACACCCATGAAGAGTGGCGGGATTCGAACTACGCCCGGGACGGCATCACCTGCCAGTCCTGCCACATGGCCGAGGGCAGCCACCGCTTCGGCGGCATCCACGATCCCGATGTCCTGCGTCAGGGCCTGGGCCTCGCGGTGACCCGCACGGAACGGGGTGTGACGGTCACGCTGAGCAACCGCGCTGCGGGCCACGCCCTGCCTACCTATGTGACCCCCCTCATCCGCGTCGTCATCGAAGGCACCACAGGGGCATCCCGCAGCGAGCACATCATCCAGCGGCGCATGAGCTGGAGCCGGGAACAAGGCTGGGGCGAGGTCTTCGACACCCGCCTCCGGCCCCATGAATCCCGCCGCCTGGAACTGCCCCTCGACGCCGCGGAAGGGGCACGGGCTCAGGTCATCGTGGAGCCGGACGCGGATTATCACGACCGGGTCTATCCTTTTTTGATGGAGCACCTCGCGCAGGACCTGGGAGCCGAGTCGATGGCGGCCCTGGAGACCGCCCGCGCCGCCGCCGGGGCCAGCATCTACACCGCCTACGACGTGAGTTGCGGGCCGTGGCAGGGCGAACCGGTCAGCTGCGCCGAGCCATGAGCCCGCTCGGCCGCCTGTTCGCCCCCCTGCTGATGGCCTTGGTCCTGGCGGTAACGGGCTGCGACGGTAACGACCGCGCCTCCGATGTCCCGGCATCGACACCGGCGCCGGCGCCGGCCGCCCTGTCCTTCATCGTCCATCCCTATGACAATCCGAGCCGCCTGGTGGAACGCTTCCAGCCCCTGTGCGACTTTCTGGCGGAGCGCCTGCAAACGCCGGTGCGCCTGGACATCGCCCGTTCCTACGTCGACCAGATGCGCCGCATCACCAGCGGCCAGGCGGACCTCAGCTACATCGGCCCCACGCCCTTCCTGCGCGCCCAGAACTCCTATCTCCGCGGCACCGAGGCCAAGCTAGTGCCCCTGGCGGCCGAGGTAATGGGAGGAAAGCCGTCCTATCACAGTGTCATCGTCACCCGCGCCGACTCCGACATCCAATCCCTCGCCGACCTCCACGGCAAACTCATGGCCTTCGGCGCCCCGCACTCATACAGCAGCCATTACGTGCCCCAGGTCATGCTCCTCAAGGCCGGCGTGGACCTCGGCGACCTCAAGGACTACGCCTTCCTCAATCGCCACGAACGGGTGGCCCTGGCGGTACTGCACGGAGACTTCGATGCCGGGGGCCTGCGCGCCGAGATGGTCACCGAGTACATGCACCGCGAACCGGGCCTCAGGGTCATCGCCACCTCGCCCCCCCTGTCGCCCCACTTAATCGTCGCCAGGCCGGGGCTGCCCGAGGCCCAGCGAGAGCTGATTCAGCACAGCCTGCTGGAGTTCTCCGATCCCCGCCACCATCTGGGTACGAGACCGGTCTACTACCAGTCCCCGGACCGCAATGACCTCGCCACGGTGCGCCGGGTGGTGGAGATCGTCGAGACCCGCCCGCCGCCGGCGCAGTGGCCATGGTAAGCAGACCCCTCACCCTGTCGGCGCAGCTCACCCTGACCCTCGGCGCCGGGCTGCTCGCCGTCGGCCTGATCATCGGGGTCGCCGTGCACCAGGGGATCTCCCGCATGCTGGATTCGGCGATCCACGACAAGGCCCAGAGCCTGGCGCGCCAACTGAGCATCGTGGTCACGGACGCGCTGCTGATCTACGACTACGGCACCCTGGAGCGTTACGCCGAGGGCCTGGTGGGCACGCCGTCCCTGGAATATCTGGAGTTGCGGGACAGCCGCGGCGAACTCCTGGCCCGGGCGGGACAACCGCGGGCCCGGAGCAGCGCCGACGTGGTACGCATCCACCAACCCATCGAGGCCGCCACCAGCGTACTCGGCGAGATCATCCTGGAATATGATCGCAGCGACATCCCGCGCCAGCTCGAGCGCCTGGCCCTGATGCTGACTGCGGCCCTGTTCCTCATCATGGGTATGCTGTTCTGGCTCCTCAAACGCGCCATGCACCACCGCGTCGTGAGGCCCATCCAGGCCCTGGCCGAGTCCTACAATCCGTTGCGCCAGAATTGCTGCCCGGAAGACCATGACCTGCCCGAGGAACTGGCCCAACTGTCCATCACCTTTTTCGGGCTGTGCCAGGAGATACAGGAACACATGGCGGCCCGCGACCACGCCCAGAAAACGGCTGCATCGGCACTGGAGCGCCTGCTGCACGAGCAGCGGCTGGCCACCCTGGGACAGATGGCGGCCGGGCTGGCCCATGCCCTCAACACCCCCTTGGGCAATATCCTCGGTTACGCCCAGATGGCCGGGCAGGAAACCGACGACCGCACCCGCCAGCGGCTCGCGGTGATCGAGGACCAGGCCCGGCTGTGCGACGGCATCGTGCGTAATCTCCTCACGGCGGCGCGACCGCCGGCACCGCAGTTGACCACCGTGGAACTCCCCGCCCTGGTGGCCGCCACCGTGGAACTCACCGAGCCGGTCTTGCGTAACGACGGGCTCGAAGGGGTGGAAACCCGGTTCGACGACCCCTGCCGGATCGAGGGCGATCCCGCCGGGGTAGAGCAGATCCTGTTCAACCTCATGACCAACGCCACCGAGGCCGGGGCGAGCAAGCTGATCATCACCGGCGAGGAACACCGGGACAGGGTGGAACTGGCCGTGGCCGATGACGGCCCCGGCATCCCGGAGGACCTGCGCGAGCGTCTGTTCGAACCCTTCGTCACCTCCAAGGCCCCCGGCCGGGGAACGGGACTGGGACTACACCTGTCGCGCACCCTGGCGCGAGAGATGGGTGGCGACCTGACAATAGCGGACAGCTCGTCCCGCGGCACCCGCCTCGTGGTGACCCTGCGGGCCGCCACCGGCGAGGATTCGTGATGAAGTGGGACCTGCTGGTGGTGGAAGACGACACCGCCATGGCCGGCCTGTTGGCCGAACTGGCGGAAAAGGCGGGCTTCACCGTCCGCACGGCACCGTGTCATGCCACGGCCGCAGCCATGCTCGCCGAGCGCCCACCGGATGCCCTGTTCACGGATCTGCGGCTACCGGACGGCGACGGCATCGACATCATCCGCCGGGCGGTGGGCGCCCTTCCAGACCTGCCCGCGGTGCTCATCACCGGTTACGCCTCGGTACCGGACGTGGCGGCGGCGTTTCGCGGTGGCGCCATGGATCTGGTGACCAAACCCTTCGAGACCCGCCAGGTGGAGCAGGTGCTGGCCCGCATCGAGGCGCGCCTGCAAGACGACCGGCGGGTGGCCGGCCTGACCAAGAAGCTGGCCATCCTCGAAGGTATCGACGACCCGCCCGTGGCCGTGAGCCCGCAGATGCAGGAGGTGGCTCACCTGGCCCGCCAGGTGAGCACCATGGATGTCCCGGTGCTCCTGACCGGGGAGACCGGTACGGGCAAGGGCGTGGTGGCCCGCCTGGTCCACGAGTTCGGCGGCCGCAGCGGACGGCCCTGGTTCGTGGTGAACTGCGGGTCGGTATCCGCCAGCCTGGCCGAAAGCGAGCTGTTCGGGCATGAAAAGGGGGCCTTCACCGGCGCCGTCAGGCGCAAGCTCGGGCTGCTCGAGCTGGCGGACGGCGGCACCCTGTTTCTGGACGAGATCAACAGCGCCCCGCCGGAGATCCAAAGCCGGCTGCTGAACTTCGTCCAGGAACGCAGCCTGCTGCGGGTGGGCGGCCAGCAAGCGGTGACGGTGAACGTGCGCCTGATCGCCGCCGCCAACGAGCCGCTCCAGGCAATGGTTGAGGCAGGCCGGTTCCGCCAGGACCTGTTCTTCCGGCTGAACGTCTTTCCCATCCACATCCCGCCCCTGCGCGAGCGTCCCGACGATATCCTGCCCCTGGCCCAACAAATGCTGACCCACAGCGCCCAGCGCCTGAATCGGCCGGCCCGCCATCTGGATGAGGGTTGCCACCGGCTACTCCTCGATTACCCCTGGCCGGGCAACGTCCGCGAACTGGAGAACGTCCTCCAGCGGGCCGTGATCCTGTGCCCGGGGGAGACCATCCTGCCCTGCCACCTGCCGGCCGAGCTGACCGTCACCCCCGATCCGCCGACGGGTGTGGCCGAGATCCCCCGCGAGGCGACCCTCGCGGAGCTGGAACGCTACTGGATCGAGACCGTGCTCGAGCGTTGCCAGGGTAACAAGACCGAGGCCGCCCGGCGCCTGGGCATCGATCCCTCCACCCTGCACCGCAAGCTCCGGCCCTGAATCGAGCACCCACCTAATTTCAATCATGTTTTTTGAGGCGTCGGATCGTCACGCTAGAAGGGCTGTTTCCTATTCAAACAACTGGCCTATTCAAACAACTGGAGGTTGGAATGAAAAAAACCCTATATGTCGCAGTAATCGGCTGGCTCGCCATGGCCGCGTCGGGGGCCTCTGCCCTCACCAGCATCGACACCGAGGCATCCATCGAGAACATCGCCATCAATCTCGCCAACCAGACCGTGCAAGGCGGTTACAAGCTCATCACCATGGCCGAGGTGAAGGAGATGCTGGACGCCGGGGAGGACTTCGTGCTGGTGGATGCCCATCCCCGCTGGGAGTTCGAGATGGGTTACATCGATGGCGCCCGGCACTTCGGCTTCAAGTCCAAGCGCGTGGGCAAGTGGGAGGAAGACGTGGATATGGCGGGCAGCCCCAGCCAGGACGATTACCGCAAGGTGCTGGGTCCGGACCTGAACAAGAAGATCGTCATCTACTGCGGCTTCACCAAGTGTGGCCGTTCCCACAATGCTTCCATGTGGGCCAGGGAACTCGGCTATACCAATGTCTACCGTGCGCCCGGTGGTATCACCTCGTGGAAGGACCACGGCTATCCCTACAAGGTGGTCCCCAACGACGCCAACACCTATCCGAACAAGTAAGGGAACAGCCTCCCTTACCCCGTCGCTACCGTTGCAGAATGCCAGACCCTGGCATTCTGCAATCACCCAAAATCCAAGCGGTTTTGGCAACTATCTGATTTAACGTGAATTAAAAAGTGGCATGGATCTGGCTATAAGCTGGACTCAACCGCAATAACGACAGGAGGAGTACATAGATGAAACTCTTTGCAACGAAGGGGCTGGCCCTGGCGGCCGGCGTATGGGCGACCCAGGCTTGGGCCTTGCAGGTACCGGGTCCCCTGGTGGATACGGCATGGCTGGCCAAGAATCAGGACGACGTGGTGGTGCTGGACGTGCGCCGGGACAAGCAGAGCTTCATCCGCAAGATGGGCGGCAGCGGTGAGGTGGCCGGCGTCCAGGCCTGCGGCGCCAAGGGCGGCGGTGGCGGCGTGTCCGGCCACATCCCGGACTCGGCCCTGATCGAATGGAAGGAAATCGCCGTCAAGGACAAGGCCAATGGCGTGGAACTCCACGACATGGTGCCTTCCAAGGGTGATTTCGAGAAGCTGATGCAGAAGAGCGGCGTCGACCAGGGCAGCGCGGTGGTGATCGCCACGCCCGGCGACGGCATGCCGTCCATCGCCGACGGCACCCGGCTGTATTGGACCCTGAAGTACTTCGGCCATGACAATGTCGCCCTGCTGGATGGCGGCGTGGCCAAGTGGGGGGCCGAGAAGCGCAAGATCGAGTACGGCCGTACCCGGCCCAGCAATGGTAACTGGAGCGCCACGACGGAGCGCCGCGACATGCTCGCCACCCTGGAAGACGTCCAGCAGGGCATGCGGGATGGCGTCCAGCTCGTGGACATCCGCACCCCCGACTATTACCTCGGGTTGAAGCATAAGGCGAAGAAGGTGAAGGGCAAGGGCCACATCCCGGGCGCCAAGAATATGCCCTTCATGGTCATCGGCAAGGAGAGCCCGGAGGGCACCACCCTCTATTCCACCGACGAGCTGCGGCGGATCTCCACCGAACTGGGCCTCGACCCCGGCAAGCCGATCATCACCCACTGCAACACCGGTCACCTGGCCAGTTCCGGCTGGTTCGTCATGCACGAACTGCTCGGCAACAAGGATGCCCGGCTCTACGTGGGCTCCATGAACGAGTGGTCCGCCGACCCGGCGCGCCCGGTCAGCAACCGCTCCGAGTAGGCCAGACCCGAGGGCTCCCTTGGGGGTCGCCGCGGGCATCCCGCCACGGCGACCGCCCGCCGGATGCCATCTTCGTGATGGCAGCCGGTCCCCGGGGCGGCCCTCCCCTTCTTTCCCTCATGTGATTCGCAATCCTCGAATGGGACTGCGACAGGAGATTCGCCATGTTGAATTCTGACACCCTGATCGACGACGGTGCGTCGCCGACGGAGAGCCTGGGCAAGCGGCTGCTGCGCCGCCAATGGCCCTTCTGGCTCGGCGGGCTGGTGGTAGGCCTGGCCGAGATCGTTTTCTATTTTCACACCGACATGTTCATCGTCGTGACCACCGGACTGGCCCAGATGTTCGCGGTCAGCGAGGAAATGGTGGGTATCGACTGGGTGGCCCGGGTCTACGAGCCCGGCATCCATTGGACCATCATCGCCGCCCTGTTGGGCGCCCGCCTGGTGGCGGTCGTTGAAGGCGAGTCCCGGGGTTGGGTCAAGTACAACTGGCGCATCCTGAGCCTGGCATTCATCGGCGGCCTGCTGTTCTCGTTCGGCACCCGCCTCGCGGCCGGCTGCACCACCCACCATTTCATGGGTGGACTGCCCGCCATGAGCATCGCCTCCTGGGTAGTGCTGTTGACCGGGATCCCCTTCGCCTTCATCGCATTCAAGATCGCCCTGTGGGCCGGCGTGGGTGGTTACTTCAAGCACCAGGAGACCCGGGAGACCGCTCGCCGCCATAAAGACGATCCGGCCAATCCTCAGCCCGGTTACGATGCCAATTATAACCACTGGCTTAATCCCATGCGCTGGGTCTTCAACGCCTTCCTGCTGATCACCATCTTCGCGCTGCCCCTCTATTACGGACTCACCGGCTGGATCTCCGGCTCGGTGAACCAGATCGGCTGGTCGGAAGTGATCTGGATGGCCATCCCCGGCGTGTTGCTCGGATTCGGCATCGCCAAGACGGGTTTCGGCACCGAGTGCTCGGTGATGGCCCCGGAGGCCACCTTCACCAAGGAGGAGTTCTACCGCAAGGGCGGCGTGCCGCGCTGCACCTATCATATGTTCCGCGGCATGCTGCCCCTGCAGGGCTTCATGGTGGCCATCGTGGTCTTCAACCTGTTCATCCTCGCCTGGTGGATGCTCGGCAAAGGCAGCATCCCCAATGCCTCGGGCTATGCGGGGCTGTACTGGGGCCATATCCTCGGAGGGCCCCTGCTGGCCATGGGCGCGGTGTTCATGATCGGCTGCGAGGTGCGCACCTACGCGCGCCTGGGGCTGGGCTACTCCACGGCGCTGGTGGCCCTGCCGGGCTTTTACATCGGTTACCTGCCCTACACCCTGTTCCAGGAGCAGATCGATCCGGTGGTCTTCGGTGCCGGCTTGACCGATTTCATCACCATCCCGGAGTGGGCCGCCTATGCCATCGGGGGCAGCCAGGAGGCCTGGGCCATCGCCTACAGCCTGGTGCTGATCGGGCTGCTGGCCATGTCCTTCCAGGCCTCGCGTTCCTTCCTGGGGCTCAAGCTGAAACAGATCCTGTACTACAACACCGACGAGATCGTGTACGGGTCTGCCCGGGCCGCCCAGCCCGCAACGACAGGAAAGCCTGCCTTAGAACCGGCAGGCTGAGCCCGGCATCTGCCGGCTCCGGCCAGGGACGGCCATCACACCCAATGATCATCTACGACACCAAAGGACGGAAATCATGAAATACCCACAACCCATAACCCGCCTCGCCGCCGCCCTGCTGACCGCCGGCGCCGTATCCACTGCGCTCGCCAGCAACTACACCATCGGCGGCCCCAATCAGAGCCATTTCGTCGTACCCAACTGGGGCAAGAATGGCCACACCGTGACCTTCATCCCCTCCCTGGAGAACATGCGGACGGTGACCGCCGGCCCGCCCGGCACCAAGCCCGCCCACATGGTCCCGGACCCGCAGGGGGACTACCTGTTCGCCATCAACCATGGCGGCAATACCCTGACGGTCTTCGATGCCCGCAGCGGTGAATTCATCAAGCAGATCGTCACCGGATCGGAGCAATCCAAGAAGGGCCAGGGACATCAGTACTACTGGAGCCCCGATGGCAATTATCTGTATGTCACCGAACTCGACGACGACGCCGTGGTGGAGATCGACGCCCGCAACCTGGTGGTGAGCCGCCGCGCCGAGAACGTGGCCGACTTCCCCTTCGGGATGGTGCCGGCGTGGGACGAGGGATACCTGTACGTCATCGCCGAGGGCCCCGGTCCCGTGGAGGTGGAACGGCCGGGTAACTCCGTCACCCAGCTCGACCTCGCCACCTTCAAGCCCCTCAAGCAGATCACCGTAGGCAAGGCCCCCCACGCCGCTGCCTATACCAACGGCAAGGTCTACGTGGGCAACATCGCCAAGGGCCATCGTTCGGTGTCGGTCATCGATGCGGCCAAGGGCGAGGTGGTCAAGACCATCGACGTGGACTACGAGAATCCTCATTTCCTGGAAGAGCCGGCCAACAACAATCACATGCTCCTGGTGGCCTCCAAGGAGGTGCCGGAACTCGTGCTCATCGACGTCCGCAGCGACGAGGTGGTGGGACACTTCAAGGCCACCGAACCGGGCATCGGCATCAACAAGATCCGCCATCCCATCTGGCATCCTTCCGGGGCAAGCCTGTATTTCCCCATCGGCTTCGAGGACGGGACCTCCCGCATCTACCACATATCGGTACCGGACCTGAAGGTGCTTCACATCTCGCAACCGGCACCCACGGTGGTCCACATGCTGCAATGGAACAAGACCCGCGACCGCATGTATGCCGCCACGGAAGGCAACCAGAAGAAGGGCATACCGCCGGGGGTCTCGGTCTACAAGGCCGCGGGGGACGGCTCATTGAAAAAGCTCGCCGACATGTTCGCCGACCTGCCCGAGGGCGAGGCCATCAAGGGGCATCACGGCAGCCTGAATTAACTCCCATGGCGATACGCGCCGCCCGAGATGATGAAAGAGGAGTGCGTATCGCCATGCTCGTTCCCTCACCCCATCCCTGTACTCCGGGCATCCTGCCCTTCGCCCTGCGGGCCGCGCCAAGGCGCGTTCAAATCCGTTCCCGACGGATTTGTCCCAGAGGGAGAGGGGGAGTTCGTGCTTCGCGACTTTCACGTTAACCGATGATGATGAAAAGCAAGGGGCCCGGTCGATGACGGCCGGCGCCCTCCCCGAGTGTCTGCCGCCGGCCCTGGTGGAACGGTCCGATACCGTGCCCGTGGCCGGCGGCGAGCGCTTGTTTTCCTTCGGCGCACCCGTCACCCATGTCTATTTCGTCCTCGAAGGGGAAATGAAGGCGGTGCGCTATCTGCCCGATGGCCGCGAGGTCATCATGCTGCGTGCCGGCGCGGGCGAGTTCTTCGGCGAATCGGCGCTGGCGGTGGAGACCTTCGTTTGCGACGCCTTCGCCACCCGCCCCTCACGGGTGGTGGCCCTCCCGGCCGCCACCTTCCGGGCCCAGTTGCAGCAGGACCCGGCGTTCGCCCATGCCTTCTCCATGCTCATGGCCAAGGCAGCCCGCCGCCAGTGTTCCCGCTATGAGCGCCTGCGCCTGTCCAAGGCCCGGGACCGGGTGCTGCATCTGCTCGGCTGCGAGGCCGACGGCAACGGCCGCTACACCCTCGCGGGCACCCTCGCGGACCTCGCCGGGGAGCTGGGCCTCGAGCCCGAGACCCTGTATCGTATGCTCGCGGAACTGAAGCGCGAGGGACACATCGCCAGGGACCGCAAGGCCCTTCATCTGCTCAGACACGACTGAGGCCGCGGGTCGCCCCTATGTCGGGTAACCTAATTTCAATCATGTCCATCACCATTTGGACCCGTTAGGGTCCGCTGTTCGGGGACATCCACACACATGAGGGAGAGAATAATGCAGTCAATGAAAAGAACCACTCTGCTCACCGCCGCCATCGCCGCCGCCCTCGGTACCACGCCGGCCCTGGCGGGCGATGCCGAGACCCTGCGGGCCATGAAGGCCCAGATGGCCGAGATGCAGCGCCAAATCGAGGCCATGGAGGCCCGCCTCGAGGAGCAGGAGACGAAGCAGGACAAGGTGGCCACCCAGGTGGCTCAACAGGAGAAGAAGTATCCCGGCCTCGGCAAGGCGGTACAGGTCTACGGCCAGGCCCGCGTCAGTGCCGACTTCACGGATAACGATGTCGGCAGCGACGGCGAGGAGATCGTGAGCAACGCCTCGCGCATCGGCGTGCAGGGGGAGATGGATACGACGATTGCAGGCACTGCGGTGTTCTACCGCGCCGAGCTGCGCTACGAGACCACGGACGAGGTCAACGGCGACGATACGAACTTCGCAGACATTGACGGCGACGGAGACCTGGACCCAGTGGGCGAAGACGGCGGCGACAGCAAGGAGCTGGAGTTCCGCGAGGGCTTCGCCGGCCTCAAGGGCGGCTGGGGCAAGCTGCGGGTCGGCCGCCTGAGCACCGAGTACAAGAAGACCGGCACCACGATCGACCCCTGGACCGATAACGCCCCCCAGGGCCGCGGCGGCGGCCGCCAGGGCATGTCCGAGATGCACTCCAGCTACTTCAATAACGCCATCGACTACGTGACACCCAAGTTCGCCGGCGGCTTCACCGCCAACGCCTGGTACTCCACCCGTTTCGATAACTCCTCCAAGAACCTGCACAATGCCGGGGCCTTGACCAATTTCAAGGGCGGCGACGCGGGGGGTATCGGTGTCAAGTACGCGTCCGGCCCCCTATTCGTAGGCGTGGACTGGGTCGATATCGACGCCGACAGCATCGCCGGTGGCGGTGTAAGCAACGACAGTGCATGGCAGATCGGAGCCCGTTACAAGGTCATGGACAACCTCTCCTTCGCCGCCCTGTACGAGGACAGCGAGGACCTCGGGTTGGGCGAGAACTGGTACGTCAACGGCATCTACCGCGTCGGCAACACCCGCCTCATCGCCGCCTATGGCCAGAGCAACGACCGGGTGGCCAACGGCAACAATGACTGGGACAACTGGAGCATCGGCGCCAAATACGACCTCACCAAGAAGTCGGAGCTGCTGGTGGCCTGGAACCGCCGCCAGGACGACACCAACGACAACGATTTCGACACCCTCACGGTGGGCATCAACGCCAAGTTCGGCTACTGAGCCCAAGACGGCCAGCGCCGGGGGCGGGTACTGCCCGCCCCTTTTTTATGCGGCTAAGGTGAATTTCCTCTCGCCAAGGCGCCAAGAGCGCCAAGAACAGCAAATATTCCTCTCACGGAGGCACGGAGGCACAGAGATTTTTTTTGCTCGTCAGCAGAATTCGTGAGTATAGATGAGAAGAATTTCCTCTCGCCAAGCCCCCAAGAGCGCCAAGAACAGCAGATATTCCTCTCACGGAGGCACTTTAGGCACGGAGGATTCTGTGTTGAATGCGCCCGGCGAACCTGCCCGGCGAATGGAGCCCTTCCAGGGGACGGGGAGCCGTCACGGAAGCCGCGAGGGTTGCGGAACCATGGTTGTTCTCGCCTTTCTCCGTGCCTAAAGTGCCTCCGTGAGAGATTAAGCTTTTGATCAACAGCGAACAGGCCACGAATAAAGCGAAAATCGGCAAGCTGAATTGACAGGGAGATGGATCTGACCGCCAACCGACACAGGCCGTGGCACCAGACCCGCTCTTGAGGTATTTTCAACCATCGATGCGCCCACGGCCGGCGGCGCTTCGACACCGATCCCAGCCGGCCGCCCCCGACCCAATGACGGAGACCCAGAGAACCCGATGAACACAACGACCTGCTTGCATACCCTCCGCGCCGGGCTGCTGTCGGCCCTGCTCCTGGTCCTGCCCGCCGCCGCCTGGGCGGCACCGGACTTCCTGGTGGACGCCGACTGGCTGGCGGACCGCATCGACGACGACGATGTGGTGGTGCTGGAGGTGCGTTATCACCCCCACCGCTACCTCACCATCGGCCACATTCCCGGCGCGGTGCAGATCCAGCGCTTCAAGGACCTCGGCGCCAACCACGCCACCCCGCCCATGCGCTTTCCCTCCCACGAGGTGTTCCAGCAGCGCCTGCGTTCCTGGGGGGTCAACGACGATTCCACCATCGTCATCTACGACGACTCCCGCACCGCCCTGGCCTCGCGGCTCTACTTCATGCTGGACCTCTACGGCTTCGACATGGACCGCGTGAAGGTGCTGAACGGCGGCACCATCGAATGGACCGTGTTCAACGAGCTCGAGAAGGAGCCGGCCGCGCCGGCACCGGGCAACGTCACCCTGAAGCCGGCCCATCCCGGCCTGCTGGTGGAATGGACGGCCGTCTACGACGACGTTATATCCCGCCGCGACCCGCAGGTGGTGCTGCTAGACGCCCGCCCCGGGGACATGTACACGGGTGAGGTGATCCGCCATTCCATCCAGGGCGGCCACGTCCCCGGCGCCATCAACATCGTGAGCCTCGACGGCACCGATGGCCAGAGCCAGAAATGGAAGGACGACGAGGCCCTGGCGGCCATGTACAGCGCCATTCCCAAGGACAAGACCATTTATATCTACTGCCACGACGGCTTCCGCCAGAGCCTCGCCTACATGCAATTGAAGCATCTCGGCTACGAGGACGTGCGCCTCTACAACGGCGGCTGGTCCCACTGGGGCAACGAGCTGACCCTGCCGGTGGTGGAGGGCCCAGAGCCCTACGACGAGGCCTACGCCCTGTAACCCGCCTCGCCCCGGGGGCGCCAACGCCCCCGGGCCGCGCACCATCAAACCCACCTGAAAGCGTAGGGTGGAACAAGCGTAGCGGTTCCACCAAGAAGGTGATGAGCATCGTCCCATCCCCGTCCGGCAGGTCCGCTGCGCTTGACCTGCCCTACGGGGCTGTGAGTGATTCCGGCCCGGCCTGTGGTATGCGCGGCGGGTTTGAATGTCGGGATGAATCCCGACCTACATCCGTGCCAAAGGAATGGGCGGTGGTGGGGGGTGTTGTGTAGATCGGGCTGTAGGTCGGGCTTCAGCCCGACACCCAACGTTGGCGGGTGGCGCGAGCGCAACATTCATCCACAGATTCTGCAGGCGAGCCTAAAGACATATCCGTTGTATGGATCGACGTCAAAGGCCATGAGGTAGTCCTAATTAATATATGGTTGTTGTTATATATGAAGAATCGTATATTTCGCCCATGACCTTCGACGCCGACAGATTCTTCGCCGCCCTCGCCCATCCGTTGCGGCTGCGGGCGGTGGTGCTGCTGCATCACGAGGGCGCGTTGTGCGTGTGCGAGCTGACCCATGCCCTGGAGGTCTCCCAGCCCATGATCTCGCGCCACCTGGCCCTGCTGCGGGAGGCCGGCGTGGTGCAGGACCGGCGCGACGGGCTGTGGGTCCACTACCGGCTCCACCCGCAACTCCCGGATTGGGCGGCACAGGTGGTGGCGAGGGCCGGCACCGGCCTCGCGGGCCAGCCGCCCTATCGCCGGGACCGCGAGGCCCTGGCGGCCATGCCGGACCGCCCGCCCATCCGCTGCTGTGCCTGAACCCCACACCACCCTCGCCCAAGCCCACCCCTAAGGAGTAGACCCCATGAACCTGCTGTTCCTGTGCACCGGCAACTCCTGCCGCTCCCAGATGGCCGAGGGCTGGGCCCGGCACTTGGGCCGGCCATGGCTCCAGGTGGACTCGGCCGGCATCGAGGCCCACGGCCAGAACCCCCGGGCCATCGCGGTGATGGCCGAGGCGGGCGTCGACATCTCCGGCCAGGCCTCCAGCCGGGTCACCCCGGAGATGCTTGCCACCGCCGACTTGGTGGTGACGGTGTGCGGCCATGCCGACGAACACTGCCCGGTGCTGCCGCCAGGCACCCGCAAGGAGCATTGGCCCCTGGAGGACCCGTCAAAGGCCACCGGCACCGAAGAAGAGATCATGGCCGTATTCCGGGCCAGCCGCGACGAGGTGCGGCGCCGCGTCGAGGCATTGATCGAAACGCTGGAATCCGAGCGAGGTAAGACACCATGAGCACCCAATGCGAGACCACCGCCAAGCACGCCGCCGGCGCGGAGATGGGCTTCTTCGAGCGCTATCTCACCGCCTGGGTGTTCCTGTGCATTCTGGCGGGGATCGGTCTGGGTCATTTCTTCAACGGCGCCTTCCAGGTGGTGGGCGCGCTGGAGGTGGCCCAGGTCAACCTGCCGGTGGCGGTGCTCATCTGGCTGATGATCATCCCCATGCTGCTGAAGATCGACCTGCGGGCCCTGGCCGGTGTGCGCCAGCACATGCGCGGGGTGGGGGTGACCCTGTTCATCAACTGGGGGGTCAAGCCGTTTTCCATGGCCCTGCTGGCCTGGTTCTTCATCGGCTGGCTGTTCCGCGACTGGCTGCCGGCGGAACAGATCGACTCCTACATCGCCGGCCTCATCATCCTGGCGGCGGCGCCCTGCACCGCCATGGTGTTCGTATGGAGCCATCTGGCCCGCGGCGAACCCCATTTCACCCTCACCCAGGTGGCCCTGAACGACGTCATCATGATCTTCGCCTTCGCCCCCGTGGTCGGCCTGCTGCTGGGGCTGTCGGCCATCACCGTGCCGTGGGAGACCCTGCTGCTGTCGGTGGTGCTCTACATCGTGGTGCCCCTCATCATCGCCAACCTGTGGCGGCGCTGGCTGCTGCGGGGCGAGCACGGCTACCTGCGCCTGCAGCGGGTGCTCGATACCATGCATCCGGTATCCCTGGTGGCACTGCTGGCCACCCTGCTGCTGCTATTCGGCTTCCAGGGTGAGCAAATCATCACCCAACCGCTGATCATCGCCCTGCTGGCGGTGCCCATCCTCATCCAGGTGTTCTTCAACTCGGGGCTCGCCTATGTGTTGAACCGCGCCGTGCGCTCGCCCCACTGCGTGGCCGGCCCGTCGGCCCTCATCGGCGCCAGCAACTTCTTCGAGCTGGCGGTGGCCACCGCCATCGTGCTGTTCGGCTTCGAATCCGGCGCGGCGCTGGCCACCGTGGTGGGGGTGCTCATCGAGGTGCCGGTGATGCTGCTGGTGGTACGCCTGGTGAATCGCACCCAGGACTGGTACGAGCGCCGCGAGGGGGTGCCGCCTTACGAGGAGTGCTGCCCGACGGCGCTTCATGTGCATGGCCAGTAGGCTCACGGCCGGCTACCGGCCTGTCTGGCGACACGGTCATTGAATGTTTTTAATGACAGCCCCCTGCGGTGCGCCGAGAATCCCTTTGCCGGCCCGTGAGCCGCCGCGGCGGAACTCAGGCACGGATCGGGGCGCCCACGGTGGCATCCCAAACCACTACTCACAAAAGGAGCATTCCATGACAAAACCACGCCTCTACACCCTGTTGCTCTGTACTTTAGCCCTCGCCCTGCCAGGCATCGCCACAGCCTATGACGCCGATCTGGCGACGCGCCTGCATGAGGGACTCACCGGCAAGATGGACCGCCAGAACCTCGCCGAGGCACCGCCCAAGATCGATGCCCCGGAGTTGGTGAAGGCGCTCGCCAAGGGCGAGGGCCCCGTCCTGCTCGACATCCGCACCCCGGCAGAACACGCCATGGTGGCCCTCAGCCATCCCCGGGCCCTGTGGATCCCGCTGGATGAACTGTTCAAACCCGAGAACCTGGACCGCCTGCCGGCAGACACCCCCGTCGCGGTGGTCTGTCTATCCGGTTACCGCGCCGCCTTCGCCACCGCCCTGCTCCGGGCCGTGGGCTTCGAGGACGCGGTGTTCGTCAAGGGCGGCCTGGCCGGCCTGGTGAAGGAACTCAAACCGTCGGTATTGGGCCCCGTGAAGTCCCGTTAAATCGGCGATGACCCAAATCGGGATAGCCCATCGAGTAGCCCCCATGTCCGCTTCCATGCCCACCCACTGCCGCGACAACCACCGCCGCCGGGCCGTGCCCTGGCCCGGTGTACTCGTGGCGGTGCTCCTGGCCGGCTTCAACACCGCCGCCCCGGGCTTCACCCTGGAAGTGGAGCGTGTCACCGACCGGGCCTACGCCCTGGTGGGCGATATCGGCCCCCGCAGCGTGGAAAACCACGCCCTCAACAATACCCTGGGCTTCGTGGTGACGGATGATGGCGTGATCCTGGTGGGCTCCGGCGCCAGTCCCGCGGGCGCCGCGCTTATCGAACGGACGGTGGCCGGCGTCACGCCCCAACCCATCCGCTGGGTGGTGAACATCGGCGCCCAGGACCACCACTGGCTGGGCAACGATTATTTCGCCGCGAAGGGTGCCGAGATCATCGCCCTGGAACGCACGGTGGCGGCCCAGCAGACCCATGTGGATGCCCACCTGGCGCGCCTGCGGGGGCTGCTGGGCGACGTAGTAGAGGACATCGGGCCGGCCTACGCCCCGGCCCCTATCGACGCCGATCGGGCCTCCCTGCAGCTGGGCGGCCTGGACCTTGAACTCATGTGGCCCGGTAACGGCCATTTCCCCGGCGACGCGGTGCTGTGGCTGCCCCGCCAGCGCGTCGTGTTCACCGGGGACTTCGTCTTCCATGACCGCATGCTGGGCATCCATCCCTTCACGTCCGTGGTGGCCTGGCGGGACGCCTTCGATGCCATCGCGGCCCTCGAACCCGCACATGTCGTGCCGGGCCACGGCCGGCCCGGCGACATGGCGAAGGCCACGGCGGACACCGGCGACTATCTCCACTCGCTGGCGGACCGGGTAGGGGGCGCACTGGAGGACTGGATGGAGATTGGCGCCACCATCGAGGCCCTGGCCGAAGCACCGGCCTTCCGCCATCTGCGCTTCTACGATGACTGGCACCGCCGCAACCTGCACCGGACCTATCTGCAACTGGAATCCGCCCTTTAGCAACCATGGACCCACATCCGTTCAATCGTTTCCCGCACCCGGCGCGGCTGCCGGATAACTCCGGCCCGCCCTTGCAGCGCCCCGCAGGGGCCGGACCGGCCGCATCCTCAACCCTCTAGGGATGGATAAGAATATGGAGTCACCAATGAAGGCATCACTCAAACCTCGTATCCTCCCCGGCGCGGCCCTGGGGCTGTTGCTGGCGCTCCTGCTGCCCTGGTCGGCTGCGGCCGCGCCCCGGGACGGCCTCGACAACGCCATCGTCACCTATCTCGCCGCCGGGCCCATCGAGAACTTCCTGCTGCAACCGGAGGCCCTGCCCGATGATCCGGGCGATGAGTTCTACCTGGTGTTCGATGTGCGCAGCCCTGCCGAGGTGGAGGAAGGCGGCCTCCTGCCCGGCGCCGTCCACGTGCCCTATACCGATATCGACCCGCTGCTGGATGCCCTGGCCGGCGACCATAGCCAGCCGGTGCTGGTGTATTGCCAGACCATGCTGCGCAGCACCCAGGTAGTCATGGCCCTGCGCCTGCTCGGTTACGAGAACGCCTGGTACCTGGCCGGTGGCATCGACCGCTGGCGCGCGGCCGGCAAACCGCTGGAATGAACCTGCCCTGCCCTCACCGGAGAAAGGCTGATACCCATGTTCGATAGCCTCGCCGACTTGGTGGTCTACCAGTGGCTGGGACTGGACCCCGCCACCCATGGCGGTGCCGCCCTTCATTTCTTCGTCATGGACACGGCGAAGATCTTCGCCCTGCTGGTGGTGATCATCTACGTGATGGGACTGTTCCGGGCCCTGCTGTCACCGGAAAAGGTGCGCGCCTACGTGCGCGGCAAACCCAAGTGGCTGGCGCGCTCCTCGGCGGTGAGTCTGGGCGCGGTGACACCCTTCTGCTCCTGCTCGTCGGTGCCGCTGTTCATCGGCTTCGTGGAGGCCGGCATCCCCCTCGGGGTCACCTTCTCCTTCCTCATCGCCAGCCCCATGATCAACGAGGTGGCGGTGGTGATCCTCATCGGCATCCTGGGCTGGGAGCTGACCCTGATGTACGTGGCCGCCGGCCTCACCGTGGCCTATGTGGGCGGCGTGGTGATGGAGCGCTTCCGCGTCGAGCGCTGGGTGGAGGACTACGTGTGGAAGATCCACATGGGCGAGGCGACCATGGCCCGGCCCGACACCTCCCTGGCCGGCCGCCATCGCTACGCCTGGGGCGAGGTGCGGGAGATCGTCGGCCGGCTATGGAAGTGGGTGGTGGCGGGGATCGCCGTGGGCGCCCTGTTCCATGGCTACGTGCCCGAGGACTGGGTCACAGAGCACCTGGGTGGCGAGGGCAACTGGCTGGCGGTACCCGGCGCCGTGCTGCTGGGAGTGCCCCTGTACTCCAACGCCACCGGTGTCATCCCGGTGGCCGAGGCCATGCTCGGCAAGGGTGTGGCCATCGGCACCACGCTGGCCTTCATGATGAGCATCGCCGCCCTGTCGCTGCCGGAGATGATCATCCTGCGCAAGGTGATCCGCTGGCCGGCCCTCGCCCTCTATGCGGGCGTCCTCGCCATCGCCTTCATGCTGGTGGGCTGGGGCTTCAACCTCCTTGGAGCGTCGGTACCGGTCTGAATGAACACATCGAGGACACGCCGAAGAATTCGGCGTGTCCTACGCGCGGCAGGATGCCACGTGCTTGTGCGATGGCATGGGCCATCGACAATGAAGGAAGGCGAAAACCGTGTTTTCACCTTCCGCGCTGACTTGGCCATGGGAGGCCAATCCGCAGCATATCCTTACAGGAGCAAGCTCATGAAGACATTGACTGTGGTACTGATGTTTCTCTCCCTGTGCACCGCGGCGCTGGCCGATGAAGCGCTGGCCGATGAGGCGCTGGCCACTGACCGGGGGCTGGAGCAATACATCACGAACTTCGACTACGCCGCGCGCAAGGACATGAAAATGGACAGCCAAGGCCTCATCCAGCTGTTGAAGGAAGGCAATGCACAGTTGATCGATATCCGTTTTCCGGAGGAGTTCGCGGCCTGGAAGGTCAGCCCGGCCACGAACATCCCCTTGCCGGAATTGCCCGCCCGGCTCGACGAACTGGATACCAGCAAGGTCATCGTCACCGCCTGCCCGCACACACCCCGCGCCGTCATCGCCATGCTCTATCTGCGCTCCCGGGGGATCCCGGCCAAATTCCTCAAGGATGGCCTCATAGGCCTCGCCGACAACCTGCGGGGAGACGACGCCCGCGACTTCATTCAACAACTTCCCAAGTAACATGCCAGATGCCATGAACGAACCTGATCAGAACTCCATTCGCGATGCCGTGCGCGAGACCTACGGCGACGCGGCCCGCGGCGGCGGTTGTTGCGGATCAACACCCGTAAGCATCGACTCGGCACGGCTCGGCTACTCGGATGCAGACCTCGGCGCCATCCCCGAGGGCGCCGATCTGGGCCTGGGTTGCGGCAACCCCCAGGCCATCGCGGGCCTGAAACCGGGGGAGACGGTGCTGGACCTGGGCAGCGGGGCGGGCTTCGATTGTTTCCTCGCCGCCCGCGCCGTGGGTGACGGCGGTCACATCATCGGCGTGGACATGACACCGGAGATGCTGGCCAAGGCCAGGGAGAATGCCCGGCGGGGGGATTACCGCAACGTGGAGTTCCGCCTCGGCGAGATCGAGCACCTGCCCGTGGCGGATGCCAGCATCGACGTGATCATCTCCAACTGTGTGATCAACCTCTCGCCCCACAAGGAACAGGTATTCCACGAGGCCTTCCGCGTGCTCAGGCCTGGTGGCCGCCTCGCCGTCAGCGACGTGGTGGCGAGTGCGGAAATCCCGGAGCAGACACGCCGCGACTTGGCCCTCCATACCAGCTGCATCGCCGGCGCCCGCCCCGTGGACGAGTTGGAGACCATGTTGAGGGACGCGGGCTTCGATGCCATTCGCATCGCGCCCCAGGACAAGAGCCGGGAATTCATCCGCGACTGGGCGCCCGGACATGAGGCCGAGGCCTATGTCGTTTCCGCCTCCATGGAGGCCATCAAACCAGAGGTAGTGACACCATGATGAACATCAAGGTACTCGGCACGGGTTGTGCCAACTGCAAACGCACCCAGGCCCTCATCGAGGAGGCCGCCAAGGCCGGCAATGTCGACATCGAGATCGAGAAGGTGGAAGACATCGCCGCCATCATGGGCTACGGCGTCATGTCCACCCCCGGCGTCGTCATCGATGGCACCGTGGTCCATGCCGGCGGCGTGCCGGATCGCAAGGCCGTGGAGGGCTGGCTCGCCGGCCACAGCTGATCGTCGTCGCAGACAACCGGAGCGACCACGACAGGTCCTCCTACCACCATGAAGAACCGGCTGATAGCAAAACCATCCCGGCAGTCCCTTGCTTAATTTCGGCGAGGCGCTCATGAAGCATAGCATTACCCGCATCGCCAATCGGCTGGAAGAGACTGCTGATCCCTTGGCGTTCTTTGCGTCTTGGCGAGAGACTATTGTTTCTTGGTTTGTGCTTGTCTCGACTATAACCCCGGTATACTCCTACTGAGTATTACCTTGAGGGTCATATTATGGAAACCACCTCGGTCACCAGCAAGGGCCAGGTAACGATTCCCCAGGCGATCAGGCGAAAGTTGGGCATCCGCAAGGGCAGCAAGGTGGAATTCACTATTGTGGGAGACCACGTGCAGTTGCACTTGGTGAGCACCCCTGCGGAGGTCGAGGAAAGCGGCTTCGGTATGCTCAAGAGTAAGAAAGCTGCCGTCGCCACCGATCTCGATCCGTCGACACTGCTGAAAAGGGGATCGTCCGGTCCGTGAATGGATTGGACACCAACATCCTGGCTCGCTACTACATCCAAGACCGCGCCGATACCGAGGCATCGAAGCAGCACGAGGCGGCGCGCAAGCTCATCGAGGCGGGTGATCCGCTCATGGTCTGCAAGACCGTGCTGCTCGAGTTCGAGTGGGTGATGCGCGGGTACTACGGCTTCGAAAGGGAAGAGATCCTCCCCGTATTCCGGCACCTTTCCCCCCTCGCCCACATAAGAATCGAAGATCGGTCGGAGGTCGAGCAACCTGCCACAGGTCGTATTTCATCTGCTGGCCGAGCCACATCTCGGCACGCCCGCCGTGCTCAGGTCCCAACCATTTAAGGTGCAAGCCGCGAAGCACGCTCTCCCCCTCTCCCTCTGGGACAAATCCGTCGGGAACGGATTTGAACGCGCCTTGGGCGGCCCGCAGGGCGAAGGGCAGGATGCCCGGAGTACAGGGATGGGGTGAGGGAACGAGCATGGCGATACGCGCTTCTCTTTTATCATTCCGGGCGGCGCGTATCGCCATGGGAGTTAAACACAAAAACTGGCGCCACACTTGCATAACAGTAATTAGTGTCAGACCGCGGAGATAATTGGTCTCTGCTTTAATGCAAGTATGCAAGCCTGACCCGAACACTGGAGACCCCATGAAACTAATCCCTCTATTCGCCACCGTGGCGATCGTCTGCTCCGCCCCATCCGCGACGGCCCAGTTCATGGCCCAGTTCGATACGTCCCGCGACAGCCGCCACCAGCACCCGCACCACTCGCGTCCCATGATGGATGACCGGCATCATCGCCCCCGGCACGACCGGTCGGCCGAGGAGCACCAACGCCATGAGTCCAGGCCACGGCAGGATGCCCCCTTCAACACCGCACCCCGGAAGAGAGAGCACCGCTATCACGAGCATTACCCGGAATTCCAGCCGGGACCACCCCTGTGGCAACAGCGGCGGAACGACATGTCCCGAGGCGGCTACCGGGACGGCCCGCCCATGTGGCAGCAACACCGCGGACAACCCTATCAGCGACCCTCATGGCGCGAGTAACACGGTGGGGCTCCCAGAGTGATGCTCACAAGGGACCTGACCCGCGCCATCCGCGCCGTGGGCCGGGTGACCTACGGCGAGACGCGCCTGGCCGACGTCGCACTCAAGTTCGATGCCTGGATCGGCGAGCTGCACGTGGATTACGTCGGCGCCCCGGTCGAGAAAGGCCAGAAGTTGTTCACCGTCAACGGACCGGAGTTGCTGGCCGCACAACAGGAGTACCTGGAGCTCGGGGACCGTCCGTTGGTGTTCGAAGACCTTGGCGCCGGGCGGCGTGCCCGTCACCATCAGCGACGTGGGCACGGTGGCCCTGGGGCCGGCCATGCAGCGCGGTCAGGGTAAACTCGACGACCAGGGCGTGACCGTGGGTGGCATCGTGGTGATGCGCTATGGCGAGAATGCCCTGGCTACGCGTCGCGCCCTTCGCCGGGATCAAGGCGCCCACGGGCGAGATGACGACTGTGATTCCCATGGCCGGCTGCCGGCCAGTGTGCAGGCGGGCTCCGGATCGTGGGACTATTTCGGCGGCATCGTCATGACCCACCAGACCCTGAGATACCAGATGGATAGGCAGATCACTTATCGGGAGAACACCGTGGCCGACGACTTCGAGGCCGGGGATGTCTGGCGCCTGGATGGGTCTTTGGAATATCGCTTGAATCCGTTGGAGATTGCCGGTGGCGTACCGGCCTTCATCTACGGCGCCCTGGAGGTCAACCTGATCCATGAGGGCAGGAACCGCATCGATGGCCGCAGGGACCCCGACTCCGGCGGCACACGGCTCTTTCTCACGCCGGGGCCTCAATACGTGGGCCGGCGGTGGATCCTGGAGGGGGCGCTGCAGGTGCCGGTGGTACAGGACCTCAACGGCGGCGCCCTGGAGACCGACTACATCCTTCGCGCCGACGCCAGGCTCAATTTCTGAGCACCGGGATCTGTACGTGAAGGACGCGGGCATGGCACGGGAAAGAGCATTTCGTGGGGTTCGCAAGCTCACCCCAGCTATTGGCTCCGCCTGGCGGGATGTCGGGCTGAAGCCCGACCTACAGCCCGACACGACACCCCCACCGCCCATTCCTTCGGCACGAATGTAGATACTCCGTTTCCTGTCAAGCAGTCTGTAGGTCGCTTGCTCTCGGCAACCGACATCCGCGCCCGCAAAGCGCCGAGTTTCCGTCGGCTGCCAAGAGCAGCCGACCTACGCCTCTGTCTTTCTCCCCAGGGGAAATGGGAAAGGGGAAAAGGTTTATTACCCGTGCGTCCGCTATGCTGAAGCCGAAACGGTGGATCCGCTGCGCCTTTTCAAACGGCCACTCCTCCCTGACCTTCTCCCTTTTCGCGTCACTCGCGTCTTTTGCGGTTACGCTTTTTGTAGGTCGGGATTCATCCCGACATTCAAACCCGCCGCGCATGCCTCGCGCCGGGGCGTTTCTCCCGCAACAGGCCCCTCAGGTCCGCTACCGGCGCTCCTGAAGGCTCAACACGAACACCGTCAGGGCGGGCAGCATGGTGAGGGTGACGATGGCCGCGCCGAGGATGCCGAACAGCACGATGGCGCCCACGCCGCGGTAGAGCTCGGCGCCGGCGCCGGGCAGGAACACCAGGGGCGACAGCCCGGCGATGGTGGTGATGGCCGACATGGCGATGGGCCGCAGGCGGGCATCCACCGCCTCGCGCACGGCATCCAGCGCCGCCATGCCCTCGTGGCGCACGTTGTCCATGGCACGATGGACGATGAGGATGGGGTTGTTCACCACCGTGCCCATGAGGATGAGAAAGCCCAGCATGGAGATCATGTCGAAGGGCTGATGCACGGCCTGCAGGCCCGCCAGGGGCAGCAGGGCCCCACCCTGGTTGAGCAGCCACAGGCCGGCGATGCCACCGGCCACGCCCAGGGGAATGGCCACCATGATGAGCAGGGGATAGCCCCAGTGGGAGAAAATGGCCACCAGCACCAGGTAGACGATCACCAGCGCCACCGCGAAGTTAGTCCGCAGGGCCTCCTGGGTGGCCTGGAGCTGGTCGCTGGCCCCGGAGATGTCGATGGTGATGCCGCTGGGGATGGCGCCGGTCTCGCGCAGGTGGCCCAGCACCTCCTGCCGCACCACCTCCACGCCGGTCTCCAGGGCCACCGTCTCGGGAGGGATGATGTTGAGGGTCACGGCACGGCGGCCCTCCACCCGCCGAATGGTGCTGGTATCCACCGTCTGCACCACGGAGGCCAGGGCCGACAGGGGCAACACCGCGCCCTGGGGGGTATAGATGGGCAGCCGCTCCAGCTCGCCCACCCCGACCCCGGGACCGGCGCCGCTGTACAGGTAGATATCGATCTTGTCGTCGGCCAGGAAGAACTCGTCCACGAAGGCGCCGTCGGTGAGGGCGGCCACGGTGAAACCCAGGTCCCCGGCGCTCATGCCCACCTCGCTGGCCCGGTCCCAGTCAGGGCGTACCTCGATGAGGGGCTGGGCCAGGGACAGGGTGGACGGGTTGGCCTGGATGCGCGGCCCGTCGAACACCTCCTCCGCACGCCGGTAGGCGGCCAGGGCGACATCGTAGATGGGCCCGAGCCGCGGCCCCGTGATGTCCAGATTGACGCTGCGGGTACCGCCCTCGTTGCTGGTATGGAGTCCTCGACGTAGGTCACGTCGTCGGCGGTGAGGGCCATCTCCATGCCGGCGGGCCGCAGCATCTCCTCGTTGATGGCCGCCACCTGGTCCATCATGGCGTACTTGATGTCGATGACGTTGGAGCCGGTGATGCGCCGCACGGACAGGCTGATGACGGGCTGGCGATTGACGAAGGAGGCATCCCGGACCTCCTGATGGTCGAGCACCACCCGGGCCACGTCGGCGAGGCGGATCACCGCGTCGCCGCGGCGGGCGATGATGAGGGTGTCCATGTCCTCCACTTCGTCGAAGCGCCCCACGGTGCGCAGCAGGTAGCGGCGCTTGCCGCTCTCCAGCTCACCCCCGGAGACGTCACGGTTGCGCGCGGTGATGGCTTCGCGCACGTCCAGCACCGTGAGGTCCCGCTGGGCCAGGGCCTCCGGATCAAGCAGCACCCGCACCTGGCGCTCGGCGCCGCCGCCCACGCCCACCCGGGACACGCCCGGCACGCCGGACATGCGCGGGCGCACGTGGTCCTCCACGAAATCCCGCATCATGTCCATGTCGAGGCCCCGGGGATTACCCTCCAACGGGGCGATGCGGAAATACATGAAGGAGTTCTGGGAGAACGACGTCGCGTAGACCCGGGGCTCGTCCACGTTCAGCGGATAGGACGCACCTGGTTGAGGGCGTTGTTCACCCGGATCAGGGTCTCGGTGATGTCCACGCCGAAGGGGAACTCCATCTCGATCTCGGCCTGACCGCTGGAGGCGCGGGAGATGATGCGGCGCAGGGCCGGAATGGTGCGCAGGTACTCCTCCTGCTCGATGAGGATCTCCTTCTCCACATCCTGGGGCGTGGCGCCGGGCCAGGAGGTCTGTACCGTCACCGTGCGCACCTCCAGGTCCGGGATCATCTGAACCGGGATCCGCAGGGCCGCCAGGACCCCTAGCACCCCCAGGATGAGGACGATGACGGTCATCAGCACCCCGCGGCGGATGATGGCCTCGAACATGGCGCCCCTCAGTCGCCGCCGCGCACACGGACGGCCTGGCCGTCCCGCAGGGCCTCATTGCCCTCCACCACTACCGTCGCACCACTCGCCAGGCCGTCCCGGATCTCCACCTCGTCACCGAAGGCGAGGCCCAGCCGGATCTGGTGCTCCCGCGCCCGGGGGGTGGTTGCGGAGCGCTCCACCACCCACACCGACACGCGGCCGTCGGGATAACGCAGCAGGGCGTCACGGGGCACCACCACCCCCCTGCGTCCCGTTTCCAGGCGCAGGATGCCCCGTACGGACATGCCCGGGGTCATGGTGGGATGGGCGTCCTCGGCCGGCAACACCCGCAGCAGGAAGGTACGCGCGGAGGGGTCACTCACCGGCACCGCAGCGTGGATACGCCCGGCGATGGGTCGTCCGGGGAGGGCGTCGAGGAACACCTCGACGGCGGTATCCTCGTTCAGGCGGGGATAGAGTTCCTGGGGGGCGCGGAAGTCGAAGCGCAGGCCGGTGGTGGCCACCAGTTCCACCACCGTGTCACCGGGGGAGACCCACTCCCCCACCTCCGCCACCCGGCGGCTGATGACCCCGTCATAGGGGGCGGTGATGCGGTGCCGCGCCACCACGGCCCGCTGGTGCCGGACCTCCGCGGCCGCCCCCGCCATCTCGGCCTCGGCCACCGCCACGGCCGTGGCCCGGGCCTCCAGCTCGCTGGCCGATATGGTCTGATCCCGCTCCAGGGCGCGCCGCTCCCGCAGGCGCCGGCGGGCATCCGCCAGCTCCGCCCGCGCCCGCCGGGCCGCGGCATCGAAGAGTTCCAGTTTCAGATCCGCCAACTCGTGGTCGAGTTCCACCAGCAACCCGCCCGCCGCCACGCGGTCGCCGGCATCCACCGGCAACGCCGCCACCATGCCGCCCACCTGGGTGGACAGGGACGAGGTGCGGGGTGAAGTGACGGTGCCGGTGACCCGCTCCTCCCGGACGATGGGGATGGTCTCGGAACGGGCCACGGCCACGGGTGCGACATCCGTGGTGGCTGCCATCGCCGGGCACATCATCAGCAGCCCCATCACGGCCAACCCGCCCGTCGCCGGGAGGCGGAACCTTCCAGGGATGAATTTAATGCGCATTAAAATGCGACAACACGCGCTCCCGGGACGTTCCCTGCGGGCGGCCACGAACCGGGTCCATCGCCCCCCCGCGGGGGGCGGGGTTAGCGGGGACGGGCCCTGGCGAGTTCTTCCATGAGCATGCCCTTGAAGAGGGGCACCTTGTAGGCGTTGTGGGTCATGGGCACGGCGTCGGCCATGGCGACGTCGGCGGCCTCGCGGATGTGGGCCTCGTCCAGGGGATTGCCGCGCAGCGCCTCCTCGGCGGCCGTGGCGCGCCACGGTACCGGCGCGGCGGCGGCCAGCACCACCCGGGCCTGCCCCACCGTATCGTCCTCCAGGGTCAGGGCCAGGGCGCAGCCGGCGATGGCGAAGTCCCACGAGCGCCGGGTGCGGATCTTGCGATAGCTGTTGTAGAGGCCGGGGGGCGGCGCCGGGATGCGCACCTCGGTGATGATCTCGCCGGCCTCCAGCACCGTCTCGCGGGTGGGATCGTCCGCGGGGGCGACGTGGAGTTCCGCCACCGGGACCCGCCGGGTGCCGTCGGGACCGTCGATGATCACCGCGGCATCGAGGGCCATGAGGGCCGGTGCCAAATCCGAGGGATGGACGATGAAGCACTGGGCCCCGCCCAGGATGGCATGGTGCTGGTTCTCGCCGTTCACGGCGAAGCACCTGTAGCCGCCCTTGCGCAGGCAGGGGAAGTCGCCGCGGTAGTACCAGCAGCGGGGCTTCTGGCACAGGTTGCCGCCCACGGTGCCCTGATGGCGCAGCTGGGGGCTGGCCACGGCCGCGGCGGCCTGGGCGAGGCCCGGGTAGCGTCCGGCCACCATGGGGTTCTCGGCCAGGGCGGTGATGGTGGTCATGGCACCGATGGCGAGGCCGCCGTCCTTCCCCTCCCGCACTCCCGCGAGGCCCTCGATATCCGCCAGGCTCACCACCGTGTCCACGGCGTAGACGCCGTCCCGCAGGCAGCCCAGCAGATCGGTGCCGCCGGCATGGACAGCCGCCCCGTCGGCTGCGGCGCTGGAGATGGCAGCGGCCACGGAGCGCGGCCGCACGTAGGCGAATGGCGCAGTCATGGCTGGCCCTCCTGGTGATGGATACGGGCGACGAGGGTCTCGGGGTTGATGGGCGTGTCGGACATGCGCACCCCCACGGCGTCGTACACCGCGTTGGCGATGGCCGCACCGGTGGGGATGGTGACCGGCTCGCCGAGGCCCTTGGCCCCCACGATGTTGGCCTCCCGGTCGTTCAGCATCACCGGCGCCGACACCACCTCGTCAGGCACGTCCAGGGCGGTGGGCAGCTTGTAGTCGTGCCAGCTCTTGTTGCACAGCTTGCCGGTGGGCCCGTCCAGCACCCGTGATTCCGTCTGGGCGAAGCCGACCCCCATGGTGATTCCCCCCACCACCTGGCCGTCCCAGGTGAGGCGGTTGATGACCCGCCCGCTCTCGTTGGTGCCGAGCATGCGCAGCAGGCGCACCTCGCCGGTGCGGGTATTGACCTCCACCTCGCAGAACTGGGCCGCGAAGGGGGTGATGCTGACGTCGTCGCGGTTGGGCCGGCGTTCCCCTACCCCTACCACCACCTTCTGATTCTTCAGGGCATCGAGGTCGGTGATGGCCACGGCCTCAAGGCCGTCGGTGGTCTCCAGGCGGTCGCCGGCGAAGCGGATCTCCTCGCGCGAGCGTCCCAACTGGGCGGCGGCCATGTCCATGAGCTGGTCCTTCACCGCCAGGCAGGCGCGGCGTACGGTGGGGGCCTCGGTGGGCACCGTCTTGCTGCCCCCGGAGGGGGTGGCGAACTGGGTGGTGGCGGTATCGGCGTGCTCCACCTGAATGGCGTCGGGGCCCATGCCGAACTCCTCCGCCACTACCATGGCCATCACCGTCTTGGTACCGGTGCCGATGTCCGAGGCCCCCATGTTGAGGTTGGCGGTGCCATCGACGTAGAGGCGCAGGATCACCGTGGCCGGCGGGCCGCCATCGCCCACGAACCAGTTGGCGGCGGCCATGCCCACGCCGCGCCGCACATGGCCCTCGCCGTTTCCGGAAGCCTTGGCCTGCTGCCAGCCGAAGGCCGCGGCCCCCTCCTCGATGCAGCGCCGCAGGCCGTCGGTGGTGTAGGGCTTGTCACCGCGGGCCTGGGAACCGCCGGGGATGTTCTTCAGCCGCAGGGCCACCGGGTCCATGGCGAGCTCGGTCGCCAGCTCGTCCATCATCTGGTCCATGGCCCACGAGCACTGGACGTAGCCGGGGGCGCGGAAGGGACGGGCCGGCTGGGCGTTGATATAGACGTCCTTCAGGTGCGTGCGCACGTTGGGGCAGCGATAGAGGTCCTTGGCGATCCAGTCCAGCAGGGCGGTGCCGCCGGCCCGGTAGGCACCGCTGGCCCCCGTACCCTCGAAGTGGATGGCGGTCAGGGTGCCGTCCTTCTTCGCCCCCACCCTGAGGGTCATGAGGGTGGGCGGCCGGTTGCCCTGGGTGAGCAGGGTCTGCTCCCGGGTCAGGAACAGTTTCACCGGCCGATTGATGCGTTGGGCCATCAGGGCCGCCGCCACGGCGTACTTGTCGGTGCGCAGCTTGGAGCCGAAGGCCCCACCCACGTAGTGGCCGATGACCCGCACCCGGGCCAGGGGCAGGCCCAGCACCTCGGCCAGCTCGCCCTGGATGGCGAACACCCCCTGGGTGGACTCCCACACCGTAAGCCGATCGCCGTCCCAGCGGGCCACGCAGCCATGGGGCTCGAGGGGCGTCTGCATCTGACTCTCCACGCGGTAGCTGCGCTCCAGCACCACGTCGGCCGCGGCGAAGCCCTGCTCCACGTCGCCCCGGGCATCGTCGGACTCGCCCGCCAGATTGCCGTCGGGATGGACGCCGGGGGCGTCGTCATCCAGGGCACGGGCCACGTCCGACACGAAGGGCAGCTCCTCGTACTCCACGGCGATGGCGCGCAGGGCGTCGGCCGCCCGGTAGGGGGAGTCGGCGGCCACCGCCGCCACCGCCTCGCCCTCGAAGCGGCAGTGGTCCTCGAACAGCCGGCCCTGATGGCCGTCGCCGTACGACCAGGCGGGATTGGCGTCGCCGGTGTTGCGGCTGATCACCGCGTAGACGCCGGGCATGGCCGCGGCGGCGGCGGTGTCGATGGACTTCACCCGGGCGTTGGCGTGGGGGCTGCCGAGCATGGCCCCGTAGACCATGCCGGGGAGCACCACGTCCGAGGGGAATACGGCCGCCCCGCTCACCCGCTCATAGCCATCCACCCGGGGGCGGCGCTGCCCCACCACCCGGGTGCGCTCCCCCCAGGGCTCGGCCTCGCCTGCGGCGCCCGCGTCGGGGGCCTGAGTAAAGGGGATTTGGCCTTCGATGCCTTTTCCTTCCTCTGCCATGGCTCACCTCTTCCTGTGGCGGGCGGCGTCGGCCACCGCGTTGAAGATATGGGCGTAGGCGCCGCAGCGGCACAGGTTGCCGCTCATGGCATGGCGGATCTCCTCCCGCCCCGGGGACGGATTCCTGCGCAGCAGCCCCTCCGCCGCCATCACCTGGCCGGGCGTGCAGTAGCCGCACTGCAGGCCGTCCTCCTTGACGAAGCTGGCCTGCACCTGGCCCAGGGTCTCGCCGTCCATGAGCCCTTCGGCGGTCTCGATGCGCCGGTCCACGGCCTCCACCGCCAGGGTCAGGCAGGCGTAGCGCGGGACGTCGTCCACGAGCACGGTACAGGAGCCGCATTCGCCCCGCTCGCAGCCCATCTTGGCGGCCGTGAGCCCGAGGCGTTCCCGCAACACGAACAGCAGGCTCCAGCGCGGCTCCACCAGCAGGCGCTCGCTGCGGCCGTTGATATCGAGGGTGATGGGCACCGTCTCGCCCGCCTCGAGACGGGTCTCCGAGCCCTCTTCCGCACCGGCCTGCCCGGCGGCGTAGGCACCGGGGCCCATGGCGAAGGCGACGGTGCCCATACTCGAGGACTTGATGAAGGCCCGGCGGCTCAACTTCTGCCCGCCCCGGCGGCCGCTACCGCCGGCCCTGTCTCTGATGTCATCCGCCATGAAGCATCCTCCCGTCTGATTCCAGACAACCCTGGTGGGCCGGATGGCGCAGGACCGGATGGCCCACCAGACCGTTAATCTGACATAAGCCGCCCGGCGCGCAATTGAGGTCCGTCAATCCCCCCAGCGGCGCTCCCAGGCCTGCTGGTTGCGGCGGGCGTCGCGAATGAAGGGAGACCAGCGGATGAGGGCGAGCACCAGGCGGTTGAGGGCGGAGGCGGGAAAGGCCAGGGGCCGGCGCACGTCCAGGAACAGCACCACCCGGGTGCCGTCGGTGTCGTTCTGCACCGCATGCTTGTAGGTGTCGTCGAACACCAGGCAGCGGCCCTCCTCCCAATGGGCCTCCTCGTCCCCCACCTGGATGCGGCAGCGCTCCCGGGGCTCCGGCACCATGAGGGCGAGGTGACAGCGCACCACACCCTTGTAGGGCCCGCGGTGGCGGGGGATGTGCTTGCCCGGGGCGAGGATGGAGAAGAAGGCCGTCATCATGCCGGGCACGGATTCCACCAGGCGGGTGGTCTCGGGACAGCGGGCGCAGTTGCCGGGCATCTTGTAGCCGTAGCCGTAGAGGAAAAAGGTCTTCCAGCGGTCATCCTGGGTCAGGTTGGTCTGGTCCCTGGAGATCTCCTGGAAGCTGGGCAGGCGCTCGGGATCCTGCATCACCCCTTCGAGTTCTTGCCGCACCACCCGCCAGCGTGCCTCCAGCTCGCGGGTCCAGGGGAAGTCCCGGTTGTCCAGGAAGGGCGCCGTGCCCACCAGGGACTGGCGCTCCAGGAAGCGCTCGATACGCTTGATGACCCACAGGCCCACCCGCACGCTGGCTGGGGCGGTGACGTTTTTTCTGCGGTGGATTCGCCGTCTGTTCCATGATTACCATGATCCTCCGCGTTCGTGGGCGCTGTCCAACCCCAATCTCAATGCAGCACCCGGGCCCGCAGCAGCCGCCACACCGTGCGCAGGCCAAACACCACCGGGTGGCGCCGCATGGCGGCCGTGACCGGCACCGCCATGCCGGTATGGCGCTCTACCTTCCAGGCGGCGTAGTCCACCCCGCCCTGGAAGGTGAAGGCCGCCTTGATCAGGCGGGCCAGGGACAGCAACCGGCCCTGCCAGCGCCGCAGCCACCAGCGGCGGCGACAGCCACGCCGGCTCAGGGTCGTTCCCGGCCCCTGGCGATATACCCCCTCTCCCACCGCCACGAGGAGCGGCGCGGGCCCCGCGGCCGCGGCGGCCGTGCGGGCCGCGCAGGCCGCCGCCTCCAGCTCCGCCAGGCGCGCGGCGCGACCCCGGTCCTCGGGCCGCAGTTCCGCCGCGTAGCTTAGTTCCAGCCCGACCCGCCACAGGGTGCCGGCCTCGAAGGGAGACTCCACACAGGGCGCCGTGTGGGTGATGAAGGTGCGCACCGCCGTGGTCAACGCGTTCTCCAGACGGGCGTGGGCGGCCCCATCCCGGGCGTTGGCCAGACGCACGGGCTGGGCGAAGCGGCCCCACAGGTAGGAGTGGAACCAGCGGCCCACGCCGCGTTCCAGATCCGCCAGGGACAGCACCCCATACTTGACCCGGATGGGCCCCTGGGGGGTGGCACACTCCATATAGAACACGTTGGGGGGCAGCCAGGCGTTGACCCACCGCAGCCATGGCTTGTCGTAAGCCGCGGCGTAGCCATCCACCACCGCGTAGGCATCCACAAGACCATCCCGCGGATCACCGCTGCGCAGGCAGGAGCCGTAGAACAGCACCCCCGCCAGGTTGGCGCCGAAACGCCCCCGGAGGGCGGCTGTCACGTGGTGCAGATCCTCAGAAAAGGGGGCGGCCGCCTGGGCCGCCACCACCGCCCGCAGGGGGTCCGGGGCCCCCGCCGTATCCTCAGCTCCTGCCACCATCATCGCCCAGGCGGGTGAAGGTGCGCACCGCCAGGTCCCGGGGCCCGCGGCCCGGCCCCACCCGGCTCAGCCACGAGTCCAGGGGGGCCCGCCGGCGCACCACCAGGGCCATGGCCAGGCGCAGCGCCAGCACCCCCGTGGACAGCACATGCCAGGCCATCACCGCCCACAACCCCAGGTCCGGCCGCCCCGCCGCCCAGCCCACGGTCAACAGGATCAGGTTGGGATTGCGCCGCGCGGTGATGAGACGATTGAAGGAGTCGAAAGGCCGCCACACGAACATGGAAAAGGGGGCCAGCCCCGGATGGAAGGCGCCCTCGCACAGGCGCCCCCCCAGATAGGCGGCGAAGATCAGTACCAGGGTGGCTTGAAGCCCCGGGGTCAGGTCCCAGGAGGCGGCGAGCCCGAGGCCCCAGGCCAGGTACCACAGGGGTGGATGGATCAGGTCGAGCCCGTGGTCCAGGATGTCGCCCAGGCGGCTGGAGGTGACGGTCACCCGCGCCAGCTTGCCGTCCACCGTATCCAGGAAGGTCATGACCCAGCCCGCCAGCAGTCCCACGCCGAAGGCACCTTGATAGAAGGCGATCCCCGCCACCACCGCCAGCACCAGGCTGAGGACGGTGACATGGTTGGGCTGGATGCCGAGAGCCACACACCAGCGGGTGACGGCCCGTGCCGGGGCCGGCCACAACCACTTGGTGACCCCATCCGTGACGCCCTTGTAGGCGCCGGCAAACAGTTCCCGCTCCAGCCACGGGGCGTTGGTGGCGGAGATGGATTGCACCCGGGGCGGGCTGTGGCTCAGCAGCTTCGCGTCGTAGCCCCCCACCAGATCCCTGGACCCCACCACGGGGATATCTGCAAACGCCGGGGTATGGCCTTGCTGCAACGCGGAACGCAAGGTCGACAGTTGCCCGGCCGGGCCCCGGGCGGCCACCGGAACACCATCTTCGCCCGCCAACAGCAGGGGCGTATCACCCGCCGCCAGGGCCTGCACCACCCGGGGATCGAAGTGATGATCCCCCCGCAGGACCAGGGCCGTCCCGGGCTCAGGGACCGACCCGCCGGCATCCGCAAGACGCACCTCTGGAAACGCCGCCAGGGTGCGCCGCAGGCGCTCCTGGCCGCCGAGGCCCCATAACCGCACCTCGCTGTCTCCGATGATGTCGACGATCATATTCTCAGGAACCTTCCTAAGGACCTGGGGATGTCCGAACGACGACCCCTCGAGGGCGGCGAGTATAATCACTCCATGGCCCCCCGCATAACCGAAGCCCCTGGCGGCGAAACCTTCACTCTCGCTCATCTGTCGGATCCCCACCTCACGACCCTGGACGGTGTGCGGTGGCCGGAGTTGCTCGGCAAGCGGCTTTTGGGCTACCTGTCCTGGCATCGGCACCGGCGACACATCCACCTGCCGGAGGTCCTGGAACGCCTCACGGCGGATATCCACCGCCAGGCACCGGATCACCTGGTCATCACCGGCGACCTCACCCAGATCGGCACCCCTGGCGAGTACCGCCAGGCCCGGGAATGGCTGGGCCGCTGCGGCGAGCCCGCGGCGGTGACCGTCACCCCCGGCAACCACGATACCTACGCGCCCGCCCCCCGGCTGGCCACCCTCGGATTGTGGCAGGCCTACATGACGGGAGACGACGGCTCCATCACCTTTCCTTTTTTGCGCCGGCGCGGTCCCGTGGCGGTGATCGCCCTCTCCAGCGCCCTGCCCACGGCACCCCTGCTGGCCAGCGGGCGCCTGGGTCCCGGCCAGCTGGCGGCCCTGGACCACATACTGGAGGCCGCCGGCCGCGAGGGCCTGTCCCGGGTGGTCCTTATTCACCACCCCCCCATGGCCGGCGTGGTGAGCCGCCGCTGCGGTCTGGACGATGCCGGCGCCTTCGCCGACGTGCTGGCCCGCCGGGGCGCCGAACTGGTGCTCCATGGCCACACTCACCGCAGCACACGGGGTTACCTGCCCGGGCCCGCCGGTGCCATCCCCGTCATCGGCGTGCCCTCGGCATCGGCGCAGGATGCACGGGACGGGCGCGCTGCCGCCTATCACCTCTACCGCCTGAGCCGCATGGCGGGTGGCTGGCGTATCGACGTGCGCTGCCGGACCCTCGACGCGGCCTCCGCCACCCCGCGCGACGGTCCATCCTGGCAGTTCGAGGTCGCCGCACCAGCGGTTTCCGCCAATTCCTGAGGCCCTCAGCCCGGCCCCTGGCGGCGCAGCACCAGGAGTGCGACAGCGAGCATCGCAAGGGCCGGACCCAGGGTCACCAGCGCCGGCGCCAAACCCACCACCAGCCCTGCCTGCCCACCCAGCTGGGCCAGGAGGAAGAACGAGATGCCGGTGACGGCCCCCAGCAACAGGCGCGCGCCCAGGCCACTGCGCGGGGTGCCGAACACGAAACCGAGGGCCAGAAGCGCCATGGCCAGGGTATTGATGGCCGCCGCCAGCTTCTGCCACAGCACCAGGGCGTACTGACCCGACGGGCGCCCTGCGGCCTCCAGGTAGGCGATGTAGCGAAACAGTTCCAGGGGAGCGAGGCTCTCTGCCGCCAGTTGCAGGCGGGTGATGCGGCCGATGCCGGTGGGGGGACGCCATTCCAGGGTATGCTGGTGACGGGGCTCGGCGCCGGCAGAGAACGTCTTGACGGTCACATCGCGCAACAGCCAGAGGTCCTCGGCGATGATGTCCGCATGCCCGGCGTGGACGAAGCGCGCCAGGGCCATATCGGGGGCGAGCTCCATCAACTCGAGGTCCGCGGGCACCCGCCCGTGGCGCATGTCGCCGATGCGCAGGATCACGTGGCCGTCCCGCAACCACCAGTCACGTCCCGTCTCGCCACTGTCCCCCATGGCCCGATTGCGCGCCTCCAGGGCGGTGTAATCGAGGGTCGGGGCAATAAACTGCTCCAGGGCCACCAGGATCACCACCAGCACCACGGCGGCCTCGACCACCGTTACCGCCAGACGACGCACCGACAACCCGGCCGCCCGCATGGCCACCAGCTCCTGGTGGTTGGCCAGTCCGCCGAGGGCGGCGATACCGCCCATGAGGGCCGCGAAGGGCAGCAGTTGGGCGAGGCGGCGGGGCATGGCCAACAGGGTCTGCCAGGCCGCGTCCAGGGTGCCGAAACTGCCGTCCCCCACGTCCTCCAGCTGCTCCACCAGATCCATGAACCCGAACAGGCCGAGCAACACCGCCGCGGCCAACCCCGTGCCCATGAGCAGAGCACCCACCAGATAGCGATCCAGCAGCGTCATGGGCGCCCCCTGCGCGGCCGGTAGACCACCGCCAGGACCAGCGCCAGCAAGGCGTGAGGCCACCACAGGCCGGGCAGCGGCGGCACTGCGCCCTGCTCGACCCAGGTACGGGCCACGCTGCCCAGGTTGTAGTACACGCCGTAGGCCACCACGGCGAGGAAAACCCGCCCGTAGCGCCCGCGCCGCGGCGCCGAACGGCTCAGGGGCACGGCCAGCAATGCCAGCAGCACGGTGGCGGCGGGGCGGGACAGGCGCCACTGGTACTCGGCCACATCATGGGGCGAATCGGAGTCCGCGAGTTCGGCCGTGGGCGCCGCCTTGCGCTTGTAACCCAGCACGGTTTCCGTCTCTTCGAGATGCAGGGTCAGGCGCTTGAAACGCAACACCAGGCGGGTGCGCCCCGTGGCCTCGAAGCGATAGGCGCTGCCCTGCTCGAGGACGAGAGTGGAAGGCCTGCCCGGGACCGGCTGCGGCTGCTCGGCGCTGCGGGCGAGAAAGATGTCCCGGTGCTCGCCGTCACGCCGGTAGATATAGACCTCCTCGAGGCGGCGCGCGGCGGCGTCCACCCGCCGGGCATGGATCACCCGCTCACCGTCCCCGTCGCTCTCGAAACGATCGGCACGCACACGGTCCACCAGGGATTCGGCCTCCTCCCGGGCCTCCAGGACGTAACTCATGTCATAGGCCCACGGACGGACCTCCAGGGCCAAGGCCCCCGCGGCCATCCCCAGGGGTACCGCGAGCCAGGCCACCGCCACCAGCAACCGACCCTCGCCGACCCCCACGGCCTGCAGGGCCACCAGTTCCGAGTCGCTGTGCAGGCGCCCGAGGCCCATCACTACGGCCAGGTAGAGGGCCAGGGGCAGCAGTACCTCGAGGGCGATCAGGGTACGCAGACCCACGAGCTGGAACACCGCCTCCAGACTCAGGGTCTCGCTGGCCGCCTCGGCCATGAAGCGCATGGAGCTGAAGCTCGCGAACAGGATCGTGAGCACCACGGCCACGGCGAACCAGACGACGGCGATCTCGCGAATGACGTAACGATCGATCAGGCGGGGCATGGCAGAGGGCGAAGGGAAGGGGTCGCAGACGGCGGGCGCGCCGCCCCGGACCGCGCGGAGAATAGTACTCGTGGGCTCACCGTATTAAGAACCGTATTAAGATATGATATTTTGTTTGCGGACAATACCGACAACCCCAGGCGCGGCCTTCCGGCGTCGCGCCGTAACGCATCCCGACGACAAGGTCCCATGAATCGATTCATCTCCTCCACGGTCCGCCGCGTAGTCATACTGAGCGCAGGCCAGGGCAAACGTCTGCGGCCCCTGACCGACGGCTGCCCCAAGTGTGCCCTCGATATCGGCGGCAAGACCGTCATCGAACGGCAGATCGATGCCCTGCTGAACGCCGGACTGGAGGAGATCCATCCGGTGCTCGGCTACGGCGCCGCCGAGGTGGAAACCTTGCTGGCCCGGCGCTACGGCAGCGAGCGGGTACGACCCGTATTCAATCCCTTCTTCGAAGTGGCGGACAATCTCGGCAGCTGCTGGATGGCCCGCGACAAGATGACCGAGGATTTCCTGCTGCTGAACGGCGACACCCTGTTCGAACCCGGCGTCCTGACCCGCGTGCTCAATTCCCCCCGGGCCGACATCATCCTGGCGGTGGACCACAAAGCCCATTACGACGACGATGACATGAAGGTACAACTGGACGGCGACCGCCTCCAGGCCGTCGGCAAGGACCTCACGCCCTCCCAGGCCAACGGCGAATCCATCGGCATGGTGTTGTTTCGCGACGCCGGTCCCGCCATCTTCGCCAATGCCCTGGAAGATGCGGTGCGGGACCCCACGGGACTGCGGCGCTGGTACCTGTGGGTCATCAATTCCCTCGCCCGCTCGGGCGCGGTGGGTACCTGCTCCATCGCCGGCCTGCGCTGGGCCGAGCTGGACTTCCCCAAGGATCTGGCGGACATGGAGGCCCTGGTGGGTGCCGAAAGCGATATGAGCGCCGGCGCCGCGGGCTGAACATTGTTCGATTGTTCAATTTGTTCGACTGGCCTTCTTCGGACTTGGCGAGAGATCCGTTCCGCATAGCCCTGCGAAATTTAGAACGACTTTGCCCTGGACACCTCCCTGCGCCACTCGACAGGCTGAATTTCTCAGCGTTTTCTCAGGTCCCCCGCGCCCGTACGGCTTCGTCGCTGATCTGTTGCGGAGACGCGTCGTGCCCGCCCGCCGGGGCAACGCCGCGACGCGCCAGCGTGGCCTCCACCTGGTGCAGATCCGCCACCGTGTCCACATCCAGGCCGGCCTCCGGCGCCGTCAACTCCACCGCCCTCACCCGCACCTCGAGATGGCGTGACAGGCGCGCCATGGCCCGTTCCACCGACAACCATCCGAGGCCATACTGCATCAGGGCGAGAGGCCCCAGGGCCGCGGCGATGAGGCGCCACGGGCGCTTGCGCCGGGACTCCACACCCTGCCAGTAGCCCACCACCCGACGCCCGGCAGGGGTGGGAAAGGCGAACAGGTTGGTGCCGCAAAAGCCGCCATCGCGAAACCGGGTCACCGTACGGCGCGTGTCCGGAAAGGCCGCCCGGACCCGCTCGTGTCTCACCAGGCCCACCACCGCATCGCCCCCCGACGCCGCCGCCAGGCGCAGAAAGTCATCCACCAGCGCGGGTCCCAGCAGGGCATGATCGGCGGTGGTGATGAGTACCGGATCTGCCCCACCGATCAGGCCCAGACCGGCCATCGCGCTGGCGCTCGGGCCCGTACCCGGCGGCACCCAGTCCACCACCCCGGGCCGGATACGCCCCTGCAAGGCAGCAGATCCCATGACGGCGTCCCGGGTCGGGCCGCACAGCACCACCCGCCCCACGCCGTCACTGCGAGCCAGGGCGTCGAGCACCCGCAGCACCATCGGCACCCCGGCCACTGGGGCCAGGGCCTTGCACGGCGTGCCGGCCGCCCCCGCCACGGCATCCCCCGGACCGCGATCGCCGGCCAGGACCAGGGCCGCAAAGGGCGTCACGCCGTCACCGGACCGCCCGGTCCCGGCCCGGGAAGATGCCGTTGGTAGAGCCGATAGCGCTTGTAGATCCGACCGCCAAAGGATTCGAGGATGGTGCGCACGCCGGTGTTGTGCTCCAGGATCCAGGACAGTTCCACCCCCCTGATGCCGCGCCGCACCAGGGCCGCCTGCACCGCCGCGATCACCCCCATGGCCAGGGCCGCCCCCAGGGGCCCGTGCTGATGTTCTCGCCGCACCCCCATGAGGGGAACCCGGCCCTGGCGGGGACGATTACCCCCGAGGCGCCACAGCAGCCGCGCCCATCCCAGGGGCAGCAGGCGACCGTTCAGGTCACGGATGGCGTGGTTGAGGTCCGGCATGGCGACGACGAATGCCGCGGGCTCGCCGTCCAGTTCGGCGATCTGGATGAGATCGTCAGGCAACAGGAGCTTGAGGGTCTGGCCCAGGTCGTCGAATTCCGCCTCGGTAAAGGGCACGAAGCCCCAGTTGTCCGCCCAGGCATCGTTGAACAACTCCCGTAACGTAGCCAGTTCCATCTTGAACTCGCGGCGCCGCAGGGTGCGGACGCGAACCCGCCGGGAGAAACGCCGCAACACCGCCTCCATGGCCCGGGGATGGACGAAATCCGTATGGATCCAGTAGGCCAGCAGGTCCACCGCACCCTCATAGCCCCGATCTTCGAGATGGCGGTCGTACCACGCCCCGTTATGGGGCATCATCACCACCGGCGGATGCTCGAAGCCCTCCACCAGCACCCCGCACTCCTGGTTGATGGAGAAACTAAAGGGCCCCGTGACCCGCCGGGTGCCGCGGGCCGCCAGCCAGGACTCGGCGGCCTGCAACAGGGCCGCGAAGACCTGCGGGTCGTCCACGCCGTCCAGGAAACCGAAGTGTCCCGTATCCTCGCCATGGTGCTGGCGATGGAGGCGGTCCACCTGGGCGCTGATACGCCCCACCGGGCGACCGTCACGCACGGCCAGCCAGCCTTGCCACTCGGCGTGGCGAAAATAGGGATTGCGCGCACTCATATGAAGGCGGCGTTCCAGGTGCAGGGGCGTAATCCAGGCCGGATCGTCGCCATGGATGTATTGAGGCACCCGCAGGAACGCCCGCAGGTCCCTGGCACGGGCCAGGGGAAGGACTTCCAGGACTCCGCCCGGCATCTTGTGATTCATTATCGTGGTTTTGAAACCTTATTGCCCGCCGGACGGTCGCTATGGGGACAGGATCCTCACGGGAGCCTGAGTAAAAACTAAGGAAAATCGTCGCCGAATATGGCAACATTATGAACTTATGGCGACATGATAATAAAATTAGGTGTAAGGGAGGTCCGGATCGCGCCCATGACATACGCAAGCAAGGCTTTGCGTACTGACGACTTAAACGCCCTCGCAACGACCGTGAGTGCATCGATTATATCGATTATTCGGTGCGCCGCGGCGTGGTGTATGGCTGGCAATCCCTTCAGTGGCCGGCGGCCGCCGCAGATTTCAAAGCTTGGCATTTATTTTGCCAGGTAATCCAGCATTGACCAGGAGGACAGAACCTTTGATGGCATCCCCCACGCCCACTGAAGACGGCCTCATGCCGCGTCCAGACGGGTCCGCGACCCTCGTGGAGGCCTTGAACCATGCCGCCGGCGGCGACAAGGGCTACAACTTCTACGATGCGCGCGGCCGGCTGCGGGAGGTCCTGCCCTATGGTGAACTCAAGCAGCTGGCCGAGACCACGGCGCGGCGCCTGCGCACCCTCGGTCTCGTGCCCGGCGACCGCGTGGCCATCGCCCTGGATACGGAGGCGGCCTTTCCGATCATCTTCTTCGGTTGCCGCTATGCGGGTCTGGTACCGGTGGCCCTGCCCATGCCGGCGCACCTGGGCAGCCACCGCGCCTACGTGGAGCAGTTGCGGGGCCTGGTGCGGGCCTGCGACGCCGCCCTGGTGGTGGCGGGCTCCGGGGTCGAGGGCTTCGTGGCAGAGGCCCTGGCGGAACTGCCGGACGTCGCCAGCTACAGCCCCGCGGAGCTGGCGACCGTGGCGGAGGACCCGGGTCCCCTGCCGGCGCAGGGACCGGACGACGTGGCCTACATGCAGTTCACCTCCGGCAGCACCCGCTTTTCCCAGGGTGCTGTGATCACCGAGCGTGCGGTGTTGAGCAATCTGCGGGGTACCATCGAGCATGGCCTGCGCATCACCCCCAGCGACCGTTGTGCCTCATGGCTGCCCTTCTACCATGACATGGGGCTCGTGGGCTTCCTGCTGACGCCGGTGGTGGCCCTCATGTCGGTGGATTTCCTGAAGCCCCGGGACTTCGGTGTCAGGCCCCTGCAATGGCTCAAGATCATCAGCGCCAACCGCTGCACCATCGCCTTCGGCCCGCCCTTCGGCTATGACCTGTGCCGCCGCCGCGTGCGCGGCTCCCAACTGGAAGGCCTGGACCTCTCCTGCTGGCGAGTCGCGGGCGTGGGGGCGGAGATGATCCGGCCGGCGGTGCTGGCGGAGTTCGCCGCCCAGCTCGCGCCGGCGGGTTTCGACGCCCGCGCCTTCGTGGCGGCCTACGGCCTCGCCGAGGCCTCCCTGGCGGTCGCCTTCGCACCCCTGGGCCACGGCATCGAGGCCATGACGGTGGACGCGGATGCCCTCACCGATGAGGCCATGGTGGTATCACCCCGCAAGGCCGGCGCGCGGACCCTGGAACTGGTGGACTGCGGGCACGTGCTCCATGAGCACGAGGTGGTCATTCGGGACGACGACGACCAACCCATGCCGGACCACCACATCGGGCGGGTCACCGTCAGCGGACCCAGCCTGATGCAGGGCTATTTCCGCGCCCCTGAGGCCACCCGTGAAGCCCTCCACCCCGACGGCTGGCTGGATACCGGGGACCTGGGATGCATGGTGAAGGGGCATTTGGTCATCACCGGCCGGCGCAAGGATCTGATCATCGTGAACGGCCGCAACATCCTGCCCCAGGATCTGGAATACCTGATGGAGACCCGCCTCGAGACCCGCTCCGGTGACGCCTCCGCCTTCGCCGTGCCCGGACCCGATGGCGGCGACCAGGTGGTATTGGTGCTGCAGTGCCGCACCCAGGCCCCCGACGAACGGGCCGCCCTGGTAAAGCGCATTCAGCATTTGGTCTACGAGCACAGCGGCGTGCACTGCGAGGTGGATCTCGTCCCCCCCCAGACCCTGCCGCGCACCTCCTCCGGCAAGCTGTCCCGATCCGCCGCGCGCAAGGATTATCTGCAACGGGTGCAGCGCGGCGATGCCCCCACCAGCATCCTGCCCCAGACGGTTGAATCCGCCGCCGGCGCCGCCTGAAGCGGGGATGTCACGCACCATCGCCATCACAGGAACCACCGGGTTCATCGGCTCCCATCTGATGACTGCCCTGCTGGAGGACGGCTGGTCGGTGCGGGCGTTGATCCGCCACCCCCCACCACCCGGGGACCATGGGGTGGAGTGGGTGACGGGGGATCTGGACGATCGTGACGCGTTGCACGACTTGGTGCAGGGCGCTCAGGCGGTGGTGCACTGTGCCGGGCGGGTGCGTGGCCGCACTGCCGCCCAGTTCGACCACGTCAACGCCGAAGGCACCGAGAATCTCGTGAGCGCGGCGACCGAGCAACCCACCTGGCCGCGGTTCCTGTTGCTGTCGTCCCTGGCGGCACGCCAGCCCAAGCTGTCCTGGTATGCCGCCAGCAAGCGCCGGGCCGAGGAACTGCTGCTGCTCCACGGCGACGCCATGCCCTGGACCATCCTGCGTCCCACGGCGGTCTACGGCCCCGGCGATCGGGAGATGCTCGGCCTATTCAAGGCCATGCGCCGCGGCCTGCTCCCCGTACCGGGAGATCCGGCGGCCCGCATCACCCTGATCCATGTAAAAGACCTGGTGGAGGCCATCCTGTGCTGGGCGCGGGCGGACACGCCGCCCCGAGGGCGCTTCGAGCTCCACGACGGCACCCCCGATGGTTACGGCTGGGCCGATCTGACGGCCATCGCCGCCACCGCCTGGCGCCGGCCGGTGCGCCGCCTGCCCATTCCGTCAGGGCTGCTGCGCGGCGCCGCATGGGTCAACCTGGGTCTGGCACGGCTGCTGGGCTACGACCCCATGCTCACGCCCGGCAAGGTACGGGAGTTGCGCCATCCCGACTGGCGCTGCGACAACACGCACCTCACCCAGGCCGTGGGCTGGTCCCCGCGCATCACCCTGTTGGACAGTCTGCGCGGCGACATGGCCGCCCTCACCTGAGCCATGGAAGCACATCCCCAGCTCAAGACGCGCCTGACGGCCCTGTTGCGACAGCTGGCGGACCATGACGTGGCCATCGACGAGGATACGGATCTCATCGATGAGCTGCGCCTGGACTCCGTCAAGGTCCTGGACCTGGTGCTGGAGATAGAAGACGAGTTCGATGTCTCCATCCCCCTGAACAGCCTCGCCGACGTACGCACCATGGGGGATCTGGCACGACTCATCGTGCACTACGGTGAGACAGACTGAATGGCCCTGCTCACCAAACTGGGGCGTGTCGCCGCCGAGCGTGACCGCCTGGCGGCCACCGGCATCGATCCCTTCGCTACCGCCATCGAGGAACTCTACTCGCCCACGGAGGCCCGCATCCAGGGCCGGCGAGTGATCCTGGCGGGTACCAACAATTACCTGGGCATCACCTTCGACGACGCGTGCATCGCCGCGGCCCGGGAGGCCCTGGAACGTGACGGCACCGGCACCACCGGCTCGCGCATGGCCAACGGCAGCTATACGGGTCACAAGGCCCTGGAGCTGGAATTGGCGGCGTTCTACGAAATGCGCTCCGCCATCGTCTTCTCCACCGGCTACCAGGCCAACCTGGGCATGATCTCCGGCCTCGCCGGTCCCGGCGATGTGGTGCTGCTGGACGCCGACTGCCATGCCAGCATCTACGACGGCTGCCGCCTGTCGGGGGCCGACGTCATGCGTTTCCGTCACAACGATGTGGCGGGCCTGGACCGGCGCCTGGAACGGCTCGGTAAGCGCCGCGAGCAGACCCTGGTGGTGGTGGAGGGGCTCTACAGCATGCTCGGCGACCGGGCCCCTTTGGGGGAGATCGCTGCCGTCAAGCGCGCCCACGGCGTGATGCTCATGGTGGACGAGGCCCATTCCCTCGGCGTACTCGGGGCCCGCGGACGGGGTGCGGTGGAGGCGGCGGGTGTGATGGCGGACACCGACTTCGTGGTGGGCACTTTCAGCAAGTCCCTGGGCAGCATCGGCGGCTTCTGCGCCAGCGACCACGCCGAGCTCGACCTCATCCGTTATGTCAGCCGCCCCTATATATTCACCGCCTCCCCCGCACCCGCCGTCATCGGTGCCGTGCGGGCCGCCCTGGCGGTCCTGCAGACCCGCCCGGAACTGCGGCGGCGCCTGTGGGACAACGCCGGGCGCCTGTATGACCGGCTCGAAGCCCTGGGCTATGCCGTAGGCCCCGAGCCCGGCCCGGTGGTGGCGGTGACCCTGGACGACACGGCCCAGGCCCTCTCTCTGTGGCAAGGGCTGCTGGCCCACGGCGTCTACGTCAATCTGATGCTGCCGCCGGCGACGCCCGGGACCCAACCCCTGGTGCGTTGCAGCGTCAGCGCCGCCCACACCACGGCCCAGATCGACGCCATCGGCGATGCCTTCGCGACCCTGGGTCAGGTGCTCGAGGGGGCCGCGACCACCACTCATCCATGACCGCCTGGCGGCGTCACGGTGACCAGGACCCCGCCCTCGCGCGGCGGATGATGGAGGGGTCGCCGGAGTCACTCCCGGCCCGCGCCTTACCGGCATCCGCCCGAGGCCGTCGGGCATAGTCCTGAGTTGGCGAGCGGCCACCCCCGTTTTGCGACGCCGTCATTCCACCCCCACCTCTACGGAGCCCGAACGGCCATGGGCATGATGATCGACCTCGTCCGCGCCCATCCGCGCCGCAGCCTGCTGATACTACTGGCCATGCTGCTCGCCGGCGTGGCCGAGGGTCTCGGCCTGTCCACCCTGCTGCCCCTGCTCGGAACGGCGGTGGACCAGGACGCCGCCCCCAGTGGCATCGCCCTGTACGTCACCGATACCCTCACGGCCCTGGGTATCACCCCCACCATCGGTGCCATGCTCATGGTCATCGTACTGGGTATGGTGATCAAGAGCCTGCTGTTGCTCATCGCCAACCGCCAGGTGGGCTACACGGTGGCCCAGGTGGCCACGGATCTGCGCCTCGAACTCATCGACGCCCTGCTGGCCAGCCGCTGGTCCTATTTCATCCAGCAGTCCGGCGGTGCCCTCGCCAACTCCCTGGCCACCGAGGCCTATCGCGCCGCCACCGGCTTCCAGTACGGCGCCACGGTCTTCGCTCTCGCCATCCAGGTGATGGTCTACGTGGCCCTGGCCTTGATGGTGTCCTGGCAGGCCACCGTGGCATCCCTGGTGCTAGGGTTATTCATGGTGACGGTGCTCTACCGCCTGGTGCGGGCGGCCCGGCGCGCCGGCCACAGCCAGACCCTGCTGCTGCGCTCCCTGCTAGGCTATCTCACGGACGTCCTGGGCGGCATCAAACCCTTGAAGGCCATGGGCCGCGACCACGCCGCCGACGCCCTGCTGCGCCGGGACACCGCCCAGCTCAATCGCGCCATGCGCCGGGAGGTCATCAGCAAGGAGGGCCTGCGGGCGCTGCAGGAGCCCATGCTGGCGGCGTTCGTGGCCCTCGGCCTCTATGTCGCCCTGGAACACCTGGGTCTCACCCTGCCGGCGGTGATGATGCTGGCCTTCGTGCTGGTGCGGATCCTGACCCTGGTGAACCGCATGCAGCGCCGCTATCAGCAGTATGTGATCCAGGTCAGTGCCTATCACGCCCTGCAGGACACCATTGCCCAGGCCCGCGCCGCCGCGGAGGGGGTCACCGGTACCACTCCCCCGCGACTGTGCCGGGACATCCACCTCGACGATGTGTGGTTCGGCTACGGCGAGGAAACGGTATTGCGAGGTCTGGACATGGTGTTCCCCGCCGGCAGCTTCACCACCCTCACCGGCCCCTCGGGGGCCGGCAAGAGCACCCTGCTCAATCTCCTGTGCGCCCTCGCCGAGCCGCAACGAGGCGTCATCCGGGTGGACGGCATCCCCCTGGTCGAGTTGGACCGCAGGGCGTGGCGGCACCTCATCGGCTACGTGCCCCAGGACACGGTGTTGTTTCACGAGACCGTGTATCACAACATCACCGTGGGTCACCCTCATCTGACCCGGGATGATGCGGAGTGGGCGTTGCGCCAGGCCGGGGCCTGGGATTTCGTCTCGGCCCTGCCCGAGGGACTGGACACGGTGGTGGGAGAACGCGGTGATCGCATGTCCGGCGGCCAGCGCCAGCGTATCGCCATCGCCCGGGCCCTGGTGCACCGGCCGCGACTGCTGATCCTCGACGAGGCCACCAGCGCCCTCGATGCCGACAGCGAGGCCCGCATCTGCCATGCCCTCAGCCACCTGCAGGGCGAGCTCACCATCGTCGCCGTGACCCACCGTCCTGCCCTCGTGGCGGCGGCCGATCGAGGCTACCGGCTCTCCCAGGGCACTGCCGTTCCTGAGCCCGTCGCCATGGAGGCATAAGCGACCCGCCGCGGGCCATTGCCCTTGCTCGCTGCCGTGAGGCTCCCTACCATGGGACGGGAGCGTTGCCGGGCCGCAGTTTTTTCCCACCGCACATGATGGCGCGGCAACGTACACCCACCAACAAAGAGGAATATCCATGAAACTGACTTCACTGCTGGCCATCGGTGCCCTGACCTGTTCCGCCATGACCGCCGTCGCCGAGGAAGCGGTCCAGGACGCCGCGGCCGAGTCCGAAAGCGCAGCGTCCATGAGCGTGGCACCCGAGAGCAAGGCCCCGGAGAACATGGCCCCGGAGAACATGGCCAGGTCGGGCAAGAAATGCGACCACAAGAAGAAGATGCATGGCATGAAGCCGGGCGACAGGCGCCAGATGTCAGGCCCCGGTATGGGCCCCATGGGGGGCCAGGGCAGGTATCCGGGGCCCATGTACGGCCAGTACCCGGGCCGCCCGGGGCCCATGATGTATGGCCGCCAGGGTCCCATGGGAGACATGACCGGTCCCCAGGACTCACCCTATGAGACCACCATGTCCCCGCCCCGCGGCATGATGGGCCACGGCCCCCGCCCGATGATGGGCCGCGGTCAGGGTGACGGCCCCATGATGGGACGGGGCATGGGCCAGGGTATGGGCCAGGGCATGGGCCCCCAGGCCATGGAAAAACGCCTGGAGGCCATGGAAGACCATCTCGCCAACATCGAGAAACTGCTCCAGAAGATGGTGGACCTGCAGCAGAAGCAGTAGCCGCCCGAGCACCGGCCCCGGCATGACCCGCCACCCCGGGGTCCGGTGCTCCCGGCCGCCTCACCCCGCTCCCACTCTCTCCCGACCCGCGAGGCCATGTCCTGGACGCCACGGCAGCCCTAGCCGCCCAGGCCGTTCCCGGACTGCAGTCCCTGGCGGGCATCATCATCCTGCCTTTGATGGCGTGGGCCGCGAGCGAGCGCCGCGACGCCTTCGTGTGGCGTGTCCCCGCCGCCGGCCTGGCCGTGCAATTCGTCCTGGCCCTGGTGTTGTTGAAGGTCCCCTTACTGCAGGGCCTGTTCGTCGCCCTCAACGAACTCATGCTGGCCCTCCAGGCCGCGACCCGGGACGGCACCGCCTTCGTGTTCGGCTACCTCGGCGGCGGTGAACCGCCCTTCGAGGAGCGGCCCGGCGCCAGCAGCTTCATCCTCGCCTTCCAGGCCCTGCCCCTGGTGCTGGTGCTGTCGGCCCTGTCGGCCCTGCTGTTCCACTGGCGCATCCTGCCGGCGCTGGTGAGCCTGTTCGCCTTTGCCCTGCGGCGTACCCTCAACGTGGGCGGTGCCCTGGGTGTGGGGGCCGCCGCCAACGTGTTCGTCGGCATGGTGGAGGCCCCCCTGCTGGTGCGTCCGTACATCGCCCGCTTGACCCGAGCCGAGCTGTTCGCCCTCATGACCTGCGGCATGGCCACCATCGCGGGTACCGTGATGGTGCTCTACGCCTCGGTGCTCGCACCCATCCTGCCGGATGCCATGGCCCACATCCTCACGGCCTCCATCATCTCGGCCCCTGCCGCCATTACCGTGGCCCGCCTCATGGTGCCCGACGCCGGTACCGCCACTCCCGGCGACATGGCGGACCCCGATCCCGCCGCAGGCCCCATGGACGCCATCACCCGGGGCACCCTGGCGGGACTGGAACTGCTGCTCAACATCGTCGCCATGCTGATAGTGCTGGTGGCCCTGGTGAGCCTGGTGAACCTGTTGCTCGGCGGGCTGAGCCTCCCGAGCCTGCAGGCGCTGCTGGGATTCCTGATGGCCCCGGTGGTGTGGCTCATGGGCATACCCTGGAACGAGGCCGTCACCGCAGGCAGCCTCATGGGCATCAAGACCGTCCTCAACGAGCTGTTGGCCTACGCCGCCCTGGCGGAACTGCCCGCCGGCGCCCTCGGCGAACGCAGCACCCTCATCATGACCTATGCCCTGTGCGGCTTCGCCAACTTCGGCAGCCTCGGCATCATGATCGGCGGCCTCGCCACCATGGCGCCGCAACGCCGCACCGAGATCGTCGGCCTGGGTTTCAAGGCCGTGGTGGCGGGCACCCTGGCCACCTGTCTCACCGGCGCGGTGGTGGGCGTGGTGACCCTGATATGAATAAAAAATCTCCGTGCCTCTGTGCCTCCGTGAGAGGAATATTTGCTGTTCTTGGCGCTCTTGGCGAGAGGCAATTTTCCTTCTCTACACCCACGAATTCTGCTGACGAGCCATGCGGAAATGCCGGTTTTCTCCGGCGCCTCCTGCGGGCCCCGCCGGCGGCGGTAGCGCTCAGCGCGCCACGCGACGCACGTCGAGGACGTTGGACACCCGGGCCAGGCGCCCCAGCACCCGCTCCAGGTCCTTCACGCCCCCGATCTCCAGGGTCAGGCCGATGTAGGCGCGGTGCGCCTCTCGATCGCTGCGGGAGTTCACGCCCAGGACGTTGACGCGGGCGTCGGCGAGGACGCGGGTAACATCGTGCAGCAGCTCCCGCCGGTCCAGGGCGACCAGCTCCACGTCCACCGGGTGGGTCTCGGCCTCCTCCGGGCCCCACTCCACCTCCACCACCCGTTCGAAACGGCTCGCCGCGAAGCGCCGCAGGTTCGGGCAGTCCCGGCGGTGGATGGTGACGCCCTGGCCGCGGGTGATGTAGCCCGCGATGGCGTCGCCGGGCAGGGGCATGCAGCAGCTCGCCAAGCGGGTCAACAGGTTGCCGACCCCCTGGATCCGAAGGCCGCGCCCGCGGGGCTCCGGCACCTCGCGGCGGCGCGGCGCGGTAGTCGGGGGCTCGGCGGGCTGCAGTCGCCCCGCCAGTTGGGTGGCCTTGAGATCGCCGGCACCGAGGGCGGCGAGGAAATCATCCACCTGCGCATAACCGCAGAGTCGTGCCAGGGCATCGTAAGCCATCCTGGTTTGGCCCAGGCGCTGGAGTTCACGCTCCAGAATGGAGCGCCCTGCGGCCAGGTTCTTGTCGAAGTCCTGCTGCTTGAACCAGCGCTGGATGTGGCCGCGGGCGCGTCGCGTATGGACGTAGCCGAGGTGGGGGCTGAGCCAGTCACGGCTCGGCCCACCGTGGCGGGCGGTGAGGATCTCCACCTGCTGGCCGCTCTCAAGCGGCCGGGTCAGGGGCACCATGCGACCGTCCACTTTGGCGCCGCGGCAGTGGTGGCCCACCTCGCTGTGGACGGCGTAGGCGAAGTCCACCGGCGTCGCGCCCCGGGGCAGGTCCACCACCCGTCCCGCCGGTGTGAACACGTAGACGCGGTCCTCGAAGACCTCGTCGTGGAAACGGTCCAGCAGATCCGTGGCATCCGCCGCCTCGTCCTTCCACTCCAACAATTGACGCAACCACAGGATCCGGGCCTCCATGCCCAGATCGGCCCGCACTCCCTCCTTGTAGCGCCAGTGGGCGGCCACCCCGAACTCGTTGTGCCGGTGCATCTCCCGGGTCCGGATCTGCACCTCCACCACCTTGCCGGCGGGCCCGATGACGGCGGTGTGGATGGACCGGTAACCGTTCTTCTTGGGGGTGGCGACATAGTCGTCGAACTCCCCGGGGATGTGGGGCCACAGGCCGTGCACGACCCCCAGGGCGCGGTAGCAGTCCGCGATATCATCCACCAGGATACGCGCCGCCCGCACATCCAGGATCCGTTCGAAATCAACATCTTTATCCCGCATCTTCTTCCAGATGCTGAAGATGTGCTTCGGCCTGCCGCTGACCTCCGCCGCGATGCCGTCGCGGGCCAGGGCCACCTCCAGGGTGGCGGTGAAATCGGCCAGGTAGCCCTCGCGGTCGACCCGCCGCTCCTTCAGGCGCGCCGCGATATCGCGGTAGGCCTCGGGCTCCAGCACCCGTAGCGACAGGTCCTCCAGCTCCCACTTCAGCTGCCAGATACCGAGGCGATTGGCCAGCGGCGCGAACAGATCCATGGTCTGGCGGGCGAAGGCCACCTGTTCCGCGGGCGGCCGCTCGCGCAGGGTACGCAGGCTGTGGACGCGGTCCGCCAGCTTGATGACCACCACGCGTACGTCTTCGACCATGGCCAGCAGCATCTTGCGCAGGCCCTCCGCCTGCAGGCCGTCGCGATGCCCGGCATCGTCCGCCACGGGCTGCTCCGGCAGCACGTCCATGCGCCCGAGGCCGGTCAGCAGGCGTACCACGCCGTCGCCGAAGCGCTCCCGCAGTAGTTCGTCATCCGGCCACCCGGCGGCGCCGGTCCCGGCGTGCAGCACGGTGGCCACGACGGCGTCGCCATCGAGGCCGAGGTCGTGGACCATGCGCGCCACCGCCAGGGCTCGCTCAAGGCCCGCGCCCGGATGGTTGGCCTCCACCAGCGCCACGGCCTGCCGCAGCCGGGTGGGCTGCGCGTCGGGCGGCTCCGCCATCACGCCCAGCCAGGCCTCCAGCCGGGGCTCGGGGGCGGGCCGCGTCATGTCATCAGCGGTCGGAATGACCGAGATCGCGCTCGGGCCACACCCGGTCGCGCACCAGTTGCTTGAGTTCCTTGCTGTCGGGAAAGCGCCCCTGGGCCTTCTTGGACCACAGGAGGTCATCCCCCAGATGCACCTCGAAGATGCCGCCGCCGGCGGGGATGAGGGCCACCTCGCCGAGGTCCTCGCCGAAGGTCATGAGCAGTTCCTGGGTCAGCCACGTGGCCCGCAGGACGAAGCGGCACTGGGCACAGTAGGTGATGGCGATGCGGGGTTTGGACATTTCGGGGGTCCGTCGATGGTGGGTCCGAGGCCATAAGCTAGCGCCCGGGACGGCGGGATGGAAGGCATTGACGGAGACTATCTCCCATGTTTTATTGAAAAATCCATGGGAGGCGTCGCCCCCTGCCCGCGACCATGAACCCCCAATGACTACACTGCCATCAGGAGGCCGCCGCCATGACGACAACCATACCCGCGGGCCCGACACCGCGACCTATACCGCGCCGGGAACGCCCCACCCCCCACCGGCTCCGCCCCTGGCCCCACCTGGCGCGACTGGGGCTCGTGCTCATGGCCCTGGGGCTGCCGTGGGACGGTCCGCGGGCGGATCCCCTGCCCATCTTCGACGTCCACCTCCATTACGATGCCGACCACCAGACCGTGGTGCCACCCGAGACCGCCTTGGGGATCCTCGACCGCGGTGGCATCGCCGCGGCCGTCGTGACGAGCCGGCCACCCGACACGGCGCTGGCCCTGCACGAGGCGGCGCCCGAACTTATAGTCCCCTTCCTCGGTATCTATCAGGACCGCGACGACAAGGAGAACTGGCACCAGGACGAGGACCTCCCCGGCCGCGTCGAAAAGCGACTGGATGACGGCCCGTGGGCCGGCATCGGCGAACTCCACATATTCGCGGAGCATCGCCGCAGCCCGGTATTCGGGCGCATCGTGGACATGGCCGCCGAGCGAGGGCTGGTGCTGCAGATGCACTGCGACCCCGCGGTCATCGATGCCCTGTTCTCGCGCCAGCCCGACGCCACGGTGATCTGGGCCCACGCCGGGCGCTACCCCTACCCGCCGTTGCTGAAGGACTACCTGGAACGCTATCCCGGCCTTCACATCGACCTCTCCACCCGCGACGACCGCCTGGGCGCCCAGGGCGGCATGGGCACCGCGTGGCAGGTGTTGCTGCTGGAGTATGAGGACCGCTTCATGGTGGGCGTGGACACCTACAGCGTGGGGCGCTGGGAGAGCTTCGGGAGTATCGTCGAAAAGACCCGATCCTGGCTCGATGACCTCCCCCGGGGCGCGGCGAAGGCCATCGCCTGCGACAACGCCGCCCGCCTGTTCGACCTGCCGGTGTGCGACACCGGGAGCTAGCCGAGGAACCCCTCGCGACTCAATCCACCCCGCGGCCCAGCAGCATGTCGACGAAGCGCTGGCGATCGGCCGCGCTCATGGCTCGATAGACCTCGTAGTCGGCATGACGATGGGGGGCCTCCGGGTCGAGCCGGATCCCCCACAGGGGATCGAGCCGGTCGGGCAGCATGGCGTAGCGCGCATCCCCCACCCCATGGGCACGCGTGGGGTCCAGAAAGAGGTAACCCTCGGAGAAGCGGGCGAAGCGCCGGATGTCTTCGCCCTGGACGGAATCGGGCGGCACCAGCGTCGCGTCCGTGCCGGGCGTGAATACGGCGACGCTCTCCCCCTCATAGATACGCGTACCCGTCACCCCCACCCGCACCGCATCCACATGGAAACGACCGGCGGCCTCATATACCGAGCGCCACAGCACCAGGTTCCCCAGGGTGGGCTTGACCAGCCCCCGCTCCACCTCATGGCCGCGGGTGGCCGCCAGCTCCGCCGCCGCGGCGGCGGCCCGTTCGTGCTGTACCACCCCGAGCAGCAGGTAGCCGGCCGCCAGGACCAGCCCCAACCGCGCGGCCCGCACCGCGTACCGGCGCAGGGCCAGCACCAGGGCCGTGATGAGGATCAGGGAGAACACGGGATCCACGATGGAGATGATGTTGAGGGCCAGGCGCCGCTCCACCAGGGGCCACAGCCAGTGGGTACCGTAGCTGGTACAGACATCCAGGAACCCCGCCAGGGCGAAACCCAGGAGGGCAAACAGATACAGGCGCGCGAAGGCCAGGCGGCGACGCAACAGGGGCCACAACACGACGGCGGCCACCAGGGCACCGGCGGGCACGAAGAACAGGGAGTGGGTGAAGTGGCGGTGATACTCGAGATAGAGCAGCGGGTCCGACGAGGAGCGGATGAGGGCGTCCGCATCCGCCAGCAGGGCGGCGCCGAAGCCCACCCCCGCCGCCACCCGCACCTCCTCGCGGCGCGCCCCGGCCTGGGCGCTGACGGCCCCCAGCAGGCCCTGGGTGAGAATATCCACGGCGCGTGTCGCGCAGGGGTTCGGGGCGGCGGCTCAGTGCACCGGCGACAGATCGGCCAGACGGTCCTCCATCTGGGCGAGCCGCTGCCAGGCCGCCGGGAACAGGTCGTAGTTGGGATCCCGCGCCACCAGCAGACGCCGCCCATCGGTGGAGAGCTGGGCCACCTGGACGGCGTCGAACACGTTGAGGGCGGCGTCCAGGGCCTCGGCACTCTCGCTCAACAGGGTGGGCAGCAGCTCGCGGGAACGGATCACCGTATCCGGGTGCAGCAGATCCGCCACGATGGGAAACTCCAGCAGCCCGTAATGGACCCGGCGTGCCGCCTCCTCCTGGTCCAGCTCCTGGGTGGCGGTAGCATCCCCCGCGGCGGCATTGCGGATGGTGCGGGTGATGACATCCACCAGCCGCCGCACCGCCGCCTTGTTGGCCTGCTGGTCCCCGGCCAGGCCCGCGGCGGTCTCGTACAGGCGCTCGAGACGCTGCTTGAGGTCGAGGATGGTATCGCTGTCCACATTGGCGTCGAGATCCACCGCCTCCTGGACGGCGGCCTGGAGTTCTTTCTGAAAGGCCGCCCGCTCCTCCTGATCCCGGCGCTGGGCCTCCCGCAACTCGTCGTGGGCATCCGCCGCCACGGGCTCGTCGAACAGGGCGTTGCCCATCCTGCGACGCAGGTGGCGTTCGTGTCTTCCGGGTTTGTCGCTCAACGTTGGCTGCATGACTCTATGACGGTTGGGGGGCCGGGGGCCGGTGAGAAACTAGCACAGGAGGTCCCCGGAGTTCCAAGGGCTTATCGCCCTGTAATGGCCCTGACTCTCCACCGCGTCACCCCTCCGGGTCTCGCCGGACCGCAGCCACCGGACTCACGAAGAACAGCTCACCACGATCTCCGGCGCCCCCTGCGGCGGCGGCTCCGCCCAGGCCGACCGGGCCGGGTGCTCATCGAAGGGACTGTGCAGCACCTCCACCAGGTCCTCGAGAAAACCATGGTCGCCCGCCTCGGCCCGTTCGATGGCCTGCTGGGCCAGGTGGTTGCGCAGGATGTATTCAGGATTCACCCGGTTCATGGCAGTACGGCGGGCGGCCGGATCCACGCCCTCGGCGGCCATCCGCGCGTCATAGTCCGCCGCCCAGGCATCGAAGGCGGCGCGGTCGTGGAAGCGATCCCGCAACCGGGGCGCGCCACCGTCTACGCCATCCCCGGGGGCCAGGTCGCGGAAGCAGCGGGTATAGTCCACGCGGCTCCCGGCCATCAGCTCCAGCAGGCGATCCACCAACTCGTTGTCGCCTTCGCGCGCCTCGAAGAGCCCGAGCTTGGAACGCATACCGGCGGCATAGGCCGTGGCCAGTTCGGGCTCGAAGGCCGCCAGGGACTCGCGGGCCATGGCTGCCGCGGCCTCGCCGTCCCGGGGCTCCAGCAGGGGCAGCAAGGCCTGGGCGAAACAGCTCAGGTTCCACAGGGCCACCCGGGGCTGGCGGTTGAAGGCGTAGCGACCGCGGTGGTCCGAGTGGTTGCAGATGAAATCGGGATCGTAAGCGTCCAAGAAACCGAAGGGGCCGTAGTCCATGGTGAGTCCCAGCACCGACATGTTGTCGGTATTCATGACGCCGTGGGCGAAACCCACCTGCTGCCACCGGGCCACCAGCCGGGCGGTGCGCGCCACCACCTCGTCGAGGAAGGCGAGATAGGGATGAGCGGCCTCCTGCAGGGCGGGAAAATGATCCGCCATGACGTGGTCCGCCAGCACCTTCAGATCATCGAAGCGGTTGCCGTAGTAGAGCACCTCGAAGGAGCCGAAGCGCACGTGGCTGGGGGCGAGGCGCAACAGCATGGCACCCTTCTCCACGCGCTCCCGGTACACCTCCTCGTCGCTGCCCACCATGCACAGGGCGCGGGTGGTGGGGATCCCCAGACCGTGCATGGCCTCGCTGCACAGGTACTCCCGCACCGTCGAGCGCAGCACCGCTCGCCCGTCGCCGTCCCGGGAGTAGGCGGTAAGCCCGGCGCCCTTCAGGTGCAGGTCCCAGGATTCGCCGCGGCGGTTGCGCACCTGCCCCAGCAGGATGGCGCGGCCGTCGCCGAGGCGGGGCACGTAGTGTCCGAACTGATGGCCCGAGTAGAGCATGGCCACGGGCGCGGACCCGGGCAGCGGACGGGCACCGGCAAAGTAATCCACGAACTCGGGGCGGGCCGCCTCGGCGGGGTCCAGATCGATGAGTTCCGCGGCCCGCCGATTGAAGGCCACCAGATAAGGGTTGGCCAGGGGGGTGGGCTCCACCCGGGAATAGAATGACTCCGCCAGGCGTGCGTAGCCGTTGTCGAACACCAACTCCTCGAGACTTTTCATGACCCGAGCATGGAAGCACCCGCCACGGCCATCAACCTGACAGGCCTGCGGTTATAACCTCGAGGTCCTGGACATCCGCGAGGCCGGCGGCGGCCTCAGCCTGTCGGTCCGCCGCAGCGCCGTCGGCGGCCAAAAGCAGCCGACCTACCTGCTCAGATTATGGCTTTGGAGGCTTCTCGATTCCCATGCGCTTCATGCGTGAGGCCAGGGTGGTGGGCTTGACGCCCAGGAGTTCGGCGGCGCCGCCGGCGCCGAACACCTTGCCGCCGGTCTTCTCCAAGGCCCGCAGGATCATCTCGCGGTCGCGGCGGCGGCGCTCGGTCTCGCCCATGAGGTCGGGCTCGGCGGGGGTTGTGATCGGTGTTGCGGCGGCGATGGCGGGCCCGTTGGCTGTGGCGGGCTCGTCCGGCAGGTGGAGGGTGAGACGGCCCGCCACGGAGGCGATCACGCCGCGCTCCATCACGTTCTCCAGCTCGCGCACGTTGCCGGGCCAGGAGTAAGCCTGAAGCCGCGCGATGTCATCCCCGGTCAGGCGCACGTGGGGCACGTTGAGGCGCCGGCTGGCTCGCAGCAGGAAATGGCTGGCCAGCAGGGGGATGTCCTCGGGCCGTTCACGCAATGGAATGGACTCGATGGGGAAGACGTTCAGGCGGTAGTACAGGTCCTCCCGAAACTCCCGAGCCGCCACCGCCTCCTGCAGATTGCGGTTGGTGGCGGCCACCACCCGCACGTCCACGGCCCGGGTGGCGCCCTCCCCCACGCGCTCGAACTCACCGGCCTGAAGCACCCGCAGCAGCTTGCCCTGCATCTCCAGGGGGATCTCCCCCACCTCGTCCAGAAACAGGGTGCCGCCGTGGGCCAACTCGAAGCGCCCGACGCGGTCCTTCACGGCGCCGGTGTAGGCGCCTCTGACGTGGCCGAAGAACTCGCTCTCGAAGAGGTCCCGGGGCACGGCGGCACAGTTGACCCGCACCAGCGGCCCGTCACGGCGCTCGCCGGCCCGGTGGATGGCGTGCGCGATGAGTTCCTTGCCGGTGCCCGACTCGCCGCTGATGAGCACCGTGGCCCCGGTGGGGGCCACCAGTTCCACCTGCTTGAGGACATGATGCACGGCCGCGCTGGTGCCGACGATGTCGTGGAAATCGCCCCCGGCGCCGCTGGGCGTCCCCGCCGCGGACCGCCCGCGTTGGGGACGGTCCACCTCGTCCAGGCGCAGCCGCAGCAGGCTGCGCGGACCCTGCTTGAAGACCACGGCAGCGTATGCGAACAGCCGGAAACCGGCCTCCCCTACGCCGGCACCGGGGGGCGCTCCGGCCGCACCTCGGGAAGGCGGGGTCGCGATGCACAGCCGCGCCTTGCCGGCCTCACCGTTCATCCAGCTCACCCGCAGCCCCGTGATGTCCTCCGCCCCCCAGTCCAGCCACTGCCGCGCCGCCCCGTTGGCCTCGATCACCCGGTCGTCCACCGGATCCACCACTATCTCCGGCCCGCCTGCGAGCGCCGTCCCGGCTCCCCCATACCGGTCCGCAGGGTCCGCCTCGGTCAGGCATAGGGCGGACGTCATCCGCGCGCCCCGGGGGCCACGGGGATGGCCATTGGTTTACCGTCACGAACCTTCGTAGGCGATGCTACGAAGGTTCGTGGATCACGATATTCCCGACTCTCCACCATTCTTGCTCCTGCAGCCATTTCATTCGTATTTTCAATGTGTTAGAGAGATCACGCCCAATTGGCACGGATACTGCTCTGGCCTTTGACAAAAGCGGCGCCATGAGGCCGCCGCCGCAATGTCGCTCCAGTCGAGGCGTTGCACCGCCGGAGTGCGCCGGGCGCCCAGATTGGGGCGCCCACGGCGTCGGCGAGCACCGTAAATGGGGCTACGGCGGCCACCCGCGGTGGTATCGCAGGATACGTGCCAGAAATGGCGGCCGGCGGTTTCGGACTTCCATCTCAGCAGGCCATCACAGCAGGCCACCACAGCAGGAGAGAGACGACCCATGTCCTACAAGAGCCTAGGCAACCCCTACGACGAGAACTCCGACCTGACCCACGGGCCGGGCTGCAACTGCCCCATCTGCGTGTTTCAGCGCGAGCAGGCCGAGGCCCGCTACGAATGCAGTGAGACGGAGCTCACCGAACGCCTGGAGCGGGCGGTGTTCGAGGGCACCATCGCCACCGGCACCCAGGCAGCCATGCCCGCCCCCGTCCGCGGCGACCAGCTGGAGTCGGCTGATGACGTCATGGACCGCGCCATCGAGAGCGCCATCGTGCGCGGCGTATTCGGCCACGACGACATGAGCCGGCGCGGCTTCCTCAGCACCGTGGGCGGTGGCACCCTGGCCGCTATCCTCGGCACCATGCTGCCCATGGACAAGGTGAAGGCGGCGGTCAAGGAGAGCATGGGCAAGCCCGAGAAGACCAAGCTCAAGGTGGGCTTCGTGCCCATCACCTGCGCCACGCCCATCATCATGGCCAAGCCCATGGGCTTCTACGAGAAATACGGCCTGGACGTGGATGTCATCAAGACCGCCGGCTGGGCGGTGGCCCGGGACAAGTCCCTGAACAAGGAATACGACGCCAGCCACATGCTCACCCCTATGCCGCTCGCCATCTCCATGGGCGCCGGCTCCACCGCCGAGCCCTTCATCATGCCGGCGGTGGAGAACATCAACGGCCAGGCCATCGTGCTGCACGTCAAGCACAAGGACAAGCGGGACCCCAAGCAGTGGAAGGGCTTCAAGTTCGGCGTACCCTTCGACTATTCCATGCACAACTTCCTGTTGCGCTACTACGTGGCCGAGCATGGCATCGACCCGGACCAGGACATCCAGATCCGCGTGGTGCCGCCGCCGGAGATGGTGGCCAACCTGCGGGCCGGCAACCTGGACGGCTACCTCAGCCCGGACCCCTTCAACCAACGCGCGGTGTGGGAGAAGGTGGGCTTCATCCACATCCTCACCAAGGACATCTGGGCCGGCCACCCCTGCTGCGCCTTCGCCTGCTCCAAGGAGTTCGCCACCACCCTGCCGAACACCTACGCGGCCCTGCTGAAGTCCATCGTGGATGCCACGGCCTATTCCTCCAAGCACGAGAATCGCAAGGAGATCTCCGCCGCCATCGCGCCCAAGAATTTCCTCAACCAGCCGGTGCCGGTCATCGAGCAGGTGCTCACGGGGCGTTACGCCGACGGCCTTGGCAACGTCAAGAACGACCCCGACCGCATCGACTTCGACCCCTTCCCCTGGCACTCCATGGCGGTGTGGATCCTCACCCAGATGAAACGCTGGGGCTATGTGGAAGGCGACATCGACTACCGCAAGATCGCCGAGGAGGTCTATCTGGCGGCGGATGCCGGCAAGATGATGAAGGAGCTGGGTTACCCGGTGCCGGACAAGACTTACGAGTCGTACACCATCATGGGCAAGACCTTCGATCCCGCCACCCCCGAGGACTACGTGAACAGCTTTGCCATCAAAAGGGGCTGATTCGGCAGCCGGTGCACCAAACTGGGTCGATGACCCGAGGGGGGATTGACGCAATCCCCCCTTTTTTTCGCCTGCCCAAAGCCCGGCATGGAAATTGCTCGACTCCCTGTGACGTCTGAACCAAACGCATTCAAACCCGTCAGGAGCGATTCATGCTGAAGTCCCTCAACCTGCGCGCCGCCCTGCTGTCGGTGGTGCTGCTGGCCATTTTGCTCGGCATATGGGAGCTGGCCAACCAGCCGCCCGACGCCGAAAAGGCCCTCACGGAATACGAGCTGCTCATGGGCGGCGCCGATCAGGAGGCCCGGGTGCCACCGCCATCCGCCGTCATCGAACGGGCCTACGAGGAGTTGTCCAACCCCTTCTACGACAAGGGTCCCAACGACAAGGGGATCGGCATCCAGCTCGGCTATTCCATCTACCGGGTGCTAGCGGGTTTCCTGCTGGCGGCCCTCATCGCCATCCCCGTGGGCTTCCTCATCGGCATGTCGCCCATGATGCACAAGGCGCTGAACCCCTACATCCAGGTGCTGCGCCCCATCTCGCCCCTGGCATGGATGCCCCTGGCCCTGTTCATCATCAAGGACTCGGAGGCCTCGTCCATCTTCGTCATCTTCATCTGCTCCATCTGGCCCATGCTCATCAACACCGCCTTCGGCGTGGCTAACGTGCGCCAAGACTGGCTCAACGTCGCGCGCACCCACGAACTCTCGCCCCTGCGCACCGCCTTCACCGTCATCCTGCCCGCCGCCGCGCCCACCATCCTCACCGGCATGCGCATCTCCATCGGCATCGCCTGGCTGGTCATCGTGGCGGCGGAGATGCTGGTGGGGGGCACCGGTATCGGCTACTACGTGTGGAACGAGTGGAACAACCTGGACCTCACCAGCGTGATCTTCTCCATCCTCATGATCGGTATCGTGGGGATGGTCCTGGACCTCGCCCTGTCCACTGCCACTCGTTTCGTGGAATACGAGGAGTAACCCCATGACCCGTCATCACTTCGTGGAGGTCGAGAACCTCAGCAAGCGCTTCGGCAGCGGCGCCAACCAGCTCACCGTCTTCGAGCAGGCCAACTTCGGCATCGAGAAGGGGGAGTACGTCTGCATCATCGGCCATTCCGGCTGCGGCAAGTCCACCATCATGAACATCCTGGCCGGCCTCGACTCTGCCACCGACGGCTTCGTCTACATGGAGGGCAAAGAGGTCAAAGGGCCGGCCCTGGACCGCGGCGTGGTGTTCCAGAACTACTCCCTGATGCCGTGGATGTCCGCCCTGCGCAACATCCAGTTCGCGGTGCGTGCGCGCTGGCCCGGCTGGTCGTCGGAGCAGATCCGGGCCCACTGCTACAAGTACCTGGAGATGGTGGGGCTCACCGGCGGCACCGAGCTGCGCAAGCCCTCGGAGCTGTCGGGCGGCATGCGCCAGCGGGTATCCATCGCCCGGGCCTTCGCCATCGAGCCCAAGCTGCTGCTGCTGGACGAACCCTTCGGCGCCCTGGATGCCCTCACCCGGGGCAACATCCAGGAGGAACTCATCAAGATCTGGAGCGAAACCCACCAGACCGTGTTCATGATCACCCACGACGTGGACGAGGCCATCCTGCTGTCGGACCGTATCCTCCTCATGACCAACGGGCCCTACGCCCGCATCGCGGAATCGGTGCAGGTGGACATCGCCCGGCCCCGGGAACGCGCCTCCATCATCCACGACCCCGGTTACTACCGCATCAGGAACCACTTGGTGGACTTCCTGGTGGCCCGCTCCAAGGGGTTGGCCGGTGGTCCGGATGCCGCCCCCCAGACCACCGCCGATGAAGAAGGCTACAACCGTCCCTTCCCGCCGCAGGTGAACCCGGCCCGGGACGGCAAGGATGTGGCCCCGCCGCCGGCCGCCGCGCGGCAACGGCAAGACCCCAGAAAAGAGGAGCGCGTGGCATGAGCACCTGCCTGAACGAGACCTGCGACGAACCGCCGGAGGCCGCCCCCACCGAGGACCTGGACCAGCGGGTGCCGGTCACCGTGCTCACCGGCTTCCTGGGATCAGGCAAGACCACCCTCTTGAACCGCATCCTCACGGAGCAGCACGGCAAGCGTATCGCCGTCATCGAGAACGAGTACGGCGAGATCGGCATCGACCACGAGCTGGTGGTGAACACCGACGAAGAGGTGTTCGAGATGAACAACGGCTGCATATGCTGCACCGTGCGCGGGGACCTCATCCGCATTCTCGGGCGCCTCATGCGCCGCAAGCACAGCTTCGACCACATTCTTATCGAGACCACCGGCATGGCCGATCCCGGCCCGGTGGCCCAGACCTTCTTCATGGACGAGGAGATGAAGGACAAGCTGCGCCTCGACGCCATCGTCACGGTGGCGGACGCCCGCCATCTCGGCGAGCACCTGGGCGACTCGCGGGAATGCGATGCCCAGATCGCCTTCGGCGACGTGGTGCTGTTGAACAAGGCGGACCTGGTGGATGACGCCACGCTGGAAGGGATCCGCCGCGACATCAGCGCCCGCAACCCCATGGCCACCATCCACACCACCCGCTACGGCGCCATCGACCTGGACCGGGTGCTCGGGATCCGCGCCTTCGACCTGGCGGCGAAGACCCGGGACATGCCCGATTTTCTCACCGAGGAGCTGCCCTTCGAATGGGCGGGCACCTTCACCCTGGAGGCCGGCGAGTACATCCTGCGCTTCCAGCCCGGGCCCGATCCCACCATCGACATCGTCGTGGGGGCCGTCACGCCGGAACAGCCATTCGAGCACTGGAAGCAGGCCGGGATCCGGCTCTATGCGCATACCCCCGCCGGCTACGGCCAAGAGCCCCTGGTGCCCGGCGAGGCCCTGCAGCGCCTCGCCATCGCCGAGGCCCGCGAGACCACTTACCGGCTGGCCATCGATGTCCCGGGCAACTACGTGCTCCTCACCCAACACCTGCCCGAGGAGTTCTCCATGACCCTCGAGGATGCCGGGGGGTCCCTGGCACCCCAGACGGAGCACCGCTACGCCAGCCCCCACGAGCACGACGACAGCGTGGGCTCGGTGGGCCTGCGCCTGCCCGGCGACCTGGACCCCCAGCGCTTCGAGCGCTGGATCGTCAACCTGCTGCGCACCAAGGGCCCGGACATCTTCCGTATGAAGGGGATCCTGGCCCTGGCGGGCGATTCCAAGCGCTTCGTGTTCCAGGGCGTACACATGCTCTTCGACGGCCAGCCGGGCCGGGAATGGGAGCCCGACAGCCGCCGCGAGAACCAGATGATCGTCATCGGCCGCAACCTCGACCGGGCCTTCCTCGAGGCCGGCTTCGCCAGTTGTCGCGCCTGATGAACGAACCGGCCCACACCACCGCCATGGCGATCGGCGACACCCCGATGGAACTGGCATGGGCGACGGTGATGGCGGAGAGCATCGCCGGCCTCGCCTGGTCCGCGGACGGCGCCACCCTCTATGCCGGCAGCGCCGACGGCCAGCTGGTGGGGCTGCAGGGGGACGGCGACTGGCGTTTCCGCTGCCAGGCCCACGACGAGGGCATCACCCGGGTGTGCGCCCAACCCGGCAGCACCACCCTGGCCACGGCCGGCGAAGACGGCCGCGTCAAGTTATGGCAGGGCGACACCGGCGACGCCCTGGCCACGCCGGTGGCCGACCGGCAATGGATAGAACACCTGGCCTGGTCCCCCGACGGCACCCTGCTGGCGGCCGCCGCCGGACCGCGCCTCCACGTCACCGACCACGACGGCGCCAGCCATACCTGGGAAGGCCATCCGGGCAACATCGGCGCCATCCGCTGGGCCCCCTCGGGCAAGCGCCTCGCCAGCGGCGCCAACAAGGGCGTCCACCTGTGGAACGTGGGCAGTTGGGAACCCGTCAAGGTGATGGACTTCCCGGGCGCCAGCGTCGCCCTGGCCTGGAGTGCCGACGGCAAGGCCCTGTCCACCGGCACCCAGGACGGCTTCCTCTATGTGCGTCTCCACGGCCCCGGCACCACCCCGCGCCTGCTCACCATGAGCGGCTACCCCGGCAAGGTCAGTGCCCTGGCCTGGCAGCCCCATCCCCGCCCCGGCCAACTCCTCGTCGCCAGTTGCGGCGGCAGTGACGTGGTGTTGTGGCGCCTCGACCCGCGGGACAGCAAACGCGAGGCCAGCCCCCTGCGCCACCACGACCATACCGTCACCGCGCTGGCCTGGTGCGGCGATGGCCGTTTCCTGGGCAGCGGTGACCGCAACGGCAGGCTGTGCCTGTGGACGCCCCGGGGCGCCCTGCTGCACGACCTGGCGCTGGGCAGCGAGATCACCCTCCTTAGCTGGCACCCCCGGAACAACCATCTGGCCGTCGGCAGCGTGGACGGCACCCTGCGCCTGTTCCACCTCTCCGACAACGCGGGTTCCCGGGGCACAGATGTAGGTCGGGATTCATCCCGACATCCCAGCCCGTAGATACGCCCACCACCTGTTCCTTCGGCACGAATGTAGGTCGGGATTCATCCCGACATCCGGCCGCGCCCCATGCTCCCACGCCGGGTTGGAATCCCCATGCGCGAGCTGTCGGGCTGAAGCCCGACCTACAAACACCTCCCACCGTCCGTTCCTTTGGCACGAATGTAGGTCCGGATTCATCCCGACATCCGGCCGCGCCCCATGCTCCCACGCTGGGTTGGAATCCCCATCCGCGAGCTGTCGGGCTGTCGGGCTGTCGGGCTGTCGGGCTGTCGGGCTGTCGGGCTAAAGCATGGTAGGTTGGGGTGAGCTTGCGAACCCCAACGATTGTTGGTCGAATCCATGGTCATGTTGGGGTTCGTTCCTCACCCCAACCTACGCGCTTTTCCCATTTCCCTTTTCCCGTTTCCCCCTTTTCCCCCGTACCCCGCCGGAGCGACTAAACTGCGTTATACTTCGCGGCTCTACGCCGCCGCCCGCCTCTCCGGGTACGGACAACACCAGCATTCAGGAACCCCCATGGCCACAATCAAGACCATAGAAGGCGACTTTACCGCGCCCACGGCCCGTTTCGGCATCGTCGCCAGCCGCTTCAACGGCTTCATCGTGGAGAGCCTGCTCAATGGCGTCATCGACACCCTGACCCGCCACGGTGTGGCGCCGGATCAAATGACGGTGGTAAAGGCCCCCGGGGCCTACGAGTTGCCCCTGGTGGCGAGCCGCATGGCCGCCTCGGACAACTACGACGCCCTCATCGCCGTGGGCGCGGTGATCCGCGGCGGCACGCCTCACTTCGACTACGTGGCCGGCGAGTGCACCAAGGGCCTCGCCCAGGTGACCATGAAGTACGACCTGCCCGTGGCCTTCGGCGTGCTCACGGTGGATACCATCGAACAGGCCATCGAGCGGGCCGGCACCAAGGCGGGCAACAAAGGTGAGGAGGCCGCCCTGTCGGCCCTGGAGATGGTGAGCCTGCTGCGCCACCTCGCGGAATGACCGCCGCCCAGGAGCATCATGCCCGCACCCGCGCACGCCGTGCGGCGCTGCAGGCCCTCTACCAGTGGTACATGGGGGGCCAGGACGTCACCGAAATCGAGGTGCAGTTCTTTCAGGAGCAGGACATGGCGCGCACGGACCACGCCTATTTCAGAGAACTGCTCCATGGCATCACGGCGCGGGCCGGGGCCCTCGATGATGGCATCGCCCGGACCCTGCAGCGGCCCATCGGGCAGGTGGACCCGGTGGAGCGCACGGCCCTGCGTATCGGTGCCTACGAGTTGGAGTTCCGCCCCGAGATCCCCTACGAAGTGGTGATCAACGAGGCCGTGGAGCTGGCGAAACGCTTCGGCGGCGCCGAGGGTCATCGTTTCGTCAACGCCGCCATGGATCGCCTCGCCACCGCGTTGCGGCCGGTGGAGGTGAACGCGCGGCGCAACAGCCGTACCGCCTGACCCGACCCCTCTTGCCCCCCCTCCCCGGCACCACCGTCGACGCCGCCACCCGCACCCTGCGCGACGCCCTGGGGGCCTCGCCTCACGCCATGCCGCGACCGGCCGCGGGCGAGCACCTGGCGCTGTGCGTCGACGCCATGGTGGAAGGGGTTCATTTCTTCCCGGAGGTGGCGCCGCGGGACCTCGGCTACAAGTGCCTGGCGGTGAATCTCAGCGATCTGGCCGCCATGGGCGCCCGCCCCCTGGCGGCCACGGTACAGCTCAGCCGGCCCGTGGATGATCCGGCCTGGCTCATCGAATTCACCCGCGGTTTCCATGCCCTGGCCACGGCCTGGGGCATGGTGGTCACCGCGGCCGAGGTGGTGGAAGGACCCCTGTCCGTCACCGTGGAGGTGACGGGCGGCGTCCCGCTCCGTGGTGCCCTGCGCCGCGACGGCGCCCGGCCCGGCGACCTCATTCACGTCACGGGCAGCCTCGGCGACGCGGCCCTGGCCCTGGCGGTGATGGAAGGTCGCATCACCCTGCCACCGGGCCACATGGAGCCCCTCGCCCGGCGCTTCCATCTGCCGGAACCGCGCCTGGAGGTGGGGCAGGCCCTCGCGGGCGTGGCGAGTGCCGCCATCGACCTGTCCGACGGCCTGGTGGGAGACCTCGGCCATATCCTCGATGCCAGCGGCGCCGGCGCTACCGTGGACATCACCACTCTGCCCCTGTCCTCCCAGTTGCGGGCCCTGGCGGGGGATGGCGCGTTGCCCTACGCCGTGACCGGAGGTGACGATTACGAACTGTGCTTCACGGTGCCGGCGGCCCAGGCCGAGGCAGTGGAGCGCCTGGGCCTCGACTGTGGCGTCGCCATCACCCGCATCGGTACCATCGAAAAGGAGCCGGGATTGCGCCTCCTGCCCGCCGACAAGGTGGCCGCCCTCCCCGCCGCGGCCTACCGCCACTTCGCCTGAAGCCATGGGCCCCACCGAATACCGATGACGCCATGAACCCCCGCGACCCCACCCCGGCCGATCTGCGCCACCCCCTCATGCTGCTCGCCCTCGGCTTCGGCACCGGCCTCGCCCCCAAGGCCCCCGGCACCTTCGGCACCCTGGCGGGGGTCGCCCTGTTCATCCCCCTCGGCCATCTGCCCGTGGCGGCCTATGTGGCCACCGTGGCGGTGCTGCTGGTGGCCGGCATCACCATCTGCGGAGCCGCCGCGGCACGTCTGGGCACCCATGATCATCCCGCCATCGTGTGGGACGAGGTGGTGGGTTATCTGGTGACCATGATCGCCCTGCCACCGTCGTGGCTGTGGATGGCCGCCGGCTTCGTCGCCTTCCGCTTTTTCGACATCCTCAAACCGTGGCCCATCGGCCTGCTGGACCGCCGCGTCCACGGCGGCCTCGGCATCATGCTCGACGACGTGCTGGCCGGCGTCTTTGCCCTGGGGGTGTTGTACCTGGCACGGGTCTACCTGGGCCTCTGAGGGATTCCGTCGGCTGCCAGGAGCAGCCAACCTACGCCTCTGGACGGGGAAAAGGGAAATGGGAAAGGGTTAGCTTCGAGCCGGAGCGGCGGAACCGCTGCGCTTGGTTTAACCTCCACATCTCCCTGATCTCCTCCCTTTTCGCGTCATTTCGCGTTTTTCGTGGTTACGCCTTTCTCTTTTCCCATTTCCCATTTCCCTTTTCCCTTTTCCCATTTCCCTATTCGCCGTTCAGTCGCGTAGGGTGGATCAAGTGGAACGGACCCACCCATTAAACGATGGGGCAATCCCCGACTCCTGGATGGTGGAACCGCTGCGCTTGTTCCACCCTACACGAACCTCTGGCATTCTCCTTTTTCGCGTCATTTCGCGTCTTTCGCGGTCACGCTTTTCTCTTTTCCCATTTCCCTATTCCCTGTCCTTTATCCGCCGCCCGCCGGCATGTCGACGTAGGCGGAGAGATAGGCGCGGGCGCTCTTTTCCCAACTGAAGTCGCGGGCCATGCCCTGGCGGCACAGGGCCTCGAAGGAGGACTTGTCGCGCCACAGGATTAAGGCCCGCATCAGCGCCTCCTGGAGGGCCTCGGCGCTGGCGTTCACGAACACGAAGCCGGTGGCGGTGCCGTCCTGGAGGGTGCGGAAGGTGGTATCCACCACCGAGTCCGCTAGGCCGCCGGTGTGGCGCACCACCGGCGGCGTGCCATAGCGCATGCTGTACATCTGGTTGAGCCCGCAGGGCTCGAAGCGCGACGGCATGAGAAACAGATCCGCGCCGGCCTCCACCAGATGAGCCAGGGGCTCGCTGTACCCCACATGTACACCGATGCGCCCCGGGTATTCGCTGGCCAGCGCCTGCAGGCGTTCTTCGTAACGGGCTTCGCCGCTCCCCACCACGACGAGGCGCGCGCCCTGGTCCAGCAGCTGCGGCAGGGCCTCCAGCGCCAGATCGATGCCCTTCTGCCAGGTGAGCCGGGTCACCATCCCCAACAACGGCGTGTCGGTATGGGTCTCGAGGCCGAAATACTGCTCCAGGGCGCGCCGGTTGGTGTCCTTGCCTGCCAGGTCCATGGCGTCGTAGGCGGCGGGGACGTGTTCGTCGGCCGCCGGGTTCCAATAGTCGGTATCGATGCCGTTGAGAATGCCGGACAGCACCGCGCTACGGGCCGCCAACAGTCCCTCCATGCCGAAACCGAACTCCGCCGTCTGGATCTCGCGGGCGTAGGTGGGGCTGACGGTGATGATGCGGTCGGCGTAATAGATCCCCGCCTTCAGATAGGACAAGTTGCCGTAGAACTCACTGCCATGGACCTGATACGAGGACGGCGGCAGGTCCACCAGGGGCAGCACGGCGGGCGGGAAATTGCCCTGGAAGGCCAGGTTGTGGATTCCCATCACGGTGCGCGCCACCGGGCCCTCGGCATGGGCGAGATAGGCCGGCGTGAGGCCCGTCTGCCAGTCGTTGCAATGGACGATATCCGCTCGCCAGCCCTCCACGCCGTCGTACTGCCCGTAGAGGGCGGCGGCCCGCGCCAGCAACGCGAAACGCAGGGCATTGTCGGGCCATTCCAGCCCGCCGGCGGAGGCATAGGGTCCGCCGTCGCGGTCGTAGAGGCCGGCGGCCTCCACCAGGTACAGGGGCACGTCGCTGCCCGGCAGGGTGCCCCGCAACAGGCGGGCGGGCGGTGCGCCGGTGAGCAGGCCCATCTCGCCCGTGATGGCCGCCGCCCCCGCCGCCTCCGCCACCCCGCGGTAGGCGGGCATGATGAGGCGGGCGTCCTCGCCCAGGCGCCGCAGGGCAGCCGGCAGGGCACCCGCCACGTCGGCGAGCCCGCCGGTCTTGACCAAGGGGTGGGCCTCCGAAGCCGCGAACAGGATGTTCATGCCGGTGCCGGCGATGACCGGCGTTGTTTTTGCCAGGGCGACATCGGCTTCATGCGGCCGGACGCAGCACCACGGCACCGAGCGGCGGCAGGGTGATGTTGAGGGAGTAGGGCCGTCCCATCCACGGCGTCTCCTCCGCCACCAGGTCACCGCCGTTGCCCACGTCGCTGCCGCCGTAGTAGCGGGAATCGGAGTTCAGCACCTCGTGGTAGACGCCGGGGACCGGCACGCCGATGCGATAGCCCTGGCGGGGCACGGGGGTGAAGTTCAGCACCACCACCTGGACGGTATCGCCGCCGCGACGCAGGTAGGAGATGGTGGATTGGGGGGCGTCGTGACAGTCCACCCACTCGAAGCCACCGTGCTCGAACTCCCGCTCGTGCAGGGCCGGCGATTCCCGATACAACTGGTTGAGGTCCCGCACCAGGGTCTGCATCCCAGCATGAGCGGGGTAATCCAGCAGGTACCAGTCCAATTGCTCGTCGGCCCGCCATTCCCGGCCCTGGGCGAACTCGCTGCCCATGAACAGCAGCTTCTTGCCCGGATAGGTCCACATGTAGGCATAAAGCAGGCGCAGGTTGGCGAAACGCTGCCAGTCGTCTCCCGGCATCTTCTCGAACATGGAGCCCTTCATGTGCACCACCTCGTCGTGGGAGAAGGGCAGCACGAAGTTCTCGGTGAAGGCGTAGAGCAGACCGAAGGTGAGTTGATCGTGGTGAAAATGACGGTGGATGGGGTCCTTGGTGATGTACTCCAGGGTGTCGTGCATCCAGCCCATGTTCCATTTCATGGAAAAGCCGAGGCCGCCGACCCACACCGGGCGGGTCACCTGGGGCCAGGCCGTGGACTCCTCCGCCACCATGAGGGTGCCCGGATGCTCGCCGTGGGTGGCCTCGTTGAGTTCCCTCAGGAACTCGATGGCTTCCAGGTTCTCGTTACCACCGTACTTGTTGGGCACCCAGTCGTCGTCCTCGCGGGAATAGTCCAAGTACAGCATGGAGGCCACCGCATCCACTCTCAGACCGTCGATGTGGAACTCCTCCAGCCAGTAGATGGCACTGGACAGCAGGAAATTCTTCACCTCGTTGCGCCCGTAGTTGAATATCAGGGTGCCCCAGTCCCGATGCTCGCCGCGGCGCGGATCGGAATGCTCGTAGAGGGCGGTGCCGTCGAAGGTGGCGAGGGCGAACTGGTCCCGCGGAAAGTGGGCGGGTGCCCAGTCCATGAGCACGCCGATTCCGTTCTGGTGGCAGTGGTCCACGAAGAAGCGGAAATCGTCGGGCTCGCCGAAGCGGCTGGTGGGGGCGTAGTACCCGGTGGTCTGATAGCCCCAGGAGGCATCCAGAGGATGCTCGGTGACCGGCAGCAATTCGATATGGGTGAAACCCAGGGCCTTGACGTGGTCCACCAGGGATATGGCCAGTTCACGGTAGTTGGTGAAGGCGCCGCCGCTGCCGTGGCGCCAGGAACCCAGGTGCACCTCATAGATGGACATGGGCGTATGCTGCCAGTCGCGACCACCCCGGGCCTCCAGCCAGCCGCCATCACCCCAGCCATACTCACCGGCGCCGGTGACCACGGCGGCGGTGGCGGGGCGGCGTTCGAAGAACTGGCCATAGGGGTCCGTCTTCAGGAACACCTGTCCGGTATCGCGGTTCCTGATCTCGAACTTGTAGATGGTGCCGGCGCCGAGGCCGGGCACGAAGAGTTCCCAGATACCGCCACCGCCCCGCACGCGCATGGCGTGCTGACGGCCATCCCAGTGGTTGAAGTCACCCACCACGCTGACCCGCGCGGCACCGGGGGCCCAGACGGCGAACAGGGTGCCGGCCACGTCATCCACCGTGACCTCGTGGGCACCCAGGAAGCGATAGGCGTGACGGTGGCGGCCCTCACCGAAGAGGTGGAGGTCCAGGTCCCCGAGTTGGGGAGGGAAACAGTAGGGATCGTGGCGCTCGCATACCTGGCCCTCCCGATCCGTCCAGCGCAGCCGGTAACGGCCCGGCAGGGTGCCGCGAGCCCCCCCCCAGTAGAAGAGGTCGGTGTCGGGGACACGCTGCATGGCCCCGTCCGCATCCACCAGGTGGGCGTCCGTGGCCCCCGGCAGATAGGCCAGCACCTCCTCCCGGTCGCCCTTGGCATGACAGCCGAGTACCGCGGCCGGATCGTGGTGGCGGGCATCCAGGACCGACTTGAGGTCTGGGGCGAAATCGCTAACCTTGAGATTTTTTTTGAAAGTGGTCACGGGATAGTAAATATAACTGCCATGTTGAGAGTGGAGCATGGACCGGCGGCGCCGGCATGGTGAAGTCGCGGTCGATCCGTCGCGACATCTACGGCGTGAATGGTATCATCGCCAGCGTGGGAATCGGAAACCACCTCCTCGCTCGCCACCGACATTAATCTAGATTAGGAATGATCGTCCCGGATATGAAAAAACCCACCAGCGAACGTTTCGTCAGCCGCATCACCCGCAATACTTTGGCCCTGATCCTGGCCGGTGGCCGAGGTTCGAGACTGATGCATCTCACCCGCTGGCGCTCCAAGCCGGCGACACCCTTCGGCGGCAAGTTCCGCATCATCGACTTTCCACTGTCCAATTGCATGAACTCCGGCATTCGTCGCATCGGCGTGCTGACCCAGTACAAGGCCCATTCCCTGCTGCTGCACATCCAGCGCGGCTGGGGCTTCCTGCGCGGCGAGTTCGGCGAATTCGTGGAACTCCTGCCGGCCCAGCAACGCATCGAGTCGAGCTGGTACCAGGGTACCGCCGATGCCGTGTACCAGAACATCGACATCATCCGTGGCCATGATCCGGCCTATGTGCTGCTGCTGGCCGGCGACCATATCTACAAGATGGACTACGGCCCCATGATCGCGGCCCACGTGGAGAGCGAGGCCGACATGACCGTGGGCTGCATGGAGGTCCCCCTGGACCAGGCCAAGGACTTCGGCGTCATGACCGTGGACGCCAACGGCAAGGTCATCGACTTCAAGGAGAAACCGGCACAACCGGAGCCCATGCCGGGGCGGGACGACGTGGCCCTGGCCTCCATGGGGATCTATGTGTTCAACACCGTGTTTCTGTTCGAGCAACTCATTCGGGATGCCGACTCCCCCAACTCGAGCCACGACTTCGGCAAGGACCTCATCCCCGAGGTGATCAGACGTTACCGCGTCTCCTCTTATCCTTTCAGGGATGTGCAGACCGGGGCGCTGGGCTACTGGCGTGACGTGGGCACCGTGGACGCCTTCTGGGAGGCCAACCTCGAATTGGTGAAGGTGAGCCCCGAACTCAACCTCTATGACGAGGAGTGGCCCATCTGGACCTACCAGGAGCAACTCCCCCCGGCCAAGTTCGTATTCGACGACGAAGGCCGGCGTGGCATGGCGGTGGACTCCATGGTGTCGGGCGGCTGCATCATCTCCGGCGCACTGGTGAAGCACTCCCTGCTGTTCTCGGGGGTGACGGTGAACTCCTACGCCAGCGTCCACGACTCGGTGGTGCTGCCCAACGTCGACGTCGGTCGTCACTGTCGCATCACCAAGACGGTCATCGACAGGGGCTGCATCATCCCGCCGGGCACCATCATCGGCGAGGATCCGGAGGCGGACGCCGAGCGCTTCTACGTCACCGAGGGTGGCGTCACCCTGGTGACACCCGACATGCTTGGACAGGAGTTGCACCATGTCCGTTAAATCACCGGCTAAATCATCGGCCGCCACGCCTGAATCATCCCCCGCGACGCCGCTGCGCGTGGTGCTGTGCTGGCACATGCACCAGCCCCACTACCAGGACCTCATCGAGGGCAGCTACCGGCTGCCCTGGACCTATCTCCATGCCATCAAGGACTACGTTGACATGGCGGCCCATCTGGAGGCGGTGCCCGGTGCCCGTGCGGTGGTCAACTTCGCCCCCACCCTGCTGGAGCAGATCGCGGACTACAGTCACCAGGTCGATGGCTTTCTCAACGACTCCCAGCCCATCCGCGACCCCCTGCTCGCGGCCCTGGACATGGCGGCCCTGCCCGCGGATCACGAGCACCGGGTGAGCCTGGTGAAGTCCTGCCTGAAGGTCAACGAAGAGCGGGTCATCAACCGCTTTCCCGTATTCAAGGAACTGGTGGAGATGGCCAACTGGTTCCTGGAATATCCGGAAAAGCATATCTACCTGTCGGACCAGTTCCTCGCCGATCTGGTGGTGTGGTATCACATCGGCTGGCTGGCCGAGACGGTGCGGCGGCGGGACGAACGGGTGGAGCAGCTCACGAAGGTGGCCCGCAACTTCCGCCTCCGGCACCGGCGCCTGCTGCTGGAGATCATCAACGACCAGCTCCAGGGCCTGATTCCCCGCTACCGTGCGTTGGCCGAGGCCGGCAAGGTGGAACTGGCCATGTCGCCCTATGCCCACCCCATCATCCCTCTGCTGCTGGACCTGGGCAGCGCCCGCCAGGCGGTACCCGACGCCCTGCTGCCGGAGGTGGATGCCTACCCGGACGGCGAGGCCCGGGCCCGCCGCCACATCGCCTGGGGCCTCGAGGTCTTCGAGGAACACTTCGGACGGCGTCCCCGGGGTTGCTGGCCCTCCGAGGGAGCGGTGTGCGACGCTACCCTCGCCCTGCTCGGGGAGACGGGCTTCGAGTGGGCGGCCAGCGGCGAGAGCGTGTTACATCACTCCCTGGCCAAGGCACCCGTCACACCGGATCGCTGGGCCAACCAGGCTCACTGCCGCCCCTACCGGCTGGACAAGGATGGCCCCGCCTGCTTCTTCCGTGACGACGGCCTGTCGGATCTCATCGGCTTCACCTATTCCGACTGGCACGCCGACGACGCCGTGGCCAACCTGATCCACCACCTGCAGAACCTGGAAGCCGCCGGCCGGGGCCACGGTCCGCGCTGCGTATCCATCGTCCTCGATGGCGAAAACGCCTGGGAGTATTATCCGGAGAACGGCTATTACTTCCTCAGTGCCCTCTATGAGAAGCTGGCCGCGCACCCGGACATCGAACTCACCACTTTCAGCGAGGCCCTCGATGCCGGCGCCGTGAAACCGGGTATGCTGCCCGGCCTGGTGGCCGGCAGCTGGGTCTACGGCAGTCTCTCCACCTGGATCGGCGAACCCGGCAAGAACCGCGGCTGGGAGATGCTGGTGGACGCCAAGAACGCCTACGACAAGGTCGTGGCGGCGGGTACCCTGGATGCCGGGCAGCTGGCCGTCGCCGAGAAACAGCTCGCCGTATGCGAAGGCTCCGATTGGTTCTGGTGGTTCGGCGACTACAACCCGGCCGAAGCGGTCAGCGATTTCGAATATCTGTATCGCATGCACCTGGCCAACCTCTACCAGCTCATGGGGATGTCGCCGCCCGATTACCTGTCCCATAGCTTCACCAAGGGGCATGGCGCGCCCGACCGTGGCGGCGTCATGCGCCCCGGCCAGCAGGACAATTGAAACCATTCCACCAGTGGCCCCACCACCGCCGAGAGCCTGCAGGACACGCCATGATGAGGGACGGCACACCATGGACATCACCCGTGACTGAGACCGACTCCTGGCGCAATCCCATCATGGAACGCCGCCGTGGCGGCGTGCTGCTCCACCCCACATCCCTGCCCGGTGACGGCCCCAACGGCGTCCTCGGCCCCCATGCCTTCCGCTTCGTGGACATGCTCGCCGACTGCGGTTTCACGGTCTGGCAGACCCTGCCCCTCGGGCCCGTCCATGACGACCTGTCGCCCTACGCCTGCCAGTCGGTCCACGCCGGCAACGCGGACCTCATCAGCCTGCAACGGCTGCACGAGGCCGGCTGGCTGGGGGAGGACCTCACCGCGAGGCCGGGGGAGGACCCCCGCGCCTGCCGCCGGCGACTGTTGCGGGCGGCCTACGAGGCCTTCGCCCGGGACGACACGCCACACCATGTGGCGGCCTTTCAGGCCTTCGTCGCCGAACACCAGGCCTGGCTCGAGGACTACGCGTTATTCAGGACCATTCGCGAACTCCAAGACCAGCGGCCGTGGTGGCAATGGCCCGCAAAGCTGCGGGACCGGGCGCCGGCGGTGCTCGACGCCATCAAGACGCGCCATGCCGCGGCCCTGGGGCTACAGCGCTTCCTGCAGTATGTCTTCTACCAGCAATGGCGGGAACTGCGGGCCTATGGGGCGGAGCGGGATGTCCTGATGTTCGGGGACCTGCCCCTGTTCGTGGCCGAGGACAGCGCCGATGTGTGGGCCCACCGGGAGTGTTTCCGCCTCAACGGCGACGGCCGCCCGGAGGTGGTGGCGGGGGTGCCGCCGGATTATTTCTCGGCCACCGGCCAGCGCTGGGGCAACCCTCACTATGACTGGGACCACATGCGCTCCACCGGCTTCGACTGGTGGGTGCGCCGCATGGCCTCCCAGCTGGAGCTTTTCGACATCGTGCGCGTGGACCATTTCCGCGGCCTTCAGGCCTCCTGGGAGATCCCGGCCGACGAGGACACCGCCATCAACGGCCGCTGGGTGGAGGCTCCCGGTGGGGAACTGCTGGACACCTTCCAGCGCACCTTCCACCGGCTGCCCCTGGTGGCCGAGGATCTCGGCACCATCACCGACGAGGTGGATGCCCTGCGGGCGCGTTTCGATCTGCCCGGCATGCGGATCCTCCAGTTCGCCTTCGGCGGTGGCGCCGACAATCCCTACCTGCCCCACAACTACGTCCCCGCCACCGTGGCCTACACCGGCACTCACGACAACGACACCTCCCTGGGCTGGTTCGAGGCGCTGGGCGATGGCGAACGCCGGCATGTGCTGGACTACCTGGGGTGCACCGCTGAGGCCATGCCGGGGGCCCTGGCCCGGGCCGCCCTCGCCTCGGTGGCCCACCTCGCCATCGTGCCCATGCAGGACATCCTGGGTCTCGGCGGCGACAGCCGTATGAACTCGCCAGGGCTGTCCCATGGCACCAACTGGCGGTGGCGCTTCTCCTGGGAGCAGCTGGAAGACGGCATGCTGGAACACTATCGTCAGCTGCTGGGGCTCTATGGTCGCGTTTAATTGCGGGCCGCACCGCGACGGCACCGATACGTGCGCAAACATCATGGACGGGGCAAACGGGTCGGAAGGGACATGAGCAAACGGATCGGAATGGATCTTGGCGGGACCAATCTCAGGGTCGGCGTGGTGGAACGCACCACCGTGGTCTGGGAGCACAAGGTCAATGTCAGGTTCTCCGAACGCTGCCGGGCGGATGACCCCCGGCAGGCCACGGAACTCGTGCTGCGGGAGGTGGGCGAGGCCCTCCGGTATTCCCTGCAGCGACACCCGGACGTCACCGCCCTGGGCATCGCCCTGCCCGGCATCGTGGACCCCGACAGTGGTCACCTGCGGGAGGCCCCCAACATCCCCGGGATTCGGGATCTGGACCTGGCCGGCAGCCTGTCCCGGCAGTTCCACCTCCCCGTCATGGTGGAGAACGACGCCCTGGCCGCCGCCTGGGGTGCCTATCAGACCCACCCCGAGCGCCCCCACAGCCTCATCTTCCTGGGGCTCGGCACCGGCATCGGCGGCGGCCTGATCCTCAATGGCGTGCCGTACCGCGGTGAGCGTGGCTTCGCCATGGAGGTGGGCCACCTGCGGGTGGTGCCCCAGGGACGTCTGTGCGGTTGCGGGGCCCGCGGCTGCCTGGAACGCTATGCCTCCGCCAGCGGCGTGGCCCTCGACTACCAGGAGGCCACCGGCGAGCTGCTGGACAGCGCGGCGGTGGCCCGGCGCGCGCACCTTGGGGACTCCCACGCCCGGACGGCCTTCACCCGGGCGGGCGGTCATCTGGGTTCCGCCTGCGCCGGCCTCATGAAGGTGCTGGATATCCCCCACCTGGCGGTGGGTGGCGGCCTGGCGGCCTCCTGGGCCCTCATGGATGAGGCCTTTCGGGAGGCCGTCGCGGCGGAGTCCATGGCCTCCCTGCGGGACCGCTATACCCTCAGGATCATGAACGACAACGACCACTTGGGCATGCTGGGCGCCGCCCTCCTTGCCAAACCACTCGAACAATCCAAGGATGCTTCACCATGAACGACCAACGCCCCATCGACACCGCCGCCTGGCAACAGCTGGATCGCCATTTGGAGACCTTCTCCAAGACCCATCTGCGGGAGCTGTTTGCCGGCGACCCCGAACGTTTCACGCGCTTCAGCACCGAGGCCTGCGGCCTGTTCCTCGACTATTCCAAGCATCGCGTCGATACCGAAACATTGGAACTGCTGCGGGCGCTGGCTGAAGAGCGTCACCTGGGGGCGGCGGTGGAGGCCATGTTCCACGGCGAGCATATCAACAACACCGAGGACCGGGCGGTGCTCCACGTGGCTCTGCGGGCGGCCCGGGACACCCGCATCGAGGTGAACGGCGAGGACGTCGTGCCCGCGGTACACGCCGAACTGGAACGCATGGGCCGCTTCACCGACACAGTGCGGGAGGGCCACTGGAAGGGTCACAGTGGCCGTGCCATCGAAGCGGTGGTCAACATCGGCATCGGCGGCTCGGACCTCGGCCCGGCCATGGCGAGCGCCGCCCTGCGCCAGTACGGTCATCCGCGGCTGCGTGTCCACTTCGCCTCCAACCTGGACTACGAGTTGCTGGGCACCATCCTCGCCGATCTCGACCCCGAGACCACCCTGTTCGTGGTGGAGTCCAAGACCTTCACCACCCAGGAGACCCTCACCAACGCCCTGTCGGCCCGCCAGTGGCTGCTGGACCACTACGGCGGTGACATGGCCGCAGTGGCCCGTCACTTCGTGGCGGTGTCCACCAACCGCGAGGAAGTGGAGCACTTCGGCATCGACGCCGACCACATGTTCGGCTTCTGGGACTGGGTGGGCGGACGCTACTCCCTGTGGTCGGCCATCGGCCTGCCCATCATGATCTACGTGGGCCGCGAGGCCTTCGGGGAGATGCTCGCCGGGGCCCGGGACATGGACCGCCACTTCCGCGATACCCCCTGGGAGGACAACCTGCCGGTGATCATGGGGCTGCTGGGGGTGTGGTACATCAACTTCTTCGGCGCCGCCACTCACGCCGTGCTGCCCTATGACTACGCCCTGCGGCTGCTGCCCGCCTACCTGCAGCAGTTGGACATGGAGAGCAACGGCAAACGGGTGATGAAAAACGGTGCCCCCGTGGCCTGGGACACCGGCCCCGTGTTGTGGGGCGCCCCGGGCAACAACGGCCAGCATGCGTTCTACCAGTTGCTGCATCAGGGCACCCGCCTCGTCCCCGCCGACATCCTGATTCCCACCAGCGGCCACTGGGGACGCAGCGACCACGAGCACAAGCTGCTGGCCAATGCCCTGGCCCAGGCCGAGGCCCTGATGCACGGGCGCACCGCGGAGGAGGCGCAGGCGGAGATGGAACGCGCCGGGGCGTCGCCGGAGCGCGCCCAGGCTCTCGCCCCCCACCGCACCCTGCCGGGCAACCAGCCCACCAGCGTGCTGCTCTACGAACGCCTCACGCCACGGCTGCTGGGGGCCATCATCGCCCTGTACGAGCACAAGGTGTTCGTACAGAGCGTGGTGTGGGGCAACAACGCCTTCGACCAGTGGGGCGTCGAGCTGGGCAAGCAACTGGCCCAGGCCATCCTCCCCGAGCTGGGAGGCGAGCCCGGTGGCGGTCACGACACCTCCACCGCGGGGCTCATCGCCCGCGTGCGACGCATGCGCGGGGAGGCGACAAAAGATTCCTGACACCGTTTTCGCGTCCTGCGGCCCTGCGGACCACCGCGCCCGGGGCAGGGACGCATACAGCACCAGAACACGGGGTTCCCAACCGGGGGCTTCACGCAATCACGAGCAACACCTGTTCGGAGGAACAAAATTATGACAAAGAAATGGGTATTCGATTTTTCTGAAGGCGACGGCAAGAACAAGCACCTGCTGGGCGGCAAGGGCGCCAACCTGTGCGAGATGACCCAGATCGGTCTCAACGTCCCACCGGGCTTCGTCATCTCCACCGCGGCGTGCCTGGACTACCTCGCCAGTACCGACGACGAACTGCCCGCCAGCCTCATGGACGAGGTACGCGGGCATCTGCAGCGGGTGGAGGACCAGACGGGCAAGATATTCGGCGGCACCGACGACCCGCTGCTGGTATCCGTACGCTCAGGCTCGGCCATGTCCATGCCCGGCATGATGGACACCATCCTCAACCTCGGCCTCAACACCGAGACCCTGCGGGGCCTCATCAAGCAGAGCGGCGACGAGCGCTTCGGCTTCGATGCCTACCGCCGCTTCATCCAGCTCTTCGGCAAGGTGGCCCTGGGGGTCTCCGACGAGGCCTTCGACGAGGAGTTCGAGGCCGTCAAGCAACGGGCCGGCGTCAAGACAGACGTGGGCCTGTCGGCCCGCGACCTCAAGGAGATCTCCGACCGCTTCCTCGACGTGGTGGAACGGGAGACCGGCCATCCCTTCCCCGAGGATCCGCTGCAACAGCTGGAGATCGCCATCAAGGCGGTGTTCCGCTCCTGGAGCGGGCGCCGCGCCGTGGACTACCGGCGCGAGTTCCACATCACCCCGGACATGGCCAACGGCACCGCCGTGAACGTGGTGACCATGGTGTTCGGCAACCTCGGCAACGACTCGGCCACCGGCGTCGGCTTCACCCGCTACCCGGATACCGGGGAGAACCGCATGTACGGCGAATACCTCGTGAACGCCCAGGGCGAGGATGTGGTGGCGGGGATCCGCACGCCGAAGCCGATCGATGCCCTGCACGAGGAGATGCCCGAACTCTACCGCCAGCTGGTGGAGCTGCGTAACCGCCTGGAAAGCCATTACAGGGAGGTCCAGGACTTCGAATTCACCATCGAGAAGGGCCAGCTCTACTGCCTCCAGACCCGTAACGGCAAGATGAACGCCGTGGCCCTGGTGCGCACCTCCGTAGAGATGGTGCGTGACGGCCTGCTCACCAAGTCCGAGGCCCTCATGCGCATCCCGCCCGATGCCCTGGAGCAGCTGCTGTTCCCGCAGCTCGACCCCACCGCCAAGGTGAAGGCCATCGCCCGCGGCCTGCCCGCCTCCCCCGGCGCCGCGGTGGGTCGTGCGGTGTTCGATGCCGACCGCGCCGAGCAGCTGGGCAAGACCGGCCATCGCGTCATCCTGGTGCGCGAGGAGACCAAGCCCGAGGACATCCACGGCTTCTTCGCCTCCAAGGGGATCCTCACCTCCCGTGGCGGCAAGACCAGCCACGCCGCCGTGGTGGCCCGCGGCATGGGCAAACCCTGCGTCGCCGGCGCCGAGGGCATCCGGGTGGACGTCGCCATGCGCGAGGCCTTCATCGGTGACACCACCATCAGCGAGGGCGACCTCATCACCATCGACGGCACCAGTGGCGATGTCTTCCTGGGCGAGGTGCCCATGAAGGAGGCCGAGTTCTCCCGCGAGCTGGAGACCCTGCTGGAGTGGGCCGACGAGACCGCCACCCTCAAGGTGATGGCCAACGCCGACACCCCCGAGGATGCCATCAAGGCCCTGGAATACGGTGCCATGGGCATCGGCCTGTGCCGCACCGAACGCATGTTCAACGCCTCCGAGCGCCTGCCCATCGTGGTGGAGATGATCGTCGCCGACACCCGGGAGGATCGCCAGCGCGCCCTCGACAAGCTGCTGCCCATCCAGCGTGCCGACTTCAAGGGCCTGTTCTCCACCATGGCCCCGCGCCCGGTCACCATTCGCCTGCTGGACCCGCCCATCCACGAGTTCCTGCCCTCGGAGAACCAGCTCGTGCACGAGCTGGAGCAACTCCATCACCTCAAGGAGACCCTGCTGGGCATGAATATTCTGGCGGACGCCGTGGACTTCATGTACCGCACCACCAGCGAGCATCCCAACGTCACCAAGCTGGCCGATCCGCGCCTGGTGGACGAGGCCATCGACCGCAAGGAGACCATGTTACGCAAGGTGCGCACCCTGTCCGAGGTGAACCCCATGCTGGGCCATCGCGGCGTGCGCCTGGGGCTCACCTTCCCCGAGATCTACGGCATGCAGATCCGCGCCGTGCTGGAGGCCGCCGCCGAGTGCACCCAGGAAGGGCTGGAGGTCTATCCCGAGATCATGGTGCCCCAGGTCTGCACGGCCCAGGAACTCATGCGGGTGCGGGAGTCCGTGGACGGCATCCGCAAGGCCGTGGAGACCCACTACGGCGTCACCCTCAACTTCAAGTTCGGCACCATGATCGAGGTGGTGCGGGCCTGCATGCGCGCGGACAACCTGGCGGAGCACGCCGATTTCTTCTCCTTCGGCACCAACGACCTCACCCAGGCCGCCTTCTCCTTCTCCCGGGAGGACGCCGAGAACAAGTTCCTGCCCATGTACAACGAGAAGCAGGTGCTCCAGGACAACCCCTTCGAGGTGCTGGACGTGAAGGGCGTGGGCCGCCTGATGGAACTCGCCGTGGGCTGGGGCCGCAGCACCCGACCCGACATGAAGGTGGGGATCTGCGGCGAGCACGGCGGCCATCCGGCTTCCATCCGCTTCTGCCACGACATCGGCCTCACCTACGTGTCCTGTTCCGGCCCCCGGGTCCCCATCGCCCGCCTGGCGGCCGCCCAGGCCGCCATCACCAGCGGCGACACCACCGCAGCGGCCGACAAGGCCGCGTGACACCGCGCCCTCAGGCCCCGGCCGATGGGCCGGGGCCGAACGGCGAAAAGCGAAAAGCGAAAAGCGAAAAGCGAAAAGCGTAACCACGAAAAACGCGAAGTAACGCGAAAAGGAAGAAGGCAAGAGGGCGTGAAGGGTGTGGAGGGCGTGAAGGGCGTGGAGGGCAGAGCGTAGGTCGGTTGCTCCTGGCAACCGACATTCGCGCCCGCAAACCACCGGGGGCCCGTCGGCTGCCAGGAGCAGCCGACCTACCCCACCATTCACTATTCACTATTCCCCATTCACCATTCACCATTCACTATTAACTATTCCCCACCCCCGCATTAGAATCGGGAATCCCCGATCGGCGCCATCCGTCCGCAGCCATCAAACGAGGTCCGGCATAAGGACCGCTGCAGGACCAAGGCACCGGCATTCTCCCGCCTCTGGATGATGTCGCGAGAACACCGGCCTGTCCGTTCCGGGTTCAGAGTATTGCGCGTACCTATAACCCATCACAGAGGTCGACTGGCATGTGGACACAATTCCTTCTCTCCGGCTTCGGGCTCGCCCTGGTTCTGGGCGCCGTCGCCCACAAGACCAATTTCTGCACCATGGGGGCCGTCTCCGACTGGGTGAACATGGGTGACACCGGGCGCATGAGGGCCTGGCTGCTGGCCATATTCACCGCCATGCTCGGGGTCATGGTGCTGGAGGCCACCATGGCCGTGGACATGACCATGACGGCGAATAACGCCGAGTCCTTCCCTCCCGTGCGCACCGGTAATTTCGTGTGGCTGCGCCATCTGCTGGGAGGCCTCATCTTCGGCGTGGGCATGACCCTGGCCAGCGGTTGCGGCAACAAGACCCTGGTGCGCATCGGCGGCGGCAACCTGAAGTCCGGGGTGGTGTTCCTCGCCATAGCCTTTTCCGCCTATATCATGGTCTACACCAACTTCGATTACGTCGTTTTCCTGCAGTGGATGGAGCCCCTGGGCATCGACCTCACCCGTCACGGCGGCGGCAGCCAGGAACTCGGTTCCATCATCGCCGGCATGTTCGGGGCGAGCAGCGGTTTCGGCATGCACCTGCTGCTCGGCGGCATCATCGTCACCCTGGTGCTGCCCCGCATCTTCACGCGGGAGTTCCTGGCCACCCCGGACAACGTCATCGCCGGCATCGTCATCGGTCTGCTGGTGGTGAGCGGCTGGTACGTGAGCGCCGGCCCCCTGGGGCAGGCCCTGCTCGAAGAGGCCGCCTTCATGGATCAGAGGCCCCAGGCCCTGGGTGCCCAGTCCTTCACCTTCGTGGCCCCCGCCTCCCATTTTCTCCACTATCTGGGCAGCGGCTTCGAGACCCGTCTCCTCACCTTCGCCCTGATGGTGGGCCTGGGAGTGGCGGTGGGCTCCTTCGCCTATGCCATGGTCCAGCGCAGCTTCCGCTTCGAGTGGTTCGCCGACTGGCGCGACTTCGCCGCCCACCTCGCCGGTGGGCTGCTCATGGGGGTGGGCGGCGTACTCGGCCTCGGCTGCACCTTCGGCCAGGCCATCACCGGCACCTCCACCCTGGCAGTGGGCTCCTTCGTCACCTTCGGGGGCATCGTCTACGGCGCGGCCCTGACCATGAAGATCCAGTACTACGCCATGCTCTACGAGGATGCCCCCTTCAAAGAGGTCGCCCTCACCGCCCTGGTGGAGATGCGAACCCTGCCGCGCAAGTACCGGCGGCTGGAGGCGCTGTAGCCAGAAAACATTATCTCTCACAGAGGCACGGAGGCGCAGAGAAACAAGACTAGAGCGCATTGCTTTCCGTTGGTTATGCGGAATAGGGATCTCTCGCCACGGCCGCCATTCAGACCCAGCCACCTGTCTTTCTCCGTGCCTCCGTGAGAGACTAAATATTGCAGGCCTGTTCAATATCCCGCGCCCCCGGGGACAAGACGAACGGCATCTGGTACCAGGGTTGATCCTGACTTGGCGCGCTTGGCGATCTTGGCGAGAGAAACAATCCCATCACAATGCCGTAGACAAGGGCGACGTAGTGCCACCCCTCATCACCTCTTCAAACAAGGCCCCATAGCGCGACGCCAGCCGCGACAATCGCCAGGCTTCCGGGGCCGCTGCCTGCTCCCCGGCCCGCAGCATGCCCATCAAGCACGCGGCCGCCGCCTCGGCCTCCCGCTGCGGGTCGTGGGGGTGGCTCTCGTAGAGCTGGGCCGCCGGCACGTATTCCGGATAGGCGAGACGATGCGGCGCCAGGGCCAGGCAGCCGGCGGCCATGGCCTCCAGCATGGACAGCCCCTGGAAGTCATGCAGGGCAGTGGATAGCACCACATCGGCACGGGCCAGCAAGGCATCGTAGTCGCTCCGGCGTTCCATGAAGCCCCAGTGCACCAGGCGCCGGCCATGACGTTCGCGAATGGCGGCGAAGGCCGGTGGCCGGGACCGAAACTGTTCACCCACGACGCTCAACCTGAAATCCAGCCCCCGGTTCTCCAGGGCCTCCAGCAGACTCAGCAGCCGTTCCGGACCCTTGTCGTACTCCCAGCGGTGATTCCACAGCAGATGCGGCCGTGCCGTGTCCAAGGGACTCTCACGGGTCATGAACAGGTGGTCTTCCACCGGCACCGGCAGCACCTGGCTCTTGTTCCGGAGGTCGTCCAGCAGGCCCCGGGGCACGGCGTCCGGCATCCGGTCGAGGAATTCATTCACGCCGTCGAGGAAGCTCTCGAGGTTCCATGCACTGTTGAACAACACGACATCGGCGGCCACCGCGGCCGACAGGTTCACCATGCGCGGCTCGGCGCTGGTATGCTGGCGATGGGTTGTCGGATAGGCGAACTGGTTCTCGTGCATATAGAGCACACTGGGGGTAGAGGCCAGGCCGGGGAAGAACCCCTTGATGACCGCCAGGTCCACCATGGAGGTGGCAACCACCAGGTCCCAGCGCCCGGACATGGCGGGTTCCTCCAGCCAGGACAACGCATTACCGCGGATCCGCCAGCGGAAATGCCGGGGTGGCAGGGCCAGGACCTGCCAGTGGTACGCGGACAGGGTGGCGGTCAACTGTTCACGCCAGCGACGATGGCTGGCCGCATCATAGGCGGAGAGCAGGAGAATGCGGGATGGCTTCGCGGGATCCATGGGGAGGCCTTCGAGGGGCGCTGTCGGTGCCCGGAGAACGGTCAGGTCAGTTTCCGGCTCGGTGCGATTGCAAGACATGGAGTGGGTGAACCCGCCACCAGGTTGTCAAATCGGTTGCGGTGGTTACAATCTTAACTCTCATGGCGATACGCGCCACCCGAAATGATGAAAGAGGAGCGCGTATCGCCATGTTCGTTCCCTCACCCCATCCCTGTACTCCGGGCATCCTGCCCTTCGCCCTGCGGGCCGCGCCGAGGCGCGTTCAAATCCGTTCCCGACGGATTTGTCCCAGAGGGAGAGGGGGAGTTCGTGCTTCGCGACTTTCACCTTAACAATCACATTAATGTTTAATCCTCCAGGGACGATATTACAAGCCATGAAGATGCCCCAGGATTTTCGCGAACTGACCTGTGCCGAGTGCGCGGGAGGCGCCGGCCTAGACTTCCATTTCACCATGGCCTTTCAGCCCATCGTGGACGTCTCCAACCGGGAGGTCTTCGCCTACGAGGCCCTGGTGCGCGGCCCCGGCAACGAGCCGGCCGGGGACGTATTCAGCAACGTCAACGACGCCAACCGCTACCGCTTCGACCAGGCCTGCCGCATCAAGGCCATTCGCCTCGCCGCCGAACTCGCCATACCGTGTCTCCTCAGCATCAACTTCATGCCCAACGCCGTCTACCGCCCGGAACTCTGCATCCGCACCACCCTGGCGGCGGCCACCACCTACGGCTTTCCCATCGAACGCATCATCTTCGAGGTCACCGAAGGCGAGCGGGTGACCGACCACGAGCACCTGCGGGGCATCATCCAGCACTACCAGCAGCGGGGATTCCTCACCGCCATCGACGACTTCGGTGCCGGTCATTCCGGACTCAATCTGCTGGCGGATTTCCAGCCCGACATCGTCAAGCTGGACATGGCCCTCATCCGCGGTATCGACGCCGATAGAATCCGTCAGGCCATCACCCGGGGCATCGTGCAGTTCTGTAAGGAAATGTCCATTCGTATCATCGCCGAAGGTGTCGAGACCCGCGAGGAGTTGGCCTGCCTCGAAGACGCCGGCATCACCCTGTTCCAGGGCTTTCACTTCGCCAGACCGGCATTTCAGGCCCTGCCGCCGATACCCCCCGACGCCTTCGGCAATGCTTAGGTGTCGGGCTGAAGCCCGACCTACAAATACACCACCACCGCCGGTTCCCGCGGCACGGATGTAGGTCGGTTGCTCCTGGCAACCGACATCCCGCCCGCCACCCGCCGGGATCCCGTCGGCTGCCAGGAGCATGGTAGGTTGGGGTGAGCTCGCGAACCCCAACGATTGTTGTCGAATTCATGGTCATGTTGGGGTTCGTTCCTCACCCCAGCCTACGCGCTCCCCCACCGCCCGTTCCTTCGGCACGGATGTAGGTCGGAATTCATCCCGACATCCGGCCGCACACCATGCTCCCACGCCGGGTTGGAATCCCCATCGGCGGACTCCTCCCTGACCTTCTCCCTTTTCGCGTCATTTCGCGTCTTTCGCGGTTACGCTTTTTCGCGGTTACGCTTTTAGTAGGTCGGGATTCATCCCGACATCCAGACGCATGGGGTAACATGGTGGCCATGAATCATCCCCCTACCCACCCATCGCATCCCGACTCCCTTCATCACACCGTGAGCGACATCCTGCACCGTTGGGGCCTGTCCCGCAGCGAGTGCGACGCCCTCCTCAGTGGTGGCGATCGACGCAGCCGGCGGCGCGCCAGGAAAGCTGGCGACTCCTGCGTGTTGACGGAAACCCAGCGCATGGAGCGCATCCAGCACATCATCGCCATCGACCGCACGGTGTCCCAAACCTTTCCCCAATCTCCCCTCCTTGCAGACCTCTGGATCACCACACCCAATCCCATGCTGGGAGACATGACGCCCCTCCAGGTGATCCTGGAACACGGCATCGAAGGCATGATCTCGATCAGGCGGATGCTCGACGGCAACGGCTGCTGGGGTGGTATTTAAGCAAAATACGGTAAATAATCCGTACAAGAGACAGCATAAAAAGTACGTGTATTTAAACATATATTTATATACTAAATAACCGCCTATCCAGGGCGCACGGACAACATAACCGAGGACCGCACGGTGGGGGACCGCCGGCCTTGGAACGAGGGGTAATGGAGTATGGAGGAAGGTATGAGTACGGTTTTTCCTGCGGTCGATCTGGATGCCCTCATCGCATCCCTGGCCAGCAACGACCGGGAACTGGAACGCACCGCCGCGGCCATCAAGGCCATGGCTCATCCCTTGAGGCTGAAGCTGCTCTGTCTGCTGGGTCAGGGCGAGATGTCCGTACAGAGCCTCACGGCCCATTTCACCAACACGTCCCAGAGCAACATTTCCCAGCATCTGTCCCAATTGCTGGAGCGCTCCGTGCTGGTGAATCGCAAGGCCGGCAATCAGGTCTTCTACCGCGTGCGGGATCAGAGCATCCTGGGCCTCATCCAGGCCATCAAGTCGAGTTTCTGCGACGAAGTGACTTATAACTGACGGCGACCATGCGCTGGCGTCGCGGGCGGCGGGGCGTATAAGCTCTGCGCCATGTCCCTCGGCGAGTTCTCCATCATCGATGAATTCTTCACCCGCGTCGGAGCCCCGCGCAGCGACGTGGTGCTGGGCGTGGGGGATGACGGGGCATTGCTGGTGCCCCTCGATGATCACCGCCTGGTCACCGCCACCCGCACACTGCACCTGTCCGGCCCTTCCCTGCCGGATCCGTCCGTCCTCGCCCGAAGCCTGGTGGCCGGCGCCGCCATGGAGGTGGCCCTGCAGGGTGCCCGCCCGGCCTGGCTGACCCTGGTGCTGACCCTGCCCGAGGCCGACGCCTCCTGGCTGGCGGGTTTTCGGCAGGGGCTGGACGGGATTACCGAGCACCTGGACCTTGCCCTGGTGGGTGGCGACACCACCCGGGGCCCTTGGCGCATCACGGTCATCGCCCATGGCCAGCGTCCCGATGCCCTGCCCGTCCCACCTGCCCCGACGGCCGGCGACATGGTGTACGTCACGGGGCACCTGGGCGCCCACGGCTTGGCCCTGCTGGACCGGCACGGCGAGATCCAGCTGCCCCGGGCGGCGCGGGAGCAGGCATACGCCGCCCTGGAAGATGAGCAACCGCCCGTGGAAGGCGCCCTGGCCCTTGCCGCCACCGCGAGCACCGTGGCCACCCTGGAGGACGGTCTCACCAACGCCCTTCATATCCTTCTGGCCCCCCGCGACCTGGGTGTCACCATCTATTCGGACAACCTGCCCATGGCCCCGGAGTTGGCGCCCTACCTGGACTGGGTGGGCGGCCGGGAATTCCTGCTCCAGGCCAGCTCCGGTCTCGGTCTCGTCATCGTCGCGCCGGCCCCGCAACAGGCGCAGGTGGAGGCCCGGATGGCGGCCCACGGACTGGCCGCCACCTGGGTGGGCCTGGTGGAACGCCAGACGGGGGTGCGCCGGGGTGACTGAGGCCACCGCCCCCACGGCCCCGCCCGCCAGCGAGACCGAGTTGCTGGCGCGTGCCCACGCCATCGCCGGTCTCAGCCTCGCGGAACTCGCCAACCGTTACGACACTCCCCTCCCCGCCGATACCCGCAGCGGCAAGGGCTGGTCGGGACAGCTGCTGGAGCGGGTGTTGGGGGCCACCGCAGGCGCCCTCGCGGAACCGGACTTCCAGGCTCTGGGGGTGGAGATGAAGACCCTGCCCCTGGCCGCCTCGGGACGACCGCGGGAATCCACCTACGTGTGCACCGTACCCCTGGACGGCGGCGCCGAGCCCGGCTGGGAGGCCTCCTGGGTGCACCGCAAGCTGGCCCGGGTGCTGTGGCTGCCGGTGGAGGGCGACCCCGCCATTCCCCTGCCCCGCCGCCGTGTCGGCACCGCCCTCCTGTGGAGCCCCGAGGCCGACCTCGAGGCGGCCCTGCGCACGGACTGGGAAGAACTCATGGAGCGGGTGGTGATGGGCGAGGTGGACCAACTGAGCGCCCACCTCGGCACCTACCTGCAGATCCGCCCCAAGGGCGCCGACGGCCGTGCCCTGACCCGCGCCGTAGGGACCGACGGGGCGCCGGTGCTCACCCTGCCCCGCGGCTTCTATCTGCGCACCGCCTTCACCAACGAGATCCTGCGGCGTCACTACCTGTGAGGGTCGGCCCTGACATCCCGCGCCGCGCGGTAATCCTCGCGGCCCTGCTGCTGGCGGCGGTCGGCGCGAACGGCACCGCGGTCGCCGCGCCGTCGCGGGTGGCCTCCATGAACCTGTGCACCGACGTGCTGCTCTACGAACTGGCCGCGGCGGCGCAAATCGCCTCCCTCAGTCACCTCGCCGTGGATCCCCTGGTGTCCTACTACGAAGCGAGTATGCGGGACTTTCCCATCAATCACGGCCACGCCGAGGAACTGCTCGCCCTCGCGCCCGACCTGGTGCTCGCCAGCGGCTTCTCTCCCTCCCCCAGCCTGCGCCTGCTGGAGCGCCAGGGGATCCCGGTGGCGGTCATCGCCTCACCCCAAAGCCTCGCGGCGCTGCCGGACCTGTACCGGGACACGGCCCGGCTGCTGGGCCGGCCGCAACAGGGCGAGGCCTACGCCCGGCGCCTCGCCGCCCTCGCCGCCGCCGCCCGGGCGCCCGCCGCCGGTCCCCGCGCCGTGGTGTTCCAAGCCAACGGGCTCACCTACGGCGCCGACACCCTGGCGGACGACGTGCTGCGGGCCGCGGGCCTGCGCAACCTCGCCGCCGAGCAGGGCCTGGAAGGCGCCGGCTACCTGTCCCTGGAGGAATTGCTCCACGGCCGTCCCGAAGTAGTGGTGCTGGGCGCCCATCAGGGCTGGCCCAGTCGCGGCCAGGCCCTGTTGGAGCACCCGGTGTTCCGCCGTTACGTGAAGACCGCCACGGCACCGCGGCTGGTGAACCTGCCCGAACGCTTCTGGGCCTGTCCGGGTCACTACCTGGTGGAAGCGGTGGAGCGCCTGCAGCGCGCGGCATCGCCCCCATGAGCCCCGGTACCGGCCGCACCGCGGCCCTCTACATCAGCCTGGTGGCGGTCGTGGTGATACTGGCCCTGGCCTCTCTGGGAGCGGGCCGGGCACCCATCCCGTGGCTGGATATCGCGCCTGCCCTGTGGTCGCGGGAGGACTCCCTGGCCGCCCTCATCGTCCAGGAGCTGCGCCTGCCGCGCACCCTCCTGGCCGTGCTGGTAGGGGCCACCCTCGGCCTCGCCGGGGCCGCCCTCCAGGGGCTGCTGCGCAACCCCCTGGCGGAGCCCGGGGTCATCGGCATCTCCAGTTGTGCCGCCCTCGGGGCGGTGGCGGTGTTCTACAGCGGCCTCAGCCAAGCCTTCCCCCTGGCCCTGCCCCTGGGGGGTGTGACGGGGGCCCTGGCGGCGGTGTCCCTACTTTATATGCTGGCCGGGCGCGGCGAGAGCCTGCTGGCCCTGGTGCTGGCCGGCGTGGCCCTGAACAGCCTGGCCGGCGCCCTCACCGCCCTGGCGTTGAACCTGTCCCCCAACCCTTTCGCCGCCTACGAGGTGTTCTTCTGGCTCCTCGGCTCCCTGGGGGATCGCAGCATGGAACATGTCCGTCTCGCCCTGCCCCTGATGCTGCCCGGCTGGCTGCTGCTCCTCAGCACCGGCCGCGCCCTGGATGCCCTCACCCTGGGGGAGGACGCCGCTGCCAGCCTGGGTTTCGGCATCGCCTCGGTGCGCAACCGGGTGGTGCTGGGCAGCGCCCTGAGCGTCGGCGCCGCGGTGGCGGTGAGCGGCGTGGTGGGCTTCGTCGGCCTGGTGGTGCCCCATCTGCTGCGCCCCCTGGTGGCCCACCGCCCCGGCGCCCTGCTGCCCGCCAGCGCCCTGGGGGGTGCGGTGCTGGTGTTGGCGGCGGACCTGGTGGTGCGCCTGCTGGAGGGCGGTCAGGAGCTCAAACTGGGGGTGGTCACCGCCCTGGTGGGGGCGCCGTTCTTCCTCTACCTGGTGCTCCACTACCGCCGGCGCATGTTGTGATGGAACTCCAGGGTCATGACATCCGGGTCAGCTTCGGTGCCTTCGAGGCCTTGCAGGGGGTCTCCCTGGCCCTCAGGCCCCATGAACTGGTGGGGCTCATCGGACCCAACGGCTCGGGCAAGAGCACCCTGGTGCGGGCCCTGCTGGGTCTCCAGGCCACGGATGCCGGCCATGTCACCCTGGACGGCCGGCCGCTCCACACCATGGACCGGCGCCGCGTGGCCCGCCGAGTGGCCTACCTGCCCCAGACCGGCGCCGCCCAGTGGCCGCTGCGGGTCTACGACGTGGTGGCCCTGGGCCGCCTGCCCCACCGGGCGCCGTGGCGCGGCCCCGCCACCGCCGACCATGAGGCGGTGCAGCGAGCCCTGGAGCAGACCGGCACCAACCATCTGGCCGAACGTCATGTGGATACCCTGTCCGGCGGTGAGCGCCTGCGGGTCCACCTGGCCCGCGTGTTGGCGGGGGAGCCCGACATCCTGCTGGCCGACGAGCCGGTGGCGGCACTGGACCCCTACCATCAGCTGTCCGCCATGAGCCTGCTGCGGGGCCATGCCGCCGCCGGCCATGGGGTGCTGGTGGTGCTCCACGACCTGACCCTCGCCGCGCGCTTCTGCCACCGCCTGGTGCTGCTGGATCACGGCCGCGTGGTGGCCGAGGGACCGCCCACCACGGTGCTGACCGCCGCCCACCTCGGGACCACCTACCATATCGGCGTCCACAGCGGTGACCATGGGGGCGAGCACTACGTCATCCCGTGGTCCATCTGCCGGGAGGATCCCCCGGGTGGTTGAAACAACGGGCGCCGGCGGCCGGTCTTTCGATATTGGTACCGGGACACCGCACCGTCAAAGACTCCCGTACCCTGTTATTCCAGCTTAATGGACCCGTGACTTGATCCCATTCCTCAACAGCCTGCGCTTCCAGATCGTCGCGGTATTGCTGCTGCTGGTGATGCTGTGCGGCCTGCTCGCCCTGCTGGCCCTTAAGCACATCGCCCAGCACCGCGATGACAACGCCGCGTTGCAACTGGCCGGCCGGCTCGAGACGGCGGCCCACCAGCTCGCCTTCCAGGGCATGAACTACAAGGAAAACGCGCCCCGGGACTACGCTACCTACTACCGGGACGTGCGCCTCTATTACCAGGACCTCATGGCCCAGGTACGGGCCTTCGACACCATCATGGCGGGCTTCGGCGCCGGGCGGCTGTCGCCCGAACTCACGGGCCTCGAACATCCGGTCATGCCCATGTTGGACGATCGGGGCCAGGACGCCCTCGAGCGCCTGGCGGAGGTGTGGCAACGTTACCGCTCCGGCCTCAAGGAAAAACTCGGCGATGACCCCGACGAGCCGCGCCTGGAATGGGCCTCGGAGTTCATCATCGACCACCGCGAGGAGCTGGATGCCGCCACCACCGCCATGGTGTCGGAGACCCAGCGGGTGGTGGGGGAGCGTCTCGAACGCATCAATCAGGCCAACCGTATCGGGCTGGTGGCCATGGTCGCCATTACCCTGGTCACCATCCTGTGGTTCGTGTTGCGGGTCATGCGCCCCCTGCGCATCGCCCTGAGGGGCTTCCGGCAGGTGGCGCGGGGGGACTTCGGCCATCAGATCAGAGTGGGCGGCGTCACCGAGCTGCGGGAGATGACGGACGCCTTCAACCGTCTCTCCGCCCGTCTCCATCGCCTGTTCCGCCTCATCGACTGCATCCAGCAGGGCAGCGACCTCACCGAGACCCTGTTGTTCGTGCGCGAGGAGTTCAGCCCCCTGCTGCCCCTGGATTGGGTGGGGGCGCTGTTCAGCACCCGCGACGGCACCGGCCTCAGCCTGGACCAGGAGTGCGACCGTAGCGTGGCGCCCCGTCACCTGCGACGCACCTTCCCCCTGCAGGACCCCGTGCTGGTGCGCGCCCTCGAGACGTCAGAGACGGTCCACGTGGACGACATCGCCCGCGCCGTCGCCGCGGAAGACACCCCGTCGCCGTTTCTGGACTATCTGGCCGGCATGGGCCTCGGCAGCGCCATCATCCTGCCCTTCACGGACCAGGACACCCTGCGCGGCATGCTGGTGTTCGCCACCCGCCAGCCCTCCGCCTATACGCCGGCCCACCTGGAACTCCTGGGCAACGTGGGCCAGCTCATCACCCATTCCTTCGGCAAGACCGTCAAGCTGGCGGAGCAGACCCGCCTGGCCGCCATCGGCGAGTTCACCTCCGGTATCGTCCACGAGGTCCGCAACCCCCTGGCCACCATCTCCATGGCCCTGCAGTATTTCCAGAACGTCGAACTGCCCGACAAGGCGCGCAAGCGCGCCGACCTCGCCGCCCAGGAGACCCGCCGGGTGGAACGCCTGCTGGAGGAGATCCTGCTCTATTCCAAGCCCGTCGCCCTGCACCTGGACACTATCCCCCTGCCGGCCAAGGTGCAGGACTTCCTGGACACCTACCGGGGCCTCGCAGAGGAGAAGGGTCAGACGTTCGAACTCTCGAGTGAAGCGGTGGAAATCCAGGGCGACTGGAACCGCCTCACCCAGGTGTTGCTCAACCTCGCGAGGAATGCCGTGGAGGCCGCCCCTCCCGGCACCCCCATCCGCTGGACCATCACCCGGGCCCCGGATTCCCTCTACGTGGCCTTGAGCGTCCACAACCTCGGCGACCCCATCCCCGCCACCAATCTGGAGCGCCTGACGGACCCGTTCTTCACCACCAAGCCCGGCGGCACCGGCCTCGGCCTCGGCATCGTCAAGCGCCTGGTGGAGGCCCACGGCGGAGAACTGCGGATCACCTCGAACACCGACCAAGGCACCACCGTCACCCTGCTCCTGCCTGCCGCAGAGCCCACCCCACGCCTGTCGGGCTGAAGCCCGACCTATACCTGTCGGGCTGAAGCCCGACCTACACGTACCCCCCGCTCGTTCCCGCGGCACGGATGTCGGGATCCATCCCGACATCCCGGCCCCATGGCGAGCCTCAATCCGCGCGGATTTCCGCTTCCCGCCGGCCCTCGCGCCGGATGAGCTTGGACAGGTCCGACAGCTCGCCGGCCAGGAACTCCAGCAGATCGTCCATGCTGAGCACGCCCGCGAGGTAATGGTCCACGTCGTCCACGACGGGCAGGCGCCGCACCCCCATGGCCCGCATGCGCAGGATGGTCTCCCAGATGCCATCGGATTCCCGGGCGATGAGCAGCTCGGGGCTGGTGAGGTCCCCCACCACCCCATCCAGGGGCAGGTCCTTGGCCAGTACCTCCACCACCAGGTCGCGATCCGTCACCACGCCGAGGGGCTTCGCCTTGTCCTCCTCGCCTTCCACGATGATGAGGCAGCCCACGTGATGCCTGCGCATGAGCTTGCTCGCCTCGGCGATGGATGTCTCCATCCCCGTCGTCACCACATCGCGGTTGCAGATTTCCCCTACGGACATTTCACTCCCCCTGGACGTTTGCAGAATGTTGATCGGGCGGGCCCGATGCTGAATGCGGCGTGCATTCTACTGTTTTGCCCCCCCACCCACCATACGGGTGGGTAACATCGATGCCAAAGGAACCCTGCCGCCGGGGCCGCGGTCCCTGATACCATTGAGCAATACTCTCCGGAACCCCGTAAAGCGATCATGTCCGGCAACAAACACGGCTCCCTCGAGCCCCGCGCATCCAACGCCGAGGTGGATGCCTTCCTCGACCAGGTGGCGTCCATGCCCAAACCCGCGGCGGCGGGCAAGACAGGCCGCCTCGTCTTCGCCATGGACGCCACCGCGAGCCGGGAACCAGCGTGGGATCGCGCCACCCACATCCAGGCCGAGATGTTCCAGGCGGCGGGGGCGGCCGGCAGCCTGCGGATCCAATTGTGCTGGTACCGGGGCTTCATGGAATTCCACGCCAGCCCCTGGAGCCATGACGCCGCGGCCCTGCTGAAGGAGATTACCCGGGTCCGCTGCGCGGCCGGCCAGACCCAGATCGGGCGCGTCCTCAAACACACCATCGACGAAGCCCGCACGGGCCGCATCAATGCCCTGGTGTTCGTGGGCGACTGCATGGAAGAGGACCCCGCCGCCCTGGAAAGCCTGGCCGGCGAACTCGCCCTCCTCGGCATACCCGCCTTCATGTTCCAGGACGGGCACGACCCCCGGGCGGAGCCGGTGTTCCGTGCCGTGGCCCGCCTCACCCGCGGCGCCTACTGTCGCCTGGATGCCGGCAGCGCGGAGCAGCTGAAGGAACTGCTGCGCGCCGTAGCCGCCTATGCCGCCGGCGGCATCCCGGCGCTCGAGCGCCTGGCCCGCAACGGCGGGCGGGTGGTCAGGGAACTCACCCACCAGATGAAACGCTGACATGCTGGGGCGCCTCATCATCCTCATCGCCGTGGGCGTGGGCGTCTACCTGCTGCTGCGCTGGTTCGCCCGCACGCCGCCCCACAAAGTGGCCCGTGGCATGCGTCAGGGGCTCATCTACGGGGGCATCGGCCTGCTCGTGGTGCTGGCCGCCACCGGCCGGCTGCACTGGATCTTCGTGGCCCTGGGCGCCATGGTGCCGCTGGTGCAACGGGGTTTCATGCTGGTGCGTTTTTTGCCCCTGGTACAGCAGGTACTGCGCATGGTGGGGATTTCCGTCCCGGGAGTGGCGGGCGCCGGCGGCGGTAGCAACCCGGGAGGCCGGGTCTCCACCATTCGCACGCGCTTTCTCACCATGACCCTCGAGCACGCCAGCGGTGAGATGGACGGCGAGATCATCGACGGCCCCCACCAGGGTACCCGCCTGTCACAGTTGCCCCTCGAGACCCTGGTGGAGTTGGTGGGGGAATACCGGCGCCAGGATCAGCAATCCGCCGCCGTGCTGGAGGCCTACCTGGACCGCCACCACGGCCAGGAGTGGCGCGAGGACAGCGGCCACGAGAAGCGCGCCGGCGCGGGTGGCCAAGGGGACGGCGGTGGCCCCATGAGCCACGAAGAGGCCCTCGCCATCCTCGGCCTCCAGGCCGGCGCCGACAACAAGGCCATCCGCGAAGCGCACCGGCGCCTGATGCAGAAACTCCACCCCGACCGCGGCGGCAGCGACTGGCTCGCCTCCCGCATCAACCTCGCGAAGGACACCCTGCTCGGAAACTGAGGGCGGCGTGGAGCCCGGGCGCTCTCGCGCCGGCAGGGACGTCGCGAGTTGGGTTCTCGCGGATGACATGTTATAAAAACGTCAAACGAGTTCACCGCGGCCCCTGATCGGGAAGATCACGGTACCGCAGGGGGACGGGCAGGACCCGGGGCAACGCGCACCGCGCCGCTCCACTCTAAACTAGAATAATTTAATGTGAAAGTCGCGAAGCACGAACCCCCCTCTCCCTCTGGGAGAGGGGTGGGGTGAGGGAACTCTCATGGCGATATGCGCTCCTCTTGCATCATCTTGGGCGGCGCGTATCGCCATGAGAGTTATCGGCGTACGGTCCGTCGGATGACGATGTCGGCCCGACGCAGTCCGGGGAGTAGTAGTGCAATGAAGATCTTTGACTGGCTCAAGTCGGGGCTGGTGGCCATCGGCCGGGCCAGCGAATTTTTCACCCTGCGGGATTTCTATGTGGGCCTGCCCCTGCCGGCGCGCGTGATCTTCTGGGTACCCACCCTCATTTTCATGATGCTGTTGACGGAAGTGGTGGGTGACATCATACCCGTCCTGATCTTTCTCGCCGTCTTCATCCACTTCAATCGCTACCTGCTGCGACAGCTCAGGCAGAAATAGGCACCCCATGGCCAAGCGGAATCGGGGCACTCACATGGAAGGAGCAATGGCGTGGCACTGAAGTTCCTTACCCAAGAGGGGCGAGAAGAGATGCGCACTCGCTGGCAGGAGCGGCTGTCCAACCGCAAGGGCAAGTCCCGGCTGGCGCTGTGGTCCCTCGGCGGCATACTGGCAGCCTACACCCTCATCTGCACGGTGCTGGGCGTGTGGTGGAGCATCGAGCCGGACACCTTCGCCCCCCGCGGCACCGCCCTGCACCATGCCCAGACCCGGGGACATCAGGATGCCGTGGGTTACACCACCACGTTCACACTGATGAGGATGGGGGAGACGCTGCTGGAAAAATCCGGCGGCTTCATCACCAACGACGTCATGCCCCCCGGTGCGTTCCTGGATAACATCGGCAACTGGGAGTTCGGCGTCCTCACCCAGATCCGCGACATGAGCCGCGCCATGCGCCTGGACTTCAGCCGTTCCCAGAGCCAGTCCGCCGAGGACCTGGACCTCGCCAAGGCCGAGAGCATGTTCTTCTCCGATACCACCCACTGGGTCCTGCCCGCCGCCGAGGATGAGTACGGCGTGGGCATCAGGCATCTGAACAGCTATCTGGAACGTCTCGGCGGCAAGGGCGAGCCCCCCGCCTATTTCTATCCCCGTGCCGACAACCTGCGCGACTGGCTGGTGGGCGTGGCCAACCGCCTCGGCAGCATCTCCCAGCGCCTCAGTGCCAGCGTGGGCAAGCGGGCACTGTTCAGCGACGCAGAACCCGAAGGTCAAGCCGGGCCCGACATGACCTTCGTCAAGACCCCTTGGAACAAGATCGACGACGTCTTCTTCGAGGCCCGCGGCCACTGCTGGGCTCTCATCCATCTCCTGGAAGCCGTGGACCACGACTTCCGTGACGTACTGGAAAATAAGAACGCACGGGTCAGCCTGCAGCAGGTGATACGCGAGCTGGAGCCCACCACCCGCACCGTCTGGAGCCCCATCATCCTCAACGCCGACGGCTTCGGCGTGTTCGCCAACCACTCCCTGGTGATGGCCTCCTACATCTCCCGCGCCAACGCCGCCATCACCGACCTGCGGCTGCTGCTGGAGCAGGGCTGACGCAAACAGCTTTCCATTTTCCCCAGTCCAGTTCGACCCGTAACGCCCTCGGCTTGCACCAACTCAAGGCGCAAATGGACGCCTGCGTTCAACTGTGAAGCAGCGCACCGTGGGAACAGCATTCCGGTCGCCCATAGCCCGGCCAGCGGCCTTCCCCGACCCCGCCGCAGGTGTCGGTATTTCTTACATCGGGGATATTCCCATGCGCCCGGCTAAGCATCTGTTTAATAGATAGATAATCCGCCGCCGTGGCGAAAACGGCCTGCCCCTGACCTTTTATCCGCCTCCCGGCTGTCGGGAATTCTTACAATTCTTCCGCAAGGATAAATTCAAGGGATTGATTTCAATAGAGTGGCGCGACTCTTGCAATAACTTACCCGGTCGGGTGCCGAAAGGGGGTTGATACCAATTTGGCGGGCGAGAGGCTCGGTCCCGGTAAGTCCTTTCAGGTTCGAAATGAACAGGGCGCTTATGCGAGAAATGCATAGTCGGTCACATTACGGATGTGACATCGAAGACATCTTGGTAGACACTGGGGGCCAAAGAGGCAGAAGGGACTGCCCACCACACGCAAGTAATCAGCACGTAAGCGGGCACAGAAGGGCTAGCTGGACACCCGGCGACTCCTTCCCATGGCTTGAAAGGCAGGAAATTGATTTGCAGTTCGAGACGAATCTCAACACTTGGGAGCGATTAGCATGATTAAAGATCTGAATTTTAAGAAGGCCTCGATGAGGAAGCTAATCATCGGAGCCGCATTAGCACTACCGTTGCTGGGCTTTTCTTCGGCACAGGCGGCGACCGTAGAGTTTGAAACGGTCAGCTTCCTCTCGTCTGAGAGCAACATATTCAACGACACCTTTACCGTGTCTGCAGACGGCGTGTACACCGCCACGCTGACCGACTTTGAGTTCCCCACGGAATTCAATCTGCTGATCATGTCCGTGGCCAGTGCCACCGAATCGAAGGTCCAGTTGTTTGCGCCTGGCCAGTCGAACTTCAGTGCAGAGGCCGGCACCACATATTTCATCAACGTAGCGGGTGATCCCGGCAACTTTGGTTCCCTGAACCTCGGTCAGTTTGGTGCCGAGATCGCGGCAGTGCCGGTTCCGGCCGCGGTCTGGCTGCTGGGCTCCGCGTTGGTGGGCCTGGTTTCGGTCAGCCGGGCCCGTGCCCACCACGCCTGAGCCGAATCGCTCAACAACGTGATCGACGAAGCCCCGCCCCGGCGGGGCTTTTTTCGTTGATGAGGAAAGACCCTGGACACGGAAAGCAGGCTGTCGGGCTGAAGCCCGACCTACAAACACCCCCACCGTCCGTTTCCGGGGCACGTATGTAGGTCGGGATTCATCCCGACATCCGGCCCCATAGATATGCCCACCGACCGTTCCAGCAGCACGAATGTAAGTCGGGATTCATCCCGACATCCAACCCCATAGATATGCCCACCGACCGTTCCAGCAGCACGAATGTAGGTCGGGATTCATCCCGACATCCGACCCCATAGATATGCCCACCGACCGTTCCAGCAGCACGAATGTAGGTCGGGATTCATCCCGACATCCAACCCCATAGATATGCCCACCGACCGTTCCAGCAGCACGAATGTAGGTCGGGATTCATCCCGACATTCAGTCTGTAGGTCGGTTGCTCTCGGCAACCGACATCCGCGCCCGCAAAGCGCGGAGTTTCCGTCGGCTGCCAAGAGCAGGCGACCTACGCCTCTGTCCTTCTCCCCCGGGGCAATGGGAAAGGGGAAAGGGGAAAGGGGAAAAGATTACCACCCGTGCGTTCGCTCTGCTGACGCCGAAACGGTGGCTCCGCTGCGCCTTTTCAAACTGCTACTCCACCGAAAGACGCGAAAGAACAAAGAGATGACGGTGGAAGCGCCACCTGTGGAGCGGCGCCCCGCCGCGAAGGGGCCGGAAAATCGCGACGAGGGCGTCGCTCCACAGGGGTAATCGAAGCCCCCGGCCTTCTTCCCTTTCGCGCCTTTCGCGACTTTCGTAGTTACCGCTTTGAGTCTAAACATACTGCATGATGTTTTTGCCGCGTACTTTAATCACATTCGCTGAGGGTTCAGGTTCTCAGCCCCTCATGTAAACCGCTCAGTTCGTATCCTTGCTAGCGTTTTTCAGACGCTCAATGTCCGCATAGAACGGCTGTCGGCTCTCAGGGTCGAAGTCCTCTGGATGCGCATCCATCCAGTCGATGGTGCGCTGGCAATACTCGATGGCCAGATCGGTCTCGCCGCGTGCCTCGCAGACCATGGCTTTTCGCATGAGCCAGTCGTGCACTTCAGGGTATTCGGTGCGCAATTGCTCGCACACGGAATCCGCCTCATCGAGCCTTCCCGCATTGACAAGGGTGATAACGCTGTTGGATAACCGGTCGAGTTCCATGTCGTCGAAGAGGTCATCGTGTTGCAGGGTGAGCAGGTCACTGTGATCTGATGTCGCCGGTGTGGTGGTGGGTGGGATGCTGCGGTCCTGCTCCCAGCAGCAGCGCTTGTATTTCTTGCCACTGCCGCAAGGGCAGGGCTGATTTCTTCCTATCTTTGCCATCGCTGTCTCCTCATCCACAATGGCTTGACCCCCAATCTCGGAGAGCGCGCCATGGGCGATGAACTGTTTGCCGATCCACGATTGTACGACCACTTGCTTCGGCTTGACCGCGATTTATGTGAGCGGGCACGACGCGCAGGCTGCCCTCAGTGTGCCGGCGTCCTGCACAGTGCCACCTATCAGCGCAAGCCACGCGGGATTCCACCGGGCTCTACCGATGCATTGCACACCCGTCGCCTGAGCTTGTGCTGCGCCCGTTGCCGCCAGCGGGTGACACCGCCTTCGGTGCGTTTCCTCGGACGCCGGGTATACACCGGCGCTGTGCTGGTACTGGCCTGCGTACGCACACTCACCGCTGCGCGGATTCGCGAGCTGCAGGCGCTGTTGGGGGTAGACCGGCGTACGCTGCGGCGCTGGTGCCGTTGGTGGCGTGAGTCCCTGGTGCGCTCGCCCTGGTGGCGTGCAGCGCGGACGCGCTTCCTGCCGCCGCTTGAGGACCAGCAACTGCCGGGTGCCCTGCTTGCGCGCTTCGAGGAACCGGATCCGCTGCGCAGGATGGCCGAGGTGTTGGCATTTCTCGCGCCGCTGTCCGTCGCCGCCGGGCACGTTGGCTGAGGGGGATCGCGCACCCGCAGAAGTTGCACCTTCCATAACCTGTGCCAAGGCACTTAGCCTCACAAGACGGACCGATGACGAGGCGATGTACCGATGGGCGACGACAACAGATTGAGCGCGCACGAACGCTGGGCACGGCTGCGCTTCGCCGTGATCGGTTCGCTATTGGCGGCACCGCCAGAGAGCGGTGAGCTGCACACAGCCATTACGGCGCTGGCCGCCAGGACCTGGCGTCATCCGGTCACTGGCGAGGCGGTACGCTTCGGGTTCTCCACCATAGAGCGCTGGTACTACCTGGCGCTTCGTGCCGGCGCTGACCCAGTCCGTGCGCTGCGTTCACGCCGACGCGCCGATGCGGGACGTCACCGCCGCCTGAGTGACCTGCTGCGCACCGAGCTGCATGCGCTCTACCAAGCGCATTCGGGCTGGAGCGTGCAGCTGCATGTCGATAACCTTGCAGTTCTGGCTGCCAAGGATCCGTCTCTTGGCGCGATGCCCTCGTATGCCACCGTGCGGCGGTATCTACAGGCGAACGGCATGCGCAAGCGCAGCGGGCGCGTGCGGCGCGATACCCCCGGTACTGAAGCCGCCGAGCGCCACCTGGCCACGCGCGAGGTGCGCAGCTATGAACTCGCCCACGTCAATGCGTTATGGCACGCCGACTTCCACGTCGGCTCGCGTCGTGTCGTCGACACGCGCGGGCGCTGGCAAACGGTACAGATGCTCGGCATTCTCGATGACTGCTCAAGGATCTGTTGTCACGCCCAGTGGTATCTCACCGAGGACGCCGAACGCTTCGTGCACGGCCTGTCGCAGGCGCTGCAGAAGCGCGGCCTGCCCCGTGCCCTGCTGACCGACAACGGCAGTGCCGAGACCGCGACCGAGGTCACCGAGGGCCTGGCGCGCCTGGGGATCGTGCATGAGACGACATTGCCGTACTCGGCCTACCAGAATGCCAAGCAGGAGAACTGGTGGTCGGTCGTTGAGGGTCGCCTGCTCGCCATGCTCGAGGGCGTCGAGCAGCTGACACTGGAGAGTCTCAACCGCGCAACACTCGCCTGGGTCGAGGGCGAGTATCAGCGTCGCCGCCACCACGAGCTCGGCTGCGCGCCCATTGAGCGCTATCGGCAGGGCCCCGACGTTGCCCGCGAGTGCCCCGATGCCGAGATGCTACGCCGCAGCTTCCGCGCACAGACCACGCGTGTCCAGCGTCGCTCCGATGGCACCTGCACCGTACTGGGCACCCGCTTCGAGGTGCCCTCGCGGTTCCGCCACCTCCACCGGTTGCAGCTGCGCTACGCACGCTGGGATCTTGCGAGTATTGATCTGCTCGATCCCCACACCGAACAGCCCGTCGCCGTGCTCTATCCACTCGACAAGCAGCGTAATGCCGAGCATGGACGACGGGCCCTCGCGCCGGTGGATGACAGCACGTCGGTCGATGCCCTGCCGGCCAACGCTAACACGCGCGCCGGTATGGCGCCGTTGCTTGACCAACTCATGGCCGAGTATGCCGCCACCGGCATACCGCCGGCCTATCTGCCCTTCGATCCCGAGGATACTGACCCATGAACAAATCCCTGCTCGCACTCTACGGCCTCAAGTGGAATCCATTCTCGCCGGAACTGCCCACCGAGGCATTGATGGCAACGCCTGCGCTGGAAGACTTCGCCTGGCGTATTGAGCACACCCATGTCCGCGAAGGCGGCTTTGCCCTCATTACCGGCGCGCCCGGCACCGGCAAGAGCGTCGCATTGCGCATCCTCGCCGCCCGCCTCGGGCGCCTGCCCGACCTGACCATCGCCGCGTTGACCCATCCGAGTGCCAACCTCGCGGACTTCTACCGCGAGCTGGGAGACCTGTTCGGCGTCGATCTCAAGCCGCACAATCGCTGGATGGGCTTCAAGGGGCTGCGCACCCACTGGTTGGCGCATCTCGACGCCTCACTTATGCGCCCCGTGCTGCTGATCGATGAAGCCCAGGAGATCGCGCCTGTGGTACTGAATGAGTTGCGCTTGCTCGCCTCGTCCCAGTTCGACTCACGCACCTTGCTGAGCGTGGTCCTCGCCGGCGATCAACGCCTGACCGACCTGCTCCGGCGTGACGATCTGCTCCCGCTCGGCTCGCGCATCCGGGCCCGCCTGGCGCTTGAGCACGCCTCACGCGACCATCTCCTCGCCTGTCTGGAGCATCTTTGCACAAGCGCCGGCAACCCCGGTCTGTTCAGCGAACAGCTGGCACAGGCGCTGGCCGATCATGCCATGGGCAACTACCGTGTGCTGACCAATATGGCCGCCGAAATCCTCGCCCATGCCAGCCGCCACGAACTCACCCAGCTCGATGAAAAGCTCTTCTTCGATGTCTTCCACACCGAGCGCAAGCCATCACCGCGGCGCGCTCGCAGCGCTGCCTGAGCACTGGCGCCGAACCCGACCGCTGGCCGTCCACAAATCCTACGCACCTGACGCAGGCCAACCCAGCCTCACGACCCAGGAGACCACATCATGAGCATGAAAGTCTTGCGGCTGTACACGCACTGGCAGGCGGAAGACGCCTACAGTGTGCTCACCTTCATCGACGAGCTGCGCGAGCAGATCATCAATGAATATGGCGAGGAGATCGTGCAGATGCTGCAAGAGGCCCGTGCCGTCGGCGAAGAACAGCAGCTGGAACTGCCATTCGCTGACGTCGCACAGTTCTGATCGAGAAACCTGCGTGCAGGATCAGTGAGGAATGAACGCGGGCAGGAAACCCTCACGAAAAGTGAAAATGGTACCCTCGAAGACTGTGCTTACACTCACCGCTTTTTTTTTAATAACCCTGACCTTCTCCCTTTTCGCGTGATTTCGCGTCTTTCGCGGTTACGCTTTTTGTAGGTCGGGAACCATCCCGATATCCAGACACGAGACCGCGTGGGTTCAGGCCAGCAACCCCCGATAGGCCAGGATCCCCAGGGCCGTGACCGTCGCTGCACTGAGAATGTTCCAGTTACTGCGCGAGCGATGAAGGACCAGTTCGCAGCCGTACAACAGGATGATCGACTTCACCAGCACATCACTGATGATGCGTTTCTCCGGATTGCCGCTGAGGGCCAGGGCGAACATCACGGTGGCGAAGACGATGAGGTAATCCATGGGCGATGTATTGAAGTTCAAATCCTCCACGCAGCGCACACTCAAGGCCACGAGCAGCGCTATCAGGCCGTAAACGATGATTTCCCAGTAGCCGTTCAGGCCGAGGAACGCCGGTGTATAGTTCGACCACAGATAGGCCACGAATACCCCCGTGGAGTAGATGACGGCTCGGGCGGACACCGGCTTTTCCTGCTTGCGGTAGAGGAAGGTCAGCACCATGACCGCGAACAGGGCCAGGGACATGAGCCCGAAGTCCCGCGGCACCTCGGAGACGAAGGCGCCGGTGAGCACGAACACCAGGGCGATGACGATGCCCGCAAGGGTGACGGGCATGCGGGTACAGAAGGCGCTGGTGGCAGCCCAGTTGATGACCTTGTCGAACCTGCGGGTGGCACCGCCTTTGCGATTGGCGTGCCAGCCCACCCGCCGGGCATACAGCAGAACGGCGAACAGCAGGCCGTGGGCCAGCAGGTACAGCCCGATGATGAGCCAGTCCCAGGAATAGCACAGGAATACTCCGAAGAGCACCAGGAAGGCCTGGAAGGAATAGATGACCACCACCGACTGGTAATGGCTGAAGCCGAGATCCAACAACCGGTGATGGACATGGTTCTTGGAGGCCTTGAACCAGTTCATGCCGTGGTAGATGCGCTGGCCCAGCACCGTGATGATGTCCACCACCGGCAGTCCCAGCAGCAGCGCCGGGATGGCGGGACTGAGGGCAGGATTAGTCTGCTGGGTCAGCAACACCACCATGAAACCAAGGGTGAAGCCCAGGAACTGGCTGCCCGAATCCCCCATGAACAGATGCGCCGGATGGGTGTTGTAGCGCAGGAACCCCAGCACCCCGCCCACCACCGCAGCGCCGATAAAGACGATGGGGCCACCGTTGGCCTGATAGCCCAGCAACAGGATGGCGATGAGGGACAGCAGGGCCTCGCCACCCGCCAGGCCGTCCAGGCCATCCGAGTGGTTGAGGGCATTGATGACCCCGATGATGGCCACCACGGTGAAGGGCTTGCCGAACCATGCCGGCACCGGTTCGAGCCCCATGAAAGGGAACTGCGCCACCCACAGGTCGCCGTAGTAGACCACCGGGATGACCGCCAGGAACTGGCCCAGGAACTTCGGGTAATGGCCCACCTCCCGGGAGTCGTCCCAGGTGCCGAAGGCCAACAGCACCACGGCCCCGAACAGGTAGCTCTGGATCAGCGGATCCCCCAGGGGCAGCCAGATGAAGAGCGGCACCAGGGCGCCCAGCACGATGCCCCACCCCCCCACCCGCGCCATCGGCACTTGATGCACCTTGCGGGCACTGGGGCGGTCCACCAGCCCCAGTTGAGGAGCCAATCTGAGCATGACAGGGATCACCATCATGCTGATGGCGAGCGCGGTGATGGTGACGAGGATGACGACCATGTCCGTCTCCAGACCGGGGAGTGACTCTAAAAAACGGGTAGTGTAGCTGGACTAGCCGCTTCAGTCCGGGACGTAGTCGTCTATTCTGCCGGGCAGATGGCCGGCGAACTCCATCAGCCGTTGGTCTGCACGTGACCAGTCCTCGCCCGGCTCCAGCAAGGTGGTCAATCGTATGAGGGCACCATCGGTGCGGTTACGCGTGAGGGCATCCCAGAACAAGAACCACTTGACGAGGTATTCGCTGGTGAGGCGGCGGTCACGCTGCTTGAACCAGTAGTACACCAGCTGCTTGTACTCTCCCTTCTCGATCTGCAGGCGGTTCACTTCCAGGGGTTTGCCATCGACACGGACGTTCTCCAGGCGTTGCCGCTTGAGGTCGCTGATCTCCCAGCCACCGCCGGGGATGCAGGAACGTGGCGAGTGAGCCGCCGCCCCCGAGCGCTGGGACGGATAGTAGGCGACATAGAAGTTCACCCACTCGGATCCCTTGCGGTAATCGGCGATGATGTAGTCCGGGTGGTCCAGGGCCTCGAGATAGATGTCCTCCAGGGTATCGCGCCGCCCCTCCCATTCCCCCAGGGTCATGGCGAACCCGTCGAGTTCGGCGCGCTCGGGTATGATCTCGGAGCGCTCCTCCAGGAACAGGGAGCCCGCCGCCGTCGCTAACACCAGTGCCACCCCCACACCGAAGGGCCGGGACAGCCGCCGCGGCAGCGCGGACCCACCCTCGGCCGGCGCCTCCGGAATATCCAGGCCGAAGACCTCCCGGAACGGACGTTTCTCCCCCGACAACCGCATCAGCACCAGCATCTCCAGCAACAGGATGCCGACGCAGGCCATGAAGATGATCCAGCCCTCGAACATGTGCAGAAAGCCTTCCGCGTGCTCGATGCCGAAGTTGTCCACCAGCACACCGATGACGCCGATGCGGAAGCTGTTCATGAGCACGGTGATGGGCATGGTGGACAGGAACACCACCGCGCGCTGCCACAGCGGGGCATTGAACATGTAGGCGGCGAGGAAACCGAAGCTCATGAGGGGGAACAGATAACGCAGGCCGTCGCAGGCCTCCACCACCTGCAGCTTGTATACGCCCAGGTCGATGACGTTGCCTTCCAGGAACACGCTGATGCCGAACAGCCGGATGACCAGCACCCCGAGTTCCGAGGAGATGAGCTGCAAGTGCTGGGACAGATTGTTATAAAGGAAGGGCGGCAGCGGCACCATGAAGATGAGGAAGGCGATGGGGATCCACAGGAACCTCATGGCCCGGGTCCCGGCAACGGCCCATGCCAACCCGAACAACACCACCACGAAGGCGTAGTGCTCGATGACGTACAGGGTGCCGAGGTCGCCCATGACATACATCACCAGGCCGAACAACAACACCGCGGCGCCGAGCCAGGAGCCCGTCAGCTCGGTGCGGGCCAGGTCATAACGGTTCTGCCAGATCAGGAACAGGCTGATGAAGGGAATCAGGTAACCGTGGCTGTATTCCTCACGGTTGCTCCACAGGCGTTCCAGTTCCACCAGCGGATCGGCAAACAGCAGGGCCAACCCCGCCACCGCCACCGCCAGCGCGATGAGGACCCCCGCGGAAACACCCGACCTCGGCGATCCACCGTTACCCACGCCACCGTTCGCCGTCGCCATCGCCGTCATCGTTTCCGCCACCGCCCACCACCTCTGATTGCCATTTCTGTATTCAACCGCAAGCCTTTGCGTCCTGATATCGACCGGATATTACCCCACGCGTTCCCCGCAGAGGAATCCCGTTCCGGGCAAAACACATACTAATAGCGCAAGAAATGTGACAGCCGCCATCATGGCGTCCCATCGGGCGTCGTCCCATACGCCGGCCCAACATCCCCTCATCCTGTCCTTCTCCCCAAGGGAGAAGGGACCTTCCAATGACGTCGAAGCGCGCAGCAACGTAGGGTGGGTCAAGCGCACCGGACCCACCAGCCCGCCTCGTTATCGGGATGTAGGTCGGGATTCATCCCGACATCCCGGCCGGCATACTGCCGGCGATTACCTGGCACCGGCCGCAACCTCTAGAATGGGCTACGCCGCCGGCCCGCTATCCCTCCCAGGGGCCTTAACGTGAAAGTCGCGAAGCACGATCTCCCCCTCTCCCCCTGGGAGATGGATGGGGTGAGGGAACGAACATGGCGATACGCGCTCCTCTTTCATCATCTTGGGCGGCGCTTATCGCCATGAGAGTTAACGCGGCTGACATTTGCGACATGATAGAGAGATCCCATTCCCCGAACTTCAATCCGGTTTACCATGGCAGGCCATTCCCATGTATTTGAAACGCTATCTGCTCAGCGGTGTCATCACGGTCATTCCCCTGTGGGTGACCTGGGTGGTGTTCAACTTCGTGTTCAACCAACTCAGCAAGTTCGGCACCCCGTGGGTCCGGGCCCTGTCCCGCAATATCCAGGAGGATAGCCCGGCCCTGGCGCGCTGGCTCCTCGCGCCCTGGCTCCAGGATGTGCTTGCCGCGTTCCTCACGCTGATCGCGCTCTATCTCCTCGGCTGGGCGGTGACCCGGGTAGTAGGGCGGCGCGCCTTTACCCTCATGGAAGATACCCTCGGACGACTGCCCCTGGTGACCCGGGTCTACGGCGCAGCGAAGAAGTTGGTCACCGTCCTCCAGCAGGAGCCGGAAGGCGTGCGGCGTGTGGTGTTGATACCCTTCCCGACCCCGGAGATGAAAACCGTGGGCTTCGTGACCCGCACCCTCAAGGATGCCACCACCGGCGAGGAACTGGCCGCCGTATATGTGCCGACCACACCGAACCCCACCTCCGGCTACCTGGAGATCGTCCCGGTGCGGGTCCTTGTGGCCACGGACTGGAGCGCCGAGACGGCCATGAACTTCATCATCTCCGGCGGCGCCGTGGCGCCCCCCCATATCCATTACCATCAACCGCACATGCAGGCATCCCACGAGGATGGCTCATCGCATCACGGTACAACGCCGGACAAAGGCGCGCCATGATTGAGACGTCACCCGAGAAGAACCCCACCTATAGGCCTTACCTGTCGGGCTGAAGCCCGACCTACAACACCCCCCCACCACCTGTTCCTTCGGCACGGACAAGGTCGGGATTCATCCCGACATCTGTCACATGCTCCCGCCCAGCATCCCCTCATCCTGTCCTTCTCCCCAAGGGAGAAGGGACCTTCCCATGACGCCAAAGCGCGCAGCAACGTAGGGTGGGTCAAGCGCAGCGGACCCGCCGGCTGCCGGCTCAGCTCCGGTAATCCCCCTGGTGCTCTAGGAACCACTCATAGGTGGCCCGTACCCCCCACCGATCAATCGGCCAGAGGGCTGGCCTCCTACACCGCGAATCAAACCCACCCGATAGGGGTCGGGAAGGAGTGACCCTCCCCGCCCTCCGAACCGTGCATGCGGTTCTCCCGCACACGGCTCTCCAGTCGGTGGTTACCTCATCGGGATTGGCTCGCCAACGTCCGGGCTTCGGTCATGGTGAAAAGCCCAGCCGCAGCGAAGAACGCGTTCGGCCAGCGGAGATGGTCGGACTGACAATGACCCGCTCCCGGGCACTTCTGCTGCTTGCGCAACAGCGCCCGTAATCGACGTCGGACAAAACCGTCCACGCGAGGAAAGGTCCACGGGTGCGCGTGCTGGAAATACACGAACCAGCCACGCAGCATCGGGTTCAGGTCGGCCACAATCCGCGCCAGCGAATCCCCACGACTGCGCCGGGTTTTGGCCCGGATCCGGTCGTAAAGGGCCTTGCGGCTCTTCTTGCGTACCCACCGCCGTCCCGCTTCAAACCGGTACCCGAGAAACTCAAAGCCTTCCCCGGGCTGCCGGCAATCCCCCACACGGGTCTTCTCCGGGTGCAGTTGCAGACCATTGGCCTCCACCCAGTGCCGCAACTCCTGCAGCGCCTCCTGGGCTTCGTCCGGACTGGCACACAGGATCACGAGGTCGTCAGCATACCGAACCATCCGATAGCCGCGCTGGGTCATGTGTACATCCAGCCCGTGCAGGTACAGATTCGCGAGTAACGGACTGATCACCGCCCCTTGGGGCGAGCCCCGGGTCGGCGTCCAGCGCGCTATCTCCGCCGCCACGTCCTGGCGCAACCAGGCGCGCAGCAGGTCGAGGATCCGACCATCGCTGATCCGGTCCTCGACCCGGGCCATCAACGCTTCGTGCGGGATGGTGTCGAAGTACTGGGCCAGGTCGGCATCCACCACATGGGTGTAGCCCTCCCGAACCAGCCCATCCACTTCCCGCAGCGCATCCTTGCACCCGCGACCCGGGCGAAACCCGTAACTCATCGGCAAAAACTGGTGCTCGAAAATCGGCTCGAGCACCCGCTTCATCGCCGCCTGCACAATCCGGTCCTTCACCGTCGGAATGCCCAGGGGACGCGTCCCTGTCCCCTTCGGAATCTCCACCCGACGCACCGCATCCGGTCGGTACCGTCCAATTCCCAGCGCCTCTCCCAGCTCCGCCAGATACCGCTCGGCCTGGGCCTCAAAACGCTGCACACTCTGGCCATCCACCCCCGCTGAACCCCGGTTGGCCCGCACATCCTGCCACGCCCGTTCCAGGGTCTGGGGGCGATGCACCTTGTCGATCAGACTGAACCACTTCGTCCCTTGGACGCCGTTACCCAGCGCCGCCAACATGCGCTCCGTCCAGATCGTGCGGTCCACCCACGGCCATTCCACCGGGTTGGACGAGTCTGGCTTAGCCTCTTGCGAGACACTCTCGACCCTTTGCATACGCGCTCACCTCCTCCAGACTTCACCCATCCACCTTCCTGCCTCCCTTCCCTCGGCGCGATTTCTGTTCTTCGCGCTTTCCCGGCACCACCCACGGTTTTAGGCGGAGGACGCCCTCCAGCTCTTGGGTCCGCGTTTCCGCAGCACCTCGCCATGACCGCAGCAGAACCGTTCAGTACTACGAAGGCTCTGACTCCTGCCCACCGTCACCACGGCGGTCAGGTCTCCCCGCTTCTCTCGCATTTCCTTCCCAGCGTTCCGTCTCCAACCACGGAGGGGACCCGAATGTCGCTTTCCACGCCAATCCCAGCGCATCCGATGATTTTCAGGCTTCACCTTCTCCTAGCGGGCTCGCCGTCCCGTACCGCCGAATCGAGTTCGTCATCCTACGGACCGCCAGTTCGCCTCCGGTTGCTCTCCACCCCGCCTCGCGACGACGCAGTTACCTTCGACTACGGGGCCTTGGCTTACCCCGACACGGACTCTCACCGTGCAGAAAATGCGCCTCCACGGACGCACTAGGAGCCGAGCCCCCTCGGCGATTAACCCTCGACGATCGCGCCCCCCCACCGACCAATCGGCCAGAGGGCTGGCCTCCTACACCGCAAATCGAACCCACCCTATGAGCGGATTGGGCCGGGGTGAGGGGAAAAGCCACCCCCTCACTCGTGATAATTAAACGCCCCATACCCCGCCTTTTTCACCAGCGCACCCCGCTTGGCCAGTTGCAGGTCGTCTTCCATCATCTCCGTCACCATCGCCTCCAAGATGAGGCGCAACGTCCACCCCAGCTTCTACCGCGCCTGGTCGGCCGCTCTTGGGGGACACGGACGTGTTTCTCTCACCCCTCTCTGGAAGCTCTAACCCCGTCGACAATATTTTGGGTACTGGCAGACGTCTCGACGCCCGCCACATCGAAGGGGGATACGCGTCTCGCGATTTTCGCCTTGAGCGAAAATACCGATCCGTCTTTCCTGCGTATCTCGACCTCCTCACTCTGAGCAAGCTTCAGGAGCTTGGAGAGATTCTGCCTCGCTTCCGAATAGGTGAACACCTTCATGGGCTCTCACTCCATCGTCTCGATGCCCAAAGCATCGGCTACCTTTTCAGCCCTCTTTCTGCTTACGGATTCGCCGGTAGGTTTCCTCGTAGATGTTGCGGCGCGGACCGACGGAGACGATGTCGACGTTACCGTCGTTCGCCAGCCGATAGACAATGCGCAGGCGGCCGAGACGATAGCTGCGCAGTCCCGCAAGCTCCTCCTTAAGGGGCTTGCCGGCGCACGGATCGTCGAGCACGGTCTGCAAAGCCCTTCGCACCTTGCGCTTGATATCCGGATGAAGGCCGCGTACCCGCCGCGCCACCTCTTCCGGCACCCTCAGCCTGCGCGCCTCCATGCCCGGGCTGCCTTCTCAGTCCTCTAAGAGTTCTTCCAGGGTATACAGCGAGGCTTCGCCCTTGCGCAAGGCCGCCAGCCCCTCCCGGATCTCGGCCATGCCTTCGTCGTCCAGGCGTATGGCCAGGGTCTCCCGCCAGCTCTCGAACTCGTCCGGGCTTACAAGGACAGCGGCGGGCAGGCCGTTGCGGGTGATGATAACCTCCTCGTCTGTGGCATTGAGGTCGTCGATGAGAGCGCTCAGCTTCATCTTCGCTTCAGAGAGGGAAAGGGTCTTCATAGTCTGAATTCTGGTTGACCTGAATAACGGGCACTATAGGACCGGGCGCCATAACCGGCAAGCCCTGGCCCCCTCGGCCACACGGCAAATTTGTTCTCACCCTGCCACCCGAGCCGAACCGAGTGAGTTGGCGGTCAGGCGCAGGTAGTCGAAGACCCTTCGAGAGCTGGAGGCGAGTTGGCGCATCATTTGCGCGATCGACTGGCGGGGTTTCTGGAACGACTTCAAGATCCCCACCGCGAAACGGCGCAGGCGCGTGACGTTCTCCGGGCCGTAGCCGGTGCGTATGCGGCTGCGATCCTCGTCGTAATTCCAGCTCGTAGGTTGGGGTGAGGAACGAACCCCAACATGACCAGAGCACTAATGTAGGTCGGGATTCATCCCGACATTTCCGCCCCGACCCCCGTCGGCTGCCAAGAGCAGCCGACCTACAGCCCTGGTTTTCTGTGTCCCTGGTTTTCGACGATCGCGCGCCCCCACCGACCAATCGGCCAGAGGGCTGGCCTCCTACATCGCAAATCGAACCCACCCGATAGGGGTCGGGAAGGAGTGACCCTCCCCGCCCTCCGAACCGTGCATACGGTTCTCCCGCACACGGCTCTCCAGTCGGTGGTTACCTCATCGGGATTGGCTCGCCAACGTCCGGGCTTCGGTCATGGTGAAAAGCCCAGCCGCAGCGAAGAACGCGTTCGGCCAGCGGAGATGGTCGGACTGACAATGACCCGCTCCCGGGCGCTTCTGCTGCTTGCGCAACAGCGCCCGTAATCGACGTCGGACAAAACCGTCCACGCGAGGAAAGGTCCACGGGTGCGCGTGCTGGAAATACACGAACCAGCCACGCAGCATCGGGTTCAGGTCGGCCACAATCCGCGCCAGCGAATCCCCACGACTGCGCCGGGTTTTGGCCCGGATCCGGTCGTAAAGGGCCTTGCGGCTCTTCTTGCGTACCCACCGCCGTCCCGCTTCAAACCGGTACCCGAGAAACTCAAAGCCTTCCCCGGGCTGCCGGCAATCCCCCACACGGGTCTTCTCCGGGTGCAGTTGCAGACCATTGGCCTCCACCCAGTGCCGCAACTCCTGCAGCGCCTCCTGGGCTTCGTCCGGACTGGCACACAGGATCACGAGGTCGTCAGCATACCGAACCATCCGATAGCCGCGCTGGGTCATGTGTACATCCAGCCCGTGCAGGTACAGATTCGCGAGTAACGGACTGATCACCGCCCCTTGGGGCGAGCCCCGGGTCGGCGTCCAGCGCGCTATCTCCGCCACCACGTCCTGGCGCAACCAGGCGCGCAGCAGGTCGAGGATCCGACCATCGCTGATCCGGTCCTCGACCCGGGCCATCAACGCTTCGTGCGGGATGGTGTCGAAGTACTGGGCCAGGTCGGCATCCACCACATGGGTGTAGCCCTCCCGAACCAGCCCATCCACTTCCCGCAGCGCATCCTTGCACCCGCGACCCGGGCGAAACCCGTAACTCATCGGCAAAAACTGGTGCTCGAAAATCGGCTCGAGCACCCGCTTCATCGCCGCCTGCACAATCCGGTCCTTCACCGTCGGAATGCCCAGGGGACGCGTCCCTGTCCCCTTCGGAATCTCCACCCGACGCACCGCATCCGGTCGGTACCGTCCAATTCCCAGCGCCTCTCCCAACTCCGCCAGATACCGCTCGGCATGGGCCTCAAAACGCTGCACACTCTGGCCATCCACCCCCGCTGAACCCCGGTTGGCCCGCACATCCTGCCACGCCCGTTCCAGGGTCTGGGGGCGATGCACCTTGTCGATCAGACTGAACCACTTCGTCCCTTGGACGCCGTTACCCAGCGCCGCCAACATGCGCTCCGTCCAGATCGTGCGGTCCACCCACGGCCATTCCACCGGGTTGGACGAGTCTGGCTTAGCCTCTTGCGAGACACTCTCGACCCTTTGCATACGCGCTCACCTCCTCCAGACTTCACCCATCCACCTTCCTGCCTCCCTTCCCTCGGCGCGATTTCTGTTCTTCGCGCTTTCCCGGCACCACCCACGGTTTTAGGCGGAGGACGCCCTCCAACTCTTGGGTCCGCGTTTCCGCAGCACCTCGCCATGACCGCAGCAGAACCGTTCAGTACTACGAAGGCTCTGACTCCTGCCCACCGTCACCACGGCGGTCAGGTCTCCCCGCTTCTCTCGCATTTCCTTCCCAGCGTTCCGTCTCCAACCACGGAGGGGACCCGAATGTCGCTTTCCACGCCAATCCCAGCGCATCCGATGATTTTCAGGCTTCACCTTCTCCTAGCGGGCTCGCCGTCCCGTACCGCCGAATCGAGTTCGTCATCCTACGGACCGCCAGTTCGCCTCCGGTTGCTCTCCACCCCGCCTCGCGACGACGCAGTTACCTTCGACTACGGGGCCTTGGCTTACCCCGACACGGACTCTCACCGTGCAGAAAATGCGCCTCCACGGACGCACTAAGAGCCGAGTCCCCTCGGCGATTCATCCATGTGGGAGTTCAGTTACAACCGCATGTCGTCGTCCACCATAGGCCGAAAGGGCTTCAGCTGGTGGTCGATAAAGGCGTTGTACTCCGTCACGAAACGCACGTACTCATCCGGCGTGAGCGTCCGTGCGGCGCGCCCCGCCCGCACCAGGGCCATGTCCCGACGCAGATCCGCCGAGGCGGCGGCGGCCAGCAGCTCTCTCTTGACGGCTTCAGGAATGGTCACAAGCCTGCCGCCTTCCTCAGCTCCGCGAGCAGGTCCAGTCGCTCGAACAGGGCGAAATAGCCTTCGATGCGCGTCCAGTCCATAGAGTTCCCATGGCGGTCCATGAGGGCGATGATGTCGTCTCGATCCCGCGAACGGGACGGATCATTGACGAAGGCCTGGACCTTCAGACCGATGAGGTCTTCCGGCAGTAGCACCGGGATTTCCAACACCCCGCCGAACAGCGGCTTGGTGGCGGCGCGCGCCAGCATGTGGGTAGTGGCCTCCCTGAAGGCATGCAGATAATCCACCTCGCCGAACACCCGCAGGTCTGAAACGTACTGGGATACGTTCTCGGACTGGTGGAGGAGGTGATAATTCATCCCCGTCATGATGGCATGGACCCGGGGCAGGTCGGCCTTACGGACCAAGAAATCCAGGTCCACCGTGGCCCGCTGCACCCCCCAAAGGCCGAGCGCAAACCCGCCCATCATGGCGTAGGCCACGTCCTCCCGGTCGAAACCGTGGACCAGGCTCTTCAGTACACTGTGGAAGTCCATGGGGCATAATCATAGCCCGCTACCAGTGTAGCCACCCACCACCCGTTCCCAGGGCTCGCAGTGGGCCGGGATTCATCCCGACAGTCGGACTCGTAGGCCGGTTGCTTCCCTAACGCCGTCTCAACAACATCCTTGGTGCTCGAAACGTATTAACTTTCATAACGATACGCGCCGCCCGAAATGATGAAAGAGGAGCGCGTATCGCCCTGTTCGTTCCCTCACCCCATCCCTGTACCCCGGGCATCCTGCCCTTCGCCCTACGGGCCGCGCCGAGGCGCGTTCAAATCCGTTTCCTACGGATTTGTCCCAGAGGAAGAGGGGGAGTTCGTGCTTCGCGACTTTCACGTTAATGCTCGCCACGTCGAAGGGGGATAAGCAGCTCACTAATCCCGACCCGCTCACCCCAGTGTTTCCACATCGCAGGACACCTCGGATGGCGAGAGCAGCCGACCTACTCCGCTGTCCGCGGAACCTTGCAGCGCCGGGCGGACTAGACTAAGTTTATTAAACTTAGTCCATCGGCAGAGGAACGAAGCGATGCGCATCGTCAACGTCCACGAGGCCAAGACCCATCTATCACGGCTGTTGGATCAAGCCGCCAAGGGCGAGCCCTTCATCATCGCCAAAGCGGGCAAACCCCTGGTCAAGGTGATGGCCGTCGATGCCCCCGAGCCACAAGACGTTCGGCGACTGGGTTTCCTGGCCGGCCAAATCGCCGTCTAGGATGACTTCGATACCATGGGCGGTGATGCCATCGAGCGCCTGTTCACCGGCGAATAGTGAATCTGCTGCTGGACACCCACCTGCTATTGTAGAATCGTTTCAGCGCACTGGTTGACAGGGCGCTCAAGAGTGACCCCCAACGGGTGACCCGACGAGGCAAACCGGCTGTGGTGGGGCATCGCCGCCGATCAGTACGAGCGACTGCGGCGGCAGGGAAAAACCACAGCGCCCACCTTCGGCGAACTACTGCTCACCATGCCCCAGGACGACCTCGACTTCGATCGCATCCCCTTGCGACCCCGCGCCATCGAACTCTGATGCACCTTCTGGACACCGTGGTCCTGTCGGAACTACGCAAGCAGCACCGAAACCCGCATCTGGTGGCGTGGATCGCGAATCAACGGACCCCGGACCTCTTCCTCAGCGTGGTCAGAATTTGCGGATCAGCTTAACCGGGGTACGCCATCTCCGTGCGGGAGGCAGGGCCGCCTTCACGCTCCACTTAACCGTGGTCGGAGAGTAAGCCGGTTCCTTGCCGACGGTTAGGCCGAAGTTTGTGTTCTCTGTTTGCCGCCTGGTTTCCCGGCGGTGCCACAATATCTCGGCCATGCGTCGGTTCGTCCCCGGCTCCTCGCAGAACCGGACTTGGAGAGTTACACCATCCGGCTCCCAGCTTGAGTCTTCCACTTCGGCACGGGGTAGAGGATGTGGACGATGCAGGCGGTCGGCAGCCACGGACTGATGGCCTCGCCGAAGCGTTTCCAGGTCAGCGAGCGTCGCTGGCTACGGCGGTTCAGCCACTTGAACAGGTAGCCGGAGGCGAGGTAGACATAGCTCGCCACGCTCCGGCTGTTGCCGCTGACGCCGTAATACTGGATATGGCCCCGTAGGTGCCGCCGCAGGAAGGCAATCATCGCCGTCCCTCCTTTGCTGCGCATGGCCTTCAGCTTGGCATTGAGCGCCTTGAGCTTCTTGCGCTGTCGCTTGCCGTCGGTCTTGCGACCAACGACAAACCGGCCCTTCCGGCTGCGACCCACGTAGTGGGTGAAGCCGAGAAAGCTGAAGGTCTTCGGCTCTCCCTCCCGCGCAGGGATACGCAGGGCGGTGCTGCCGAAGCGCAGGATGGCCGTCTTGCTGGGCTCGACTTCCAGGTCGAATGCGCTCAAGCGCGCTTTCATCGCTTGATGAAAGCCCTTGGCGTCCTCTTCGTACTGGAAGCAGGCAATATAGTCGTCCGCATAGCGGATGAGGTACGCCTTGCCCTGACACTGCCGGGCATAGCGCGCCTCGAACCACAGGTCCAGTACATAGTGGAGGTAGATGTTCGCCAGCACGGGGGACACCAGCCCGCCTTGCGGGGTGCCTTCGTCGCTGGCTGTGAACACCCCATCTTCCATGATCCCTGCCTTGAGAAATCGGCGGATGATCCGCAGAAAATTCGGATCGCCTATCCGGTGGGCCAGAAACCGCATCAGGTGGTCGTGGCTGACGTGGTCAAAGAAGCCTTTGATGTCGGCCTCCACCACCCTTTGCGTCTGCTCGTTCGTGATGACTTCCGCCACCCGGCGCAGGGCGTCGTGGGCACTTCGACCCGGACGAAAGCCGTAAGAGCAGTCGCGGAATTCCGGTTCCCAGATGGCTTGCAGGATTTAGCTCAGCCGGTCCTGCACCAACCGATCCTCGAAGCTGGGGACACCCAGCGGGCGGTAGCGACCGGCCCCTTTGGGGATGTAGGTTCGCCGGGCCGGTTTGGGCCGGTAGCCCAGCCGGCGCAGGCGGGCCGACAGGTCCGCCATCCGCTCGTCCAGTCCCTGTAAATACGTCTCCTTCCTTACCCCATCCACTCCGGGCGCCTTACTTCCGTCCTGGCGCTCGAAGCTGGCGTGCAGCCCCTCGGGATCGAACAGCATCCCCATCAGGGACGTGAACCGCAACTGCGGCTCGGCACGCGCCTTTTGTGTGAAACGTTCGAGTCGTGTGCTCACGGGCATAGTCCTCTCAGCGTAGGGCCGTGTTGCCCCTCTCCCGTTATCTCAAGCCGACACCCCTTGGCTCCTCCCGGATTACCGGGACTCCTCGCTACTATGGGTGCCTCCGACTTCCCATCAACACCGCCCGCTTCCTCGCTTGTTATCGCTTGTCCACGGGTGCGCGCCTCCTGCACACCGATGATGGGATCTCCTTGGTTACCGCACATTCGCAATGTCAGGCTCGATACGGCCTCGGACTCCGGGGAGTGCCCGTCATGCTTGCCAGGGCGCATGACGGCTGTTGCCTGCTGGTGGGACAAACCCATCGGCACTCACCGACGAACTTTTCGGAGCTCCACACCTTCAAGGTCGGCTTCACCCGTTACCCTTGCACCTCGCCTGCTTTCGTACCTACGCATCAACCAGCCCGTCACCGGACTGACTGCAAGGCTCGATACCGGGCCCGTGGCTAGCGGTTACCCGGGCGGGATTCCCACCCGCTAGAATGTGCGGCATTGCCAAGCCGCTGCTGTCCCCGGTCTTCCCCCAGCTTCTCCCTGGCCTTGGAAGGGTCCCCCAGCGGGGTCTCCACCTCCGTGGGGCGGAAGTAGCGCGGGTCCACCGCCACGATGCACGCCGGTCTTGGCGTGCCGTAAGCGAATTAAGTAAACTGTCCGTATGCCGTAACAGGCTGATTAACTAGCGGGTTAGAGTCCCGCCAAAGGAGTTGCTCGTACACCTTTGTAGTGTCGCGGAGCGGCGTCCGGGTAACCGGGGGTCGTAAGTTACGTAGATGCAAAACCGCAGGCCGCAGCGCAAGCGAACCGATATGGGTGCAGATCTTATAGAACGAGTTGATCGGCCAATAGAAACAAGTAGTTGCATATTTCATGGAGAAAATACAGGGTGTAACCAACGGGGAGACAAGCAGTTTGAGGCCAACTCCCCCCCCATTGGAGACACCCTGTGCAAAAAGCATATACGAAAGTCGAGCCGACCACATTCGATGAATTCACCGCAACGAGGGATCAGCTAGAGCGAGTGATCAGCCGTTTGCGGTCGCCTGAAGCGTCCAATCAGCGCCATGACGAACTGGAAAGCATGATCCACCAGGAAGGGCAGGAGCTGTGCCGGCTGCTGTATCAGGCGGGGCTTGATGTGCGCTCGAATGAAGAGGTGAAGCGGGAAGCCGTGACGGGCCATGACAACGTCGTGCGCACCTATTACCGGGAAGGCTGCGAGCGCCAGATAGAGAGTATGTTTGGCGAAGTCATCTATCGCAGAAAGGGTTACAGCCACCCCCAGGGTGAGTGTCTTTTTCCGCTGGATGAAGCCCTCAATATGCCGAAGAGGAAGTACACCTACGGTCTGAGGGCATGTATCAGTCTGGCCGTGTGTCAGAACGCATTCGATGCCTCGCTTGAAGGACTGTCCACTTTGATAGAGGGCAAGATACCGAAGCGTCAGGCACAAGAGCTGGTGTCGGAGGTGAGCACGGATTTCGAGGCATTCTACGCCCAGCGCGCCATCACGCCGGTACAGTTGCCGGGCACCGTGCTGGTGATGAGCCAGGATGGCAAGGGGATCGCGCTACGTCATGAGGATCTGCGCGAGGCCACACGCAAAGCGGCACAGCAGGAGCACCATACGCTGTGTACGCGTCTGAGCACGGGGGAGAAACGCAACCGCAAGCGCATGGCGACGGTAGCCACGGTCTATGATGTGGCGCCCCACGTTCGCTCAGCGGTGGACGTGATAGGGAGACAGGGGGAGGACGGTAAGCCTTCACGCAAGGACGCGCCGAAGGCGCAGAACAAGCGAGTATGGGCCTCGATCGAAGCAGACATGGAGCGGGTCACGGAGCAAATTGTGGAGGAATCCCTGCGCCGGGATCCGAAACGCGAGCGGCCTTGGGTGATGCTGGTTGACGGGCACAAGGACCAAATCAAGGTAATCAAGCGGGTGTTCAAGCGACACGCCATTAAGGTCCCGCTGATCCTGGACTTCATCCATGTCCTGGAATACCTGTGGCGCGCGACCTGGTGCTTCTTTGACAGCAAAGATAAGGAGCAGGCGCAGGCGGCCGAGCACTGGGTGTTGGAGAAGGCGCAAGCCATCCTTGAAGGACGTTCCGGCCCAGTGGCGGCCGGGATAAGGATCAAGGCCAAGCGCTGCGCGCTGTCAGCGAAGAAGCAAGAGGTCATCGCGACAGTGGCGAATTACTTGACCAACCATACTGCGATGTTGCGTTACGACCAGTTCATGCAACAGGGTTACCCGATAGCAACCGGCGTGATCGAAGGCGCGTGCCGCCATCTGATTGCTGATCGGTTCGAAATAACGGGGGCGCGTTGGTCGCTAAAAACCGCGGAGGGCATCCTTCGGCTTCGTGCGATCCGCGCCAGTGGCGACTGGGATAGGTATCAGGCATTCCACAAGAAGCAGGAGTGGAAAAGAAACCACCTTCAGCGCTTCCACGGGCCGGTGTTAGCGGCTGAGTAAATCCGCGCATAAATGGCGAAGGTCGCAGTCGCGGGTTCAGGCGGCGTGACTCGGCCTCAGCGCGGATAGGTCGCCTCGACTCAAGCCAGGTCACGCCGCCGGGGTGGGTTTAAGGGTCGGATCAGAAGATCAAGTCATCGTCGTCGACTTCAAAGGTCGTTATGCGGTCTTGTTGCATGAGTTCGACCAGCTGCCGATCGTATCGGCTCCAGATGGCATCGCGGAGTTCGTCGATAAAGTCATAGATCGCCAATGCCTGCTCTGGCGTCCAGTCGTCCGGTATCGCGGGATGGGTCATGGTTAGGCTCCTTTGTTGGATTTGGCTGCGGATTGGCGCCGCTGCGCCTGTTGCTGCTGTCGCTCCTTGGCCTCCTTGAGCCGGTAGGATTCACCTTCGATAGTGAGGATCTCGGAGCGGTGTACCAGCCGGTCCACGAGGGAGACCACGCAGGAGGCGTTGGGAAAGACTTCACCCCATTCGGCGAAGGGTCGGTTGGTGGTGACCAGGGTGGATTTCTCCTCGTAGCGGCGGGAGACGATCTCGAACAGCAGATCGGCATGGCGATTGGAGTAGGCGAGATACCCCACCTCGTCGACCGCTAGCAGTTGAGGGCGGGCGTAGCGGGCGAGGCGCCGCTTGAGGGCGCTGTCGCCATCCTGGGCGGCCAAGTCATTGAGCATCTGGCCGGCGCTGGTAAAGAGGACGCTGTGGCCGGCCAGCACCGCTTGATGGGCGATGTTGCGGGCCAGGGTGGATTTGCCGACCCCGTTGGGTCCCACCAGGATGATATTGACCGCCTCGGTGAGGAAGTCGAGGCGCATCAGCTCACTGACCAGTTCCCGGTCGCAGCGGCTGGGCCAGCCCCAGTCGAAGTCGGCCAGGGGTTTGAAGCGGCCCAGCCGCGCCCCTTTCATGCGCCGCTCGAGGCTGCGGTGGGCGCGTTCCTCCTCTTCCCACTGGATCAGGGACTCGACCCAGCCAGCGTCGGCGCTCTCCTCCCAATGGCTCAGCAGGCCATGGAGCTTGAGGGCCGTGGCCCGTTCTTTCAGGGATGCGTTAGGGATCATTGGGGCTCCTCCTGGGCGTCGTCTTCGGTTTCGGGCGGGGTGGACTGCAAGGCGTCGTAGCCGCCCAGATCATGGGTGCGTACCACCAGCCCCCTGGCGCGCGCGTGGTCGATGCGCACTCCCACCCGGGGCGGCTGGTTTCTCGCCTCGCGCCTCCGCTGCAGGGCGATGCGCACGCCGTTGGGGTGAGCGACCCCGTGGGCCAGGCTCTCCTGGATGGCCGCTTCCAGCTCGGGGGCGCCGTAGGCATCGAGGAGGCGCAGCAGGGCGGCGGTGATGGCGCCGAGGTTGTCGCCACGCTCAGCGGCCTGTATGAGTAACTGCCGGCTGGCCGGTGCGGCCTGGGCCAGGTGGTCCTGGCCGCGATGATGCCGGGCCTGGCGTTTGATCTGGACCAGTGCCTCGATGTGTTCCGGCTGTTCGATCTGCCGGCCCTTGTCGTAGCTGCGCGGGTGGCGGGCGATGACATCTCCGCCGTCGAGGATCCGCACCTCGGTGGGTGAGGCCGAGACGGTGAGGGTGCGCCGCACATGGGTGTGGGGCACGCTGTAGTCGTTGCCCTCGAAGCGCGCGTAAGGGGTCTTGCCGATGTGGACCTCGACCCGCTCGTCGGTGGGATAGGGGTTATCGGGCAGCGCCAGCAGGGGCTCCTGCTCGAAGGCCTGGCGCACCGAGAGGGCACGGTCCTCCGGGCAGGGCCGGTCCATGGCCCAGCCGTTGCACCAGGCCTCGGCCTGGGCATTGAGGTCATCGATGTCGGTCCATTGGCGGGCCGGCCAGAAATTATCGCGTATCGTGCGGATGGCGCGTTCCACCCGCCCCTTCTCGTTGCCCCGGGCCACCGCCACCGGACGGGGCTCGAAGCGGTAGTGGGCGGCGAACTCGAGCAAGGTGGGATGGAAGCGGATGGCCTCACCCTGGCGCTCCAGCACGGCGCTTTTGAGGTTGTCGTAGAGCAGGACCTTGGGCAGGCCGTTCCAGGCAGTGAAGGCCGCCTCATGGCCCCGCAGGAAGTTGGCCATCTTGGCATCGAGGAAGAAGCGCAAAAAAATGCGCCGGGAGTAGCTGAGCACCATGACAAAGGCCATCAGGGCATGGGTTGCGCGGCCGATGGTGAGCTTGCCGAAATGGCCCCAGTCGATCTGTCCCTGGTCGCCGGGCAGGGTCTTCAGGCGCAGAAAGGCCTCGGGCCGGGGGCGTGGCCGGTAACAGGCGAGCTGATGGCGGAAGTGGTCGGGGCCGCCGGGGTAGCCCCGTTCACGCACCATGCCGTAGAGGCGGCTGGCGGTGAGCGTGGGGAACTGCGCCAGGGTGTCGGTGATGAACGGCAGATAAGGATCGATCATCGACGGCTGCGCAGCCCGCTCGACCTTCGGCATGCCGGCCTGGGAAAGCACCCGATTGACGACGTTGTGGTGTACGCCCAACTGGCTGGCAATGGTGCCCACCCGCCACTTCTCGACGTAGTGATAGCGCAGGATCTGCGCCTCTTGTTCTTTGCTGATGGCCAATGCGTTTCTCCTCATCTCGTGGCCGGCCGGCTCAAGGGGGCTGAGCCCGGGCGCCTGGTGGCCCCTGTCGGGTGACTGTTCCAAGCGCAGCAGCGGCGGTGGCGCGATGAAGCGGGCCGGTACGCAGGAAAGGTCCGCACTCACGGCCGCAGAAGTGGCAGCGAATGGGCGCCATCATCGGCGCGCCATCCGCACCGCGGCGGCCAGCCGGCCTCGCCGGAACGGGGGGTAGTGGATCATGAGGGGGCGGGGCCGGGGAACCCTGATGCGTCACTTTCTGCCTTCTCGCCCGGTAGCGGCGTTGCCGCTCGGCATGCTTGTGCCGGCCCTGGCGGCTCTGCTGGTAGCGCCAGCCGGCGGCCCGCAGAGACGCGCTTCGTGCCGCCTGCGCACACCCCTCAGGGCAATAGATGTTGCCGCGGTCACAGCCACTGCAAATCATCACCTGACGATGACAACGGGCGCAGTTGTACAGGCGTGCAGGGTTCTCCATCGGCGATCCAGGCCGATGAGGACTTGATTGTCAGGGGAAAACGAGAAATAGTGTGCGGGCACGTGCTCTGCACGGCCCGGGGTGCGATACCGGGATCGACCGCCAAGTCAATTAGACCCGGTATCGCACCTGTCTCAACGGCCCCGCTTCATCTACCCGATTCCGGCACTCTTGTCACCGGTTGCTCGCGGCCGCCCGCCAGCCGGCTCAGCGACTGGTTGGCCTGGCAATCAATCCTTCGCCAGATATGCGCGGGTTTTTATAGCCATCTACAGCCGGAAACACAAGCCATGGTTTGGGCGGAATGAGTCGTTCTAAAAGAGCCGCATCCTTTCGCTTCTACGCCTTGTATGACAAGGTCTATCGGGCAGACACTCTCGGTCACGCCTATGATCGTGTCAGGTCCAATCGGGGCGCGCCAGGAATCGATGGTGTGACCTGTGAGGCCATCGAGGCGGGGGTCGGAAGAGACGCCTACTTGGCGGAATTGCAACGGGAACTGGAGCAGAAGACGTACGGCGCGGACGGCGTGCGTCGGGTCTGGATACCCAAGCCGGATGGCAGTGAGCGCCCATTGGGGATCCCCACAATCCGGGATCGGATCGTACAGATGGCGCTCAAGCTGGTGGTGGAGCCGATCTTCGAGGCTGATTTCTGCGAGCACTCCTATGGATTTCGCCCGCAGCGTTCGGCCCATGATGCGGTGAAGGCCGTCACCGACGGTCTGTTTCAGGGAAAGACCCAAATCATCGATGCGGATCTATCGAAGTATTTCGATACGATCCCGCACGCCAAGCTCATGGCCGTGGTTGCCGAGCGCCTTGCCGATGGGGGCGTCCTCGCCCTCATTCAGCAATGGCTCAAGGCCCCGGTCATCGAAGAGGATGGGCGAGGCAAGCAACGCCCGAGTGGCGGTAAAGGGAATCGGAAAGGGACGCCGCAAGGCGGGGTTGTTTCCCCGCTGCTGGCCAATCTTTATCTACATCTGCTGGACCGGATTTGGGAACGGCACGACTTGGAACGGCGGTTAGGGGCGCGCCTCGTGCGTTACGCTGACGATGCCGTGATTCTGTGTCGTGGGGACACCGCGCCGGCCATGGCGGTGCTTGAGACGGTGCTGACACGCCTGGAGTTGACGCTCAACCGGGAGAAAACCCACGTGGTGGATGCCCGCCGACAGGCGTTCGACTTTCTTGGCTTCAGCATCAAATGGGCACGCAGCCGACGAACCGGCAACGGCTACCCTCACGTTGAGCCGAGCCGCCGCGCCGAACGAAGGATCAAGGCGCGCATCAAGGAACTCACCGCGCGGCGCCGCACCCCGGTGCCGATGCCGCGTATGATCACGGAAGTCAACCAAGTGCTACGCGACTGGTCGGGCTACTTCCACTACGGCAACTGCACCAAGGCTTTCGGACGCGTCCGGTGGTTCACTGAGGAACGCGTGCGTACCCAACTGCGGCGGCGTCACAAAGTGCGCACTCGCACGCGCGGTTACGAACGCTTTCCCTACGCCCACCTCCACGACGCCCTTGGATTACTCAAGCTATCCCATAAAGCAGGCTGGCGCTCAGCGCATGCCTTGGCGTGAAGCACATCGGAAAGCCGTGTACGGGAGAACCGTATGCACGGTTTGATGAGGGAGGGCTGGCCCTGGTGGCTACGGCCCGGCTATTTAGGCACCGCCAAACGAAAGGGGCGGGAACCGCTAAGCCGGACCTACGGGCGTTAGGGCCTGCTCTCTACTCTACCCCCCCGTGCCCCCCCCGTGACCCGGAAGCCACCACATCTATGCCAGGACCGGCAACATCGCCCGCATTTCCGTACCTGTTCACGGTAACTCGCCGCTAAAGGCTGGCCTGCAACGACACCTGATGAAGATCGCGGGTATCGAGGAATCTGACCTCTAGGCCGGATAGACAGCAGACAAGGTTGGGTTGAGGAACGAACCCCAACATGACCAGGGCACGGATGTAGGTCGGGATTCATCCCGACATCTGTCACATGCTCCCGCCCAGCATCCCCTCATCCTGTCCTTCTCCCCAAGGGAGAAGGGACCTTCCCATGACGCCAAAGCGCGCAGCAACGTAGGGTGGGTCAAGCGCAGCGGACCCGCCGGCAGCCCCCTCAGCCCCTGTAATCCCCCTGGTGCTCCAGAAACCACTGGTAGGTGGCCCGCACCCGGAGGAGCGCCCCTGGGCGCGAACCGATCCGGCCATTGCGCAGCCCGGCCCCCTCACTCATGGTAATCAAACGCCCGATACCCCGCCTCCTTCACCAGCGCATCGCGCTTGGCCAGTTGCAGGTCGTTCTCCATCATCTCCGTCACCATCTCGTCGAAGGTGATGCGCGGCGTCCACCCCAGCTTCTCCTTGGCCTTGGTGGGCTCCCCCAGCAGGATCTCCACCTCCGTGGGGCGGAAATAGCGCGGGTCCACCGCCACCATGCAGGCCCCCGTCTTGGCGTGCCGTACAGCGAATTAAGTAAACTGCCCCCGGAGCATGCCTGTCCCCGGAGCGTGCAATTCAGCGCTCGAACGGGTTCAGCACGTCCACGTCCAAGTCGGCCACGTCCGCCCCGTTGCGCGTCACCAGTGGCAGGCCGTTGACCTTTGCCGTCGCTGCCAGCAACGCATCGATGACCGCCACCGGGCGGATCGCGTTCATTCGTCCCCACTCCTCGGCTACAGCCGTGTCGACCGGCAGTACCCGGTCGCCGAAGCCCGCAATCACGTTGCCGAGCCATGCCTCGAGCGCGCCGGCCTTCCTCCTCACGGCTGAAGACCAAGGCGCCGACCTGGCGGGTGATCCGTCGTTTCTTCGAGGGCATCAACCTCAGCACGATCCTTCAGGACGGCAGCCCCATCCGCTCCACCCTCAAGGGGCTCACACCCTTGCACGAGCAGGTCCTGCAACTATTGGGGATCCCCGATAACGTCTATCGACAACTCCGCGACGGATGGTGGAACTTCGCTCCCTCATAACTCCCGGTACATCGATTACGCCAACGCTTCTTTAAAAATCCGTCCGAAATCCGAAATACGCAAACTCCTGAAATAACCGCGCGAAATGTAAGTTCTAACCCGGTCAACGTTCAATTAACGGAGGGGGGGCGAAGGAACAAGCCCGTTTCCACCAACCCAAAACGCTGCCGTGCCCTGCCCTGTGGATGACAGCATTCTGGGTTGAACCAGGGAAACGTCAGGCAAACTGACCGGCTGTTTCCCGCGCTGAGGGCAACAGGCTCAGCGGTTCCAGGACGGCCTTGTCATTAAGGTGGGAGAGGATCTTCTTGGGTAAATGGGGCCTGACCCTGAGCGGTTTGACCCTGAGCGGTTGCGCAAGGCGCGGATATCACCACTCGCAGGGCGTGAAGAACCCGTCGTCGCCCAAGGCTTGCCGGCATTGCCCCGTGGCGGGGGTGGGCGCGTCAGGATTCAGGGCGCCGCGCCGCTCCCGGGTCTCGGTCTCCAGGAGCTGGCGGGCGGGGCCGCAGGCCTCGCGCTGCGCGCATTGGCCCTCGGACCCGCAGACCTTGTCGGCCAGGCGCTGGCAGGCCGTGGGCCGGTTCCCGCGCTGCTCACGCTCGCAGGGGACGAAGAAACTGCGGTCCTCCAGGGCCTGACGGCACTGGACGTCGGCGGGGAGATAGCCCTCGCCGAAGGCTCGCTCGTGGGAGATCCCGCGGCGCTCCTCCTCGTAGATCTCGAGCAGCTGCCGGGCGGGGCCGCAGGCCGGGCTGTCGGCGCACTCGCCGTGCAGGCCGCAGGTCTTGCGTATCAGCTGCCTGCAGGCCATGGGCCCCTCGCTGATGAAGGCCTGAGGGGGATGGCGTCGCTCCCGCTTGAACTCCTGGAACGCCATGTTTGGCACCATCACGCCGGAGCGCACGGTGATGCTGGAGCCGTCCTCGAGCCGGTGCACCCCGTCCCAGAGCTGCCTTTTACCGCCCGCGCTCTGCACCGTCACCCGGTTGGTCCGGGGATCGACATGGATGCTGCGCCCACTCTGCAGAGTGGCGGACCATGGCTCCTGCCCGAGCGCGGGACCCGGCAGGAAAGACATCAGCAGGACGAGCAGCAGGACGCGTGGCATGTGGTAATTGGGGTCTGGGTAATTGGGGTCAGAGTAAAAACTAGGTAATTGGGGTCAAAGTAAAAACTACGTGAATACTTCGATTCTGTTGGAAGTTCAGCTTATTGTTTTTCGTTGCAACGGTGTCCGGACTAATTCTGGCCCGGAGTCAATAAAGTGACCGCGAGGGGGGCATATGAAGCTGCGCAGGTCGCTATTCACGATGTTTTCTGAAAAATACGCCCTCGGCAATTCGATGGCGCTATGGTGCCTGATATTGGGTCGGGAAAATAATTTCGAAAAAATGTCAAAAAGTACTTGACAAAGGTTCTCCAGGGTGTTCGCGATATGTGTTGTAGAAACAACAACTTATCGGAGAACTTCATGCGTAGTGAGCGAATGAAATCCTTAATGAACCATATCCTGAACGAGACCGTCCTGGGCGAACTGCTGATCCCCGTTTCCGAGGCGTTGGCGCGCCTGCGCAACGCCAATGCCAATACGAGCGTGCTGGACATGTACACCTTTATCAGCCTGGGCGTACTGCGTCATCTGCAGGGCATGCCCTCGCTGCGCGAGCAGGTGCAGTCGTTGCTGCATCTGGACCCGACCCATAGCCCGCAGGCACCCCTGGCCCGCTCTACCTGGTCCGATGCCCTGGCGTCGCGGCGTCGCCGCGACGTGGTCAGTGCCATGATAGGGCCGTTGCGGAGCGAGGCCCGGGCGGTACTGCCCGACCGCTTGGCCGGGTTTGCCGAGCTGGCGGGGCGCCCCGTGTACGCGACCGACGGCACCTATCAGCACGAGAGCGCCCACTACGGGCGCCGCACGCCCCGCCAGGGCGGTGAGGACAACCCCAAGGGCCATGCGCTGCTGAGGCCTCTGTCGGAAATTAACTTGCCAAGTAGAGGGATCTGTGATCTCCTACGGGGATGAAACGAAACCTCGTACTGGAAGCCGCAATCGTTGAGAAATACATCGCCGTTTCGCCGGAACTCAACGAACGTGGCCGCCGGTTGTGGGCGGCGGCGGAATCGCGCAGCATCGGCTGGGGTGGCGATGCGCTGGTGTCGTCGGCCACCGGGCTTGCCCGCGAAACCATTCGCAAGGGGCGGAGTGAGATCGAGTCCGGCGTGCAGCCGAGTGCGCGGGTACGCCGCCCGGGTGCCGGTCGTCCCGGAATTGAGGCGAGCCAACCGGGACTCCTGGAGGCGCTGGAGCGATTGGTGGACCCGCTGACGCGCGGCGACCCGGAGTCGCCACTGCGCTGGACCTGCAAAAGCCGCGCGAAACTCGCGGCAGCGCTGACGGCGCAAGGCTGGAAGGTGAGTTCGACCACAGTTGGACGGTTGCTCAACGAAGCGGGCTACCGGTTGCAGTCGGTGCGCAAGAGTCGCGAAGGGGTCTCGCATCCCGAGCGCCACGCGCAGTTCGAGTACCTCAACGCGACGGCCGAGGGCCTGCTCGGCGCGGGCCAGCCGGTCATCTCGGTGGACACGAAGAAGAAGGAGCTGGTGGGCGATTTTCGCAATGGGGGGCGGGAATGGCAGCCCAAGGGCGCCCCGGAGAAGGCACTGGTGCACGACTTCCCCAGCGATGGGCTGGGCAAGGCGATCCCCTACGGGATTTACGACATGGGGCGCAACGAGGCCTGGGTCAACGTCGGGCGTGACCACGACACCCCTGCCTTTGCGGTGGCCTCCATTCGCCAGTGGTGGCAGGAGATGGGCCGCGCGGCCTATCCGAAGGCCGAGGAGCTGTTCATCACGGCTGATGCGGGGGGATCGAACGGCTACCGTTCGAGGGTGTGGAAACATGAGTTGCAAGGATTCGCCGACGAAACGGGCCTGCGTATCCGCGTGAGCCACTTTCCGCCGGGCACGAGCAAGTGGAACAAGATAGAGCACCGCCAGTTCTGCCATATCACGCAGAACTGGCGAGGCAAGCCGCTGCGTACCTTCGAGACCATCGTCGACCTCATCGGCCATACGCGTACTGCCAAGGGGCTTCGCGTCAAGGCGAAGCTGGACGAGCGCAACTACCCCACCGGTGCGAAAATCACCAATGCTCAGATGAAGGCCATTGCGCTCACGCGCAACGACTTCCAAGGCGACTGGAACTATGAGATCCATCCGCGTATCGAGTAACGCCAACTTGGCAAGTTAATATCGATCACTCTCCTGAGCTTCTACGACGTGCGCCTGGGGTGCCCCGCGGATGTCTACGTCGATACCCGCAATCGCCACGAGACCACCTTGCTGCGGGACTATGACGCCAACGAACAAGCCATGACCCGGCACAGGAAGGCCCTGTGGCTCGTCGACCGCGCCTTCATCGACGCCCGCTTCTGGGACCAGAAGAAGAAGGGCCTGGGCGTGACGCGGGTGACCCGCATGAAAAAGAACCTGCGCATCGATTCCACCGAGACCCTGCCGGTGGCCGACATCGCCGTCAACGAAGGCATCGTGAAGGACTTGCGTATCACCCTGGGCAGTTCCCAGGCCTTCTGGCGGCTGGTCACCTTCCGCTCCCGGCGCGGCCGCCTCGTGGAGTTCCTCACCAACGACTTCGACCTCGAGCCCGGCCTCGTCGCCTTCCTGTATTCCCGCCGCTGGGAAGAGGAGAAGTGCTTCGATACCTGGAAGAACGACTTCAGCCAGGCCAAGGCCTGGGGCGCCAGTGTCGTGGCCATCGACAACCAGGTGCGTCTGGCCATCATCACCTCCCTCCTCGTGGCCATGCTGGTGCACCGCACCATGGGTCAGCACGGCGTCGAGGACGAGAAAGCCCTGCGCAAACAGGACCGCCGGCAGACCGCGGCAACAGACGGGACCGACCGCCCCGACTGGAGCACCCCGGTGTTCCGCTATACCTCCAAAGTGAGCCGCCAAGTGCTGAGGTTCTTCAAACACTGTTCTCACAAGCCCGCCTCCCTGGCGCTCTATGAGAGCCAGCTACGCCCCATGTTGATGGCGTACCTGTGAGGCAGGGCGGACACCGTTGTTTTCGTTGTATTCATGGCCTGTTCCCTGTTGTCCCGGACTGCGGCCGCAACCGGCGGCCCGGCCGGTCAGTCGCCGCGTTGTCCGGTGCGCTCCTCCAGGGTCTGGAGGACCCCAGCGACGAACTTTTCCGAATAGCCGGAGATGAAGCACCACACCAGCAACTTGCCGAAATCCTGCACCGATTCTGGTCTTAGCTGCAGGATGATCGGCACCGAGAGGGTCCCTCCCTCCACCGAGGGCGCGGTAAAATTGGGAAACAGATTGCTCGTGAACAAACCGTTTCCGCCCTCCCCGGTGAGAATGCCGGACATGAAGAACAGATAGGCGATGGCCGCCATCAAGCCCCCGTAAAGCATCGGCATGAGGGACGACACCCACGAGTCCGCAAACTCATCGATGACCGCCTGGCGCTCGGCCCTCAGGCGTCGCAGCAGGGAGATACTGCCCCCCAGCGCGCCGGTCAGGAAGGCGAAGGGAAAGGAGCCGAGGTGCTGGGTAAAGAGCACACCCACGAGCACCATGGCGCCCACCGCCGCCAGGAGGCCCAGCTGGGCCACGAAAAGACGCCGAATGACCTTCTGCGTGCGTGGATTGCGCGTATCACTCATGGGTCGCAAACGAAACCGGGGTGGATGGGATACGTGAATGATTCTGCCATAATTCCCACTATGGTGCGGCAGCCATGCTCCGGAAAGTCCACGATGGTTCGATGCAGACCTCCCTGGAAGGGCGACGGCAACCCCGGCCCTCTTCCTGCGCCCAGGGTCCCTGGTCCAGGGTGAATAGTCGTAGCGCCGGCCCCCGTACCCTGTTCATACTCGAGGGCATCACCCTGGCCGGTCCGAGGCATAAGACGGCCGGACGGCCGCGAGACCTTTCCCCCGCCCGGCGGACAGTCCGGCCATCAACCCGCAAGGAGATGTTCGATGTGGCTACATGCGTCATGCTCGCTGGAATTTGAATTACCGGAAGCCACCCCCTTTATCTTCATGCTGCGCCCGCGCAGTGGCTCGCAGCAGTGGGTGGCGCGCGAGCAGTACATCTTCCGCCCGAGCGTCGCCGCAGCCGAGTTCACGGACGGCTTCGGCAATCTGTGCCAGCGCCTCGTGGCGCCGGCGGGCGCCTTCGCCGTCCACACGGCCGCGGACATCCTGGCCGAGGACGCCTGTGACGCGGCACCGGGGGCTGCCTTCGTGCCCGTCGATCAACTCCCCGAGGACACCCTGCCCTTCCTGCTTCCGAGCCGCTACTGCGAGTCGGACCGATTCACGGACATGGCCTGGTCCCTCGCTGCCGAGTGCGCTCCGGGCTATGACCAGTGCAGCGCCATCGTCGACTACATCCGGCGCACCCTGGCCTACACGCCGGGCGCCGGGCCGTACAACGTCAGTGCCTGCGAGATCAACGGTGCATCGACAGCGGTGTGCCGCGACATGGCCCACCTCGGCATCGCCCTGTGTCGCGCCCTGTCCATACCGGCTCGCATGGTGGTGGGCTACCTCGAAGGGCTCGAGCCGATGGATCTCCATGCCTGGTTCGAGGCCTACGTGGGGGGACGCTGGTTTACCTTCGACCCCACCAGCGCACACCTCAAGGGTGGACGCGTCGCCCTTGCCTACGGCCGGGATGCCGCGGACGTCGCCGTCTATACCCAATTCGGATCCCCCGTGCCCCTGGTGGGGATGCATGTGAACCTCGTGCACCGGCCGGCGCCCCCTGCCTTACTCTACCCGTGATGCGCCGGCGCCAGAGGATAACGGACGCAGGGGCCATCACCCCCCTCTGGCAGGCCCGATCCGCCTGTGGCCCGTAATGCCCAATCGGATTATGTTCAACCTTTGACCATCCAACGGACCCCGACCCCACCATGACCGGACTGACACGCATCCTGCTGGCGGCGGCCTTCGTCGCCCTGGCGTCCACCAGCCACGCCCAAGGGGGTGCTGCAACGCCGCCGCCCGCCGCGCAGCCCCGTCACCCGGAGCACATCCGCGCCGTGCTCGAGGTGCTCGCCGAGCCTGAGAGCATCGCCAACCTCGCGTCCTTCACCAAGGGCTACTACGAGGCCCTGCTGGCGGCTGGGTTCACCCAGGACCAGGCCGTGCGCATCGTCGTGGGCACGGGGGTCCCGGGGCTCGACTGAAGGCCCTGGCCCTTCCGGGGCCGTGGTTCCGATGCAGACCGCCAAGGCACCCCCTGGCGGTACCCGCCACGGCAACACTACTTCCGGTTCCGGGCCCGGGGGGACGCTACACTTGCCGGGGGCTCCAACCAGGCGCAGCGCCATGGCACGACCATCCCTATGGGGTCTCCGGGGTCCCTGGAACTGGGCTCCAATGGAAGCCCGCCTTCACAGCCGCCTGGACTGGCCGCCTCCGCGGACGGGCCGACATCGACGGGCCCAGCAAGCCGCCGTGAAGAGCGTATTTTGCTAAGATCACAGTATACGCTTATCCGCCATCGATCATCCGTCAGGCTCCTAAACCTTGAGCCACTCTGAGGAACCACTCTCCACCCGCGATCGCCGCTCGATCGCCTTCCACGCCATCGTGCGCGACCGATTGCTGGCCGAGCCGGATGCGGTCCTTGGCAAGGCACGGAGCAATCTCGTTCGCTGGGGGTCCCGATACCGGGATCCACCACCCTGCATGAAAGCGTGGGACGCGATCCTCCAACAGGATCTGGAAAACATCGTGGCCGTGCTCGAAGGGCTGGATGAACAATCCATCCTGCTCCGATCGTCGAGCCCGTTTGCAGGACTCGTCACACCCGCGGAACGATGGAGGATCCTCCGTGAAGAGAAACAACCTTGAGCATCCAATCCGCGCGGCCGGGGCGATCACCCAATCCCAAACCATTATCGTTCTGGGCAGCCAGTCAATTCTCGGGAAATACCCCGATGCGCCGAACACCGTGCTTATGTCCATGGAAGCCGATCTCATACCTGCCGAACATCCTGATCGATGGAACCTCCTCGATGGCACCATCGGCGAGATGTCGCCTTTCCACGAGTCCTTCGGCTATTACGCCGACGGCGTGGAGGAATCCACAGCGGTCCTTCCCGCCAAATGGCCACGTGTCCCATCCGCTGCGGTCGCAGCCTCGAAGCCACCAGACGTCAGCCCACCGGCAGGGGCGGCACCGCGTTCAGACGCCAGATCTCCGCGTTCTACTCAGCCATGGTGCGGTCGGTGGTCCGTTCGAGGAACACCCCTTAATACTTGATCTCCAACAGCGGCACGACACAAAACGAGCGACAAACAATCAGTATCGACCTTCCTGAATTGTTTCGCTTCTGGGAAAAGCGAGCGTAACGTCTCACAACAGAAGCGCGGTACTGTTTGCCGCGTCCCAGCCGCGTAGCGGTGAGCTGGTTGTGATTGTCATGCAGCTATACATCCACCACCTCAACAACAATCTCTGCCGGAAGCGGGCCATAATCTTGGGCTACAAGTATTATCTCGCGATCTCCGGGTATGGCCGGTTTAGTAGCATACGTTGATACTTCATGGGCGGTCACCCCATGCACAGAAAGTAGCGCCGTATCTATTTTGTATACAATCCCATTTGGATATTTGCCACCATGCGTAGCGTACCTTTTTGCGTTTTCTCGCACTGGTGTCGTTGAGACGCCTGACGTAGGATTTTTCGAACTATTGCGTTGATGTTTAATCACAGCATTAGTCTCAGATGCACCATAAGTAGACCCGTCTCCGTAGTATGAGTCCTTTTCCGGATCTCCAGTACTGCCATAATAGATTGGCTTCTTGAACTCTTCCCCGGGGGATCTAGGTATAAGCCTCCCATTGGACGCTTCATGCATCTCAGGATTAACTCCTCGGTAAAGATATGCCGGCATGTTCATCTGTGCTGCATAACATTTGCCTAAGCCGCCGCTTTAGCCAGCTGTCAAAAGCGCCCTGCAATTCACTCGCCACAGAACTCTTTAAGTCTTCCGCGAGCAATTATGGCGGCGGGCGCGTGCCAGTCTTCCGGATTCGCCCGGAGGTAGCTTTCAAAGATCGCTCTAAGTTGCCGAAATTCGTGCTCCCGTATACATGTAGCAAGCCATGGCCCCGTTTCACCGCTGCCAGGCAACGACTCCGCGATCGTTCCATCCAAGACACCCATCAACCAGACTCCTTTTTTTTCGTTATCACTCATGTCCACGTAGTCGCTGCCAGTCACGTACCCCAGAGCTACACTGGCTGCGTTGCACCATACGAACATCAGACAGACCAGAACCGCTAATCTCATGTTGTTCCTTGGGGGCCTTTTTACCGGTTGGCTACGCCGCTCAAGGTCACGAGCGTCGGCTTGAGCCTCTGGTTATGCGAAATCTTGGAAACCGATGTACGCATCGACGGCTCCCCAGATAAAAGTGCCATATGCCGCAAGCCCCAAGATGATACACGCAATGTTGAGCACCCATCCGGTCTTTCGAGACCACGGTTTGTCTGAGGCATAGAACCACTGGCTAAGGTACGTAAACCCTGATGTTAACCCTGCAAGGAAAACTCCGACGGTGAAAATCATTAGTGACCCAGAGAATGCGGATAGCTTCCCGGGGTTTTCTGTTGTCAACTTACCGAGGAACGCCAAAAGCGCCACGATAGCTCCACCGTTCATCAGTAACGCGGTCCGCAGGGCATTCTGACCGGCCGTAATCACGGATCGGAACATCTCGAGATTCGACGCCTGAATCGCTTTACGCTCCTCGAGTGAAGACTGCCATTGCGCCCGAATTTGTTCCCTATGAAAAGGCTCGACCTCTTCGTCCGGGGAGTTCAGAACTTGATCCAGATAGGCAATCAAATCATCGCATTTTATTGCGTCCTTACCCTGTTGCTCCTGCAAGTGCACGACTTCGTCACGTAGGTTTTTGGCTAGACTTTTGGCCGACATGAATGTCCTTGTATTGCATAACTCATAAGCATTTATCCGCCGTGCGCAGCATGGCGGATAAATGTCTGTTGGACTAAGCCGCCCATCAGACCGGCACGGACTGATCTATAGGGAAATGTATTACGCGGGGTGGGTGCGATGCGCCGGCGGTGGCGCAGATCGGGGCGGTGGTCGTGGCCGGCGAGGTCTTTTCGTCCATGTCTTCGGGCCCTGCAACGTGCGATAGGTGGTCATTCTCTCGCCATTTCTGCGCAAAATCCAATGTCCGGACGAGCGCAACCGCGGCCCCGCTGCGGGACCGTCCCACCTCGGTCAAGACCGCAGGCCTTTATCCTGTTCTACGGCCTCAGTGTCGCGTGTCGGGCGGTCTCCAGGATGCTCGACTGGGCGCAATCTGCGCGGTGATGTACAGCCGCCCGGTCCGGCACTGCGGGCAGGGATAGTCGACGCTGTCGTGGTGTGCGGTGCCGTCGTCCTTCTCCGGTGGGACGGGGACGGCCAGGGCCTCACGGATCCGGGCGAGCTTCTCCCGGCGGCCGCGGTTGGCCAGGAAGCCGAAGTGACGAATGCGCATCAGCCCTTTCGGCAGGACATGCATCAGGAAGCGGCGCACGAACTCTTCGCCCTCCAGGGACAATGTCTTATGTCGGTCACGGTCGCGGTAGTCCTTGTACCGAATGGTCACCCGTTCGTCGTCGACCGCGAGGATCCGCGCTGGGGTGATCGCGATGCGGTGGGTGTAACGGGCCAGGTAGTCGACGACGGTGGCGGTATGGTCGAGACAGTGTTTGGTGTAGACCACCCAGTCAACGGCCATCAAGGCGTCGAGTACGGCATCGACCTCGCCGTCGCGCGTGACACGGTGCAGGTCGCCCTGGGTCGCGGCCTGGCGCAGCCGGGTCACCATCCGCCCCGGAAGTGCCGCGAGAGCGCCTTGACCGGAAACAGGTAGGTGCTCTTCGCCGCCCGCCACTGGCCGTCACCGCCCAGCGCCCCGCCCGGTACCAGGCAGTGCAGGTGCACATGGCGGCTCAGGTTCTGGCCCCAGGTGTGCAGCACCGCGCTCATGCCCATCTCACCGCCCAGACGCTTGGGATCCTGGCCGAACGCCTTGAGGGTGGACCAGGCCGCCTGAAAGAGCAGGCGGTAGATCACCTCCGGGTGCAGTGCCACCCAGCCGTTGAGGGTATGTGGCAGGGTGAAGACCAGATGGTAATAGGTCACCGGCAGGATGTGCCCCTGCTGACGCGCGGCCCATTGGCGGGTCGCCCGTCCCTGGCACTGCGGGCAGTGCCGGTCGCGGCAACCGTGATACCAAACCTCTTCGTCACCGCAGGCGCCGCAGCGCAGCCGCACCCCGCCCATCGCCTCGGTTCGGCAGGCCTGCAGATGGCCACAGACCTTGCGCCGCTGGTAATCCAGCGTGTCAGCGCGCAGGAAGCGGTTCAGAATCCCTTGCACAGTGGCCGCCTCAGTCATGACCCACCCCCAGTCCCGCGATCAGATCGGACACCCCCTGCGCAGCGCCGCGCTGCTCGGGTACCCAATGCACGTAGCGCATCGTCGATTGCAGGTTGCCGTGGCCGAGCAGGCGTTGCAGCCGGTGGACCGGCAGGCCGCTCTCCAGTTGATGGGTCGCATAGGCGTGACGCAGGCTGTGGATGCCGCCGATCTTCTCCACTCTGGCCCGGTTCTTGGCGCGACCGAACACCCGCTGGGCGCTGGCGATACTGAGAGGGGTCGTCGTATCGCTTCCGCTGGGAAAGAGCCACGTGGGGGGGCGGTAAACCGCCCAGTAACGGCGCAGCGCGTGAAGCAGGCCGGGCGAAAGGGTGACCAGCCGGTCCTTCGCCCCCTTGCCCTGCTCGATGCGCAGCAGCCCGCGTTCGCCATCGATATCACGCACCCGCACTCGCACCACCTCGCTCACCCGCAGGCCGCAGCCGTAGCAGGTCTGAAGCAGCATGCGGTGCTTGGGGTTGGTACACGCCACCAGAATGCGCCCCACCTCATCGCGGGTCAGCAACTCGGGGATCCGTTGGGCCCGCTTCGGCATCACGAAGGACACATCGAACGACGGCCACTTCAGCACCTGCACATAGAGGAAGCGCACCGCACCGTGGTGAACCCGGCAGGTCGAACCGGATAGCGAACGCTCGACGGCCAGATACCTGAACCAGGCCTCCAGCTCTTCGAGGCTCAACTGACTCGGCGAACGCCCGTAGTACCGCGCCAGGGCGGTAACCGCTGCCAGGTAACTCTGATGGGTACGCACTGAAAAGCCACGCTGGCGCATGGCATCAATCATCTGCTGACGCAAGGGTGTCATCGTCGTCTCTCCTCTCAGTCAGACCCACATCGGGTCAACTGAGAGTGTTGACGACGGAAGAACCGCCGGCGTTTATCGAAGGGGAGCTACCGCGGAGCGGTTTAGTTCAACAGGTGAGTATGTGGACGACACAAATATCGTGCATTGTCGCTGCTACCGATACTGGGATAGGGAGCGAAGGTTTTAGCGAAATGTTGCATTTAGAAATTGCCAGGACCCCTCCTAATTATAAATTTTAGCTCAACACGCTAGGTGGAACGGGTTTCGCTCGTAGAAGAAGCGAGCGCTTTTAGGAACACTTTTCCTTCAGCATTCCATGAACTGCTGAAATAGTTCACTCCTGGGAAAAGCGAGCCAACGCCAGCCATAACCGGCGCATTTGTAGTGAGCACAGCGAACGAAAAATGCGTCCGAGCTTGCGGCCTTGTTATGTGTCATACGGTTGGGTAGCGCTCTACCATCGACGCACGGGTGGCCTCCCGCTCAGCGATAGCCACGAATCAATAGCCGCCTTACCTCACGACTGTCGCTCGCCACCGTCATCACGGTCACGACATACCGTTCCAGCCAGGCTGTTCTGGCAATGTCGAGTATCGCCGCCTCTCTGCTGAAGAACCTCAGGTGCGCACCACCATAAGTCTCGACCGTGAATCCCTCGAAGTCCCCGAAGTGGTCGAACAGCAGCCCAGATACCTTGCCCGAATGCCTGCCCGACCCAGCCTTGCCTGGTGGTTCGAGGCCTGAAGTTTTATCTAGCCACTCGTCATCGCCAGGCTCCAGGAACGGATTCATATCAATTGTATCTCCCCCGGTATCTCCAACGTCCTGGTCATCTGCACCCCCGCTGCCATCGTCGTCATCACCAAGTCCCGGGATGGCCGGATTGGGCGACGGATCAATCGAAAACGGATCGATGCCGAATGCGCGGACCTTTTCGGTCATGAGTTCGACGTAACGTCCGAACGTTGCATACCAGCGACTCGTGGGCTTCACGAGACCCGCACGCCAGCGCAGCAGCGCCAGCAGCCGCAGCAACTCCACACGCATCGTCTGTCTATCAGAGACCGGAATGCCCATCTGGAAGGCCCCGATCGTCTCTCGCCATCGCCCCGACGTGCTTGCGAACGTTTTGAGGTCTTCCTTGCTTGGGAGTCTCATCAACAGAGGTTTGTCGGATTTCATGTCGAACACTGACGTGTCGGTCAACAGCACATCTCTATCGCCGATGCGGAACGCACCCCGTGGCAATCCTTCCTGGAATTCGCCATCGACGTCATTCCGATCGAGCAGGCGCAAGGCCTCCGCACGCGAAATCTGGCGCCCTTCGTACTTTGGCGGCCTGCCCCGTCGCTCACGGTAGGTGACCTGGCGGATCGAAACGTCATAGCGTTCCCCTTTCCTGATGCCCGGCGGAAAGTGGGTGCTGACGACACCGGTTTGCCGGACGTGGTGCCTCGGGATCGGCACGTAGCAAACCCCGCCCGCCGGCACTGCCACGGTGTGCTTATCCAGTACGTACAACGCGTGCCGGGCGTAGAAACGATCGGCCAGTTCGATGACCTGTTGCGCGTCCCACGTCGGTATAAACAAAGCGGCAAACGTGCCGTCCGGTGCACCCCGATGCCAGTCGACCAGCAGCTCGTCAGGCCAGTAGTTATCGGCGATCGGCGCCGGCGTCGCCTCTATCTCGAAAGTGTGCAAGGCCATCCGCGAGGCTTCCAGCCCAGGATTGGCGATCTCGCTCATGGCGATATTCCGTTGTGCGAGTTTGTCAGAAGTCGACGGCTTGGCGAAATCGGGAATCGCCGTGCCCTGGTGTTCGATCTGCGCAACGATGCATTGATGCGCACCCATCAGTAGCGATGAACGACCCACGGGCGCAGCAGCCGATCCCGGTTCTGGCGGCAGATACGGAGTATTGAGGTTGGTATCGATCAATGCGCCGAAGAATGTGGATATCTCCTCGCCCGGTACAGGCGCGATCGATACTTCAACGTTGTTCGGGTCGGTCTGCGCGCTGGGAGTGGCCGCGCGCGCAGATGCGAACATCGGAAACGACAGCCATTCGTCACCCGCGGCATTCTCGCCCGGCAGCGCGATGGGATTGGCGCCGGCCGTCTGCAGGTATCCCGCCATGGGCGTGCCATCGATCGGCGTCGCCCCACCGGTGCGCCGGAACGTCAATGCCGCCGTCGTCTGCGTCGTGAAGATCCTAAAGAAGACGCGCACGTTGTTCGCAGCGACCGCCTGGCCGTTCAGGCGTACGCGGGCAATCGCAAAGTTATAGACGGGCTTGCCGCTGGCAGTGGTCGTCGGCAAAGGGCTCAGGGCCGATTCCGCCTGGGTCATCGGGATCCCTTCAAACCCGCCGATCGCCAGCGTACCAAGTACGTTCTGTAGCCAGGTCCGGGCCTGAGCAGGCGTCGCATCCTCGACCAGCGTATGACCGAGATACGGCGTACCTGCCACGACCTTGAATACCCGAACGTCGGAGCTGAGCCAGTGCGTATCGTTACCGTTGGCAAGATCGACCATGAAGGGATTGGCCGCCTTGACGAGTACGATCCACGCCCGGTCAGTAAGCGGATCGGTGACGCCCGTGGGATCGAGCAAGCCATCGATATACAGCGCACGATTCTCGCCGCCGAAGCCGAACGCCGCCATCGGATCGACGGTCACCTCGTACGTGAACGTGAAGCGCTGCAGTCGGTCCAGCAGACCCGGATCGTCGCTGTCAACGTCTGATGCCCGAATGGTGATTCCGTCATCGTCTTCGAGCGTGAGTCCGGGTGCCCACGCGTCCAGTTGTGCCTGCGATGGGCTCAGGGTCGTGATGCCGCCGCCCGGGAACTGGCTGGGCTTGAGTCCGTCGACCGTAACGAGGAAAGCTGCACTGAAAGTACCGCCGGCCGTTGCCTCGTCCTGGCTGAACGTGCTGCGCTCGAGGATAATCTGAATTGCGGGCCTCGGCCGCGCAAGCCACTTAGTGATGTTCAGGTAGACGGCTTTGATATCAGCGAAGGTCGCTTCGGCGCCGGCGTAGCCAAAGCCCTGGCCCTTGGCCGCATCCGGACCAGCCAGGGCAAATTCTGTCGACGTATTGATGTCGGTATCGCCGGTCAGGTTGATGTCGATGTAGTGGTGGAAGGTCGCGCCGGTGACGATTCGCCCGACACCAACGGCTCGGCCGTCGTATGTGCTCAGGGTGTTGACGGTCTTGGGGGTAGGCAACACGTTACTGAGGAAGTCTCCGCCGAACCCGCCGGCCGCGAACTTGGAGAGCTGCGCAAAGGATTGGCCGGTCGCGATGATCTCCGGCAATTCACGGTGACCATCGAGCAACGGAAAATCCGTCAGGGTGCCACCGTCGATGAACGGCTGCAGTTCGGCGCTTCCCAGCGTGTTGCCTTCGTGCATGTGATCCGGGAACACAGTGATATCAGTGCCGTTACGCCGCAGAATGGTATGCGCTGGGGAACTCGTCGGCGTGATCTGCTGCGGAATGGAATCCGATTGGTTCTCGAAGAAGGTGAATTCCTCCGTTTCTCCGCTGTAGTCACTCTGGGGATTCTTCTGTACCGTGTCGGCTTGAAACGAACCCACGACATCATGGTTGAGCGGAAAACCGGCGGGTAGCGTATCGGCCTGCGTGTCGTTCATGCCGAACCAGGTCCGCATCGCCCTGACGCGCTTGATGTGGCCACCGGTATCGGCGCCGATGCTGTCATGGTCACCAGTGGCAAAAACGCCGCCACCCGCATCCATGAAGGCCTCAATCGCCGCGTGTTCGGCGGCGGACAGCAGATGATCGCCGCTTGATCCACCCGTACCAGGCGGGAAGGCGTTCCGCCCATGGTAGCCAAACAACCAGATCACGTCGTAGACAAGCAGATCGTGGCTGGAAAAGTCGAAACCGTTCTCATCGGCCGTGACGTCGGCATCGGGATCGCGATGAGCCTTGTAGACAGTCATGCCCGCGTTTTCGAGTGTCTGCACGAGTGTAGTGAACGTGAAGTCTTGGGCACCCGTATGCGGTTCCGGTGCAGGGGCCTGGTCGAAGCGGTATTCGCCGTCAAGAACCATGAGTACCGAGATAGGCATGTTACAACCCTCCGTAGTTGAGTACAGAAAGAAGAAAAACGAGATTCGCCTCGGACCAAGAGTTTTTTAACCGCGCGGGAAAGCCACCTAGCAGAAGTGCCAGCGACTTTCCGTGTTTAATCACAGAAGATATCCTCGACGCAACGTCCGACCATTGGATACCGCATGTCACCGATATCGCTAGAGGCACCAAACGGATTCATGCTGTGGGTGCCAGCGACTTGCGGATGGTGACAGCTACGAGGCGCAGGACGGGGGCAGAGAGTGGTGGAAGACTTCCATGCGATCCCTGAAACAAGAAGGGCTTGAGAGGGCGAGATGTACCGGGGGATGTCCATGGCGGTCACCATCATTGGTGGGGCCTTGTGCAGATTCTAGTCGCCACCACATCTAGTGCCAACTTGTCCGTCCCCGGATGGCCAAGCACCAAGAGCTTTCGCTAATAGAAGAAGCGAGCGTCTGGGAACGCTGCTCCTTCAGCATTTCATGAACTGCTGAAATATTTCGCTCTTGGGAAAAGTGAGCATCGCCGGGGAGATCGAGGTGCCGCCGGGCCGGATCCTGTTCCTGTCGGAGTGCGCGAGGAACTGGACGCTGCCCGCCGCGCCGGCTGGCAGACCGTGTGGCTCACCCGCGCCGCCTACCCCCCGCTGGCGGCCGCCCACCGGCGGGCGACCCGTTTCGACCAGATACCCCTCTGAGCATGGCACGGGAGGGCATATCCGCCCGGCCTGTGCCGCACCTATCCGCCGGGGATCAAAAGGTCACGGTCACCGTGCTCGAGCAGGTGCTGGTGCCTGCCTCGCAGACCTGGTACGTATAGGAGCCGCCGCCCCGCTGGCGGGTATCGTCGGTATACCCGCCGTCGTTGCGGGTGGTGGTGAGCAAATTGCCATCCCGGGAGATGTCAACATCGGTTAACGTAGCACCGTCCCAGGTCAGGTCCACGTGGTGCACGCCCTTCACCTTGTAGCCCGATGCGCTAAGCGAGATCCCTTCCGTGGTGCTGCTGCTCACCGTAACGTCCTGTTGCTCGGAGCCGGTGGCGCCGTCGTCGTCAGTGACGGTCAGCGTGACCGTGTAAGTACCTTCCGCGCCGTAGGTATGGGAGACGCTCTGGCCGCTCGCCGTGGAGCCGTCCCCGAAATCCCAGGCGTAGACAGAGATTGAGCCGTCGCTGTCTGAGGAATCTGCGCCGTCGAAATCGCAGGCGAGGTCCTTGCAGGTGTAGGAGATGACCGCCGTGGGAGCGGCATTGGTCTCCGTGGCGCCATCCTCGCCCGAGACCAGTAGCGGCGCGTAGATCTCGGAGTTGCTCACGTCGAGAAGCGGCTCTTGGACGCCGTCGCCCGAGTCGTCCGTCCAATTGAGGTTGCCACTTTCCTCCAGTTTTGCCCGGATATCGGCCGGCAGATAGCCCTGGCTGGCCAGGATGGCCGCCGCGCCCGCCGCGTGTGGCGCCGCCATGGAGGTGCCGCTCAGAGTCTCGTACTCGCCTTGCTCGATGGGCATGGTCGAGAGGATGCATACGCCCGGCGCGGCCAGGTCCACCACCGTTCCCCAGTTGCTGAAGTCAGCCAGGGTGTCGTCCTGGTCCGAGCGGCAGGTAGGCGACGCGCCGCCGCCGGCAGCGCCGTCGAAATCGGCCAGCGCCGAGATAGTGATGGCCGCGGGCGAATTGGCAGGGGTGTAGTTCTTGGCGTCGTCGTTGCTGTTGCCCGCGGAGACCACCACCGTGACACCGTTATCCACCGCGTTCTGCACCGCGTCGTTCATGGCCGAGCTGCTGCCCTGGCCGCCGAGGCTCATGTTGATGACCTCGATGTTGCCCTGCGCCACCACCCAGTCGATGCCCTTGATGATGGCCGACAGGGCACCCGAGCCCTCGTAGTCCAGCACCTTGACCGCCCACAGCCGCACCCCGGGCGCCACGCCCACCACGCCGATGCCGTTGTCGAGGGCCCCGACGGTGCCCGCCACGTGGGTGCCGTGGTAGTTGTCGTCGTCGCCGCTCTGGGTATCGTCGCAGACGTATTGCGGCGCCCACGGCGGTCCACCCGAAGTCTCCAGGCAATTGGCGCCGCCCGCCACGTTGAGGTCCGGGTGCTCCACGTCGATGCCCGTATCCAGCACCGCCACGTCCGCCTCCACGCGGTAGTCGTCGACCCCGTCAATGGAGATGGACCCGTTGTCGTCGGCGAACACCCGGTCGATGCCGGTGGGGAGTGTCTGGAAAGCCGTCACCGGGATGTCTTCCTCCACCGATGCGACGCGGGGGTCGTTCTCTAGGCCCCGGAGCGCCGCCCGGGGGATAGTGATGGAGAAGCCCCGGAGCGCGGTCTCGTAGACGTAGCCCACGCGGCCCCCGGTGCCCAACGCCACGTCGGCCGCCACGTTCGCTGGCACGCCGGCGTCGGAGTGGAGCACCACGATGTAGCGGTCCTGAAGCTGGCCGGGCTGCGCCACGACGGGGCCGGACCCGATGGCCGCGGCGAGAAGAATGGAAATGGCGAGAAGAAGTCTCATTGCAGGTTCCCCGGTTGCATGGTGTGGTCACAGTGGCGCCCTCGGCAGCTCACCTGCCGTGGGACTCGCCCTTGAAAAGGGTGTCGTGGGAGTGTAACGACTGCCCTAACCGGAACCGTAGCCCTGACTCGACGCTCCTTCACGACAATGTGACAAGGTTCCCACGGTGGGCACCGGAAGCTTCCCGTTGACTGGCCGCTCAGGGTCGGCAACGGACAGCTATTGGGAGGGCTCGGCCCCGAGCGGTCACCGAAGGACTTCTTACGAGTGACCGGTTGCCTACCCGGTACGGTCATCAAGGGAGCCTGCAAACACCTGTCGCATCGTCACACCATTGGCGGCAGGAATACGGGGAACCCATATGTTTCGCCTTGTATCCACTACGGAATTCCAGTATATTTTCCGCCATGGAAGACAGATTCGATCCCGCGAAGGATGCGGTCAATCAGATCAAGCACCAGCTTTCTCTAGCTTTTGGCGACCGCATTTTCGAGGACGACGATCACCTGATCCTCCCCTCTATCCGCGAGATCGACGGGGAGGAGCGATTCAAGGTGGTCGGTCTGGTGGGGGACAAGCTGTTTACCGGCGTTTTCGTCTGGCGGGACGACCTGCCCCGTTTCATTTCCGTGCGAAGGAGCAACACAGGTGAAGAAAGAGCCTATCATTCTGGCTGCTGATCCGGCGGACCCAGAGGATTTCAATGTAACGCCCGAGGCGTTGGACCGCGGCCAGCGTGCGCGGCTGATCCGCAAGACACGCAGCGGGCTTGGCCTCTCGCAAGCCGAGTTCGCGCGCCGGTTTCGTGTTCCGGTCGGCACCTTGCGGGATTGGGAGCAAGCACGCGTCACGGCTCCGGATTTCGCCGTGGCCTATGTGCGCGTCATCGGGCAGTACCCGGATATCGTGGCGCAGGCCGCCGCCTCCTGAAGCAGGCCGTTACCGCCGGCATGGCGCTGCCGGTCGGGGCAGTCCACCGCCCTCAGGCGCAATGCGAAATTACGCACCGGCCTCGCGGTCCGCAGGACATCCCGTTGCGGACCCTCAGGCGGTAAGGGTGGCCGGTTTGGGTCGAATGCAGACACACTCATCCTGATACAAGGGGTTCGGAAATAGAAGAAGCGAGCGCATCTAGGAACACCCTTCTTTCAGCATTTCATGAACTGCTAAAATATTTCGCTCTTGGGAGAAGCGGACCAAACGGCAGTAAATTCTGGCGCCACTAAAGGGCGCCTAGCAGCCTGTCGGACTTAAGCTTGCGACATGTCTCCTACGTGAAAAGTTGAGCGTTCACGGAAATTGAGTGCCAAAGATTTCGCGGAGCGATGCGCAAATTGTGCAAAAAATGACCAATTCCGGCCGGTGAGACGAAAGTCCGACAGGCTGTTAGGGCACCAAACCCTCAAACGGAACCGTCACTGTCCGCCATCTCGCCCCTACCATTTTGCATGCGTTCCGCTTCCGCCGGGTTAAAGCGCAGTTCGATGAAACGCCAGTGAGGCGCGTCCACGAATTCGCCTATAAGCGATTCACTGGCCGCGCATCGGGCCATCAAGTCCTCGAGAAACGTGAGGGCCTCGGAGTCCAACACCGTGCCGGTCAAACCCTCCGTATCGCGCAGGAACTCCGCGTCGTCCCCCCCGTGCCAATATGAGTTGCGACACCTACCCCCGAGAGATCAGTGAGTAAAGAGGTAGGTATGAAGATCAACCAGCAGTCGAAGGTGCCCATGCACGCAGAGAATGTTTCTTCCGATCCGGGCGCATCGCAAGGAGCCCGTAGGGCGACTGAAGATGCGCCCGGATCGGCGCCGCCCCGATCCCGCCCGGCAGCGATTCCGAGGTGGTGCCGCGTGCGCGTCGCCGCACCTTCACCAACGCCGACAAGCGCCGCATTCTACAGGCCGCTGACCGATGCACCCAGCCCGGAGAAATCGGCGCGCTGATGCGCCGCGAGGGCGTGTACTCATCGTCCCTGAGCACCTGGCGGCGCCAACGTGAAGCCGCAGACCTCGCGGCACTGGCGCCGCAAAAGCGCGGTCCCAAGGTGGATGCTGGCGCGCGCATCGATGCACAGCAGATTGCCCAGCTCACCCGCGAGCGCGACAAGCTGCGCGTCGAACTCGACAAGGCGCAGTTGGTCATCGAGGTCCAAAAAAAAGTTACTGCGCTGCTGGATCTGCTGGCGGCCACCGACAAGCGCGGGAACACTTGATGGCCGCCGCCTTGGAACTCGCCCCCCTCGCTCGGCATCGGCGCAGCATGTCGCGCCATGGACCTGGGGCGTGGCGAGCCTGCACGCCAGAAGGCCCGCGTGCATCGCCGCGCAGTCATGGGGCCGCCTCGGCCACGGGCACCTCGGCCTTGCCCGCCCCTGGCCCTGGATGCCAACGAACGGCAGACGGTCCTGGACACCCTGAACAGCGAACGCTTCGCCGACACCGCGCCGGCGGCTGTGCATGCCACGCTGCTCGACGAGGGCATCTACCTCGCCTCGGTGCGCACTATGTACCGGCTACTGGCGGCCAATGGCGCCAGCCGCGAGCGGCGTAACCAACTCACCCACCCGGCCTATACCAAACCCGAACTGCTGGCCACGGCGCCCAACCAAGTTTGGTCATGGGATATCACGAAACTCAAGGGGCCCGCGAAGTGGACCTGCTTCCATCTCTACGTGATCCTGGATATCTTCAGCCGCTTCGTCGTGGGCTGGCTCATCGCCCCGCGGGAGTCCTCCGAGCTCGCCCAGCAACTCATCGCCGACACGGTGTCCCGGCACAACATCGAGCCCGGCAGGCTGACCCTGCATGCCGACCGGGGTGCGGCCATGCGCTCCAAGCCGGTCGCCAGCCTGCTGGTCGACCTGGATGTCGCCAAGAGCCACAGCCGACCCCATGTCTCGGACGACAACCCGTACTCCGAATCGCAGTTCAAGACCATGAAGTACCGGCCCGCATTCCCCCAGCGCTTCGGCTGCATCGAGGATGCGCGAGCCCACTGTCAAGACTTCTTTGCCTGGTACAACGCCGAGCACTGCCATAGCAGCATCGGCTATATGACACCGCACAGCGTCCACTACGGCTTGGCCGCCGACCTGCGGATCATCCGCCAGGACACTCTGGATGCCGCATTCTTGGCCAACCCCAACCGTTTCAAAAACAAGCGACCCCAACTGCCGTCAATGCCGGCCGCCGTGTGGATCAATCCACCACCCGAGGAGAAAACACCCATCAGTGAACCCATCGCCCGCACACTAAATTAACGTCTACGGGTGTCGCAACTCATATTGGCACGGGGGGGGTCGTGGGCGTCGGCCCTGGAGGTGGGCGACCTGTTTAACGCTCTTACACCCCACCCCGGTGGATTAAACAGTTTTGACGAAGACGACAGCAGTTGGGCCCCTGAATTTTTCGACGACACCGGGTTCGAGCCTACCTTTACTGGCACCAACTTCCGATTTGCTACTGGACTTACGTCCTCACGCCCACCCAACAGCTCGTCTGCGCGCCAGGCCACCCTTAGAGACGCATTTGGCGATAATGACCCGGCGGTCGACCGCGCGATAAACACAGCAACCGCTGCCATTGACAGCTCTTCAGCCCAAATTGGCGGTTGGTTCTACAGATCTCACGCGACAGTCGCCATACCAGAACCTGTTTCACTCAGCTTGCTGGGATTGGGCCTGGCAGGACTGGGTTGGCAAAAGCGCCGCCGCCGATAAGCCCGCACGCCATCGCGGAAATGGGTGTTCGTGCCTATTACTGCGGGAACGGTAGTCGTTCCAACCCACGAAGTCAGGCCATCGGCAAGGGTGGCACGGGATCCAGGCGCCAGATCTCGGCGTTGTACTCAGCCATGGTGCGGTCGGTGGAGAAGCGCCCGCTGAACGCCGTGTTCAAGATGCTCATGCGGGTCCAGTGTTCCCGGTCGCGGTAGGCGGCCGCCGCCTGGGCCTGGGCATCCACGTAGCTGCGGAAGTCGGCGGCGACCATCCACGGGTCATGGGGACTCCTGATGGCCTGCACGAGGGGGTCGTACAACCCGGGCTGGGCCGGATTGAACAGCCCGGATTCCAGCATCTCCATGACCCGGGCCAGGTCCTCGTCGTGGCTTATGATGGCCGCCGGATCGTAGGCCGCGCGGCCCGCCTCCACCTCCTCGGCGGTCAGCCCGAACAGGAAGAAGTTCTGCTCGCCGACCGCTTCCCGGATCTCGATGTTCGCCCCGTCCAGGGTGCCGATGGTGACGGCCCCGTTCATCATGAACTTCATGTTGCCGGTACCCGAGGCCTCCTTGCCGGCGGTGGAGATCTGCTCGGACAGATCCGTGCCGGGGCAGATACGCTCCATGGCGGTGACCCGGTAGTTGGGCACGAAGGCCAGCCGCAGTCGCTCGCCCACGTCCGGATCGGCGTTGACCACGGTGGCCACGTCGTTGACCAGCTTGATGATGCGCTTGGCCATGAAGTAGCCGGGGGCGGCCTTGCCTCCGATGAGCACGCAACGCGGCGTCCACCCGGCGGTGTCGCCGCGCTTGATGCGGTCGTACAGATGGATGACATGCAGCACGTTAAGGAGCTGGCGCTTGTACTCGTGGATGCGCTTGACCTGGACGTCGAACAGGGCCTCAGGATTGAAGCGCACGCCACAATCGGCCTGGACCATCTTTGCCAGGCGGGCCTTGTTGGCCTGTTTCACCGTCTGCCAGCGCTCCCGGAAGGCGGGATCATCGGCATGGGGCACCAGCTCCCGCAGCCGCTCCAGATCCGCGGTCCAGTCCTCGCCGATGGTCTGGCTGATGAGTTCGGCCAGGGCGGGGTTGCAGGCGGCAAGCCAGCGCCGCTGGGTCACGCCATTGGTCTTGTTGTTGAACTTCTCGGGCCAGAGGTCGTGGAAATCCCGGAACAGACCCTGTTGCAGCAGGCGCGAGTGCAGCGCGGCCACGCCGTTGACGGAGAAACTGCCCACGATGGCCAGGTAGGCCATGCGCACCTGGGGCTCGTCGCCCTCCTCGATGAGGGACATGCGGCGAACGCGCCCGACGTCTCCCGGCCAGCGCTCGGCCACCTGTTCGAGGAAGCGGGCGTTGATCTCGTAGATGATCTCCAGCAGCCGGGGCAGGAGCTGGCCGAACAGGCGCACCGGCCACTTTTCCAGGGCCTCGGGAAGCAGCGTGTGGTTGGTATAGGCCATGGTGCGCGAGGTGATGTCCCAGGCCTGATCCCAACCCATGCCGTGCTCGTCCATCAGCAGGCGCATCAGCTCGGGGACCGCACATGAGGGGTGGGTATCGTTGAGCTGGAAGCAGTTCTTATCGGCGAAGGTGCTGAAGTCGTCTCCGTGCCACCGACACCAGTGGGCGAGGATGTCCTGAAGGCTGGCCGAGGCCAGGAAGTATTGCTGGCGCAGCCGCAGCTCCTTGCCGTTCTCGCTGGCGTCGTTGGGATAGAGCACCATGGTGATGTGCTCGGCGGCGTTCTTGGCCGCCACCGACTCGGGGTAGCTGCCGGCGTTGAACTCCCCCAGATCGAACTCGTCGGTGGCCGCCGCCGACCACAGGCGCAGGGTGTTCACGGTACCGTTGCGATAGCCGGGCACGGGTATGTCGTAGGGCACCGCGAGCACGTCGTGGGTGTCCACCCAGCGGGCCTGTTGGGCGCCCTCCGCGGTGAGGTAGAACTCGGAGCGCCCGCCGCTCTTGACGCGGCGGGTGTATTCGGGGCGTTCCAGTTCCCAGGGATTGCCGTCCCGTAGCCAGTGATCGGGCTCCTCGACCTGCTCGCCGTCCTCGATGTGCTGGCGGAACATGCCGTATTCGTAACGGATCCCGTAGCCCTGCACCGGCAGCTGCAGGGTGGCGCAGCTGTCCAGGAAGCAGGCCGCCAGCCGGCCCAGGCCGCCGTTGCCGAGGCCCGCGTCATGCTCGATCTCACGGATCTCCTCCAGCACCAGTCCCAGGTCTGCCAGGGCACGGGTGGCCGCGTCCGTGATCCCCAGATTGAGCATGGCGTTGCCGAGCGTCCGCCCCATGAGGAACTCCAGGGACAGATAGTAGGCCCGCCGGCAGCTCTGCTGCTCGCAGGCATAGCGGGTGTTCTTCCAGCGCTCCATGAGACGGTCCCGCACCATCAGGGCCAGGGCCTCGTAGGCGTAGTGGCCGGACCTGCAGTGCTTGTCCCGCCCCAGGGTGTGGCTGTAGTGGCGACGATAGTCGTGGGAGAGGTCCGCGGGCGCCATGCCCAGGGCAGGCAACTCGGTGAGCTGCGGGCTGGGCGTGCTCTCGCGCATGGGTTTGGAACGGGGAGGAGACATGGTGTGGTCCTTGAACGTGGGCTGCCGGGGAAGGCTATTGCCGATGACGGATTATATCCTATTGACGAAATGACCTATTGACGAAATAGCCTATGGACGTGGCGGCCTATCTAGGTTATGCACTGTAAGAACGCATCAATCGGGAGCACGGGCAATCACCCGTCACAGCGGTGAGCGGCGGCTCCGCCACGAGTCCCAGCGGGAGAGCGAGCACGCCGCCGGCGATGTCGGTGTAGAAAAGCTGGGTGGCGCCGTGCAGGAAGCGCGCCGGGCATGGCAACGGCTAAAAAAGAGTATCAAGGTCAGCACGCAGGGTGGAAGCAGGGCAGCGGTTCCACCGTTCAGGCTGTTCGACTCCGTCCTAGGCGGCAACCATTCATCACCGTGCTTCTCGACATATAATGCGGGCATGAGAGGCAAACCCATGGAAAATTGGAACGGCAGAGAATGCCTTCACCCAAAGAGCAGGTGGACATGGAGATGATCAAATGGTTGATCCCGTTGATCCTGCTGTTGATGCTGGCCGGCTGGTACTTGTGGACGCCGGATCGCCCAATAGACCATCTGGAACGGCATTATCTGCGCTCCGCCGACGATTACGTGCATCTCCCGGACATCACGCTGCATGTGCGTGATGACGGGCTTAAAGATGCGCCGGTACTGGTTCTCTTGCATGGTCTGGGCTCCAGTCTCCATACCTGGGAGCACTGGACCGAATCACTTAAGCAGCAATACCGGGTGATCGCGCTGGATCTGCCGGGATTCGGCCTGACCGGTCCCGACCCCACCGGGGATTACGGCGACGAGCGATCCATACGGCTGCTACTGGCGCTGTTGGAGCGGCTGGAGATTAAACGCGCCACATTGATCGGCAACTCGCTGGGTGGCCGTATCGCATGGCGATTTGCTGCCGCCCACCCGGAACGGGTCGACAAACTAGTGCTGATTTCACCGGATGGCTTCGCCAGTCCCGGATTTGATTACCAGCGTAAGCCCGATATACCCGCCGTCATGCAGTTGATGCAATTTGTACTGCCGAAATTTCTGCTGCGCATGAACCTTTCGCCCGCCTATGCCGATGCCAGGACGGTCAGCGATGAACTGGTGACGCGTTATCACGACCTGCTGTTATATCCCGGCAATCGCGCGGCGGTAGTGCAGCGCTTACAACAGGTCTATTTGCTGCAACCCCAACCGCTGCTGCAGCAGATCCGCGCCCCGGTACTGCTGCTGTGGGGCGAGCAGGATGCAGTGATTCCGATCAGCAATGCCGACGATTACATGGCCGCCCTGGCCTACAGCCATGTGCACAGGCTGCCTAGTGTCGGCCATTTGCCCCATGAAGAAGCACCGCAACAGTCACTATTACCCGTGTTGGAATTTTTGCAGAGCAAAGATCCCCGTAGTCCGGTCGGGCGGCCATTAGATCAGTCCTCAAGTACCGTGAAAGTTCGGGATTCGAGCGAATAGCGCACGCGGTTGAATCATGGATGCCGCGGCCACCGTTCCGGCTTATGGGCCACCTCAGCGGGCTGGGGTCACGGTTGTTGGGGGCGCCGCTGGAAACCATTCGTGGCAACGGAACACTTAACTTTCTTCGGTCTTCCGCGCCACAGATGCCATCGGGTTCATTCGTCAAAGGCCAACTCGCCCTGTGCTCAGGACCCTGCATTCGCGGCCGTATCCTCCCTCGACACCAACGCGCTCACGCGCACGCCCAGCAGAGGCCGTCCGGCTTGTCGAACTCCGAGGCCATCTTCGCCAGCCGCTTGTTCGGGGCGACTCCGATGGAGCAGGTCAGTCCCGTCGCGGTGCGTACCGCTTCCTTGAGCCTTCGATCGATACCGGCCGGATCCAACCCCGGATCCACCTCATTCCGGGAACATATCCACCTGCACACCGGGGCCGCGGGGGGGCGGGCGGCGCAGCGGCCTCCTCCTGGCGCAGCCGCTCCTCGTCGTCGAAGCCTCGCAGCATGGCCCCGAGTTCGTCGATGGCCTGCTGGTAAAGCTCATTCGAAGACCAGCCGGACTGCGCCCACTTGGTATCGTCCTCAAGCTCCACGCCGAGACGCTCGGGGGAGAGCACCTGGTAGATGCGCTGCCAGCGGCCTTCGATGCGCAGGGCGAGCCCCGGGTTGAGCACATAGCTACCCCGGCGCACGCGCCTGAACAGCTTACGGTTGTATGGACCTTCCCGATTCACCTCGTTCTTCGCCAGGATGGACGAGATATACGGGCGCCGCTTGCGCCGCTGGGGCACGACGGAGTCGTGGAAGTCCGCGAGGACTTCCTCGAAGTCCACCGCCGTCAGAAGCATCCGCCGCTTCGCCCAGCTGGTGCCGAGACGCTGGTAGAACAGCACCATGGCGAGGCAGAGCATTAGGTACTCCATCTGGCTGCGGTCGAGCTTGACCAGGCGCCCGTCCACCTGCACGTCGAGACTCGCCGGCGCCAGGCGCTCAAAGATGGGCGGCAGCCGGGTGCGCGCGAAGCGCTCGTCGGTGCATGCCCGGTCGAGGGCGATCTGAAAGGCGTTGAGGCCGTTGCCGTCCACCAGGGTGGTGTCGGCGTCCCGGTCCAGCAGCATCTCCGCGAGTTCCGCATTGCCCATGCGACTCGCGATCATGAGCGGCGTCTGGCCGAACACGTTGCGGAAGTCGACCCCGTACTTTTCGGTGTCCCGCAGCACCTTGGCGGGTGTCTTGAGCCCGTAGGGCAGGTAGTATTTCTTCTCGATCAGGTCGAGGGCCTTCGCCGGGTTCTTGACGGCCTTGACGCCCGCCTGCTCGAGGGCGTTGAGGCGACGCTGGTCACGATAGACCAAGGCGTACTCCATCAGCGCGATGCCGGCCTTCTTCTCCCGGCCCTCGAGGGCCTTGTGCTCCAGCTCGGCGAGAGCGTCGCCGCGCAGCACGCTCCAGGGCACTCCCCGTTCTTTCAGGATGTGGCTGCGGATCTCCGCCGCCTGCTCGTCCTTGCCCTGGAGTTCGAGACGGTGGGCCTCGTGGCGCCACTCTTCCAGGCTCGAGCGCTGCTCGTCCATCCCTTCCACGTCCTCGTAGACCTGGCCCAGGCCGAGCAGCTCCAGCACCTGCTGGCGCGGCTGGGGCTCGAGCAGATAGAGGTTCTTCACCGCCCGGGTGACCGCCACGTACAGGGCGTTGATGTAGAACTTGTAGATCTCGAGGGACTTGTCCCCCTTGTCCCGGCCCCGGGCATAGGTGAGTTCGCCTGCCAGGCTCGCCTCGTCGAGGCCCGCGGCGATGTCCCGGAAGAGCCGAGCCCCTCGGCGATTTATCCATGATAGGGGTCGGGAAGGAGTGACCCTCCCCGCCCTCCGAACCGTGCATGCGGTTCTCCCGCACACGGCTCTCCAGTCGGTGGTTACCTCATCGGGATTGGCTCGCCAACGTCCGGGCTTCGGTCATGGTGAAAAGCCCAGCCGCAGCGAAGAACGCGTTCGGCCAGCGGAGATGGTCGGACTGACAATGACCCGCTCCCGGGCGCTTCTGCTGCTTGCGCAACAGCGCCCGTAATCGACGTCGGACAAAACCGTCCACGCGAGGAAAGGTCCACGGGTGCGCGTGCTGGAAATACACGAACCAGCCACGCAGCATCGGGTTCAGGTCGGCCACAATCCGCGCCAGCAAATCCCCACGACTGCGCCGGGTTTTGGCCCGGACCCGGTCGTAAAGGGCCTTGCGGCTCTTCTTGCGTACCCACCGCCGTCCCGCTTCAAACCGGTACCCGAGAAACTCAAAGCCTTCCCCGGGCTGCCGGCAATCCCCCACACGGGTCTTCTCCGGGTGCAGTTGCAGACCATTGGCCTCCACCCAGTGCCGCAACTCCTGCAGCGCCTCCTGGGCTTCGTCCGGACTGGCACACAGGATCACGAGGTCGTCAGCATACCGAACCATCCGATAGCCGCGCTGGGTCATGTGTACATCCAGCCCGTGCAGGTACAGATTCGCGAGTAACGGACTGATCACCGCCCCTTGGGGCGAGCCCCGGGTCGGCGTCCAGCGCGCTATCTCCGCCACCACGTCCTGGCGCAACCAGGCGCGCAGCAGGTCGAGGATCCGACCATCGCTGATCCGGTCCTCGACCCGGGCCATCAACGCTTCGTGCGGGATGGTGTCGAAGTACTGGGCCAGGTCGGCATCCACCACATGGGTGTAGCCCTCCCGAACCAGCCCATCCACTTCCCGCAGCGCATCCTTGCACCCGCGACCCGGGCGAAACCCGTAACTCATCGGCAAAAACTGGTGCTCGAAAATCGGCTCGAGCACCCGCTTCATCGCCGCCTGCACAATCCGGTCCTTCACCGTCGGAATGCCCAGGGGACGCGTCCCTGTCCCCTTCGGAATCTCCACCCGACGCACCGCATCCGGTCGGTACCGTCCAATTCCCAGCGCCTCTCCCAGCTCCGCCAGATACCGCTCGGCATGGGCCTCAAAACGCTGCACACTCTGGCCATCCACCCCCGCTGAACCCCGGTTGGCCCGCACATCCTGCCACGCCCGTTCCAGGGTCTGGGGGCGATGCACCTTGTCGATCAGACTGAACCACTTCGTCCCTTGGACGCCGTTACCCAGCGCCGCCAACATGCGCTCCGTCCAGATCGTGCGGTCCACCCACGGCCATTCCACCGGGTTGGACGAGTCTGGCTTAGCCTCTTGCGAGACACTCTCGACCCTTTGCATACGCGCTCACCTCCTCCGGACTTCACCCATCCACCTTCCTGCCTCCCTTCCCTCGGCGCGATTTCTGTTCTTCGCGCTTTCCCGGCACCACCCACGGTTTTAGGCGGAGGACGCCCTCCAGCTCTTGGGTCCGCGTTTCCGCAGCACCTCGCCATGACCGCAGCAGAACCGTTCAGTACTACGAAGGCTCTGACTCCTGCCCACCGTCACCACGGCGGTCAGGTCTCCCCGCTTCTCTCGCATTTCCTTCCCAGCGTTCCGTCTCCAACCACGGAGGGGACCCGAATGTCGCTTTCCACGCCAGTCCCAGCGCATCCGATGAGTTTCAGGCTTCACCTTCTCCTAGCGGGCTCGCCGTCCCGTACCGCCGAATCGAGTTCGTCATCCTACGGACCGCCAGTTCGCCTCCGGTTGCTCTCCACCCCGCCTCGCGACGACGCAGTTACCTTCGACTACGGGGCCTTGGCTTACCCCGACACGGACTCTCACCGTGCAGAAAATGCGCCTCCACGGACGCACTGGGAGCCGAGCCCCCTCGGCGATTAACCCTCGACGATCGCACCCCCACCACCCAATCGGCCAAAGGGCTGGCCTCCTACACCTACATCGCTCATCGAACCCGCCTGATAGGGGTCGGGAAGGAGTGACCCTCCCCGCCCTCCGAACCGTGCATGCGGTTCTCCCGCACACGGCTCTCCAGTCGGTGGTTACCTCATCGGGATTGGCTCGCCAACGTCCGGGCTTCGGTCATGGTGAAAAGCCCAGCCGCAGCGAAGAACGCGTTCGGCCAGCGGAGATGGTCGGACTGACAATGACCCGCTCCCGGGCGCTTCTGCTGCTTGCGCAACAGCGCCCGTAATCGACGTCGGACAAAACCGTCCACGCGAGGAAAGGTCCACGGGTGCGCGTGCTGGAAATACACGAACCAGCCACGCAGCATCGGGTTCAGGTCGGCCACAATCCGCGCCAGCGAATCCCCACGACTGCGCCGGGTTTTGGCCCGGACCCGGTCGTAAAGGGCCTTGCGGCTCTTCTTGCGTACCCACCGCCGTCCCGCTTCAAACCGGTACCCGAGAAACTCAAAGCCTTCCCCGGGCTGCCGGCAATCCCCCACACGGGTCTTCTCCGGGTGCAGTTGCAGACCATTGGCCTCCACCCAGTGCCGCAACTCCTGCAGCGCCTCCTGGGCTTCGTCCGGACTGGCACACAGGATCACGAGGTCGTCAGCATACCGAACCATCCGATAGCCGCGCTGGGTCATGTGTACATCCAGCCCGTGCAGGTACAGATTCGCGAGTAACGGACTGATCACCGCCCCTTGGGGCGAGCCCCGGGTCGGCGTCCAGCGCGCTATCTCCGCCACCACGTCCTGGCGCAACCAGGCGCGCAGCAGGTCGAGGATCCGACCATCGCTGATCCGGTCCTCGACCCGGGCCATCAACGCTTCGTGCGGGATGGTGTCGAAGTACTGGGCCAGGTCGGCATCCACCACATGGGTGTAGCCCTCCCGAACCAGCCCATCCACTTCCCGCAGCGCATCCTTGCACCCGCGACCCGGGCGAAACCCGTAACTCATCGGCAAAAACTGGTGCTCGAAAATCGGCTCGAGCACCCGCTTCATCGCCGCCTGCACAATCCGGTCCTTCACCGTCGGAATGCCCAGGGGACGCGTCCCTGTCCCCTTCGGAATCTCCACCCGACGCACCGCATCCGGTCGGTACCGTCCAATTCCCAGCGCCTCTCCCAACTCCGCCAGATACCGCTCGGCATGGGCCTCAAAACGCTGCACACTCTGGCCATCCACCCCCGCTGAACCCCGGTTGGCCCGCACATCCTGCCACGCCCGTTCCAGGGTCTGGGGGCGATGCACCTTGTCGATCAGACTGAACCACTTCGTCCCTTGGACGCCGTTACCCAGCGCCGCCAACATGCGCTCCGTCCAGATCGTGCGGTCCACCCACGGCCATTCCACCGGGTTGGACGAGTCTGGCTTAGCCTCTTGCGAGACACTCTCGACCCTTTGCATACGCGCTCACCTCCTCCGGACTTCACCCATCCACCTTCCTGCCTCCCTTCCCTCGGCGCGATTTCTGTTCTTCGCGCTTTCCCGGCACCACCCACGGTTTTAGGCGGAGGACGCCCTCCAGCTCTTGGGTCCGCGTTTCCGCAGCACCTCGCCATGACCGCAGCAGAACCGTTCAGTACTACGAAGGCTCTGACTCCTGCCCACCGTCACCACGGCGGTCAGGTCTCCCCGCTTCTCTCGCATTTCCTTCCCAGCGTTCCGTCTCCAACCACGGAGGGGACCCGAATGTCGCTTTCCACGCCAATCCCAGCGCATCCGATGATTTTCAGGCTTCACCTTCTCCTAGCGGGCTCGCCGTCCCGTACCGCCGAATCGAGTTCGTCATCCTACGGACCGCCAGTTCGCCTCCGGTTGCTCTCCACCCCGCCTCGCGACGACGCAGTTACCTTCGACTACGGGGCCTTGGCTTACCCCGACACGGACTCTCACCGTGCAGAAAATGCGCCTCCACGGACGCACTAGGAGCCGAGCCCCCTCGGCGATTTATCCATATGTGGAAAAAAAAGGGGGGGAAGGGGACGGAGGGAATAGATATTAATCCCTCCGTCCCCTTTTCACCGTCCCCTTTTTTCGCGTCCCCTTTTCAGTGTCAGCTGGCGCGACTCTCCAGGGGGACGATGCCCGCTAGGCGATCGGGGTCCCGCTGGATCTCCCACAGGTCGGGGGCCCTTGCATGCGCAGCCAGGATTCTGGGGTGGTGCGGGTGAAAAGGCCGATGCGAACCGCCATCTCCGGCGACAGGGCCCGCTTCTCGTGGAGGAACTGGGAGACGGTCAGGCGCAATACCTCGAAACGCTGGGCGAACTCGGTCTGGGTCATCTCCAGGCCCGGCAGCACGTCCTCCCGCAGGATGGCGCCCGGGTGGGCCGGCCTGCGGTTGGGGTCACGCAGGGACTTGGTCATCAGTGGTAATCCTCCAGGTCAACGTCGGTGGCGTCCTCCCCCTCGAAGCGGAAGGTGAAGCGCCAGTTGCCCGAGACGGATACGGCGTAAGTGCCCTTCCTGGTCCCCTTGAGGGGGTGGAAGTGGTAGCCCGTCCAGGAAATTGGCTCAAGCTTGTATCATGAGCCGCCGTTCATCCAGGTGCTGAGCAAAGGTTGCCCCCAGAATGTCAATGGATGGAGCTGGACTCTATCGGACGCCAGTTGGACAGAATGTCCATCATTTACCGCGGCGGACAACTCTGGACACTGCAGGAGGGAAAAATGGAGGCTGGGGTCGGAATCGAACCGGCGTCCACGGCTTTGCAGGCCGCTGCATAACCACTCTGCCACCCAGCCTGGGGACTACCGGCAGCGCTGTTACTGCTGCCGGGGAAGAGAATGAATTGGAGCGGGAAACGAGATTCGAACTCGCGACCCCAACCTTGGCAAGGTTGTGCTCTACCAGCTGAGCTATTCCCGCTCGGAAAGAGCGCGGATTATTGCCACCACTCGAATGGTTGTCAAGTCAGCACCAGGGCCCGAAAAAGGGTGTCAGGCCGGAAACCGGTGTCAGGAACCTTTACCCCCCAACACACAGGTGGCGCCAGCCTCGTGATGGAAAAGGTTCCCGACACCGTTTTAGCCGCCGGGCTTCGGCCACAGGCTCGGCCAGGCGGCCTTGAGGTAGGCCACCATGGACCACAGGGTGAGGACGGCGGCGACGTAGAGCAGTACATGGCCGATGAGGGTGATGGGCAGGCCGAGGAGGGGATCGGCGTAGAGCATGAGGATGATGGCGGCCATCTGGGCGGTGGTCTTGATCTTGCCGATGTAGGCCACCTTGACGGTTGTGCTCTTGCCGATCTCAGCCATCCATTCCCGCAGGGCCGAGATGGTGATCTCGCGGCCGATGATGACGGCCGCGGGGATCGCAAGCCAGATGCGGGGGTCGGCCTGCACCAGCAGCACCAGGGCCACGGCCACCATGAGCTTGTCCGCCACCGGGTCGAGGAAGGCGCCGAAGGCGGAGGTCTGGTTGAGCTGGCGGGCCAGGTAGCCGTCCAGCCAGTCGGTCCCCGCGGCCAGGGCGAAAATGGCGGTGGCGGCCTCGTTGGCCCAGCCGAAGGGCAGGTAGAACACCAGCACGAACACCGGGATCAGCAGGATGCGCAGCAGGGTGAGGGAGTTGGGTATGTTCATCCTTGGCTGTGAAAGGCATCGTAGATGGTGCGGGCCAGTTGCTTGCTGATACCGGGGACCCGGGCGAGATCTTCCACGCCCGCCCGGGCGATGCCCTGGAGTCCGCCGAACTGTTGCAGCAGGCGCTGGCGGCGCTTGGCCCCAACCCCGGGCAGCCCTTCCAGGGAGGAGGTGTTGCGTGCCTTGCCCCGGCGCCCGCGGTGGCCGGTGATGGCAAAGCGGTGGGCCTCGTCCCTGATGTGTTGGATCAGATGCAGTGCCGGGGAGTCGGCACGCAGTATAAGAGGCGCCTTCCCCCCGGGCAACACGAGGGTCTCCATGCCGGGGCGGCGCTCGGGGCCCTTGGCCACGCCCACCAGCAGCACCCCCACCAGCTGTAGTTCCTCGATGATGGTGGCAGCGCTGCTCACCTGGCCCTTGCCGCCGTCGATAAGCAGCACGTCGGGCAGCCGGCCCTCCTCCCGCTTGACGCGCCCGTAACGCCGCTCCAGGGCCTGGCGCATGGCGCCGTAGTCGTCGCCGGGGGTGATGTCCTGGATGTTGAAATGGCGGTAGTGGGCCTTCTCCGGCCCCTCGGGGCCGAACACCACGCAGGAGGCCACGGTGAGTTCGCCGCCGGTATGGCTGATGTCGAAACACTCGATGCGCTGGGGCACGTCGGGCAGGCTCAGTACCTGGGCCAGGGCCGCCAGCCGGCCGCCCACCTGGTCGGACCGGGCGAGACGCTGGCCGAGGGCCACCACGGCGTTCTCCCGGGCCATGTCCAGCCAGCGCGAGCGGTCGGTGCGCACCCGGGACTTGAGGAGCACGCGGTGACCGGCCTGGGCCGACAGCAGCTCCTCGAGGGCCGCCACGTCCCCGATGTCTTCGCTCAGGAGGATTTCCCGGGGGATGGTGCGGTCGGCGCGGTTGTGGAGATAGTACTGGGGCAGGAAGGCCTCCAGCACCGCGGCGGCGGGCTCGTCCTGGACCTGGACGGGGAAATAGGCGCGATTGCCCAGATTCTGGCCGCCACGGATGGTGAACACCTGGACGCAGGCGGTGCCCTCCCGCACCGCCGCCGCCACCACGTCCAGGTCGCCGCCGGCGGTGTCCACGTACTGGCGCTCCATGACCTTGCGCAGGCTGGCGATCTGGTCGCGGTAGCGGGCCGCCTGTTCGAACTCGAGGGCCTGGGCGGCCTCTTCCATGCGCCGCGCCAGGTCGTCGATGACGGCACCGCTGCGGCCCTCGAGGAACATCACGGCGTGGCGCACGTCCTCGGCGTAGCGCTCGGGCTCCACGAGGCCGACGCAGGGGCCGGTGCAGCGCTTGATCTGGTATTGCAGGCAGGGCCGGCTGCGGTTGCTGAAGAAACTGTCCTCGCATTGGCGCACCAGGAACAGCTTCTGCAGCAGGTTGAGGGTCTGGCGCACCGCGCCGGCGCTGGGATAGGGACCGAAGAACAGGCCCTTCTTGCGGCGCCCGCCGCGGTGAAAGGCCAGGCGCGGGTACTCCTGGTGGCTGGTGACGTGTATGTAGGGGTAGCTCTTGTCGTCCCGCAGCAGGATGTTGTAGCGCGGCGCCAACTCCTTGATGAGGTTGCTCTCCAGCAGTAACGCCTCGCCCTCGGTGTGGGTGGTGGTGATGTCCACCCGCGCCATGTGGCGCATCATGGTGCGCACCTTGGGCGGCAACTGCCCCGGGTCGCGGAAATAGCTGGCCACGCGCTTCTTGAGATCGCGGGCCTTGCCCACGTACAGGGGGCGGTCCTCGGCGTCGGTCATGCGATACACGCCGGGGCGCCCGGGCAGGCTGCGCAGGAAGGACTCGGCGTCGAAGTCTTGGTCGGTTCGGCTCATGGCACGGGGCGGCGCGATAGCGCCTGGATCAGCCGCCGAGCCGGCGCCCGGCGGCGCGAAACACGGCGTGGAACATCTCCGGCGTCAGCCGGCGCGTATTGGTGTTGTAGCGGCTGCAGTGGTAGGAATCAATCAGCCAGCGGTCGCGACTGAGGGCGTGCTCACTGCCGTGGCCGAAGGCAAAGGCGGACAGCCGTTGCCCCTCGGCCCTGAGCACGGCGCGGTGGGCCACCAGCCCCAGGGCGATGACCACGGCGCCGGCCGGCAGCCGGGCCAACTCGGCCGCGAGATAGGCGTTGCAGGTATCGACCTCGGCGGTGGTGGGCTTGTTCTGGGGTGGCACGCACTTGACCGCGTTGGTGATGCGGCAGTCCGTCAGGCGCAGGCCGTCGGCGGCGTGCTCGGAGACGGGGCGGGAGCCATAGCCGAAGGCATGGAGGGTGCTGTAGAGCAGCTCGCCAGCGTAATCGCCGGTAAAGGGGCGGCCGGTGCGGTTGGCCCCGTGCATGCCCGGGGCCAGCCCCACCACGAGCAGGCGCGCCTCCGGGTCGCCGAAGGGGGGCACGGGGGCGGCATGATAGGCGGGCTCACGCTCGCGCACCGCCGCCAGGAAGGTGGCGAGACGCGGACACAGGGCGCAGTCGGCGCGGAACCCGTCGCGGTGGATGGCCTGCCCCCTACTCCAGCTCGCCACGCTCGACGATGCCATGGCGCATGGCGAGGTGGGCCAGTTCGACGTCGTTGCGGATGCCGAGCTTACTGTGGATGCGGCTGCGGTAGGTGCTCACCGTCTTGATGCTCACGTGCAGGCTGTTGGCGATCTCGTTGGTGCTCTTGCCCTTGGCCAGCAGGCGCACCACGGAGAGTTCGCGGTGGGACAGCTCGGTCATGGGATCGGTGTTGTCGCTCAGGGAGTTCAGGGCGATGTTCTGGGCCGCCGCCTGGCCGATGTACTTGCTGCCGTCGCGCACGGTGCGGATGGCGGTGAGGAACTCCCGTTCCGTGCATCCCTTGCTGAGGTAGCCATGCCCCCCCAGTTCGATGACCCGCTGGGGATAGGCGCCATCCACGTGGACGCTGACGCCGATAATCTTGATGCCCTCATCCTGGCCGATGATGCGCCGCACCGTCTCGATACCCCCCATGCCCGGCATGTTCATGTCCAGCAGCACGAGGTCGACATCCCTGTTGCGAATGATCTCGAGAGCCGCCTCGCCGCTGGCGCACTCCCCCACCACCTCCATGTCCGGCTGGTCATCGACGATACGGCGAAAGCCGGTACGGACCAAGTCATGGTCGTCAACCAATAGGATCCTTAGCACTGTTCTCTCTGGTATGGTCAATACGGTCGGATAACCCGTGGCTCCCGACTTTTATGATAGTTGCCATCCACGCCGGATGCCCGCCGCAGTGGTTTGCCGGGCACACATCCCCGTGCCCCGCGGGAAGCGACGTCCACGCACGCCCCGCATCGGGGCAATCTGCCCGATCTCCGCGCCCAAGGCAAGGGCATGGCGCACCGCGCTGGTGCGGCCCGGGGTCGCACCGCCCCGGCTGTCGAGCCCGATGCGGGGGCACGGCTGCGAGGGGTCGTGAGCACCGTGGGCCCGAGTGTTTGACTCACCGCACGCGGCGCAGTAACCATGGCGGCTTACTCAACCGTGGCGGAGTCCTCTATGCGTTCGTGCTTCCTTTGCAACGCCCTCCTGCTGGCCCTGGCGGTGCTGGCGCCCCCTCTCCAGGCGGCGGCGCCTGCCCATGGCATCGCCATGCACGGCGACCTCAAGTACGGCCCGGATTTCGCTCACTTCGAATACGCCAATCCCGACGCCCCCAAGGGCGGGGACGTGAAGCAGGCCGCTATCGGCACCTACGACAGCTTCCACCCCTTCGTGCTCAAGGGCATGACCCCCAGCGGCATCGGTCTGCTGTTCGAGACCCTGATGGTGGGCTCCGACGACGAGGCCTTCTCCCAGTACGGCCTCATCGCCGAGTCCGTGGAGGTCCCCGAGGACCGCTCCTGGGCCATCTTCAACCTGCGGGAGGAGGCCCGTTTCCACGATGGGACGCCCATCACGGCGAAGGACGTGGTGTTCTCCCTGGATGCCCTCAAGAAAGACGGCCACCCCTTCTATCGCAGCTATTACAAGAACGTGGACGGGGGCGAGGCCCTGGATACCCACCGCGTCAGGTTCACCTTCTCCGGGGGCGACAATCGCGAGCTGCCCCTCATCGTGGGCCAGCTGCCGGTGCTTCCCGCCCACTACTGGTCCGACCGGGACTTCTCCAAGACCACCCTGGAGCCCCCGCTGGGCAGCGGCCCCTACCGCATCAAGGACTTCGAGCAGGGGCGCTCGGTCACCTACGAACGGGTTCCCGACTACTGGGGCGCCGATCTGCCGGTGAACCGCGGCCAGTACAACTTCGACACCCTGCGCTACGACTACTACCGGGACACCACGGTGGCGCTGCAGGCCTTCAAGGCCGGCGCCTACGACTTCCGCCAGGAGAACACCGCCAAGGACTGGGCCACGGGCTACGACTTCCCGGCGGTGCGGGACGGCCGCGTGATCAAGGAGGAGATCCCCCACCAGCAGCCCCAGGGCATGCAGGCCTACGCCTTCAACACCCGCCGGGCCATGTTCGCCGATCCCCGGGTGCGCCAGGCCCTGGGCTACGCCTTCGACTTCGAGTGGACCAATCAGAACCTCTTCAACGGCGCCTATACCCGCACCCGCAGCTACTACTCCAACTCCGAGCTGGCCTCCCGCGGCATGCCCTCTCCCGCCGAGCTGGCCCTGCTGGAGCCCCACCGCGACCAGGTACCGGCGGAGGTCTTCGAGGGCCCCTACGAGCCGCCCCGCACCGACGGCAGCGGGCGCCTGCGCGACAACCTGCGCAAGGCCGTGGGCCTGCTCAGGGAGGCCGGGTGGACGGTACAGGACGGCAGGCTGACCCACACCGCCACGGGCGAGCCCATGGCGTTCGAGGTGCTGCTGGTGCAGCCACTGTTCGAACGCGTCACCCTGCCCTTCGCCCGCAACCTCAAACGCCTCGGTATCGACGCCCGGGTACGTACCGTGGATGCCACCCAGTACCAGAACCGCCTGGACCACTTCGATTTCGACATGGTGGTGGCCTCCTTCCGCCAGTCCCTGTCGCCGGGCAACGAGCAACGGGACTTCTGGGGCTCGGAGCAGGCCGACATCCCGGGCAGCCGCAACATCATCGGCATCGAGGACCCGGTGGTGGACCACCTCGTCGATCAGATCATCGCCGCCCCGGATCGCGCCAGCCTGGTGGCCCGCACCCGCGCCCTCGACCGGGTGCTGCTGTGGAGCCACTACGTCATCCCCCACTGGCACATCACCCATTTCCGGGTGGCCTATTGGAACAAGTTCGCGCGCCCGGCGGTCTCTCCCAAGTACGACCTCGGATTCAACACCTGGTGGATCGATCCGTCAACGACGCCAAAGACCGGCGCCGCCACCGACTGAAGACCCGGCGCCCCGGGGCGGGCGGCGGCCGACCATCCATAACACGGAGAATTCATGCATGAGTGACGACAGGCTGTTCTCGGCCTTCCAGATCAAGGGACATACCCTCAGGAACCGCATCGGCGTGGCCCCCATGACCCGCACCTCATCGATACGGGACAGCGTGCCCCGGGACGACGTGCTGGAGTTCCTGGTGCGGCGTGCCAGGAACGGCGCCGCCGTGGTCTATACCGAGGCCATCGTCACGGACTACGAGAGCGCCCAGGGCTATCCCCGCCAGGCGCGGCTGGTGACCCAGCGCCAGATCGACGCCTGGAAACCGGTGGTGGCCGCCATCCAGGAGGCCGGGGCCCTGGCCGTCATGCAGATGTTCCACTGCGGCCGCATGGCCTGGGAGGAAGTCAATCCGGCGGGCCGGGTCATCGCCCCGAGCCGCCTCGCGCCGCGGGACGACAACCCCCTCACGGGCCGGCCCTATCCCCAGCCTGACGCCATGTCCCTGTTCGACATCGAGCACGTCATCGACGGCTTCGTCCAGACCGCCCGCGGCGCCGTGGCGGCCGGCTTCGACGGCATCGAGATCCACGGCGCCCACGGCTATCTCATCAGCCAGTTCCTCTCTTCCTATGCCAATCAACGGGACGACCACTATGGCGGCCCCCTGGAGCAGCGTTTCCGCTTCGCCCGGGAGATCATCCGCGCGGTCCATGACGTGGTACCCAACGACCGCCTGCTCGCCTTTCGCATCTCCAACTGGGGAGTGGCGGACATGGATGTGTCCCTGTTCGCCGGCGCGGCCGAATGGCGGGATCTCATCACCCTGCTGAATGCCGAACCCCTGGACGTGCTGTCGGTGTCCACCTACGACCACGCCCTGCCGGCCTGGGACAGCGGCAAGACCATGGCCGGCCTGACCCGGGAGGTCACGGACAAGCCCCTGTTCATCGGTGGCAAGATCCACGACCGCGCCAGCGCCGAGGCCGCCCTGGCCGATGCCGATGTGGTGTTGTTTGCCAAGTCCATGCTGCTGAACCCGAACCTGGTGGAGGACCTGCGGGCCGGCACCCCCCTGCCCGCCTATGCGTCGGCGGACGCCAACGTGGCCTACGGCGAGGAACCCCTGCCCTAGAGTCCCGCTCATGAGCGCGTACATCCTCCGCCGTCTGCTGCTGATGGTGCCCACCCTGTTCGGCATCATGGTGCTCAACTACGTCATCGTACAGGCCGCGCCCGGCGGCCCCGTCGAGCGTCTGGTGGCCGAACTCAAGGGGCACGGCGTGGCGGCCACGGCGCGCATGGGGGGCAGTGCCGCGGGCGATGCCGGCATGGCGGCGGCCGGCGGCGGCCGGGACTACACCGGCACCAAGGGCATCGATCCCGAGTTGCTGGCGGACATCGAGCGCCTCTACGGCTTCGACAAGCCGGCCCACGAGCGCTTCTTCCAGATGATGGGCCAGTACCTGCGCTTCGAGTTCGGTGACAGCTTCTACCAGGACCGCAGTGTGGTGGACCTGGTGATCGACAAGCTGCCGGTGTCCATCTCCCTGGGGCTGTGGACCACCCTGCTGGTCTATGTCATCTCCATACCGTTGGGGATCGCCAAGGCGGTGCGCGATGGCAGCCGCTTCGACATGTGGACCAGCGCCGTGGTCATCGTGGGCTACGCCATCCCCGGCTTCATGTTCGCCCTGCTGCTGGTGGTGCTGTTCGCCGGCGGCAGCTTCCTGGACTGGTTTCCCCTGCGCGGCCTCGTCTCGGAGAACTGGGAGGAGCTGTCCTGGCCGGCCCGCATCGCCGACTACTTCTGGCACATCACCCTGCCGGTGACGGCCATGGTCATCGGCGGCTTCGCCGGCCTCACCATGCTCACCAAGAACTCCTTCCTGGACGAGATCAACAAGCAGTACGTCATGACCGCCCGCGCCAAGGGTCTCACCGAGAACCGGGTGCTCTACGGCCACGTGTTCCGCAACGCCATGCTCATCGTGGTGGCCGGCTTCCCCAGCGCCTTCGTGGGGATCCTGTTCACCGGGGCCCTGCTCATCGAGGTGATCTTCTCCCTCGACGGCCTGGGGCTGCTGGGCTTCGAGGCGGCCATCAACCGCGACTATCCCGTCATGTTCGGCACCCTGTTCTTTTTTACCCTGCTGGGGCTGGTGCTGAACCTCGCGGGCGACCTCATGTACGTGGCCATCGACCCCCGCATCGACTTCGAGAGCCGGGAGAACTGATGAGCCCCCTGAACCGGCGCCGCTTCGCCAATTTCCGCGCCAACCGCCGGGGCTGGTGGTCCCTGTGGATCTTCCTGGTGCTGTTCGTCCTGAGCCTGGGGGCCGAGTTGGTGGCCAACGACAAACCCCTGGTGGTGAGCTTCCAGGGCGACTGGTACTTTCCGATATTCAAGGCCTACCCGGAGACTACCTTCGGCGGCGACTTCGAGACCGAGGCGGCCTACCGCGACCCCTATGTCCGGGAGCTCATCGCGGCCGACGGCTGGATGGTGTGGCCGCCGGTGCCCTACAGCTACGACACCATCAACTACGACCTGCCCGTGCCCGCCCCGGCCCCGCCATCGGCGGAGAACTGGCTGGGCACCGACGACCAGGGCCGGGACGTCACCGCGCGCCTCATCTACGGCTTCCGCATCTCGGTGCTGTTCGGTCTCACCCTCACCCTGGCCAGCTCCGTCATCGGCGTGGTGGCCGGTGCGGTGCAGGGCTACTTCGGCGGGCGCATCGATCTCTTCTTCCAGCGCATCATCGAGATCTGGTCGGGGCTGCCGGTGCTTTACCTGCTCATCATCCTGGCCAGCGTGGTGGAGCCCAACTTCTGGTGGCTGCTGCTGCTGATGCTGCTGTTCTCGTGGATGTCCCTGGTGGGAGTGGTGCGGGCGGAGTTCCTGCGGGCGCGCAATTTCGACTACATCCGCGCGGCCCGGGCCCTGGGGGTGACGGACCTGGTGATCATCTTCCGCCACACCCTGCCCAATGCCATGGTGGCCACCCTCACCTTCCTGCCCTTCATATTGAACGGCTCCATCACCACCCTCACCTCCCTGGATTTCCTCGGCTTCGGCCTGCCCCCCGGCTCCGCCTCCCTGGGAGAACTGCTGGCCCAGGGCAAGGCCAACCTCCAGGCCCCGTGGCTCGGCATCACCGCCTTCATGGTGCTGGCGGTGATGCTGTCCCTGCTCATCTTCATCGGCGAGGCGGCCCGCGACGCCTTCGACCCCCGCAAGACCTTCAACTGAGATGATGAATCCTGCCAGAACGCCGTTGGATACTCTCGCCAAGACGTATATGGTCTCCTCCCGTTTTGCAAGGCTCTGTGGTCGGTTCTGACAGGGACAGGATTGCGGTCGTATATCCGGCCTGTTGATGAAGGCATGGCTGCCTTCTGGCCTCGATGAAGTTCGCGCGTATCGTCCTTATCGCTAAGGCGGCCTCTGAAGAGGGCCCGCGGCTTGGTCAGGTTTTCGATACGCCGGTCTGACCTGTTTGTCATCTTCGCTCACATAGCCGTCGCAATCGTCGGCAGGATTAACCTCCAAAAATCATCTTCGATGTGCTCTACGCTTGCCCTAGCCTCAGGCGGGCTGATAGACCGTGTTGTGGCGCAACACCGCCCAACCAATGCGCGCCAGCTTGTTGGCCAGCGCCACCGTGGCTTTGTTCACGCCCCGCTCGGCCACCAGGCGCTGCACCCAGCGGCTCAGGCGGTCCTCTTTGCCGGGGGCCCGGCGCACCACCGAGCGGGCCCCATGCACCAGCAGGCTGCGCAGATACCTGTCGCCGCGCTTGGTGATCCCCAGCAGCACCGCCTTGCCACCGCTGGAGTGCTGGCGTGGCACCATCCCCAACGCGGCCGAGACATCGCGCCCCCGGCGATAGCCTCGACCATCACCCACGGTGGCATAAAACGCACCTGCCACCACCGGCCCAAACCCCGGGATCGTGCACAGACGCCGCTCGGCCTCACGCTCGCGCGCACCCTGCTTGATCAGTCCACTGTAGTACTTGATATGCCCATCGAGTTCACACAACTGCTGATAGCCACGCTCCAGCAGCTGCCGGAACAGGGCGTTGAGCCCATTCTCGCCATCCTCGAGCAACTCCGGGATGCGACGGCGCAGGCGCCCCACGCCTTGGGGCACCACAATCCCGTACTCGGCCAGCAGCCCGCGTAACTGGTTGCACAACGCCGTACGGTCGTCCACCACCCCTGAACGCAGCCGGTGCAGGGCCTGGATATCCTGCTGAGCCTGGCTCTTGGGCGGCACAAAACGCATCCCCGGGCGCCCGAGCGCTTCGGCAATCGCTCGGGCATCGTTGTAGTCGTTCTTCTGACCCCGCACATAGGCCTTGACGTGCTGGGCCGGGATCAGCCGCACCTCGTGCCCCAGTGCCTGCAGCTCACGGGCCCAGTAGTGGGACCCGGCACAAGCCTCCATACCCACCAGGCAGGGGGGCAGATTAGCAAACCATCCAAGCACTTGGTTGCGGCGGAGCATTTTCTTGCTTACCTCCCGCCCATGGCGATCCAGGTACACGACATGAAACACGTTCTTTGCCAGATCCAGACCCACAGTAGTAATCTCAGACATGGTCTTCTCCTTCTTCATCTCGATGGTTGTTAACGTTTCCATCGTGGCACATCAGATGCCGAACAGATTATAGAGGGAGGAGACCATCTCATCGCCAAGGGCGCCAAGAAGATTTTTCTCACAGAGGCACAGAGGCACTGAGTTCATGAGGATTTTTATCTCTTTGTGCCTCTGTGCCTCCGTGAGAGAACCCGCTTTTCACGGCGTCGGCCACGGCTACAGGCGTCGTCCGCACGCAAGGGCCTCTGCAAGCCAGCCACATTCCCCAGACAAGCAGTATCTTGGCGCCCTTGGCGCCCTTGGCGAGAGCAACCGCTTTCCAAATGAATAAGCCTTTACTCGAGATCGAGGATCTGGCCGTGCGGTTTACCAGCCGTGAGGGGGTGGTCGACGCGGTGAAAAGGGTGTCCTTCACCGTGGATCGGGGCGAGACCGTGGCCCTGGTGGGGGAGAGCGGTTCCGGCAAGTCCGTCACCGCCTTGTCCATCCTCCAGCTCCTGCCCTACCCCTTGGCGAGCCACCCTGCGGGCAGTATCCGGCTGCTGGGGGACGAGGTGGTGGGGGCGCCCGAGCCGCGGCTGCGGGCCATCCGTGGCGACCGCGTGGGGATGATCTTCCAGGAGCCCATGACCTCCCTGAACCCACTGCACACCATCGAGAAACAGATCGGCGAGACCCTGAAGATCCATCGCGGCATGGGGCCGGCGGCGGCCCGGGACCGCATCCGCGAGCTGCTTGATCTGGTGGGCCTGCCCGACGCCCGCGAGCGCCTGAGTGCCTATCCCCATCAGCTCTCCGGCGGTCAGCGCCAGCGGGTCATGATCGCCATGGCGCTGGCCAACGAGCCCGACCTGCTCATTGCCGACGAGCCCACCACCGCCCTGGATGTCACCATCCAGTCCCAGATCCTCGACCTCCTCGCCGACCTCCAGGCCCGTCTCGACATGGCGGTGCTGCTCATCACCCACGACCTCAACATCGTGCGCCGGGTGGCCCACCGGGTGTGCGTCATGCAGGACGGCGAACTGTGCGAGCAGGGCACCCTCGAGCGGGTATTCCACAGCCCCGAACACTCCTATACCCGCAAGCTGCTGGACGCCGAGCCGGAGGGGACCCCCGGCCCCGTACCCATCAAGGCCGAGACGGTGATGCAGTGCGAGGAGCTGCGGGTGTGGTTCCCCATCCAGAAGGGCTTCCTGCGCCGTACCGTGGACCACGTTCGGGCGGTGGACGGCGTCTCCCTGGCGGTGCGCGGGGGCGAGACCGTGGGCATCGTGGGGGAGAGCGGCTCCGGCAAGACCACCCTGGGCCTCGCCCTACTGCGCCTCCAGAGCAGTCGCGGCCCCATCCTGTTCAGGGGCCGCGACATCCAGGGCTGGTCCAACCGCCGGGTGCGGCCCCTGCGCCGGGAGATGCAGGTGGTCTTCCAGGATCCCTTCGGCAGCCTCAGCCCGCGCATGTCCGTGGCCCAGATCGTGGAGGAGGGGCTGCGGGTGCACGGCCTCGGCGCCACCACCGTAGAGCGCGAGGAACTCATCGTGGAGGCCCTGGAGGAGGTGGGCCTCGATCCCGCCGCCCGCCACCGCTACCCCCACGAGTTCTCCGGCGGCCAGCGCCAGCGCATCGCCATCGCCCGGGCCATGGTGCTGAAGCCGCGGCTGGTGGTGCTGGACGAACCCACCTCGGCCCTGGACCGTACGGTGCAGAAGCAGATCATCGAACTCCTGCGCACCCTCCAGCGCCGCCACGGCATCGCCTACCTGTTCATCAGCCACGACCTGGCCGTGGTGCGGGCCCTGGCCCACCAGCTCATCGTCATGCGCCGGGGGGAGGTGGTAGAGGCCGGCGATACCCGCCAGGTGTTCGATGAGCCCCGCGCCGACTACACCCGGGCCCTCATGGCCGCCGCCTTTGCGCATCGCCCTTTGGACCGGGACGGGCCCTGATTTAGACTGGCCCGCTGTTCAACCCTCAGCCGGGAGTTCCCATGGAGCTGTCCTCACTCACCGCCGTATCCCCCATCGATGGCCGCTACGGCGCCAAGACCGCCGATCTGCGGCCCCTGTTCAGCGAGTTCGGCCTCATCCGCCATCGCGTGCTGGTGGAGGTGGAGTGGCTGAAGGCCTTGGCGGCCCACCCCGGCATCACCGAGGTCGTCCCCTTCAGTGACCATGCCCGCAACGTGCTGGATGGCCTCGTGGCGCGCTTCTCCGAGGAGGATGCCCAGCGCGTCAAGAACATCGAGCGCACCACCAACCACGACGTCAAGGCGGTGGAATACTTTCTCAAGGAGAAGATCACCGGCAACACGGAACTGGCGGCCGCCAGTGAGTTCATCCACTTCGCCTGCACCTCCGAGGACATCAACAACCTGGCCTACGCCCTCATCCTCAGGGAGGCACGGACCCAGGCCCTGCTGCCCCTGATGGACGAGCTGGTGGACCTCACCGGCACCATGGGGCGGGAGCTGGCGGACCAGGCCATGCTGTCCCGCACCCACGGCCAGCCCGCCACCCCCACCACCATGGGCAAGGAGCTGGCCAACGTGGCCCACCGCCTGGGACGCCAGCGCGACCAGCTGGCGGCGGTGCCGGTGATGGGCAAGATCAACGGCGCCGTGGGCAACTACAACGCTCACCTGGTCACCTACCCGGAGGTGGACTGGCCCGCCCTCGCCGAGGGCTTCGTCGCGAACCTCGGCCTCGCCTGGAACCCCTACACCACCCAAATCGAGCCCCATGACTTCGTAGCCGAGCTGTTCCACGTCCTGGTGCGCTTCAACAACGTGCTCCTGGACCTGTGCCGGGACGCCTGGTCCTACATCTCCCTGGGTTATTTCAAGCAGAAGACGGTGGCCGGCGAGGTGGGCTCCTCCACCATGCCCCACAAGGTCAACCCCATCGATTTCGAGAACGCCGAGGGCAACCTGGGGCTGGCCAACGCCCTGCTGGAGCACTTGGCGGGCAAGCTGGCGGTCTCCCGCTGGCAGCGGGACCTGTCGGACTCCACGGTACTGCGCAATCTCGGCGTGGCCGTTGGCCACTCGCTGCTGGCCTACCAGTCGGCCCTGCGGGGCCTCGGCAAGCTGGAGATCAACGCCGAGCGCCTCGCCGCCGATCTCAGCCAGAACTGGGAGGTGCTGGCGGAACCGGTGCAGACGGTTATGCGCCGCTACGGCGTGGATCGGCCCTACGAGCGTCTCAAGGAACTGACCCGCGGGCGCTCCATCACCCGCGACGCGCTCCACGGTTTCATCCGCGGCCTGCCCATCCCGGAGCAGGCCAAGCAGGGCCTGCTGGAGCTCACCCCCGCCAGCTACATCGGCAACGCCCCGGAAGCCGCCCGCCGCCAAGGGCGGGAAGCAGGGTCGTGACGGGGACCGCGGCGCGCCTCCACGCCCGGGCTTCGGCCGAGGGCTTGAAATGCCGTTCATCTTGCCCCCGGGGCCACGGGATATTGAACAGGGCACGAACACAACGAAAAACAAATTGTAGATCGGGCTTCAGCCCGACACCGCCCCCCCTGGCAGGTAGTCCCGACCCGGCGCGAGGTATGCGCGGCGGGTTTGATTGTCGGGATGAATCCCGACCTACATCCGTGCCAAAGGAGCAGGCGGTGGTTGTGTATCTATATATTCTATAATGTAATTTGAACCTCAGCAGGGACGGCGCACCCCATGACCATCGACCCATGACTATCGACATTGGCCATCACGTCCTCGGTAAGAGTGCCGGGACCATCGGCGTCGGCACCAGCGAGGAGGTATGCCGGGTGGCCACGGCCCTGGTGTCCCAGGCCCGCTTCGGCGTGGACATCGTCACCCGCGACCTGGACCCCGCCGTCTACGATGACGCCGATTTCCTCGCGGCCCTCAAGGCCTTCGTCCTGGAACGCCGCCGGGTGGAGGTGCGCATCCTGGTGCGCGACCCCATGCCCGCGGTGCGTCGCGGCCATCGCCTCATCCCCCTGGCCCAGCAGCTCTCCACCTTCTTCGCCATCCGCGTGCCGGCCCGCCATCACCGGGATTTCAATCAGGCCTTCCTCGTGGTGGACGGCACCGGCTATGTCCATCGCGAGTTGGCGGAGCGCTACGACGGCACGGCGGACTTCAACGATCGCCTGCAGGCCAAGGGGCTGCAGCGCCTGTTCGAGGAGATGTGGGAAGCGGCGGTTCCGAGCCCCGAACTGCGACGTATGCCTATCTGACTCTCATGTTAGCCATGAAACACCCGACCCTGAACCGCCATGACGCCTTTTCCTGGAGAACAGTCCTGAGGGGGCTCATGGGTCTGCTCGCCGGCTTGCTCCTGGCCAACCCCGCCCACGGCGCGGGACTGGCGACGGAGGTATTCAGCCTCGGCTTTCGCACCGTGGACGAGGTGGCGCCCATGCTCGCCCCTCTGACACCCCCGCCCGGCGCGGTCACCGGCCTGGGCAACCGTCTCGTGGTACGTACCACGCCGGACAACATGGCCGAGGTGCGCGACGTCCTTGCGGCCATCGACCGGCCACCCAGGTCCCTGCTGGTAAGCATCAAACGGGATACCCTCGAGCGCACCCAAGACCGGGGCGCCGAAGCCCGTCTCGAAGCGACCCGCGGCGACGCTCGTGTTTCTGCCGGCGGCGGCCCCCGCGCCAGCGGCGGCGGACGCGTCATCATCGACGACGGCGCCGGCCGGCGCATGGAAAGCCGGGTCTACGCCACAGACCGCTTGGCCGAGGACCGCGGCGTCCAGAGCATCCGCACCCTCGAGGGCCGGGATGCCTTCATCTCCGCGGGCGTGGAAATCCCAGTCCATGGCCGTCGTTACGGGCTGGCCCACCGCGGCGCCATCAGCACCGAGGACACCCGCTATCGCCACGTCGCCCGCGGTTTTTACGTGCGGCCCCTGGTCCATGGTGATCGGGTGTTGGTGGAGATACGCAGTATCGATACGCGGCTGGCCGCAGGCGCGGGAGGGCTGGTACGCCGCCACGACGCCGATACCGTGGTATCGGGCCGGGTGGGAGAGTGGTTGGTGGTGGGAAGCGAGGACCAGGAGGAGACCCGGGCCCGCAAGGGGTTCGACTACGGGGCCGGAGCCCGAACGCTGGGAAAATACACCCTGCTGCTCAAGATCGAGGTACTGCCGCCCTAACTCTCGACTTTCACGTTAACTCTCATGGCGCTACGCGCCACCCGAAGTAATGAAAGAGGAGCACGTATCGCCATGTTCGTTCCCTCACCCCATCCCTGTACTGCGGGCATCCTGCCCTTCGCCCTGCGGGCCGCGCCAGGGCGCGTTCAAATCCGTTCCCGACGGATTTGTCCCAGAGGGAGAGGGGGAGAGCGGGCTTCGCGACTTTCACGTTAACGTAGACCCCCCCCGTGGATAGCGAGGAAACGGCCCGGTTCACCAGCCGTTTCCCGTTGTCAGCGCCGCTCCGGCCTGGCTAGATGCCGTCCTCGCTCATGGCGTCACCCTCCATGCTCTCTTCAGAGGCATCGGGACTGGAGGCGACGATCACCAGCAGCCAGATCACGAGCAACGGCCCCCACAGGGCCAGCGCGGCCCATAGCTTACCCCGGGGTTTGGATGTGGCGACCTGTACCTCGGGCGCAGGCGTTCCGGCAGGCTCGGGCTCCGGCTTGGTCTCAGGCTTGTCAGGCTTCGTGGGTTCCATCTTGGCGGGTTCCGTTGTGGTGGACTCTTCCCTGGCGGGAGCGGGGGTGGTGGCGGTACCTTTCTTGGCCGGCGCGGCCTTCTTGGCTACCGGGGCAGACTTCTTACTCACCGCGGCCTTCTTGGCAACGGCCTTTTTCTTCGGTGCGGCCTCCTTCTTGGCAGCGGCCTTCTTCTTGGCGGCGGCCTTCTTTTTCACCGCCGCCTTCCTGGTGGCGGCGGCCTTGGTTGCAGGGGCGGCGGATTCCGTCTTCGCGGGGGCCGCCTCGCCCGCCGGGGTATCGCCCGCGGCCGCGCCGGTGCCCTCTTCGCCCTCCGGTTTATCTACGTCTGCCATTCATATACTCCCCAGATTGGATGGAAAAAGTAAAGAAGGAAAGGTCCCTCAAAGCCATGCGCGTCGCACCGTGGCTGCGCGCCATGCCATCACACCCATCATGGCCGCAGGCCCGTGGTGTCATCCACGGCCATGGTGCCGTCCGGCTGCGTTTTATCGTTATGGCGCAAATTTAAATCAAACCGTGCGCGGATGCCACAGGGGACGCTCCAAGAGGTGGGGATACCGCCCTCGCCAGCCCGGGCGTCTCGTTCGACTGCCGCCGTTGCATTATCATGCCCTCTTCCAACCACCGTCCCGGACCCGGCCACTCCATGTATCTCATCGGCACGCCCGCATATTCCACCTTCCGCCTCGACAAGATTCTCGATGCCGTGCGTAACCCCTGTCCGGAGGTGACAGGCATCGACGCCCGCACCCTCTATTTCGTCGATGCTCCGGTCTTCGATCAGGGCTTGGTCGACAGGCTGCGGGTGCTGCTGGAGGCCCCGGAGGATACCTCCGGATTCCACATCAGCATGGTGACGGTGCCTCGGCCCGGCACCATCTCGCCGTGGTCCACCAAGGCCACGGACATCGCCCGCGTGTGCGGCCTCGACGGCGTGGAGCGCATCGAGCATGGCGTGGCCTGGCAACTGCGTGATGCCCGGGGCCCGTTGGCCGCGGCGACCGCCCACGGGGCCGCCGGGGCCCTCCACGACCGCATGACCGAGGCGGTGATGGCCGATCCCGGGGGCGCCATGACCCGCCTGTTTCGTCATCCCGAGCCCCGCCCCGTTACCGCGGTGGATATCCTCGGTGGCGGGCGGGCGGCCCTGGAGGAGGCCAACCGCGGGCTCGGCCTCGCCCTCAGTGCCGACGAGATGGACTATCTCATGGCGGCCTTCGAGGGCCTCGGCCGCAATCCCAACGACATCGAGTTGATGATGTTCGCCCAGGCCAACTCCGAGCACTGCCGCCACAAGGTGTTCAACGCTTCCTGGACCGTCGACGGCGAGGCCCGTACCCACACCTTGTTCCAGATGATCCGCAACACCCACGAATGTCATCCCGGCGACGTGCTGTCCGCCTACAACGACAACTCGGCGGTGATCCGCGGCGCCTCCGGCCACCGCCTGATGACCGCGCCCGACGGCGCCTATGTCTACCACGAGGAGCCGGTGCACCTGCTGATGAAGGTGGAGACCCATAATCATCCCACCGCCATCTCCCCCTTCCCCGGGGCGGCCACCGGCTCCGGGGGCGAGATCCGCGACGAGGCGGCCACCGGTCGGGGTTCGCGCACCAAGGCCGGCCTGACGGGCTTCTCCGTGTCCAACCTGCGCCTGCCCACCCTGCCCCAGCCCTGGGAGGTGGACCACGGCCGCCCGGCACGCATCGTGTCCCCCTTGGATATCATGATCGAAGGCCCCATCGGCGCCGCCGCCTTCAACAACGAGTTCGGCCGCCCCAACCTGGCCGGCTATTTCCGCACCTACGAGCAGGCCCTGGCTGGCCCCGACGGTACCGAGGTGCGGGGCTATCACAAGCCCATCATGCTGGCGGGCGGCATGGGCAACATCCGCGACGATCATGTCCACAAGGAGCCCATCCCCGCCACCGCCCCCATCGTGGTGCTCGGCGGCCCCGCCATGCTCATCGGGCTCGGCGGCGGTGCCGCGTCGTCCATGGCCCAGGGCCGGAGCGAGCAGGCGCTGGACTTCGCGTCGGTGCAACGGGGCAACCCCGAGATGCAGCGCCGCTGCCAGGAGGTCATCGACCGCTGCTGGGCCCTGGGGGAAGACAACCCCATCCTCTCCATCCACGACGTGGGCGCCGGCGGTCTCTCCAACGCCCTGCCGGAGCTGGTGCACGACAGCCGCCGCGGCGGGCGCTTCGAACTACGGCAGATCCCCAACGACGACCGCGGCATGTCGCCCATGGAGATCTGGTGCAACGAGGCCCAGGAGCGCTACGTGCTGGCCCTGCGGCCCGAGGGCCTCGCCACCTTCAAGGCCCTGTGCGAGCGCGAGCGCTGCCCCCATGCCGTGGTGGGCGAGGCCCGGGCGGAGGAGCATCTCAGCCTGACCGACGGACACTTCGGCGATGCCCCCATCGACCTGCCCCTCGAGGTGCTGTTCGGCAAGCCCCCGCGCATGCATCGCGATGCCACCAGCCGGCCGGTGCCGCGGGACGAGGCCCCCCTGGCCGACGTGCCCCTGGCCGAGGCGGCACGGCGGGTGCTGCAGCTGCCGGCGGTGGCGGACAAATCCTTCCTCATCACCATCGGCGACCGCACCATCAGCGGGCTGGTGGCCCGCGACCAGATGGTGGGGCCATGGCAGGTGCCGGTAGCGGACTGCGCGGTCACCGCGACCGGCTTTCGCAGCCTCACGGGCGAAGCCATGGCCATGGGCGAACGGACACCCTTGGCCCTCCTGGACGGGCCCGCCTCGGGCCGCATGGCGGTGGGCGAGGCCCTCACCAACCTGGCGGCGGCGGCCCTCACCCGCCTGGAGGACGTGGTGCTGTCCGCCAACTGGATGGCGGCGGTGGGCCATCCCGGGGAGGACGCCGCCCTCTACGAGACGGTGCGGGCGGTGGGCATGGAACTGTGCCCTGCCCTCGGTATCGCCATCCCCGTGGGCAAGGATTCCATGTCCATGAAGACCGTATGGACCGAGGATGGCGAGGAGCGCGCCGTCACGGCACCCCTGTCCCTCATCGTCTCCGCCTTCGCCCCGGTGCGGGACGTGCGCCGTACCCTGACCCCCGCCCTGCGCAGCGACTGCGGCGACACCGATCTCATGGTGGTGGACCTGGGCCGGGGCCGCTGCCGCCTGGGCGCCTCGGCCCTGGTCCAGGTCTACGGTCGTCTGGGTGCGGAATGCCCCGACCTGGACGCCCCCGAGGATCTGCGCGCCTTCATCGACACCCTGCAGCGGCTCAACGCCGAGGGCCGGATCCTGGCCTATCACGACCGCTCCGACGGCGGCCTGTTCACCACCCTGTGCGAGATGGCGTTCGCCGGCGGCTGCGGCCTCAACCTGGTGCTGGACACCCTGGAGGGCGAACCCCTGCCCCTGCTGTTCAACGAGGAACTGGGTGCGGTGCTGCAGGTGCGCGCCGACGACAGCCGCGAGGTCCTGGCCCGGCTACGGGCCTGCGGCGGGCTGGCCGACCACGTCCACTGTCTCGGCAAGCCCGAGGCCGACGAGCGCATCCGCATCCGCCGCTTCGGCGAGACCCTGTTCGACGCATCCCGCACCGAGCTGCGGCGCCTGTGGTCCGCCACCTCACACCACGTCCAGGCCCTGCGGGACAACCCGGAGTGCGCCCGCCAGGAGTATGACCGCCTGCTGGACGCGGCGGACCCGGGCCTCGGCGTGGCCGCCACCTTCGATGTGGAGGAGGACATCACGGCGCCCTGGGTCCATCTCGCCCGGCCCCGGGTGGCCATCCTCCGGGAGCAGGGTGTCAACGGCCAGCTGGAGATGGCGGCCGCCTTCCACCGTGCCGGCTTCGACGCCCTGGATGTCCACATGAGCGACCTCCTGGCGGGGCGCCTAACTCTGGACGACTTCCGGGGCCTGGCGGCCTGCGGCGGCTTCTCCTATGGCGACGTCCTGGGGGCCGGCAGCGGCTGGGCCCGTTCCATCCTCATGAACCCGCGGGCCCGCGACCAGTTCGCGGCCTGGTTCGAGCGCCCGGACACCTTCAGCCTCGGGGTGTGCAACGGCTGTCAGATGCTGGCCCAGCTGCGGGATCTGATGCCGGGTGCCGAAGGCTGGCCTCTGTTCTGCCGCAACACCTCGGAACAGTTCGAGGCCCGCCTGGTGATGGTGGAGGTGGCCGACACCCCGTCCCTGTTCTTCACCGGCATGGCGGGCTCACGCCTGCCCGTGGCCGTGGCCCACGGCGAGGGACGCGCCGAGTTCGCCGCTGGCCAGGGCCCCGCGGACCTCGCCGCCGCGGGCCTGGTGGCTCTGCGCTACGTGGACAATCGCGGTCACGTCACCGAGGCCTACCCCGCCAACCCCAACGGTTCCCCGGCAGGCATCACCGGCCTGACCACCACCGACGGCCGCGTCACCGCCCTGATGCCCCATCCGGAGCGCCTGTTTCGCGCCGTCCAGTACTCCTGGCGGCCCGACGGCTGGGACGAGGACGGACCATGGCTGCGCATGTTCCGCAACGCGCGGGTATGGGTGGGGTGAGGCGGCATGCCGGCCGGGATTGGCGGCGGATGGAATGGGGAAATGGGAAATGGGAAATGGGCGAAGATCAGGGAGGAGTGGAGGTTTGGACAAGCGCCGCGAACCCACCCGCCACCGCCTGTTCCCGGGACACGGATGTAGGTCGGGATTCATCCCGACATTAACGCCCGCCGCCCACACCACGGGCCGGGCCGGAACCACCCGCAGGCTGTCGGGCTGAAGCCCGACCTACAGCTCGACCCACAGAGACACCACCGCCGCCTGTTCCTGTGGCATGGATGTAGGTCGGGATTCATCCCGACATTAACGCCCGCCGCCCACACCACGGGCCGGGCCGGAACCACCCGCAAGCTGTCGGGCTGCAGCCCGACCTACCACCCGACCGACAGCCCGACCTACAGATACACAACCATCGTCCCTTCCTGCGGCACGGATGTAGGTCGGGATTCATCCCGACATAAAAAGCCCGCCCGGCCGGTCTGATCGTCTTGGGTACTGAACCCGCGGCACTGGCGAGGGCGTCGGTGCCACCGAACCGGACGGGTGTTTTGTGCGTAGAATCGGTAATAGGTCTGGATGCATCCCGACTCGGAGCCCTGGAGACATAACATGCTCATCAAAAGACCACCGGACGTAAGATCCTCGGAGATCACGCCCCGGGACCTCTACATAAAACGGCGCCTGTTCCTGAAGGCGGGCGCGGCGGGCCTCGCGGCGGCGAGCCCCGTTGCCGGGGCTTTCTTCGGGGCCGGTGACAGCGAGGCGGAACGGGTGGGGCCCGGGCCCAAGCCCTACGCGGACGCCCCGCGCCATCCCGCGAGCACCGGCGAGGAGCCCACCACCTACAAGGACGCCACCACTTACAACAACTTCTACGAGTTCGGCACCGGCAAGGAAGACCCCGCCAGGAACAGCGATGCCTTCGAGCCGCGGCCCTGGTCCGTCAAGGTGGATGGTGAGTGCCACAAGCCGGCCACCTTGGATCTCGACGATCTGCTGCGTCCCCATACCCTGGAGGAGCGCATCTACCGCCTGCGCTGCGTGGAGGCCTGGTCCATGGTGATACCGTGGATAGGGTTTCCCCTGGGGGACCTGCTGGCCCGCTTCGAGCCCACCTCGGCGGCCCGCTTCGTGGAGTTCACCACCCTGCTGGACCCCGAGCAGATGCCGGGCCAGCGTTCCCGGGTGCTGGACTGGCCCTATCGCGAGGGCCTGCGCCTCGACGAGGCCATGCATCCCCTCACCATCCTTTCCGTCGGTCTCTACGGCGAGGTGTTGCCCAAGCAGAACGGCGCCCCCCTGCGCCTGGTGGTGCCCTGGAAATACGGCTTCAAGAGCATCAAATCCATCGTGCGCATACGCTTCGTGCGGGAGCAGCCCACCACCGCCTGGAACACCTCGGCGCCCCAGGAATACGGCTTCTATTCCAACGTAAACCCCCGGGTGAGCCACCCGCGCTGGAGCCAGGCCAAGGAGCGCCGCATCGGCGACGGTCTTCTTACCCCCAAGCGCGAAACCCTCATGTTCAACGGCTATGGGGACCAGGTGGCCGGCCTGTATGCAGGCATGGACCTGACGAGAGACTTTTAGGGCCCCAAGAAAGGTGTCAGGAACCTTTTCCTGCAGGCTGTCGGGCTGAAGCCCGACCTACAGAGACACCACCTCCGCCCGTTCCAGCGGCGCGGATGGTGGTCGGGATTCATCCCGACATGAGCCAATCGGAGATGACACGGCTCTGAGGGCGGGTGCGGTTGGCAGGGGTTGGTGTCGGGTTGAGGCCCACAGCATCGCCAACAGCGCGCTTACAGTCGTGGCCACCGGAACGAACTTTGATCTCTCAGCGCCATCTCAAACCCGTGGTCTTCCTGCTGTGCCTGGTGCCCCTGGCGGTCCTCATCTGGCGGGGTTTCGCCGATGGCCTGGGGGCCAACCCGGTGGAGGCCATCACCCACCATACTGGGCTGTGGGCCCTGCGGCTGCTCATGGCGACCCTGGCCCTGACACCCCTGCGGCTCCTCACGGGCTGGAGTGGCGCCCTGCGCTACCGGCGCATGGTGGGACTGTTTGCCTTCTTCTATGCCCTGCTGCACTTCGTGACCTATCTATGGCTCGACCAACACTTCGCCTGGGAAGACATCACGGCGGATATCCTCAAGCGCCCTTACATCACGGTGGGCTTTAGCGCCCTGGTGATCCTGGTACCCCTGGCCGCCACCTCCACCAACGCCATGGTGCGGCGCCTCGGGGCGCGGCGCTGGCTGCGCCTGCATAAGCTCGTCTACGTGAGCGGGCTGCTGGGGGCCCTGCACTTCCTGTGGCTGGTGAAGGCGGACATCCGGGAGCCCGTGCTTTATCTGGCCCTGTTCGTCATGCTCATGGCTCTGCGCACCCCCACCCTGCGGCGGATTCTGCCCGGATCCGCCGCCACGGGCCGCGCGATGCGATCCTGAGGCGGCTTGTCGGGCTGGAGCCGGACTCGCTGTCAGGGGATGGGCCATGCCTGGCGGCCCGATCGCAGGTCGGGATCCATCCCGACATGGCGCAGGCGGGCTTCGGCGGCGGGTTGCAATCTACAGCCCGGGCATGGGAGAACGGATCGCGCGGGGGCGCCGAAGCGAAACTCCCGACGCGGTGCAGGGTCGGATTGCAAATGAGCGGGCAAATGGGCGGATGCTTAAAGTCATGACTGAGAAAGACGACCCAACTGTCGAAGAGACAAGCATATTCCGCCAGGAGATGGCAGACGTTCGGCGACTGCGTCAAGACCGTGCGCACCACCGTGGGGCCCGCCCTCCGCCCCGTCCTCTCCAGACCCTCCAGGAGCAGCGAGAGGTGTTGCGGGACATGATGTCCGACTACCACGACCCCGCCGAACTGGAGACCGGCGAAGAGTTGTCCTTCGCGCGCCCGGGGGTGCCCCGCAACACCCTGCGGCGCCTGCGGCGGGGTCAGTTCAGTGTCGAGATGGAGTTGGACCTGCATGGCATGACAGTGGCGGAGGCGCGGGAGGCCCTCGCCCGCTTCCTGCAGGAGGCCCGGGAGCGCCATTGTGGCTGCCTGCGAGTGATCCACGGCAAGGGCCGGGGCTCCCGGGGCGGCCAGCCCATCCTCAAGGTGAAGGTGAACCACTGGTTGCGCCAGCGGGACGAGGTGCTAGCCTTCTCCACCGCCCGCGCGATGGACGGCGGCACGGGGGCCGTCTACGTGCTCGTCAAGCGACGCTGATGAGTTCCCGCAGCACCGTGGTGGCGAAGGCCCCGCTGCGCAACTCAAAGCCGAGGACCAGGCTGCCCTCCGGCCCCTCTTCCAGGGTCAGCCCTTCCACATTGAGCCGCAGGGCCCGGCGATCCATGTCCAGGCCAAAGCCCTCCAGGGCGTCGCACCACCATCCCAGGTCCGCCAGGGCCGCTCGTTCGTGTTCTGCCGCCGCTCCCCCGGCCACCATGCCACCGCGCCCCCACAGCGGGCCCGTGGGATGGATCTCCCCGGCACGGCTGCGCTCACCTATCTCTTCATCCACCTCGACCACGGTGAACATGCCGTGGCGTCCGTCCAGGTTCATGACGTCCCCCGCCAGGGGCCGGTCCCATGCCTCCGCTTCCACCCGCCGCGCCAGCACGCGGTTGAACAGGTGGGAACGGGCCGCCGACAGGTAGATCCCCCGGAGCCGCCGGTCCCGCACCCGGATCTCCCCCGCCAGCAGCCGCCGCGCCTCCTCCAGGTTGCCGCCATCCCGCCCGAAGCGTTGCGCGCCGAAGTAGTTGGGCACGCCCGCGGCGGCCACCCGCGCCACCCGCGCTTCCAGGTCCGAGGCGTCACCGGCGAACTCCCGCAACACCAGCCTGAAACGGTTGCGGCGATGGACCCCGCGGCGCAGCTTGCGGCCGTGGTGGGTGACCGCTAGCACCTCGATGCCCGCTTCGGCGAAGGCATCCCAGGACGGATCCCCTTGCTTCGGAGCGGGCAGGGAGAACCACTGGGTGGTGACGGCATCCCGATCCTTGAGGCCCGACAACCCCACGTCCCGCACCGCCACCCCGGCGAACCGCGCCAGGCGCCGGGCCACCTCGTGGCTGTCGAGGCCGGTCTTGCGGACCTCGAGAAAGATATGCCCCCCCGCGCCCGCCGGCTCGAAGCCCAGGACCTCGTCCACCTGGAAATCCGCCGGCCGGCTGCGGATACGGGCCCTGCAGGCGGGATCGCCCCAGGCCCGGGGGAGTTCCTCAGGCGCCATGGATCAGGGCCACGGCATAGGCGGCGATGCCCTCCTCCCGGCCCGTGAAGCCCATGCGTTCCGTGGTGGTGGCCTTGACGTTGACCCGTTCCACGGCGAGGCCCAGATCGGCGGCGATGTGGGCCACCATGGCCGGAATGTACGGGGCCAGCCGTGGCGCCTGGGCCACCAGGGTGCAGTCCACGTTGCCGGCGACGTAGCCCTGTTCCTCCAGCAGGGTCACCACCCGGCGCAGCAACACCCGGCTGTCGATGCCGGCGAACTCGGGCGACCGGTCCGGGAAGTGGCGCCCGATGTCCCCCAGGGCCGCAGCCCCCAGCAGGGCATCGCACAGGGCATGGATCAGCACGTCGCCGTCGGAGTGGGCGGCGAGGCCGTGGCTGTGGGGGATGGTCACACCCCCCAGCACCAGGCGCTCCCCGGCGGCGAAACGATGGGCGTCGTAGCCCTGGCCGATGCGCAGGCTTGCGATGTTCATGTCCTGTCCCTCTGCTGTCCTGCCAGATACAGGGCGGCGAGGCGCAGATCGGCGGGGTGGGTCACCTTGATGTTGTCGGGGCTACCCTCCACCAGGCGCGGTGTGTGACCCGCCAGTTCCATGGCCTCGGCCTCGTCCGTCACCGTAGCGCCGGCGGCCACCACCGTCTCGAGGGCCGCCTGCAACGGACCCAGGCGGAACATCTGGGGCGTGAGGGCATGCCACAGGCCCTCGCGGCTCACCGTCTCCCGCAACTGCCCGTCGGCACCTGCGCGCTTCATGGTATCCCTGACGGGCAGGCCCAGCAGCCCCCCCACGGGGTGGCCGGAGAGTTCATCCATCAGGCGGGTGATGTCGGCCTCCCTCAGGCAGGGGCGCGCGGCATCGTGCACCAGCACCCAGTCGCCACCGGCGGCACCGGCGGCCGCCAGCGCATGGAGCCCGTTGATGACCGAATGGCAGCGCTCCGCGCCGCCAATCGCAGACATCAGGGAAGGGCCCCCGGCCACCCCCAGGGCAGGCCAGCGGGTGTCCGCAGCCCCCACCACCACCATCACGCCCGCCATGCGGGGGTGGCTCAGGAGTGCCTCCAGGGCGTAGGTCATGAGAGGCCGCCCCGCCAGTTCCAGATATTGCTTGGGGACACCACCGCCCATGCGCGTACCCACGCCGGCGGCGGGCACCAGGCCCCAGTAGCGCTCAGCGACGACGGGCAAAGGGAATCACGACCGTGGCAGGTATTGGGTATTCCGAGCTGCTCATGGGATCATGCGGGAATGAGATTAAAGGAATCGATGGCCTTCTTAGTAACCGCCATGCTGGCGAACGGACCGGCCATGGCGGCGGACCACTGCATTATCCTCCAGTACCATCATTTCAGTACAGCCACCCCGCCCGCCACCAGTGTCGCGCCGGAGCGCTTCGAGGCCCACCTGGAGCACCTGGAGGAACACGCCTTCCGGGTGATGCCCCTGAACGAGGTGGTGACGGCCCTGGGCGCCGGCACGCCCTTGCCGGAGCGTTGCGTGGCCATCACCGTGGACGATGCCTACGAGACCGTTTACTCGCAGGCCTATCCCCGCCTGCGCGCCCGGGGCTGGCCCTTCACCCTGTTCGTCAACACCGACGCCGTGGATGCCGGGCTCCGGCCCTACCTGGACTGGGACACCCTGCGGGAGATGGCCGGCAACGGCGTGGCCATGGAGAACCACAGCGCCAGCCACGACCATCTGATACGGCGCCGGCCCGGCGAGGATGACGAGACCTGGCGGGCCCGGGTGCGCGGGGACATCGCCCGAGCCGGGCGGCGCATCCACGAGGAGATCGGCACCCGCCCCCGCCTCTTCGCCTACCCCTACGGCGAGTTCGACCTGGCCCTCGAGGCCCTGGTGCGCGACCTCGGTCTCACGGGCTTCGGCCAGCACTCCGGCCCGGCGTGGTCCGGCGGTGACCCCGTCGCCCTGCCCCGTTTCCCCATGTCCGGTCCCTACGGCAACCTCGAGAGCTTCGCCACCAAGCTCCGCACCCTGCCCCTGCCCGTGGCCCGCGCCGAGCCCGCCGAGCCTGTGGTCGCCCTGGACGCGTGGCGGCCCCTGCTGCGGCTGGTGATGCACCCCGGCGACCACCCCTGGCAGGCCCTGCGCTGCTATGCCAACGGCAGCCCCGAGGTCACGATACGCTGGATCAGCCAGGATCCGCGCACGGCGGAGGTCCGGGCCGAGGAGCGCCTGCTGGTGGGGCGCAACCGCTACAACTGCACCATGCCCGCGGGCGACGGGGCCTTCCACTGGTACAGCCACAACTGGTTCCGGCGCCACGCCGACGGTCGCTGGTACGCGGAGCCCTGAACTGCATCGACTAGCCCATTGAAGTGAATGGTCATTAATATTAGAATATTCATATATTCTACTTTATTGGTTACAACTCATGTCGGCACCACGAATCATCGGAACCATCGGGGTCATGGCCCTTCTCGCCACCACCACGGGGGCGACTGCCTACGGGCCCGGCTATTACGCCCCGGCGTCCTACAACCCCCATTACGCCAATCATTACGGCGCCCCCGTGCCCGCCGCCTACTGGCAGGGCCGGCACGTGAATGTCCATCCCGCCAGCCCGTACCGTTACCGTTCGGCACCACGAGCCGACACCCGCACACCGGCCCCGGAGCCGGCAGAGGCGGCATCACCACCCTCCGATCACTCCCCCCAGGCGCTGCCGGAACAGGCGACCGCCGCGGTGGCCGGCCCCTGGCCCGCGGCCGCCGCAACCGCTACGGATGGCGGTGCTGAAGGCATCGTCGTCGAGCCCATGGTGGTGGAGCGCATCCCAGACGACCTCGATGGGGATGTGCCGGCCGCGGAGCGCAAGCAGCGCTTCCTGGATATCCTCACGCCCCTGGTGCTGCTGGAGAACGAGCGCCTGGCCGCGCTGCGGCAAGAGGCGGCCGGCCTGGTGAAACGGCTGGAGGACGGCATCCCCCTGACCGCGGCCGATGAACGGCGCCTGACCGACCTCGCGGGACGCTACCGCGTGGACGGCGATCCCCTGGACGACCCGGCGGCCCGCACCGACCTGCTGGCGCGCATCGACACCATCCCCGTCTCCCTGGCCCTGGCCCAGGCCGCCAACGAGAGCGCCTGGGGCAGCTCCCGCTTCGCCCGCGAGGCCCGCAACCTGTTCGGCATCTGGACCTACGACGAATCCAAGGGCATCATCCCCAAGCGCCGCGGCGCCGGCAAGAAGCACCTGGTGCGACGCTTCGACAGCCTGAGCGACTCGGTGGGTTATTACATGCACACCCTCAACAGCCACCCCGCCTACGCCGAGTTGCGGGAACGGCGGGCGCGCCTGCGCGCCCAAGGCATGGAGCCCTCGGGCATGGCTCTGAGCGAGGGGCTGGAGAAGTATTCCGCCAAGGGCCGGGAATACGTGCGCATGATCCAGGACATGATCGAGGACAACCGCCTGAGCGCCCTGGAGGACGCCCGCCTGGCCGGCTGATGGCCAACGCCGGGGTGCTGCCCCCCTGACGGCGGAGCCGCTTCGCTTGTTCCACCCTACGCACCGGCCAGCATGGCGGGCGCCTCAACTCAACATTCAAAATTCAGAATTCAAAATTGCATGGGCGGGGCAATACCTGACGCGCTTCGTCGACTGCGTTATGATGAACTCCGCCCAAAAACAACTACAGGGACGGAGCCCCTCAAGCCCCCATGGCCCCTAAAGAGCCCATCTACATCGCCCTTATCAGCATTCACGGTCTCATCAGAGGCCATGATCTGGAACTGGGTCGGGATGCCGACACCGGCGGCCAGACCAAATACGTGGTAGAACTCGCCAGCGCCCTGGCGGCGCGGGAAGAGGTGGGCCGGGTGGACCTCTTCACCCGCCGCGTGGTGGACCCCGGGGTCAGCAGCGACTACGCCGAACCCACCGAGACCCTGGCCCCCAAGGCCCGCATCGTGCGCATCGAGGCGGGTCCGCCGGGCTATATCCACAAGGAGGCCCTGTGGGGCCATCTCGATGCCTTCGCCGACAACATGCTGGAGTACCTGCGCCACCAGGAAGGCCAGCCCCACATTATCCATAGCCACTACGCCGACGCCGGTTACGTCGGTATCCGGGTGGCCAACCATCTCGGTATCCCCCTGATCCATACCGGCCACTCCCTGGGCCGGGTGAAACGGCGCCGCCTCATCGCCAGTGGTCTCAAGGGCTCGGACATCGACCGGCGCTACAGCATGTCCACTCGCATCGAGGCCGAGGAAGAGACCCTGGCCAACGCGGAGCTGGTGATCGCCAGCACCCGCAACGAGATCGAGGACCAGTACGGCCGCTACGACCACTACCAGCCCGAGCAGATGGTGGTGAACGCCCCGGGCACCGATCTCACCCGCTTCATGCCACCCTCGGGGCGGGAGTGGGACCACGACGTCTTCGCCAGCATCCGCCCGTTCCTGCGCAGCCCGCGCAAGCCCATCATCCTGGCCCTGTCCCGCGCCGACGAGCGCAAGAACCTGGCCACCCTGGTGAAGGTCTACGGCGAGACCCGCAAACTGCGGGACAAGGCAAATCTGGTCATCGTGGCCGGCAACCGCGACGACATCCGGGATATGGAGGCCAGCACCCAGCGGGTGCTCACCGACCTGCTGCTGCTCATCGACTACTACGACCTCTACGGCAAGGTGGCCTACCCCAAGCACCACAAATCCGATGACGTGCCGGCCTTCTACCGCCTGGCGGCAGCCAGCGGCGGGGTGTTCATCAACCCGGCCCTGACCGAGCCCTTCGGGCTAACTCTCATCGAGGCGGCGGCCAGCCGCCTGCCCATCGTGGCCACGGAGGATGGCGGCCCCCGGGACATCATCGCCCATTGCCGCAATGGGCTGCTCATCGATCCCCTCAACATCCGCGCCATCTCCGAGGCCCTGCTGGAGTTGCTCAACGACCGCCAGCGCTGGCAGCGCTTCGCCGAAAACGGGTTGGAAGGCGCTCACCGCCATTATTCCTGGGAGGCCCACGCCGAGCGTTACCTGAAGGCCATCACACCGATCGTGGACCGCACCGGCATGCGCGTGCGCCCGCGCCTCACCCGCAAGCGCACCCAGCACCACGACCGCGCCATCTTCACCGATCTCGACCAGAACCTGCTGGGGGATCGCGCCGCCCTCAAGGACTTCCTGGAATTCGTGCGCCACAACCGCAAGTGCGCGGGCTTCGGCATCGCCACCGGGCGCAGCCTGGAATCGGCCCTGAAGGTCATGCGCCGTTACGGCATCCCCGAACCGGACGTCCTCATCACCAGCGTGGGCACCGAGATACATTACGCACCGGAACTCACCGCCGACAGCAGCTGGGCCAAGCACATCGACCACCTGTGGAAGCCCAAGCGGGTGCGGGAGGTGCTGGACGAGATCCCCGGCGTCTATCCCCAAAAGCAGACCGAGCAGACCCGCTTCAAGGTGAGCTACTTCATCGACCCCGCCAAGGCGCCGCCCATCGAGGAGATCCAGCGCCTGATCCACCAGGCCGACCTGACGGTGCACGTGTTCCTCTCATTCGGGCAATTCCTCGACGTGATCCCGGTGCGAGCCTCCAAGGGTTCCGCTCTGCGCTACTTCGCCGACCAGTTCGACATACCCCTGGAGCATATCCTGGCGGCCGGCGGCTCGGGCACCGATGCCGACATGATGCGGGGCAACACCCTGGCGGTGGTGGTGGCCAACCGGCACGACGAAGAGCTGTCCCATCTGGTGGACACGGACAACATCTACTTCGCCCATACCAGTCATGCCCGCGGCATCCTCGAGGCCATCGACCACTACGATTTCTACGGCGAGTGCCGGATACCCGTCGCCGACGAGGCAGGGACCGAAACCTCCCAGTGACGGAACCGCCGGTACGCCTGGCCAAACCCCGACGCGCTGGGGATGACTCCTTGCATTCACGGGCCGGCAACTGATACACCTGCCGGCCACCCAATACGGCTGAAGGACCACGACCCATGACAGGCAAACCCATCGTTTTCGGCGAGGTGTTGTTCGACCATTTCCCCGACGGCAGCCGGGTGCTGGGCGGTGCGCCCTTCAATGTGGCCTGGCACCTGCAGGCCCTCGGCCTCGACCCCCTCTTCATCAGCCGCGTGGGCGACGATGCCCTGGGCAACGAGATCCGCGCCGCCATGAAGGGCTGGGGCATGACCACAGCGGGCCTCCAACAGGACAGCAGCCATCCCACGGGCACCGTGGAGGTGAGCCTGGAAGACGGCGAGCCCGCCTACGACATCGTCCCCCAACGTGCCTATGATTACATCAGTTCCGGCGCCTTTCCGCCGGCCGCCAGCGCGGCGGGGATCATCTATCATGGCACCCTCGCCACCCGCGATGACGTCTCACAGTCCGCCCTGGACGACCTGCTCGCCCACGGTGAGGCACCGGTGTTTCTCGATGTGAACCTGCGCGACCCGTGGTGGCAACGGGACCCCGTGCTGGCCCGCATCCACCGTGCCGACCATCTCAAGCTCAATGAGGACGAGCTGGACGCCCTGCTGCCCGATGCGATGCCTCTGGCGCAGCGCGTCCGCGGAATCATGGACGCGTTTGACCTCACCACGGTGGTGGTCACCCGCGGCAGCGCGGGGGCCGAGGGTTTCTCCCGCGACGGCGGCACTGCCATGGCCGCGCCCAAGGCGGTGGTGGACGTGGTAGACACGGTGGGTGCGGGGGACTCCTTCGCCGCGGTGCTCATCACCGGCCTGCTCCAGGGCTGGCCCCTCCAGGACACCCTGGACAGGGCCCAGGACATGGCGTCGGCCATCGTCGGCCGGCGCGGGGCCACCGTCGACGACGACGCCTTCTACCACACCTTGCGCAGGCAATGGAGTCTCTAAGCCGATGAACCGCCAAGCCCCCCTCGTCGCCGCCCTCGGTTTTCTCGAAGACCATCCCTCCCTGGTACATGGTTTCATTCATCACCTGCAGTCCCTGGGGCGTAATCTGCTGGTCCGCAGCGAACTCCTCGATGCCTTCGACGCGGTATGCGCCGAAGAGGCCTGCGCGCAACTGAAAGAGAGCCCCTTCGCCACCGTCATAAGCTGGTGCCAGGAGGCGGCCATGGAGGGGGCCTGGATCTACTTCGCCCTGCGCCCGCGGGTGGCCAAGTGGGAGTACCTGCGTCTGCATATGGACTCGGTGGAGGGGGCTGTGGTGCCCGTCAGCGAGTTCCTGGAGTTCAAGGAGCGGCTGATAATGGGGCCGCGCGCCGATGGCTGGACCCTGGAAGTGGACCTCGCTCCCTTCTCGCGGGACTTCCAGAAGCTCCACGAGTCGGACTCCATCGGGCGTGGCGTGGAGTTCCTCAACCGCCGCCTGTCCAGCCGCTTGTTCGAGGAACTGGGCAAGGGCGATCAACGGCTCCTGGCCTTTCTCCGGGTCCACAAGTACCGCGACCAGCAACTGATGTTGAACGACGCCGTGGAGGACGTGGCCGAGTTGCGCAGCGCCCTGCGCCAGGCCGACAGGCGGCTGCGTGACGAACCGCCCGACCAATCCTGGAACGCCGTGAGTCATGACCTGCGCCGGCTGGGCTTCGAGGTGGGCTGGGGCCGCGACGTGGCGCGCATCCGTGACACCATGCGGCTGCTGCTGGATATTCTCGAGGCGCCCTCACCGCGTAATCTGGAGGTCTTCCTGGGTCGCGTTCCGATGATCTTTTCCATCGCCATCGTCTCGCCCCATGGCTACTTCGGCCAGTCCAATGTACTGGGACGCCCCGACACCGGCGGCCAGGTAGTCTACATCCTGGACCAGGTACGGGCCCTGGAGAACGAGATGCACGAGCGCCTGCACACCCAGGGTCTCGACTTCGAACCCTCCATCGTGGTGCTGACGCGGCTCCTGCCCGAGGCCGACGGCACCAGCTGCGACCAGCGCCTCGAACCCATCGCCGGCACCCGCAACGCCCGCATCCTGCGCACCCCGTTCCGGGATGAACAGGACGAGGTGGTGCCCCACTGGATCTCACGCTTCGAGGTCTGGCCCTACCTCGAGCGTTTCGCCGCGGATGCCGAGCGGGAGCTGCGGGCCGAGCTGGATGGCCGCCCCGACCTCATCATCGGCAACTACTCCGACGGCAACCTGGTGGCCTCCCTGATGTCGCAACATCTGGGGGTCACCCAGTGCAACATCGCCCACGCCCTGGAGAAGACCAAGTATCTGTATTCGGACCTCTACTGGCAGGACAACGAACACAACTACCATTTCTCCTGCCAGTTCACCGCCGACCTCATCGCCATGAACACGGCGGACTTCATCATCACCAGCACCTACCAGGAGATCGCCGGCACCGACGACAGCCTCGGCCAGTACGAGAGCTACATGTCCTTCTCCATGCCGGGCCTCTACCGGGTGGTGCAGGGCATCGATGTCTACGATCCCAAGTTCAACATCGTGTCACCGGGCGCCGATCCCCGTATCTATTTCCCGCCCGGCGAGTCCGAACGCCGCCTCCGGCACCTGTCGGCCGATATCGAGGAACTGTTGCTGGGCACGGAGACCGGGCCCGATCGCCGCGGCGGCCTCGCCGACCCCGACAAACCCATCATCTTCACCATGGCCCGCATGGACCGCATCAAGAACATCACCGGCCTGGCGCGCTGGTTCGCCGAGAGCGAGGCCCTGCGGGAGCGGGCCAACCTGGTGATGGTGGCGGGCCACGTGGATCCCAACCGTTCCCACGACGTGGAGGAGCGGGAGCAGATCCATTTCATGCACGGTCTCATGGACAGCCACGGCCTCGACGGCCAGGTGAGATGGCTCGGCGTGCATCTGGAGAAGAGCCTGGCGGGTGAGATCTACCGCTTCATCGCCGAGCGCCGCGGCGTGTTCGTGCAGCCCGCCCTGTTCGAGGCCTTCGGTCTCACGGTGGTGGAGGCCATGACCACCGGTCTGCCCACCTTCGCCACCCGCTTCGGCGGTCCCCTGGAGATCATCGAGGACGGCGTCTCCGGCTTTCACATCGACCCCAACCACGGCGACACGGCCGCCGCGCGGCTGGTGGAGTTCTTCCAACGTTGCGAGGAGGACCCAGGCTACTGGGACACCCTCTCGCGCGGGGCCCTCGAACGCGTGGCCGCACGCTACACCTGGGCCAACTACGCCGAGCGCATGATGACCCTGTCGCGGGTCTATGGCTTCTGGAAATATGTCACCGATCTGGAGCGCACCGAGACCCGGCGCTACCTGGAAATGTTCTACGGCCTGCTGCTGCGGCCCCGCGCGCGGGAGATCGCGGGGGGGTGATCGATGTCGGGCTAACACCCCGCAGATACACCACCACCGCGTGTTCCCGGGGCATGGATGTGGACCGGGATTCATCCCGACAGCCGGCGCTGCTCCAGGCACCAGCGCCGGTCTGGAACCCGCCGAGGGATGTCGGACTGAAGTCCGACCTACAGTCCGACCTACAGTCCGACCTATAGTCAGACCTATAAGGACATCACTACCTCGCGTTCCCGGAGGCAGAATCGAAGGTCGGGATTCATCCCGACATCAGGACGCCCGGACGAAGCCGATTCAGGAGTTCAGGACCAGGGCTGAGCCGGTCCATTTTCCATAGGAGTGGGGCATGTTCGAAAGCGTTTTTTTCCAGATAGGCGCGCTCCTCGGACTGGCGGCCGTCGGCGGCGCCTTGGCCCAGTTGTTACGTCAACCCCTCATCGTCGCTTTCATCGCGGTCGGTATCCTGGCCGGGCCCTCGGCCTTCGGCATGGTCTCCCACAGCAGCGAGATCGAGCTGTTCGCGCGCCTGGGCATCGCGCTGCTGCTGTTCGTGGTGGGCCTGAAGCTGGACCTGCACATCATCCGCACCGTCGGGCCGGTGGCCCTGGCCTCGGGACTCGGACAGGTGATCTTCACGTCCGTGGTGGGTTACCTCATCGCCCTGCTGCTGGGCATGTCCCACGTCGTCGCCATCTACGTGGCGGTGGCCCTGACCTTCTCCAGCACCATCATCATCGTCAAGTTGCTGTCGGACAAGCGCGAGGTGGATTCCCTGCACGGGCGCATCGCGGTGGGCTTTCTCATCGTCCAGGACATCGTGGTGGTGCTGGTGATGATCGGCCTCACGGCCTTCGGCCAGGCCGGTTCCGGGGAGGTTCACATGGGGTGGGAGGCCCTGAAGATCCTGTTGAAGGGGGCCCTGATGCTGATGACGGTGGCCCTCCTGATGCGCTACGTGCTACCCGGCCTGATGCGACGCCTGGCCCATTCATCGGAACTGCTGATGCTGTTCGCCATCGCCTGGGCGGTGCTGGGGGCCTCGGCCGGCGACGCCCTCGGCTTCAGCAAGGAGGTGGGGGCCTTCCTCGCCGGCATCTCCATCGCCTCGACGCCCTACCGCGAGCAGGTGGCGGCGCGACTCGTGAGCCTGCGGGACTTCCTCTTGGTCTTCTTCTTCATCGAACTCGGCGCCAGCCTCGAACTCGGCCTGCTGGGGGATCAGGTGGGGGCGGCCATCGTCTTCTCCCTGTTCGTGCTCATCGGCAATCCCCTCATCGTCATGGTGATCATGGGCTACATGGGCTATCGCAAGCGCACCGGCTTCCTGGCCGGACTGACGGTGGCCCAGATCAGCGAGTTCTCCCTCATCCTCGCGGCCCTGGGTCTCAGCCTGGGTCACCTGGACCAGGAGACCGTGGGCCTCATCACCCTGGTGGGACTGATCACCATCAGCGCCTCCACCTATATGATCCTCTACTCGCACCCCCTCTACGAACGCCTGGCCCCCTACCTCTCCGCCTTCGAGCGCAAGGTGGCCCACCGGGAGCTGGACAGCCCGGTGGAAGGCAATGACAACATCGATATCCTCCTCATCGGCCTCGGGCGCTTCGGCGCCACCATGGCGGAGTGCCTGCGCACCCGTGGCTGCCGCCTGTTGGCGGTGGACTTCGACCCCGAGGCCGTGGCCCGCCATACTCGCGAGGGCTATGCCGTCCACTACGGCGACGCGGAAGACCCCGAATTCGTCGCCTCCCTGCCCCTGGGCCGCGCCCAATGGGTGGTCAGCACCGTGCGCGACCGGGGCATCAACCGCATGCTGCTCCATGGCCTGCGCCAGCAGAACTATCAGGGCAAGGTGGCCGTCTCCACCGCCAGCCGCTACGACGCCCAAGCCTTCGAGCAGGAAGGGGTGGACATGGTGCTGATACCCTACGCCGATGCCGCCAGGGAGGCTGCGGAACGCCTCATGCTCCATTGCCGGTTGCAGGGGGAGCCGGAAAAAGGGTCAGCCGACACACCAACCATGCCAAGGACATCCTCCGGGTAAGCGCCCGCGCCTCGGCCGGGACCCCGTCGCCCGAAACATAACGGTATCGGTCAGAGGTCGGGCCAGATCCCCCGGGGCCGGGAACCCAGGCGCTCGTCGAGGAAGGCTATGAAGCGTGACCAGGACTTGCGATCGGCACTCTCCTGGTAGCGCTCCTAGCCGGTGCCATTTCTTCGATTTTGATCCGGCGGCCCACGGGTTACTGAAAGGCCATGCTGCGAAGCGGGTCCTGAGATACCGACTCCTGCACACTCTCAGGACACCTTCGTCCGCCAACGTCCTTCACGAAACGCACGCAACAACTCCTTCGCGCGTCCCTGGTCCAGCGCCGTGTAGCTCCTGCCTGCGGAGAAGAAATCATTGAGACCCTCTATGCCACGAAGAGCATCGCGACTCACTTTGGCGTATCCCATGCTCCACTCACCGAAGTTCCGTTTCTCAATAGGCTCCTCGATGATTTTCACCGTGTTGCCATGGCGGGGATCCGCGGCGATCCGGTCGAACAGCTTAGCCACCACTTCGTGCTCGCCCTCGAGGACCTGGAAGAAGTCCCCGTTTACCGACCCAGGCGCCGGTGCCACTCCGCCAGGGACTCGTCGGGATAGGCGTCGAAGGTGCTGTCGCCCGTCGCACTGCATACCTCCACCCATGGGGCCTTCGAGCCCAGCATCATGTGGACATGCTGCGGCGGCACCGGTAGGGCCGTATCCACCGCCGAGGCATGGGGATGGACCAGTTCGGGCCAGCGCGGATCCCATGCCCACAGGGCGCTGCCGCAGTGGCGACAGAAGGCACGCTTGCCCGGCGCCGGCGCCCGCTCGCCGCTGTCGGGATCGGTCATCAGGGGATGGTACTCACTGACATGCTCGCTGCCCGTCACTTGCAAGGTGCCGTTATCGGCGCCCAGGTTGATGGCGTAGCCCCCACCGCCCGCCGTCTTGCGGCAGATGGAACAATAGCACCGCAGATAGGGATGGGGATGGGGACAATCCACCGAGAACCGTACCCGCCCGCAGTGACAGGAACCCTCTATGCGCATGGTCGCTCTCTCTGGTTGGGTCGGGCTCGAGCCCGACGTCTGAAGAAACCCTGGCTCGTACCGGTTGCAGGCCGGCCCTGTTCCATACGGCGCCTCCGTGCGCCGCTATGAATTTCTGGCGAGAAACCGGTCGAGGCTGTTGGCGAAGGCCTGGCGATCGGCCTGCCCCAGCGCCGGCGGGCCGCCGGTGTCCACGCCGCTGGAGCGCAGGGCATCCATGAAGTCCCGCATGCTGAGACGCGCCTTGATGTTGTCGGTGGTGTAGAGCTCGCCCCGGGGATTGAGGGCGTGGCCGCCCTGGGCGATGACCTCCGCCGCCAGGGGGATGTCGGCGGTGATCACCAGATCACCCTTCTCCAGTCGTTTGACGATCTCGTTGTCCGCCACGTCGAAGCCGGACCCCACCTGGAGGGCATCCACGAACGGCGACGGCGGCACCCGCAACGGCTGGTTGGCCACCAAGGTCACCTGCACGCCGGTACGGTCCGCGGCGCGGAACAGGATCTCCTTGACCACGCCCGGGCAGGCGTCGGCATCCACCCAGATCCTCATGGCCAGATCCTCATGGCCGGATCCTCATGGTTTGGCCCCGCCGTCACCCGACCCCGCCGCCAGGGCTCCGTCCTTCACCTCGCGCACCCGCCGGGCCAACTGGTAGGCGACGTAGTACTTCTGGATGTTGGCCACGTAGTCCACCGTCTCCCGTCCCACGATGCGCCCGGCCGCCACCTCCACGTTACCGAACCACACATCCGGGTCGAGCCCCAACTCCGCGGTGAGTTCCCGCATGCGCCGCACCTTGGCCGGACCGGCGTTGTAGGCCGCCCAGGTGAGGGCGCGGCGATCGGCCTCGCCGATGCCCGGATCGGAGAAATAGCGGTCCCGCAGGAAAGCCAGATATTTGGCGCCGGCGTGGATGTTGTCCTCCACGTCAGTGATATCCGGGATCCCCACGTTGGGGTCGGCCGCCGTACTGGGCAGGAGCTGCATGATGCCCACGGCGCCGCGGTGGCTCCTGCGGTCGTGGCGCAGGCCCGATTCCTGGAAGGCCAGGGCCGCCAGGACCAGCTCGTCGAAGCCATAGCGCTGCCCATACTTGCGAAACAGGGCGAAATAGCGGTCCACCCGCCGACCCTCGCCCTCGGTGGGGTCTTCGATCCATTCCGTGCTCTCGAAGTACTTGCGGAACAGGATGTTGCCGATGAGGCTGCCCTTACCCTTGGCGGCGATGAAGCTGTCCAGCTCCGCCTTGAGGCGCGGGTTCGTCTGGCGCACCGCCCAACCCACGGGGTTTTCCTCGGCGATGCGCAGGTCATGGTGCAACACCAGGTCTGGCAGCACCCGCGCCCACAGTTCGGCGCGGTAGCTGTCCACCACCGTGATGTCCACGATGCCGGCGTTCACCATCTCGAGGATATCCTCGCTGAGGAGGTGGGGGTCAGCCTCCATCACCGTGACCGGCGCCAGGCCGCGCTCCCGGAAATCCTCATTGAGGCCTCGCAGGTGTTCCGCGTAGCTGCTGTCACGCAGCACGTAGACCTCGTGGCCCGCCAGATCCTCGAGCCCCTCCGGCGCCGCTACCGCCCCATGGGTGACCACGATCTCGTCCACTACCATGCGCCGGCTGGCGGCGAAATCCACCATCTCGAGGCGCTCGGGCGTTACGGTCAGGAAGGCTGCCGCCACATCCCCCAGGCCGGCGTTAAGGGCCGGGATGAGCCGGTCGAAGGCCACGGGCAGGAAGTGGACCCGGATGCGCCGGGTGGGGTCTTCGATGCCGGCATTCAGCTGTTTTTCGAACTCCCTCAGGAATTCCGCCTGGATACCGCGGATACGGCCACGGTCCAGGAAGAAATCGGTGCGGCTGTAGGTCACCAGGGCCCGCAGCACGCCCCGTTCGCGCATGGCATCGAGGTCGCCGAAACGGGCCTCGCCGACGGACTCGATGAGGTCGAGCAGCTCGTCCTCCGCCGCCGCCGACGCCGGCGCCGCCACGTCCTCCTCCCCCGACCCGCAACTGCCGAGGAGGACCAGAGGCAGGAGGAACAGCAGGGTCAGGAAAAGCGGGGCTTGCCGTCGATAACGCATGGGCTTCGTCACGATGCCGGAATTACAGGGATCAGGCAAGATGACCCCGCCGCTGTCAAGTCAACCGGGAGCCATGGCCCGCAGTCGGTCCGCCATGCCGCATACATCGAAGGTCTCCACCAGATCCACGCCCCGATCCATGAGTGTCGTGGCGCGCCCGGCGTCCACCGTTTCATAGACCACCAGACGCCTGTCGGGCAGGGCCAGGGGGCCATCCTCAGGCAGCAGCTCGGCGTTGCAGAAGTAGTACTCGGGCTCCAGGGCTGCTACTTCGGCGCTGTGATGATGGTCCCAGCGGTCATGCACCAGACCCACGGGCCCGTAAACATGGGCCTGCTCCAGCACCGCCCCATCGAAGGAGATGAACACCACGCGCTCCCGGAAGGCCGCCACCTCCCGGAGCACGGCGTCCAACACGGCCCGGCGCCCGTGGTGGGCCAGGCTCTGGGGCTTCAACTCCACGAACAGCAGAGCCGCGGACGCCTCCTGGAACACAGGCGCCAGATCCGCCAGCAAGGGTACCGGATGGGACGGCGTCCCGGCGTCCGGCTTTGTAGCATGGCGCCGGCACAGGGCCGCCAGATCCTCATGGTCCGTGTCGAAGATGGCGCGGGGCGAATCACACAGGCGCCGCAGATCGGCATCGTGGAGCAGCACCGGCACGCCATTCCGGGTGAGCTGGATATCCACCTCTACGAAGCGGGCGCCACAGGCCAGCGCCGCCGCGACGCCCGCCACGCTGTTCTCCGGAAACCGGGCGGGAAAGCCACGATGGGCCACCAGCCGATGTTCCAAGGGTTCCTTCATGCCTACATCTCCCCGCCGTCTCCACGCGGTCCCCAAAGGGGGCCCTCTGGAGGGGCCAGCACCCATTCAAAGTACTCGATGCCGCTGGGTGGTTCCTCGGCTTCTCTCTCGTCTCGTTCGCGTCTTTCGCGTGTTTCGCGGTTTAGTAGGTCGGGCGATCACGCCTTACAGTCAACCTTCAAAGGCCTTGTCGAGCCGGTCGAGAACATCCAGTCCTCTGGCAATATCACCGTTGGCAGCCATCGCACGAAATCGAGTTTCCGCATCGAACTCTGCAATGGCCTGGGTCGAAAGTTCTTCCATCAGCTTATTCACGCTAATGTGTTTACGTTTGGCCAATGCTTTTAAGCGCATGTGTTTGTCATCGGGAAGCCGAACAGTCAAAGTCGCCATCTCAATCCTCCGTCAAAATCTGCTCGGGTGTCAGTATCTGAATGTCCGGAAACCGAAGCTCAGCTTTGGCAAAATCGCGAATATTGTTTGTTGCGATCCACCGTGCGTTGCCGGCGGTCGCGACTTCGAGCACGTGGTTATCACCCTCGTCGACCAGGTTCGGGCGCCAGAGGTAGAAGATCTGTACCCACTCCGCGACCGAACAAAAAGCCTCAAGGAGGTTTCGAATATCCTCCCGGCTCACTGGACAGAGTTCGATAATCGATTCCCTTGCGCTCACATCTTCGTATTCGGAAAACAATGCATTGCTTAACAGGGGCTTATACCTGCCGAGCAGACATCGCCGCAGGATTTCACGATTTGGCCCCTGCGGACCGATTAGGGCCGCTGTCAATACGCTTGTGTCCACCACAATGCGAGGCTTCATGCCAGAATGATGGCGTATGTGCTATCAAAATGAAAGGGCAACCCTCTACAGGGGCCATGCCCTTTTAAGTACTCGATACCGCCGGGTGGTTCCTCGGCTTCTCTCTCGTCTCGTTCGCGTCTTTCGCGTATTTCGCGGTTTAGTGTTCTTGGCACGAAGGCCCCGGGGGCGGATGTGTTACCCTAACCCGCGTTCTTGGGGTCCCAACTGACGGCCCCCCCGAACCCGCGGCCCCCTCCCCGCGGCGTGCGATCGGCGGCGGCCACCCTGCCGGTGGTCCGTACCGAGTGCACCGGCACTGCCGTACCCCCAGCCCATCCAGGTGAACCATGAATAGCGACACGGTGTCCCCGTTCGGCCAGCTTAACCTCAAGGAAGCCCTCCTCGAGGCCCTGGACGACGTGGGTTACGAAACCCCCTCCCCCATCCAGGCCAGCACCATCCCGCTGCTGCTGGAGGGCCGGGACCTCCTCGGTCAGGCCCAGACCGGCACCGGCAAGACCGCGGCCTTCGCCCTGCCCCTGCTGTCCAACCTCGACCTGGCCGCCGCCGGGCCCCAGGTGCTGGTGCTGGCGCCCACCCGGGAACTCGCCCTGCAGGTGGCGGAGGCCTTCCAGAAGTATGCCTCCCACATGAAGGGCTTCCACGTTCTGCCCGTCTACGGTGGCCAGGACTACCGCGCCCAGATCCGCGCCCTGGAGCGCGGCGTCCATGTAGTGGTGGGTACCCCGGGCCGGGTCACGGACCACATGCGCCGCGGCACCCTCAAGCTGGACCACCTGCGCACCCTGGTGCTGGACGAGGCCGACGAGATGCTGCGCATGGGCTTCATCGACGAGGTGGAGTGGATCCTGGAGCAGACCCCGCCCCAGCGCCAGACCGCCCTCTTCTCGGCCACCCTGCCGGCGCGCATCCGGGGGATCGCCGCCAAACACCTGCGCGAGCCCGCCGAGGTCACCATCAAGGTCAACACGGGCTCGGCCGAGACCATCCGCCAGCGCTACTGGCCGGTGAGCGGCCTGCACAAGCTCGACGCCCTGACCCGGATCCTCGAGGCCGAGCCCTTCGATGCCACGCTGATCTTCGTGCGCACCAAGATCGCCACCGCCGAGCTGTCGGAGAAACTGGAGGCCCGGGGCTATGCCTCGGCGCCCTTGAACGGCGACATCCCCCAGAACCTGCGAGAACGCACCGTGGCCCAGCTCAAGAACGGTCAACTGGACATCATTGTGGCCACCGACGTGGCGGCCCGGGGCCTGGACGTGGAACGCATCAGCCACGTCATCAACTACGATATCCCTTACGACACCGAGGCCTACATCCACCGCATCGGCCGCACCGGCCGCGCCGGCCGTCAGGGCGATGCCATCCTGTTCGTGGCGCCGCGGGAGAAACGCCTGCTGTACGCCATCGAGAAGGCCACCAAGCGCAAGATCGAGCTCATGGAGCTGCCCTCCACGGAACTCATCAACGACAAACGCATCGCCCGCTTCAAACAACGCATCACAGATACCCTGGGCACCGACGACCTGGAGCTGTTCCACGAGTTGATCGCCCAGTACGAACAGGAGCACAACGTCCCCGCCCAGGAGATCGCCGCCGCTCTCGCCTACCTGTTACAGGGCGAGACCCCCCTGCTCATAACCCACCGCGAAGACGCCCGGAGCCCGGCGCCGCGCAGCCCCGCCCCCGCTGCGGAGAGCCGCGAGAGACGCCCGGCCAGGGGACCCGGCAAGGACTCGGAGAAGAGGCCCCACAAGGGCGCGGACAAGCCCGGGGAACGGCAACGCCCCCTGCGTGAGGGCCTGGTGCGCTATCGCGTGGAGGTGGGCCACCAGCACAAGGTCAAGCCCGCCAACATCGTCGGCGCCATCGCCAACGAGGCCGGCATGGAGGGCCGCTACATCGGCAACATCGACATCCGCGACGACCACAGCCTCGTGGACCTGCCCGAAGGCATGCCCAAGGAGATCTTCAATGACCTGAAAAAGGTATGGGTGGCGGGCCAGCGCCTGAACATCTCCCGGGTGACCGAGGATGGCAGCCCCATCAAGACGGCCGAGCGCCCCGCCTCAAGGCCCAAGCGCCCGGCCAAGGTGGAAAAGCCCGCCAGGAAACCCAAGAAGAAACTCACCCTGGCACGCAAGAAGCCATCGAAGTAGGGGCCGTTCCCATCAAGCATCCCATAGGAGGGGGCGTTCAAGGGTAAGAGACACCCCACCTCGTCATGCCGGGCTTGACCCGGTATCCAGGGCGGCGAGTACCATGGCCGGGATGGCGCCTCTGGCCCACGTGCCTGTGGCGGCCCTGGATTACGGCTTTCGCCGCAATGACAAAATGGGCGGCTTCATGCCGGGGAAAAGGGGACGGAGGGATTAACCTCTTAATAAATCATGCCGCGATCGAAACTGCTGGCGACGGCACGTATTCCCGATACCGACACCGAACTCAAGCTGCACGCGCACGCTGACCGGTTCGCGATTTCGATTCCGGGCCGCGGCGAGTTGATGAACAGCCGTGTGCATCGCTCCGAGATCGCGCTGGCCGAAATGACCTGCACGCGCGTGGCCGGCCGGGCCGGCCTGCGCGTGCTGGTCGGCGGGCTGGGCATGGGCTTCACGCTGGCCGCCACGCTTGACGCGGTCGGGCCGGATGCCCGGATCGTGGTCGCGGAACTAGTGCCGGAGGTCGTTGACTGGAACCGCGAGATCATCGGTGCCCCGGCCGGCCATCCGCTCGACGACCCGAGAGCGGAGGTTTTCGTCGGCGACGTCGCGCAACTGGTGCGTGAACAGCGCGGAGGTCTCGATGCCATCATGATGGACGTCGACAACGGTCCGGAGGCGCTGATCCGGCCTGAAAACGACTGGTTGTATTCTCCGGCCGGCCTGGCGGCCACGCGCCGGGCGCTGAAGCTGAACGGGGTGTTGGCGGTCTGGTCGGCATCTTCCGATCGCCGGTTCACCAAGCGGCTGGAACAAGCCGGCTTCGACGTCGAGCTTGAGATAGTGCGTCCGCACCGGGCCGGCAAGGGCGCGCGCCATGTCATATGGTTTGCTTCGCGCAGGGATTGACCGGTGGCGCATCAATTGTCGGCCTAAAATCCGGCGGATCACAGGCCCTGCGCTCGGCACCCTCTCAAGTTGACAGTGCCTGAGTATGGCCATACCTTTCTCGTATGACAGCATCGACCATCAAATCTACCTATTCACTTGACCCGCAGACGGTTCGAGACCTCGAGCGGCTGGCGCGCCGGTTCGGAACGTCGAAATCTGAAGTCTTGCGCCGGGCGGTGCAATCGTTGGCGAACCGGGAGACGCAACTGGAATCAAACGGCCTGCAGGCGTTGGATGAACTGCAGAAAAGCGTCTCTTTGACCACAGGCCGCGCCGAAGATTGGGCAGCGCAAGTCCGGCGCGAGCGCGCTACGATCGGGCGCAGCGAGATGGATGGCTGAAACTTCCATTCATGTGGACACCTGCCTCCTGATCCGAGCGCTGGTTCCGGGTACGGAAGCGGACAGTCGCTTGCGGGAATAGAATAATAGGGGACAGCAGCGGCTTGGCAATGCCGCACATTCGCAATGTCAGGCTCGACACGGCCTCGGACCCCGGAGAGTGCCCGTCATGCTTTTGCCAAGGCGCATGACGGCTGTTGCCTGCTGGTGGGGCAAACCCATCGGCACTCACCAACGAATTTTTCGGAGCTCTACACCTTCAAGGTCGGCTTCACCCATTACCGCGGCCCCGCCGGCTGCGGCTGGGTATGGAACTGACCATCGATGATCTCCCCGGTCCACACCCTCCGGCAGGGCTTCCAGGGCGCCATAGATGTCGTGCTGCAGGGCCGAATGGGGCATCGTAGGTTCCTTCCGCGTCACGTTTACCATGTTTCGGATACTACACGACACGAAAGGCCCTCCGCGATTCATCCAGGTAGGCGCCGAGCCCCTTCGGCAATTCATCTTCGACGATGGCACCCCCACCGCCCAATCGGCCAGAGGGCTGGCCTCCTACACCTACATCGCAAATCGCCCCTCGGTAGGAGCCGAACCCCCTCGGCGATTCATCTTCGACGATGGCACCCCCACCGCCCAATCGGCCAGAGGGCTGGCCTCCTAGTGCGTCCGTGGAGGCGCATTTTCTGCACGGTGAGAGTCCGTGTCGGGGTAAGCCAAGGCCCCGTAGTCGAAGGTAACTGCGTCGTCGCGAGGCGGGGTGGAGAGCAACCGGAGGCGAACTGGCGGTCCGTAGGATGACGAACTCGATTCGGCGGTACGGGACGGCGAGCCCGCTAGGAGAAGGTGAAGCCTGAAAATCATCGGATGCGCTGGGATTGGCGTGGAAAGCGACATTCGGGTCCCCTCCGTGGTTGGAGACGGAACGCTGGGAAGGAAATGCGAGAGAAGCGGGGAGACCTGACCGCCGTGGTGACGGTGGGCAGGAGTCAGAGCCTTCGTAGTACTGAACGGTTCTGCTGCGGTCATGGCGAGGTGCTGCGGAAACGCGGACCCAAGAGTTGGAGGGCGTCCTCCGCCTAAAACCGTGGGTGGTGCCGGGAAAGCGCGAAGAACAGAAATCGCGCCGAGGGAAGGGAGGCAGGAAGGTGGATGGGTGAAGTCTGGAGGAGGTGAGCGCGTATGCAAAGGGTCGAGAGTGTCTCGCAAGAGGCTAAGCCAGACTCGTCCAACCCGGTGGAATGGCCGTGGGTGGACCGCACGATCTGGACGGAGCGCATGTTGGCGGCGCTGGGTAACGGCGTCCAAGGGACGAAGTGGTTCAGTCTGATCGACAAGGTGCATCGCCCCCAGACCCTGGAACGGGCGTGGCAGGATGTGCGGGCCAACCGGGGTTCAGCGGGGGTGGATGGCCAGAGTGTGCAGCGTTTTGAGGCCCATGCCGAGCGGTATCTGGCGGAGTTGGGAGAGGCGCTGGGAATTGGACGGTACCGACCGGATGCGGTGCGTCGGGTGGAGATTCCGAAGGGGACAGGGACGCGTCCCCTGGGCATTCCGACGGTGAAGGACCGGATTGTGCAGGCGGCGATGAAGCGGGTGCTCGAGCCGATTTTCGAGCACCAGTTTTTGCCGATGAGTTACGGGTTTCGCCCGGGTCGCGGGTGCAAGGATGCGCTGCGGGAAGTGGATGGGCTGGTTCGGGAGGGCTACACCCATGTGGTGGATGCCGACCTGGCCCAGTACTTCGACACCATCCCGCACGAAGCGTTGATGGCCCGGGTCGAGGACCGGATCAGCGATGGTCGGATCCTCGACCTGCTGCGCGCCTGGTTGCGCCAGGACGTGGTGGCGGAGATAGCGCGCTGGACGCCGACCCGGGCTCGCCCCAAGGGGCGGTGATCAGTCCGTTACTCGCGAATCTGTACCTGCACGGGCTGGATGTACACATGACCCAGCGCGGCTATCGGATGGTTCGGTATGCTGACGACCTCGTGATCCCGTGTGCCAGTCCGGACGAAGCCCAGGAGGCGCTGCAGGAGTTGCGGCACTGGGTGGAGGCCAATGGTCTGCAACTGCACCCGGCGAAGACCCGTGTGGGGGATTGCCGGCAGCCCGGGGAAGGCTTTGAGTTTCTCGGGTACCGGTTTGAAGCGGGACGGCGGTGGGTACGCAAGAAGAGCCGCAAGGCCCTTTACGACCGGGTCCGGGCCAAAACCCGGCGCAGTCGTGGGGATTCGCTGGCGCGGATTGTGGCCGACCTGAACCCGATGCTTCGTGGCTGGTTCGTGTATTTCCAGCACGCGCACCCGTGGACCTTTCCTCGCGTGGACGGTTTTGTCCGACGTCGATTACGGGCGCTGTTGCGCAAGCAGCAGAAGCGCCCGGGAGCGGGTCATTGTCAGTCCGACCATCTCCGCTGGCCGAACGCGTTCTTCGCTGCGGCTGGGCTTTTCACCATGACCGAAGCCCGGACGTTGGCGAGCCAATCCCGATGAGGTAACCACCGACTGGAGAGCCGTGTGCGGGAGAACCGCATGCACGGTTCGGAGGGCGGGGAGGGTCACTCCTTCCCGACCCCTATCGGGTGGGATCTAGTCGCCCTCGCAATCAATCCTTCGCCAGATATGCGCGGGGTTGGACCGCCATCGATACGGAAATTGAGGCCGGGAAATCACGACGAGGGCGTCGCTCCACAAGAGTAATCGAAGCCCCCGGCCTTATCCCTTTTCGCGCCTTTCGTAGTTAGTGCCTGCACGAGAAACTCAAAAGAGTTTATTGATCAACGGCATAAGCTAATAATCGCGACGCGAAGAATGCGACGGTTCCGTTTGCTGGATTGCAAGATAAATCTGTAACGCATTGATCTGCATTGATATAATGGCGGTGTAACCGGTGAGGGCCGGACGGTACAGGCGCACAAGGCCCTTGAGAGACGCAATCTTCGCCAGGATGAAATTCGTATGCGCAAGGTGATCGAGCCGCAAATGCAGATCGGCGAGCAGGACATCGGCGCGATTTGGCTCGATCCCAAATCGCGCGATGACATCCCGCAGCTCCTGCGGGGACTGCAGCACATCTACACCACGCCCGCGTTGCGCGAGCGGGTTTTCGCGATCCTTGAAGAGGTGCGCCCGGTACGTGATAGCGAGGCAGAAAATGTCCTGGTGGCCCCTGACGCCGGTCGGCCGGGGATGTCGCAGTGGAAGATCCTGGTGCTTGGCGTACTGCGCCTGGGGCTCAGTGCCGACTACGACAGGGTCCGGGAACTGGCCAACGAGCACAACACGATCCGCCAGTTCCTCGGGCACGGCGACTGGACCGACACCTATCTCTACCCGATGCAGACGCTACGGGATAATCTGCGCCTGTTCACCCCGGAGCTCCTGGACCGGATCAATCAAGAGGTGGTGCGTGCGGGGCACAAGGCGCTAAAAAAACCTAGAAGAAGGGCTCGTCGGGCGCTGTGACTCGTTCGTGGTGGAGACCGATGTGCATTTCCCCACCGACATCAACTTGCTGCTCGACGCCATCCGTAAGGTCATCGATTTGAGCACCGAACTGGCCGAACTCCACGCGCTGCCCGGTTGGCGTCAGCATGCCCACCATCAGCGCCAGTTTAAGCGCCAGTACCGAATCGTCCAGCGGCTCAAACACTCCACCTCCAAGGACGAAGACAAGCGTCAAGCCAAACTGCAGGATATCGCCGAGGCCCACGGCACCTACCTGGAACTGGCCGAGGACCACCTGACCCGTGCCGAGCAGATCCGCCAGAAAGTGCCGGCCTCCTGTGCGCTGAGCGAGGGGCTGCTGCGCGAGCTTGATGAATTCATGACCCACGCCAATCGGCAGATCGATCAGATCCGCCGCCGCGTGCTCCAGGGCGAGCGCATCCCCCACAATGAGAAGGTCTTCTCGTTGTTCGAGCCCCACACCGAGTGGATCAGCAAGGGCAAGGCCGGGGTGCCGGTGGAGTTGGGGTTGCGGGTGTGCGTGATGGAGGACAGCGACCGTTTCATCCTGCACCACCAGGTGATGCAGATGTGCACCGATGATCAGGTGGCCGTACCGATGGTTGAGGAGACGAAGGAGCGATTTGCGCCACTGCGCGCTGTTAGCATGGACAAGGGCTTCCACAGTCCAGCCAACCAGGCGGCCTTGGCTGAGCGTCTGGAGCGGGTGGTCCTGCCGAAGAAGGGTCGTCTCTCTCAGGCCGACAAGGTGCGCGAGAGTGATGAGGAATTTCTGCGCCTGCGCCATCGCCATTCGGCGGTGGAGTCGGCCATCAATGCCCTGGAGGTTCATGGTCTGGACAAGTGTCCGGACCACGGCATCGAGGGCTTCAAGCGCTATGTGGCGCTGGCCGTGCTCGCACGCAACATTCACCGCCTTGGCGCGCTGCTGCGTCAGCAAGAACAAGAGCGGGAGCGGCGAAGGCGCGGCCCCTACCGAAAGGCTGCCTGAGCAGCGCTCCGAAGCCGATACCGCGCCACGCGGACAGGAGAGGAGCGTCTGCACATCACCATCAATGCGAAGCATTCGCATTGGATGACGCCACGCATCTCAAAACAGTCGCCAAGGTGGAACACCGGCCATCAGTACCTGAGTGTCACGCTGGGAATTTGCCGGGAAATACGGGTTTTCGTACAGGCACTAGTTAACAGGTTTTTCGCTGTAGACCTCCAGCACCCGCTCCCGCCACGCCATAGGCGCATGGCATGGAGACCACTGCGGGCAGGAATCTGGCGCTCGTCGGTCAGGGATGACTGGTTAAAGGGGTCTGGTTATGGCACGCTTCCCTGTGATGTGGCATGAGATGGGAAAGATGGCAGAAAACCACAATGAGATTCAGGTAGGCGCCCAGGGGCGACTGGTGATTCCCGCTGCCCTGCGTAAGGCCCTGCACTTGAAGCCGGGGGACCGGCTGGTGGCGCGGCAGGTGGGGGATGCCCTTGTCCTGGAGCGGCGCGAGGCCGTGGTCAAGCGGCTGCGCGGTGCCTTCGCCCATATTCCTCCGAACAGAAGCCTGGTAGACGAACTTATCGCCGAGCGCCGGGCGGAGGCCGCCAGGGAAGTGGAAGAGTAGTGGCCATGGTCCTGGATGCATCGGCGCTGCTGACGCTGATGCACGATGAGCCTGGCGCCGATAGGGTAGAGGCTGCGTTGGTCGGGGCACGGGTCTCTGCCGTCAACTGGGCGGAGGTAGTGCAGAAGGCATTATGGCTGGAAGTGGATTCGACGTGGTTGCGTGAAGGAATCATTGATGTTGGCGTGGTGGTCGAGCCGTTCACCGTGGATCAGGCGGAAGCGGCGGCTCACCTGTGGCGGCGCACGCGTTCCCACGGACTGTCACTGGCGGACCGCGCTTGTCTGGCGCTGGCCCAGGATTACCAGTGCCCCGTCCTGACCGCCGATCGGGCCTGGCATGCGCTTGATGTGGGATTGGAAATCGAACTGCTGCGCTGATGTAGGTGTGGCGCCCCGCCGCGATGAGGGCAGGCGAATCGCGACGAGGGCGTCGCTTCTGGGGTAATCGAAGCACCGGCCTTCTCCCTTGTCGCGTCTTTCGTGGTTAAGCTCTTTTCTTTTTTCTTTTCCCTTTTCCCATTTCCCTTGTCCCCACTCTCCAGGCTCATAGCCCGCAACACCTAAGTATCGGACCGGCGCTACGGGTTGGAACGGCCGGTGTAGGCGGCGTGCATCTTGCGGCCGTGTTTCATGCGGCTTAGGGACGACAGGAGATTGCCGCGGGCGGCAAGGGTCTGCCGTTCGAGTTCGGCATTGAGGCCCTGCAGGCGTTCGAGGCGGGGGCGATGGGCGGGGTCAAGGGGCGCCAGGTCGGCGAGCATCTCGGCCAGCACGCGGCGGCGCGGCGCGGTGGCCATAAGGGCGTCCCAGGACTGTGCCTCGGCCTGCTGCAGCATGGTCCGGTAGACGGTGGTCAGCTCGTCGAGCACGGCCGCCGTCGGGTCGCCGGGGTGTGGGTGAGTGGGATTCATCAGGGGCTCAGGGGCTCACAGCCTTATCGGCGCCGGCGACGCGTCCGTTCTCGCTGCCGAGCTTACCCGGGATCTGGTCCCAGGCGCCCTTGATCTCGGCCAGCAGGCCGCGGACCTCCTGGAGCTTGGCGGCGTCGTTCTCGATGTTGGCCTCGGTGAGACGGCGGGTCATGTAGTCGTACAGGCGGTCGAGGTTGGTGGCGATGTCGCCGCCCTTTTCCAGGTCCAGGCTACCCTGGAGGCCGCCGATGATGGAGATGGCCTGGCCGATGGCGGCGCCCTTGAGGGCCACCTCCCGGCGCTCGATGTGGCCGGCGGCGGCGGCGATGCGTGACAGGGCACCGTCCATCAGCATCTGCACCAGGCGATGGGGAGTGGCCTCCTCCACGGCGGACTTCGCGCCCACGTTCTGATACTGCTTGAGCGCCTTCTGGTTGAGCATGCTCTTATCCTCTTTGGTTGGATGGCGCCGCCGGGCGGGGCTCCTGGGGCGGGCACGGGTTAGCGGTTTGTCCTGCCGGGCACCGGTATGTTCTCGAGCTGCTGGGTCAGGAAGTTGCCGGTATTTTGCAATTGCGATACCAGCTGGTCCATGGCCGTGAACTGGGCCAGCAGGCGCGACTCCAGGGCGTCGATGCGCCGATCCAGGTTCAGGCGCCGGTCGCCGATGTCCTCGATGCGGCCGTTGAGGCCATCGATGCGGTTGTCCAACAGACCGTTATTCTGCAGGAAGCCGTCCAGCATGCCGCCGGCGCGGGCCACCAGCCCGGTCTCGCCACCGAACAGGGCCGCCACCGCCGCGGGATTGTCGTCGAGGGCCGCGGTGAGGGTCGCATTATTCACCGTGAGGCGGCCGTCGTCGCCGGTGGTGATGCCCAGGGCGGCGAGGCTGTTGACCTCCCCCGCGGCCCCGACCCGATCGAACAGGGTGCTACGCAGCCTCGAATCGAGAATGCGCAGGGTGGAATCGCCCAGCAACGGCCCCCCGCGGCGGGTGTCGGGGTCGAAGCCAGTGAGGCTGTCCCGCAGCTCCGCGAAACCATTGAATGCCGTCACGAAGGCGTTTACGGCCGTGCCGGCCGCACCGGTGTCCTCGCCGATGGTGAGGGTGGCGGGGTTACCCGGATCGGCGCTCAAGAGTTCCAGGGTGACGCCGTCGATGAGGTCGTCCACAGTATTGGCCGAGCGGGTGGCCGCCTGGCCGTCTATGCGGATGAGGGCATCTTCGGCGGGGTCCAGCTCGATGAGCTGGGTGGCCCCCGAGCCCTGGGGGTCATACACCAGGCGGGACAGGCCGGTGGCGTCGGTACTGTCGCCGTCGCCGTCGCTGGTGGTCACGGTGAGGGCGTTGGCGCTGCCCGGCTCGCGGGCGGTAAGCACCAAGCGGCTCTCGGTACCGCCCGTGCCGTCGTCCACGTTGACGATACCGGCACTGACCAGGGTGTTGTCGGCGGCCTCGTTGATGGCGTCGCGTATCGCCCCCAGGCTGCCGTCACCGGCATCCACGGTGAAGCTGCTGTCGCCGCCGGCGATGGTCAGGGTGCCGGTGCCGACGATGGCGTCGGGCCCACTGAAGCCCGTGGAGCGCAGCTTCTGGGCGCTGGCCAGGCGTTCAACCTCGATGGCGAAACTGCCGGTGGCGGCACCGCCTTGGGCCGTCGCCGTGAATTGCTCGGGTGCTGCGGAAGTGACGCTGCGGCCCTGGAACAGCCCGTCCCCACCCAGGCCGTCCAGGGCACTTTGGAGGTCGGCGAGGGCCGATTTCAGCAGGCTGAAGCCGGACAGCTCGGCCTGAAGCCCGGCCTCGCGGCGGTCCAGGCGCTGCACCGTGGGCTGGCGCTCGGAAGCCACCAGTTGGTTCACCAGGCTGTTGATATCGATGCCCGAACCCACTCCGCTGACGGAAATACCTGCCATAACCTCGACTCCTCAGAAAACCGTTGCGGGGAAATATGCAAGAAAAGATGCAAACCCTATGCCTTTTCCTGCAGCAGCCCGCTGTCAAACTCCTTGAGTTGGCGGAGCACGTTCAGCACCTGCTCCGGGGGGATCTGGCGGATGAGTTCCTCGGTGTTGGCGTCGTAGACCTCGATGACGGGCCGACCGCTGGCATCGTCGACGCTGAACTTGAGTTCCCTGCGAATGCTCTGGGCCAGGTCGTTGAGTTCGCCCACCGCCGCGTCGATTTCCTGCGGGCTCAGGTTGCCCGTCGCCTGCTCGCGGCCGGCTGCGGCGGCGGGACCGGCGCGTGCCTGCTGGGCCGCGGCGCTCTCGCCGGCGGCACCCGACCGGGGCACTCCCTCACTCAGGGCCCGCTGACCCTGGGAGGCAGGGTCCGGAGCGGGCCGCGCGCTACTTTGCGCCAGCCCAACCTGCCGAAGCAGACCGACATTCAAATCGATAGTCATGTCGTTACCCTCCGGGGACGGGACCCGTTGCGGGCCCCGCCCCACCGGCTAGGTTACTGGAGCAGCGCCAGCACGTTCTGCGGCTGGACGTTGGCCTGGGACAGCACCGAGATGCCGGCCTGCTGCAGGATCTGGGCGCGGGTCAGGGCCGCCGTCTCGGCGGCGAAGTCCGCGTCCAGGATCCGCGAGCGGGCGGCCGACAGGTTCTCCGTCGCACTGGCCAGGTTGGCGATGGTGGACTCGAAGCGGTTCTGGATGGCACCGAAGGTGCTGCGCAGATCCGACACCGAGGTCAGGGCCGCGTCGACCGAAAAGATGGCCGCGTTGGAACCGTCCACCGTCGCCACGCTGGCCTCGGCGAGGGTACCCGTGGGGGCGAAGGCCGTGTCCGTGAACACTGTGCCGGCCTGGGTACCACCGATGGTGATGGCCTCACCCGAGGTGATGCTCAGCACGTTGTCGCTGTCCAGGGTGGCCGAGCCGTTGCTGCCGAGGGCCTCGTTCACCGCGTCCGCAAAGGCCTGGACCGTGGAGAACATCCCGTCCTCCACTGCCAGCGCGGCGTTGTCGCCGAACTGGATGGTCAGGTTGTCTGTTTCGTCGAGGGTCAGGGTGGAGGCCGGAACGGCGGCCTCGTCGGCGACGCCGGCCGTGCTGGTTCCGGTGACGGCAGTGCCATCCAGGGTGACCGAGAAGCTGCCGGCGATGTTGGCATCATCCGTAATGGTTATGGTGCCGCTATCCTCAGTAGCGGTTGCTGCGGTACCGAGTTCGCTATTGATGGCATTAAGCAGCGTCGTGATGTCGGCTGCATCCCCGTTCGAAAGATCCTGGGTGAGCGGGACGGTGAAGTCTGTTGTTCCATCAGTGTCGGTGATGACCAGATTGGCGTTGGCGTTTTCTTCATCCAGACCATCGGCAGAAGTCACCCCGGTAATCCCAGTCAAGGAGGAGTCAGTGCCATTGCCATCCGCGTTAGCGTTGAAGCTGTCTATGGATACCGTTGTTCCTGTCCCCGTTGTCTGGTTGGTGATAACGATATCCGTGCCGTCTACGGAAGCGACGAAGTGGCCATCAAATCCCAGACCATCAGTATTATCGTTTAGTGCAGTTGCAACATCAGCGAGCGATGCTCCACTTAAATCTGTATTCAAAGTAACCGTCGACGTCTCTGTACCATCGGTAACATCAAAACTCACAGTATCAGTAGTGAAATTCACTTGAAGCTGAGCAGCCGCGAAGGTCGCGGTTCCACCAGTCGCTGCCTGCGTAACCTCGCTATAATCCGTTCCAACGACCTCTGTCGCGTCGAACGCGAAGGTGGCCGCAGAGCCGGGGACGGCATCGCTGCCCTCGGCGATGAGGTCGGACAGATCCACAGAGGTGGCGGTGGCCACGGCGCCCACGTCGGCGGTGCGGGTGCTGGTGCCGAGGTCGAGGCCGATGGTCTGGCCCACGTTGGCGCCCACCTGGAACTGGGCGGTGCCGAAGGTGCCGTCCAGCACGTTGCGGCCGTTGAAGGAGGTCTGGCTGGCGATGCGGTCGATCTCCGACAGGCGCTGCTGCACTTCCTGGTTGAGGGTGGCGCGGTCGCTGTCGGAGTTGGTGGCATTGACCGACTGCACCGCCAGTTCGCGGATGCGCTGCAGATTCTGAGTCACCTCGCCCAGCGCCGCCTCCGCCGTCTGGGCCAGGGAAATGCCGTCATTGGCGTTGCGGCTGGCCTGGTTGAGGCCGTTGATCTGGGTGGTGAAGCGCTCGGAGATGGCCAACCCCGCCGCGTCGTCGGCGGCGTTGTTGATGCGCAGGCCCGAGGACAGGCGCTCCAAAGAAGTGGCCAGGGCGTTCTGGGAGGTATTCAGATTGCGCTGGGCGTTGAGGGACAGGATATTGGTGTTGATGACTTGTGCCATTGTCGGTCTCCTTTGGCCCCGGGGCTGCGGCAAGGCCGCGCCGGCACGGGGCTGCAGGTTGATATTTGACGGATGTTCCCATCGAGTGGGCTCTTACCGCCTCCGGTAATGACAGCGGCCTCCCGCAGGGAAACTTTATGCCCGCCGGCCAAAAAAATTCCCCGCGTGACGCCCGTCACAAACCGGCGTTGTGCCCCGATTTTTCAACCGCTTGCATAACAAGGAGTTAACGCCGAAGGTTAATGCCCATCATCAAGGTTGCTCAACCGTCGCGCCCACCCCAATTGCGGGCCCGCCCCCGGCTCCCGCCGGTGGGTCCGCTGCGCTTGACCCACCCTACGGCGCTACGACTCCGGCAAATGGTGGGTCCGCTGCGCTTGACCCACCCTACGCTGCTACGACCCCGGCAAATGGTGGGTCCGCTGCGCTTGACCCACCCTACCCTGCCACGACCCCGCAAAACGTAGGGTGGAACAAGCGCAGCGGTTCCACCGTTCCAAGCCCCGCACATCGCCCCACCGCCCGCCGTGGGTCCGCTGCGCTTGACCCACCCTACGATGCTACGACTCCGGCAAATGGTGGGTCCGCTGCGCTTGACCCACCCTACCCTGCCACGCCCCCGCAAAACGTAGGGTGGAACAAGCGCAGCGGTTCCACCATAATCTCCACTCTCAACTTCCACGGACGGAAACGCCATGAGCCGCTATCGACGCGCCCACATTCCGGGCGGCTGTTTCTTCTTTACGGTGGTCACCCACGACCGCGTGCCCCTGTTCCGCGATGAGTCGGCGGTGGCACGGCTACGCAATGCCCTGCGTCGGGTAACGGCAAAACGCCCATTCACCATAGATGCCATCGTGGTCCTGCCGGATCATATCCATGCACTGTGGCACCTGCCGGAGGGGGACGGGGATTTCTCCGAGCGCTGGCGGCTCATAAAACATTACTTCACGGCCAATATCAGAGCCGCAAACCCTGCCTTGTGCGCCACCCCCATCTGGCAACGTCGATTCTGGGAGCACGCCATCCGCGACGAGTCAGACTGGAGGAACCATCTGGATTACATCCATTACAACCCGGTTCACCATGGCTATGTGCGAAGCCCCGCCGATTGGCCGTATGGGTCATTTCATCGAGCCGTGGAGGCCGGCTGGTACGCGCCGGATTGGGGGGAGACGCGGCCCCACGATATTGCCGGCATGGCGCCGGAGTGATTCGTATGGTCAACACGGGACATTGCCCCCGCCCCCGCCGGTGGGTCCGCTGCGCTTGACCCATCCTACGGCGCCACGACCTTGGCAAGTGGTGGGTCCGCTGCGCTTGACCCACCCTACGCTGCTACGACCCCGGCAAATGGTGGGTCCGCTGCGCTTGACCCACCCTACCCTGCCACGACCCCGCAAAACGTAGGGTGGAACAAGCGCAGCGGTTCCACCGTTCCAAGCCCCGCACATCGCCCCACCGCCCGCCGTGGGTCCGCTGCGCTTGACCCACCCTACGGCGCTACGACTCCGGCAAATGGTGGGTCCGCTGCGCTTGACCCACCCTACGGCGGGGATCTTTTCCCTTTTCGCGCAATTTCGCGTCTTTCGCGGTTACGCTTTTCGCTTTTCGCCGTTCAGGCTCGGCTCGCCAGTCGGTCAGGCGGGTCAGGCGCTACAGGAAATTGAACAGGGACAGGCCCTGGATGCGGGTGAAGGCCTGCTGGGCGGCCTGAAGGGCGGTGAGTTGAAGGTTGAAGTCGCTGGCGGCCTTGGCGAAATCCAGGTCTTCGAGTTCGGACAGGGTGGTCTCGGTGAACAGGTTCACGTCCTGGCGGATATTGTCCTCGTCCTCGATGGTGGCGAGGCGTGCCCCCACCTGGGCGCGGATGTCGAGGATGTTCTCCAGGGCCTGGTCCAGGTCCGCCAGGCTGCGGCCGATGGCGTTGTTGAAACCGCCGTCCGGGTTGGCGGTGGCGACGTTGCCGCGCAGGGCGTCGATGGTATTCTGGACGGTGGTGAACAGGTCCTGGCTGGTGCTGGCGGTCACAGCGAAGGCGTCGCCGGCGGCGGGCCGGCCCTGGATGCGTACCTGGATGCCCTGAAAGGCGATGGTGTCGCCGGGCTGGAAGGTGCCGCCGGCCACCACGACTTCGGTGGCGTCGTTCACCACCTGGAAGACGTCGGACGCGGTGAAGTCGATGGTGTAGTCGGCGGCGTCGAAGGCCCCGGGATCCACCACCGAGCCACCGCCGGCCACCCCGCTGCCGGTGTTGCCGGGGGCATCGGTGATGCGGAAGGTGCCGTTGCCGTTGGGGATGCGCTGGAACACCTCGACGCCGTCATCACCCACGGGCATGCGCCGGCCGGGGCCGATGAGGAGTTCGCGCTGATCCTGGTCGCCGTTGTAGGTGACCGCATTGCCCGGGCCGCGGGCGAAGGGTTCGGTGAGGGTGCGGTTGCCGGCGAATATGTACTCGCCGTTGGCGTCCCGGGTATTGGAAAGGGCGAGCAAGGCGTCCAGGGACTGCTCCACGTCCGCGGCCACGAAGCGCCGATCGGCGGCACTCAGGGAGGCATTGGCGCCCTGCACGGCACGGTCGCGGATCCCCTGCAGGATATCGGTGACGTTGGCGAGCACGGTCTCTTCCAACTGCAGGCGGTTCGTGGCCCGGTTGGCGTTGCGGGCAAACTGGGCGTTGCCGTTGAGCTGTTCCTTGAGGGTCAGGATACGCTCGGCCGCGGCGGGGTCATCGGCCGGGGTCAGCACGCGGCGACCGCTGGCGAGCCTGGACTGGGTGGTGGCCAGCTCTACCTGGCGGTCGTTGATGGCGGCGACGGCCTGGCGCTGGATCTCCAGGGTGGATATTCTCATGGTCAACCCCTCGTGACGGAAAGCAGTTCCTGGAAGATAGTATCGGCCGTGGAGATGATTCGTGCAGCGGCCTGGTAGGACTGCTGGAACAGCAGCAGGTCGGCGGCCTCCTCGTCCAGGTTGACGCCCGACACCGCGGAGCGCGCCGCCTGGGTATTGTCCAGCAGGGTGCGCTGGGCCGACAGGTTGATGCCCGCCTCACGGGTGGTGCCGCCGATCTGCACCACCAGCTCGCCGTAGGCATCCTGGAAGTTGGCGGTGCCGCCGTTGAGTACGGTGGCGATCTGGAGATCCGCCAGGGCCAGGGCGTTGCGGTTGTCGCCCACGCCGAAGGTGTTGGGCGTGACGGTGAAGACGTCGCCGTTGACGGGTTCCCCCTCGACGGCGACGCGAATGCCACTGAACTCGATGGGCGCCCCGGAGCTATAGGCATCGCTGGCGATGGCGTTGGCGCCGCCGTCCAGGACCACGTAGCTGTCGGCGGCGGCGGAGAAGGTGAGCTCACTGGTATCGGCCGCACCGCTCAGGGCACCGCCGAAATAGCCGGTGATGGTGTCGCCGGCATCCGACGCCCCCGTGAGCGTCTCCCTCACCACGATGTCGCCGGTGGTGGCCGGGTCCCGGGTGAGGAACAGGCTGCCCCCCTCCACCAGGGCCCGCACCCCGGTGGTAACCGTGTCGTCGTTGATCTCCGCGGCGATGGCCGCGGCGTCGGCCAAGGGGATATCCGCTACATTCTGGCGGTAGACGATGACCCCGTCGATGCTGAGGTCGTAACCCAGAGTCAGGGTGTCGTCGATCCCGGTATCGCTGAAGGTACCCCGGCCGCCCCCCGCCGCGCCCGTGGCATCCGCCAGGACGATCTCATAATCGTCCGGCGCATAGGCCACCGGGTCCACGACCGCCGCCGGCGACACCGCCCCGAGGCCGGCGTTGTCCACCGCGGCGGCGCTGGCCGCGGGCGATCCGGCTGCGATGTTGAGGGGGTTTGATATCTCCGTGGCCAGGTCTCGGGCGGCGAAGCGCGTGGGCCGGATGAGAAAACCATCACCCTCGTCCACCGTGCCCGTCACCGTCAGCTCGATGCCATCCACCGTGGTGGTGGCGGCCGCCGGCAGGCCTGTGAAGTCAGCGGATACGTTGGTTACCACGCCATCGGACAGGCGCGTGAGGCTGAAGGTGGAGCCGTTGCGCTCCAAGCGGTAATCGCTGGTGGTGAGTTGGCCGATGTCGGTGATGACCGCCTCTACGGCGGCGGTACCGGTGTTGCGGCTGCTGGCGGATACCGCCGCGCTGGTATCCGCCAAGTCATTGAAGAAGGCCCCACCCAGATTGCCCTGCAGATCGAGGCCCTGGCGGTGCTGCGCGTTCACCGTGTCGGCGAGGCCCACCGCGATGCGCCCGAAGATGTTGCGAGCCGGGTCGATGAGTGTCTCCCTGACTTCCAGCAGCCCCCCCAACTCGCCACCCCTGATGAACTGGGAAATCACGGGATTGCCGGGCACGTTGGCCAGAGCCACCTCGCTCCGGGTGGGGTCGAATTCGTTGCCGGTCACCGCCAGCCGGTTGGCGAAGGTATCCACCACGATAGGCTGGCCACTGCCGATAGATACGTTCACCGTCCGATCCGCCTGTTCCAACACAGCCACATCCACCAGCTCCGACAGCTGGCGCAGCAACTCGTCGCGCTGGTCCAGCAGATCGTTGGGCTGGGAGTTGGTGGAGACCGACACGGCGCGGCGGATATCGCCATTCAGGGTGGCAAGGTTCTCGGCGAAACCATTGATGAGGCTTACCGCTTGGCCGACGCGGCTGTTGATGGAGGACTCGATGCTGGCGAACTGGCCGTCGAGGCCGGCGAAGCGCTCCACGAGGGCATCCGCCTGGGACAGCAGCACGCTGCGGGGGGCCGTGGACACCGGGTCGTTGGCCACGTCCTGCACGGCGGAGAAGAAGGCGTCGATGGCCGGCGACAGGCCGGCATCCGGAGAGGCCACCAGGTTGTCCAGCCGAGACGCCAGGTCGTTCACGGTATTGAGACGCTCGAGGTTTGCCGTGCCGGAGCGGATGTCCGCGACCAGGAACTGGTTCACCGAGCGGCGGATATCGCTGACCTGAACACCGGTGCCCTTGAAGCCGCCGTCGATGAACTGGGGCGCCCTGGCGGTGATGTCGTTGCGCTGGCGGCTGAAGGCGGGGTTGTTCACGTTGGCGATGTTGTGGCTCACCGTGCTCAGGGCCCGCTGGGAAGTCTGCAGTGCGGATACGCCGATGCCGAAGAGGGAATTGCCCATGGCTCATATGCTCCAGTTCAGGTCGCGCTGCCAGATGGCCAGCACTTTGTCGGCATAGCGGGGATCGGTGGCGTAGCCGGCCTCGTGGAGGCCTCGCATGAAGCCGGAGGCATCGGGCGCGCGCTCCAGGGCTTCGGTATAACGGGCGCCCGACTGCAGGAAAGCCACGTAGTCCTGGAAACTGGCGGCGTAGGAATCATAGGCACGGAACGCCGCCTGCTCGCGTTGGGCCACGCCGTCCCGGAACTCCACCGTGGACAGGCTCACCCGCGGGCCGTCCCAGCGCCCGTCCGCCTTGATGCCGAAGAGGTTGTGGGAGCTGGAGCCGTCGGGGTGGCGCGGTACCGCCCGACCCCAGCCCGTCTCCAGGGCCACCTGGGCCAGCAGCAGGCCGGCGGGCACCCCCAGGCGGCGGGCCGCCTCCTCGGCTGCCGGCCGCAACGCGTCGATGAAGGCCTGGCGGTCCGGGAAGTCCGCGCCATGCACCGCGGCCGGCGCCACCGCCGCCGGCGGCCTGCGTGAGGCGAAGGTGCGCAGCGGTGGCGCCAGTTCGCCCGCGGTCCCGCGGGTCCCGTCTGCACCCTCCCCGGCTCCCGGGCCGTTCACCAGGGGTGTGAGCTGGCGCTTGAGCATGTCGGCGATACCGAGGCTGCCGTTGCGGGACAGCTCCACGCTCAACTGGTCATCCAGCATGCCCTGGTAGAACTCCACCTCGCGACTGCCGGTGAGGGGATCGCCGAAACCGGCCTCGCGCATGGACTTCAGCATCATCTGCATGAACATGGATTCGAACTGCCGGGCCACCTCGTCGAGGGTGGCGCCGGCATCCCGGCGCGCGTCGGTACGCAGGCGCGCGAGGGCGGCAAAATCGGTGTAGCTCCCGGCTGCAGGACTCTGGACGCTATGGCTGGCGGGTAGCATGGTCGGGCCTCAGATGATGATAAGGTCGGCATGCAGGGCGCCGGCCTCCTTCAGGGCCTCGAGGATGGCCACGAGGTCGCTGGGGGCCGCGCCCACCTGGTTGATGGCCCGCACCAGTTCGTCCAGGGACACCCCGGGCTCGAACACGAAGGCGCGGTTGTTTTCCTCGGTCACCTGGATCTGGGTCTGTTGGGTGACCACCGTCTCGCCCGCCGCGAGGGGCGCCGGCTGACTCACCCGGGGTGCCGTGCTGATGCTCACCGACAGGCGCCCGTGGGCCACCGCGGCGGCGCTCACTCGCACGTGACGGCCGATGACCACGGTGCCGGTGCGGGAGTTGACGATGACCTTGGCGGGACCGTCGGCCGGGGTGATCTCGATGTTCTCGATGACCGAAATGAAGCCCACGCGCTGGGCGGCATCCAGGGGCGCCGCCACCCGCACCGAGGTGTGGTCCATGGGGTGCGCCGTACCCTCCCCCACCAGGTCGTTGATGCTGTCGGCCACTCGCTGAGCGGTGGTGAAATCGCTGCGCTGGAGGTTGAGCACGATGGAGGCCTCCTCACCCATGGAGGTGGGGGCCGCGCGCTCCACCGTGGCGCCATTGGGGATGCGCCCGGCGGTGGGTACGTTGACGCTGATGCTGTTGCCGTCCTCGGTGGCGGCGCCAAAACCGCCCACCACCATGTTGCCCTGGGCGAGGGCATAGATCTGGCCGTCGGCCCCCTGCAGCGGCGTCATGAGCAAAGTGCCACCGCGGATGCTCTTGGCATTGCCGATGGTGGACACCGTGACGTCCAGGTTCTGGCCGGTCTTGGCGAAGGGCGGCAGGGTGGCATTCACCGTCACCGCCGCCACGTTCTTGAGCTGGGGATTGACGTCGGGGGGCACGCGGATGCCGAAGCGGTTCAACATCGCCTTGAGGCTCTGCACCGTGAACGGCGTCTGCCCCGTCTGGTCGCCGGTGCCGTCCAGCCCCACCACCAGGCCGTAGCCGATGAGCTGGTTGTCCCGCACCCCCGCCACCTCGGCCAGGTCCTTGATGCGTTCCGCCAGCGCCGCCGGCGCTGCAAGCAGCGCGCAGACCGCCACGGCGACGATTGTCCTGAATACCCTGGTCATAGCGACTGTTCTTCTCATGGATGCTTTCCCTCTGCCGTGTTCCTGCACAGCCCATGCCAGAACCATCCGGCATGGAGAAAAACCCATGAATGGTCGATAAGTTATTGTTTTAAATGGACGCCTTTACGGGCCCTGGAAGCCGCCCGGCATCTCGCCAGGACAGCCGGCCGCGGCAATGGCTTGCCGCCCGGGGGAAACCTTGCCGCCGCCGGGCGCCGAAGAGAGAAAAGAGAAAAGAGAAAAGAGAAAAGAGAAAAAAGCTTAACCGCGAAAGACGCGAAAGGACGCGAAATGGGGAATGCCGGGGGGCTTCGATTACCCCAGGCAGGAGCGACACCCTCGTCGCAATTTCCGACGCCAATCGCGGCGAGGCACCGCTCCTACAGGTGGCGCTTCCACCGTCATCTCTTTGTTCTTTCGCGTATTTCGTGTCTTTCGTCGTTATTCCCTATTCACCATTCTCCCCTTCAGCGTCGACGACGCTCCGCTTTCCGAATCCTTGCGAAAACGCAGAAAATACTGAGTCTCCATGAAGCCCCTCTCCTCCTCCAGCACGAAACCGGCGGACTCGATCTCCCGGATGAAGACCTCTTTGCCGGCCCGCACGTGGCCCAGCACCCAGGGGTTGCTGACCCCGGGGATGCGCTTGAAGTCGATGACCACCACCTCGCTCCCAGGCTTGAGGGCGCGGTGCAGGGATCTCATGGTGCTGATGGGGTACTCGAAATGATGGTAGGTATCGGAGATGAAGGCGAGATCCACGGCGGCCTCCGGCAGCAGCACGTCCCGCGGCGTGTTGATGATACCCGTGACATTGTCGTGCCCCTGCTCTTGCGCCCGGCGCACCACGTTGTCCACGAAAGTAGGGGTGATATCCACCGCATACACCCGCCCCTCCGGGCCCACCTCGCGGGCGAACAGACGGGTGAAGAAGCCCGTGCCGGCGCCGATGTCCGCCACCGTGGAGCCCCGCTCGATGGCGAGGGCCTCGAGGATGTCGTGGCGACGGTCATAGACCTCCCGCCCATCCCGCTCGAAGATGTCCACCCAGCGCTGCCACTGGGAATCGGCATAGGACGCATTGATGCCCGGATTGACACTGCGCTCCTGTTCGGCCCACGAAGATCCGAAGGCCCCCAGGAGGACCAGGGCGAGGAGTAAGGTGAGGGTTCGCGACGGTGTTGGGCTCATGGCGTCTCGGGAAGGTGGAATCGTGCTGGGCCAGACAGGATCGAACCATATACGGAACAAGGGCAGGGGTTCCACCGTCTCGGCTGGTGGACCGAAGCCAAACAGCGAAACGCGTAACCGCGAAAGACGCAAAATTGCGCGAACAGAGAGAACGACGGGGGGCGTGCAGGAACGAGCCGGGCGGTTCTACCGTTCCAGGGCCGGAGGATTGCCCCGGCGTGGGGCCGGTGTATTTGAACTTTGGGGTGCAGGGCGTTACTAATAGGGCATCAACATCTCGCCACCACGGATGCCCATGGGCCTGCGCACTTCAAAGACCACCCGACTCATGGTCCTCTGGATCGCCCTCGCGGTGCTGGTGGTACCCATGCGCGTGGTGGCCGGCGAGCTGATGCACCATGGCGTGGACGACAGCGACTCGGCCGTGAACGGAACCACACACGGGACCATGAACGAGGCCATGCACGCCGCCATGGACACCAGCGGCATGGACTGCCCGGGCCACCAGGACGACAGTTGCTGCGAGGACGCCTCCTGTGGATGCCTCGCCCATGTCACCGCCCTCACCCCGCCGGCCGGACTTCCCACGGCCGTCACCTTCGGCATCCCCCCCGGTCGGGCCTTGGCCCTGCCGGAACTGCCCTCCTTCACCGCCGCCATCTACCGGCCACCCCGGGCCTAAGCCTTCCTGAGGTCCGCCCCGCGCGGGAAAGCCCTCTCATCCGGGGCTTCCCGGGGGCGCCATCCGACGTCATTCGTTCGTCCCGCGCCGCCCGCCGTGGCCGCGGGGAACCGTCCGGAACACCAGAGGAAATCACCATGTCCCGTATCTCCATGCCCCATCCCGGGGCCTTCTCGCCCTCCCGGCGCCGCTTCGTCACCGGGCTCGCCGCCGGCGGCGCCCTGCTCGGCCTCGGCATCAACCCGGCCACCGGCCGTGCCGCCGCCACCCCGCCCGGCCGCCAGCAGGCGCTCTCGGGCACCCGTTTCGACCTCACCTACAGCCCCACCCCCATCAACCTCACGGGCGCTGAGCGCCAGGCCACCGCCATCAACGGCACGGTGCCCGCCCCCGTGCTGCGCTGGCGCGAGGGCGACACGGTGACGCTGAAGGTCACCAACCACCTCGCCGAGGACACCTCCATCCACTGGCACGGCCTCATCCTGCCGAGCGCCCAGGACGGGGTGCCCCACATCAGCGACGGCTTCAAGGGCATTCCCCCGGGGGAGTCCTTCACCTACCGATTCCCGGTGAAGCAATCGGGCACCTACTGGTATCACAGCCACTCCGGCTTCCAGGAGCAGACCGGGGCCTACGGCGCCATCATCATCGACCCCGCGGGCCCCGAACCCTTCGCCTACGACCGCGACTACGCCCTGGTGCTGTCGGACTGGAGCGACGAGGATCCCAACCACATCTACGCCACCCTCAAGAAGCTCTCCCACTACTACAACTTCCGCGAGCGCACCATCTTCGATGCCCTGGCGGAGATCCGTGACAAGGGCTGGGCCGGTTACCGCGCCGAGCGCGACATGTGGGACACCATGCGCATGTCCGACCGCGACATCTCCGATGTCACCGGCTACACCTATACCTTCCTCATGAACGGCGTCACCCCCGCCGAGGGCTGGAAGGGCCTGTTCCGCCGGGGCGAACGGGTGCGCCTGCGCATCATCAATGCCGCCGCCATGACCTTCTTCGACCTGCGGATCCCGGGCCTCGACATGACGGTGGTGGCGGCCGACGGCCAGAACATCGAGCCCGTGACGGTGGACGAGCTGCGCCTCGGCGTGGCCGAGACCTATGACGTCATCGTCAGACCGCAGGACGACCGGCCCTATACCGTGTTCGCCCAGGCCATCGACCGCTCGGGCTACGCCCGCGGCACCCTCACGCCGGACCTGGCCCTGGCGGGCGAGGTGCCGGAGATGGACCCGGCACCCATCCTCACCCATGGCGACATGGGCATGGACATGGCGGCCATGGGCCATGCCGGCCACGATATGGGTGGGATGGACCACTCGGGCCATGACATGGGCGGCATGGACCACTCGGGCCATGACATGGGCGGCATGGAAGCCAGGCCCACCATCGGCTCGGGCACGGCCGGCTACGGCAGCAGCCGCCCCGTGGTCCACGCCGATACCGAGCACGGCCCCCACATCGACATGCGCGCCGACGCCCCCCAATACCGGCTGGACGACCCCGGCGTAGGCCTGCGGGACAACGGCCGCCGGGTGCTCACCTACGCCGACCTGTTCAATATCGGCGCCACCCCCGACCCCCGGGGGCCGGGGCGGGAGATCGACCTCCACCTCACGGGCAACATGAGCCGCTACATGTGGTCCATGAACGGCATCAAGTTCGCCGATGCCGAACCCCTGGGGCTCAAATTCGGCGAGCGGGTGCGCATCAACCTCATCAACGACACCATGATGAACCATCCCATGCATCTGCACGGCATGTGGAGCGACCTGGAGACGGGGCCCCGGGCGCATCCCCCGCAAGCACACCGTCATCGTCCAGCCCGGCGCGCGCATCAGCTACCTCGTCACCGCCGACGCCATGGGCGGCTGGGCCTATCACTGCCACCTGCTCTACCACATGCCGGGGATGTTCCGGAAAGTGGTGGTGAGCTGAGGAGAATGGATATGAAAAGAACCCTGATTGCCCTTGGCACCCTCGTCCTGGCCACCAACGTCTCCGCCGCCGGCGGCGACGACCCCGTGCTGGCCAAGGTCATGATCGACCGCTTCGAGAAGCAGTACACCGGCGGCGACGACCCCCTGATGCTCGAGGCCGATGTGTGGATCGGTCGCGACCTCCACAAGCTGTGGTTCAAGACCGAGGTGGAACGGGTGGGCGGCGAGACCGAGGAGGCCGAGATCCAAGCCCTCTACAGCCGCGCCATCGCCCCCTACTGGGACCTCCAGGTGGGCTGGCGCCACGACGCCATGCCCAAGCCCGAGCGGGACTGGCTGGCCATAGGCTTCAACGGCCTGGCCCCCTACTGGTTCGAGGTCGACGCCGCCGCCTTCATCGGTGGGAATGGCCAGGTGGCGGCCCGCCTGGAAGCGGAATACGAGTGGCTGTTCACCCAGAAGCTGGTGCTGTCGCCGGAGCTGGAGGTGAACCTCCACGGTAAGGACGACCGCGCCACGGGCGTCGGCTCAGGTCTTTCCGATCTGGAACTCGGCCTGCGCCTGCGCTACGAGATCGTGCGGGAATTCGCCCCCTACATCGGCGTCAACTGGACCAAGAAGTTCGGCGACACCGCCGACTTCGCCCGCAACCACGGCGAAGACACCAGCGACGCCCAGGTGGTGGTGGGCTTCCGGGCCTGGTTCTGAGGAGGCATGTCGTGAGACCCATAACACCCCTGGCACTGGCCGCCATATCCGCCGGCCTCGCCCTAACCTTGCGCCACACCACGGCCGCCGAGGTGGTGGTCTACAAGAACTCCACCTGCGGCGGCTGCAGCAAGTGAGCGGAGCAGCTTGGGGCCAACGGCTTTTCCGTCGACATCCTGGGCCGGAATGGCGGACTTAAGGTATACGCGCGGCGCTGAAGACGTACCCGCACTGGGCTAGTGCCATAAGGCCGCGCAGCGGATTGGCGGTCACCCGACGCGGCTTGTCAGGCTTTACTTTTTCGGGAGCTTGCCACGAGCAGCAAGAACAGAACGGCAAAGCAACTGTTCGCCGCGCATGACATAAAGCATATAGACGCGCGAATCCTCTTCCCGATAAAAGATGCGGCATGGCGGCTCGACGATTTGTCTGTAACGCCATCCCTTGAGTTCCTGGGGCTTGGAGCCGCTCTTGGGATGATCGGCAAGCTGATCCACATGGCGAAAGACGCTTTGAACCAAAGTTCTTGCTGCGTCTGGGTTATCCAGAGCAATATAGTCCGCAATGGCATCCAGATCGCTAAGTGCGGGCTCGGTCCAAATTATTTCAGCCATCGATTCATGCGCTTCCTTGCCTGCGCATGAGTGAGGGTTCGTCCATCCTCGATGGCTTTCTCCCCTCGTGCTATCCCCTCAAGCAGTCTCATCCTGTGTTGCAAAGCTTCGTATGTTTCGACATCCACCAGGTAGGCGCTCGGAACGCCATGCTGCGTGATAAGAATGGGCTCCCTGCTCCTTTCGAGCTCGGAAAGCAGTTCGGTGGCCTGACGCTTTAGAGTTGTGACGAGTTCAGTTCTCATGAAAGTGATACTATAGTGGCACTTTCTGTTCGGCAAGCCCTGATTCAGCTTTGCGCGGGGACGGCGGCTACCCGGCGCCCTCCGGTGAATACAAAGACCGGGCGGGACCTCCAGGTTCTGCGCCACCTTCCGTCTTGGCGAGAGACTATTGTTTCTTGGTTTGTGCTTGTCTCGACTATAACCCCGGTATACTCCTACTGAGTATTACCTTGAGGGTCATATTATGGAAACCACCTCGGTCACCAGCAAGGGCCAGGTAACGATTCCCCAGGCGATCAGGCGAAAGTTGGGCATCCGCAAGGGCAGTAAGGTGGAATTCACTATTGTGGGAGACCACGTGCGGTTGCACTTGGTGAGCACCCCTGCGGAGGTCGAGGAAAGCGGCTTCGGTATGCTCAAGAGTAAGAAGGCTGCCGTCGCTGCCGATCTCGATCCGGCCACACTGCTGAAAAGGGGATCGTCCGGTCCGTGAATGGATTGGACACCAACATCCTGGCTCGCTACTACATCCAAGACCGCGCCGATACCGAGGCATCGAAGCAGCACCAGGCGGCGCGCGGGCTCATCGAGGCGGGTGATCCGCTCATGGTCTGCAAGACCGTGCTGCTCGAGTTCGAGTGGGTGATGCGCGGGTACTACGGCTTCGAAAGGGAAGAGATCCTCCCCGTATTCCGGCACCTTCTCTCCCTCGCTCACATAAGAATCGAAGATCGGTCGGAGGTCGAACAAGCGGTGGACAACTATGCCATCGGCTTCGACCTGGCGGATGCACTGCACCATGCGAGCTATGGGTCCTGCGCGAAGATGGCCAGCTTCGATGACAGAAAGTTTGCCAAAAGGGCACAACGCAACGGATTGACACCACCCGTTTTTATTCCCAGGTGACACGGTACTGCAAACCCATCCACACCCTCATCGAGGAGGCCGCCAGGGCCGGCAATATCGATATCGAGAAGGTGGAGGACATCGCCGCCATCATGGGCTACGGCGTCATGTCCACCCCCGGCGTCGTCATCGATGGCACCGTGGTCCATGCCGGTGGTGTGCCGAATCGCAAGGCCGTGGAAGGCTGGCTCGCCGGCCACAGCGGCGGTCACAACTGACCGTCGCAGCAAACAACGAGGGGCGGTATCCTGCTCCCATGACAAGAGCCACAGGCAAGACGGCGCCCCGCCTGCGCATCCTGTTGGGTGAGGCCATCGCCATCGGACCCGGCAAGGCGCAGTTGCTGGAGGCCATCGCCGAGACCGGCTCCATCTCGGCGGCGGCACGGCGTATGGGGATGTCCTACCGCCGTGCCTGGCTGCTGGTGGACACCATGAACCAGTGTTTTCATGCGCCGCTGGTGGCAACCACCCAGGGGGGCAAAGGCGGTGGCGGGGCGCAGATCACCGAGCTGGGACAGGAGGTACTGCGTCGTTACCGGGCCATGGAGCACACCGCCACCGAGGCGGTCGCCGTCCAGATGGCGGAACTGAGCCAACTGCTCGCCCCGCACCCGCCTGATGATCCCCATTGACGCGCAATCACTTCCCGCGTTAGTCTGCCGTACGCTATATCGAGTCGGATATATCGATCTTGTCGGTATGGCGACAATCGCGGCTGTTCACGCTTGGGCCGACGTGCGGGAACACGGGGCCGCCAGAGCGACCCCGATCGCTGGTGCACGCCCTACTTTAGCCCTCGTTATATCGAGCGACGCATATCGAAGGAGTTACCATTGAAGCCACTTGTCCGTCTGTTCCCCCTGGCCCTGCTGCCCCTGCTGGCACTGCTGCTGGCACGTCCGGCCTTGGCCGAGATCCTCACCGTGGCCGCGGCCTCCGATCTCAAGTTCGCCATGGCCGAGGTGGTGGAGCAGTTTCGCACCGACCGGCCGAAAGATAGGATCGACGTGATCTATGGCTCAAGCGGCAAGTTCTTTACCCAGATCGCCAACGGTGCCCCCTTCGACATGTACTTCTCGGCGGACATCGCCTACCCGCGCCAGCTGGAGAAGCAGGGGCTGACATCAGGCACGGTCCGTCCCTATGCCTTCGGCCGCATCGTACTGTGGAGCCTCGACCCCGAGTTGGCCGCAACGCCCATGAAGGAGCTGCCGTGGGCGCCGCTGCGCCGCTTCGCCATCGCCAATCCGCGCCACGCCCCTTACGGCATGCGCGCCCAGGAGGCGCTGGAAGATCAAGGCGTTTGGGCCGCCCTGCAGCCGCGACTGGTACTGGGCGAGAATATCGCCCATACCGCGCAGTTCATCGACTCCGGCGCGGCCGAGGCCGGTATCGTCGCCCTGGCGCTGGTGCTCTCGCCAACCCTCAAGGACAAGGGGGCGTGGACCCTGATCCCCGCCGGGTGGCACGCACCGCTGGAACAGGGTTTCGTGATCACCGCCCGCGCCGCCGACAATGCCCTGGCCGCGGCCTTCGCCGACTACATGACCAGTGAAGCGGCACGGGTCATCATGCGCCGCTATGGCTTCGTGCTGCCTGGCGAAGAGAAGTAGCGGGCGATGTCCGGCGCTGACTGGCTCGCGCTGATCACCACCCTCCAGCTCTCGGCGGTAACCACCGTGGTGTTGCTGCTCCTCGGCACCCCACTGGCCTGGTGGCTGGCGCGCACCCGCCGACGCCTGGCGGTGGCGGTGGAGGCGGTGGTGGCGCTGCCCCTGGTGCTGCCGCCCACGGTACTGGGCTTCTATATGCTGGTCGCCCTGGGGCCGCACGGCCCCATAGGCGGCGTGCTGCAGGCCCTGGGACTGCATCATCTTGCCTTCACCTTCACCGGTCTGGTGTTGGCCTCCACCCTCTACTCGCTACCCTTCATGGTGCAGCCGCTCAAAGACGCCTTCGCCGCCGTCGGCCCGCGCATGCTCGACGCCGCCGCCACCCTGCGCGCCGGTCCCTGGGACCGCTTTTTCCACGTCGTGGTGCCGCTCGCACGGCGCGGTTTTCTCACCGCCATCACCCTCACCTTCGCCCACACCGTCGGCGAGTTCGGCGTGGTGCTGATGGTGGGCGGCAATATCCCGGGCGAGACCCGCGTGCTGTCGATCGCCATCTATGACCACGCCGAGGCGATGGACTACGCCAGCGCCCACCTGTTGGCCGGCGGCCTTTTGGTCGCCTCCTTCCTGATGCTATTCACCGTCTATTTGCTGAACCGACGCTACGCGCTGGTGCATGTATGAGCGGCGCCTCCATCGAGGCGCGATTTCGCCTGCCCTACCCCGACTTCACCCTGGAAGTGGACCTGGAGCTGCCCGGTCGTGGCATCACCGCCCTGTTCGGCCACTCCGGTTCGGGCAAGACCACGCTGCTGCGCTGTATCGCCGGGTTGGATCGCCCACCCGCCGGGCGCCTGGTCGTTCAGGACGAGGTGTGGCAGGACGAGGTCACCTTCGTGCCCACCCACCGGCGCCCGCTGGGCTATGTGTTTCAGGAGGGCAGCCTGTTTCCCCACCTCACCGCCCTCGGTAACATCGAGTTCGGCCTGAAGCGGGCCGCCGATGTCTTGCCACCCGCCGCCCTGCGGCACATCATCGACCTGCTCGGGATCGGCCCGTTGCTCGCGCGCCGGCCCGATCAACTCTCCGGCGGCGAGCGCCAGCGGGTCGCCATCGCGCGCGCGCTCGCCCTCAAGCCGCAGTTGCTGCTGATGGACGAGCCCCTGTCGGCCCTCGATCTCAAACGCAAGCGGGAGATCCTGCCCTACCTGGAGCGACTGCATGGCGAGCTGGCAATCCCCATCCTCTACGTCACCCACGCGCCGGACGAGGTGGCGCGGCTGGCCGATCATCTTGTCGTGCTGGAAGCGGGCCGCGCCCTGGCCAGCGGACCGCTCACCGAGACCCTGGCACGGCTCGATCTGCCGATCCACGGCGAGGAGGACGCCGGCGTGGTGCTGGAGGCGAGCGTGGCCGAGCGCGACGAGGCCTGGCACCTGGCCCGTGCCGAATTTCCCGGCGGCAGCCTGTGGGTGCGCGATGACGGCATTGCTGTCGGCAAGCGCCTGCGCCTGCGCGTGCTGGCGCGGGATGTGAGCCTGACCACCGCGCGCCCGGAGCGGACCAGCATCCTGAACCTGTTGCCGGCCACCGTGGTCGCCTTGGCCGCCGACGGTCATCCCTCTCAGCGCACGGCCCGGGTGCAGGTGGGGGAGACCCCCCTGCTCGCCCGCATCACGGCCCGCTCGGTCGCTGCGCTACAGCTGGTCCCGGGCACGCCGGTGTGGGTGCAGGTGAAGTCCGTGGCGGTGCTGGAGTAGAGGTGATGGCCACGGGGCGCAAACGCCCCGCTCACCACCCGCCGCTCTGGTGACAGCGGCGGCATGAGGCCGCATAAACACCATGAGTGTGGCGTCGATGCGCGGGTCTCATGCTTCGCCCAGCATGGATTCGCCGCGTTCGATACCCAGCCGGTTCATGCGCTCCCACAGGTTCTTGCGCGAGATGCCCAGCATGCGCGCCGCCTCGGCCACCCTGCCGCCACAGTGCCCCAAGGCCAGGCGCAGATACCACTGCTCGCACTCCGACAAGTGGTCCCGCAGGCACTTGGCGCCGTCTTCGGCCGGAGGTTCCAGCCCGGCCGCGCCGATGCCTTCGAAGCTCTCCGCCTCGAGTATTCCGGTCTCGTTGAAGATGGCGGCGCGTTCCACTGTCTGGCGTAACTCCCTCACGTTGCCCGGCCAGGATTGGGCCTCGAGATAGCTGACGGCACTCGGTGCCAGGAGGCAACGGTGGCCGCTGTCCCGGGCGAAGGCGTCGAGAAACTGCCGGGCGAACCAGGCGATATCACCAGAACGCCGGCGCAGCGGCGGGATCTCGAGCCTGACGGTGCTGATGCGAAAATACAGGTCCTCGCGGAAGGCGCCCTCCGCCACCAGTGCGGACAGATCCTTGTTGGTGGCCCACACCAGGTTCGCCGCCGCCGGGATATCCCGCGTACCCCCCACCCGGCGCACCGTCTTCTCCTGGGTGGCCCGCAACAACTTGGCCTGCATGGACAGCGGCATGTCTCCCACCTCGTCGAGGAACAGGGTGCCGTTACCGGCCTGCTCGAAATAACCGGGACGATCACCGATTGCCCCGGTATAGGCCCCTCGATCCACGCCGAAGAGTTCCGCCTCCATGAGGTCCCGCGGTATCGCGGCACAGTTGAGGGCCACGAAGGGCAACCGGCCCTCGGGGTCCCGCAGGCGGTGGAGTTCGCGGGCGGCATACTCCTTGCCCACCCCCGACTCGCCGGTAATCAGCACGGGCACGTCGTGGCCGGCGATCCGTCTCAAGACACGCTCGACCTCACCCATGGCCATGGATACACCCAACCGTCTGCCGCCCGCACCTTGCCCCCCCGGCTGAAACAGGCCGGGACAGCTCCGTCTCAACTTGGAAACCAGCTCCTCGGGCTCGAAGGGCTTGGTGATGTAATCCCGTGCACCCGCCTTCAGCAGATCCACGGCCTGGTCGATGGTCCCGTAGCCGGTGATGAAAACGGTGGGCGGCAACGGGCTATCGCCCTCGAGCAACTCACGATACAAGTCGCCGCCATCGCCGTCGGGCAGCCGAATGTCGCTGACCAGGGCGCAGTAGTCCCGCTCCTGCAGCGCCGCACGCGCCTCGGCGGCCGTGCGATACCAGTCACAGGGAAGCTGCTCCAGCTCGAAATACTGGGCCAGGGATTCGCCCATGAAGACATCATCTTCGACCAGGCAGATCCCACTCGTTTGTGTTTGCACTCATCTCCTCCTTATGGTTATTGATTGCGTACAGCAGACACCCGCAACCCCTGGCCCATCTCTTCAGGGGGCCATCGCTGCCTGCGCTCCCGGCTCATCGGGCACCTCCATACCGACGGGGATCCAGACCTGAAAGACGGTCTCTACCGGACCGCTCTCCACCTGGATGCGACCGTGGAGTCGGGTGACTATGCCGTGGGTAATCCACAGGCCGAGTCCGTTACCGTCCCATTGACTCTCCGTGAACGGCTCGAACAGGCGTTCGAGCCGATATTCCGGGATCGGCGGGCCCGTGTTGGCCACCTGCAGCCTCAGGCCATCCCCACTGCCGGTCACAGACACGCGCACGGCGCCGCCTGTCGGCGTCGCCTGGATGGCGTTGATGAGCAGATTCAACATCACCTGACGGATCGGTCCGCCGGGAACCGGCACCGTGGCACCGAGGGTATTTTCCCACGCCAGTTCCAGTTCCTTGTCCCGCGCCCGCGGGGCCACCAGATCGCGAACATCCTCCATGTCCCGGGGCGTGAGATGGCGGGTTTCGGAGCGCACCTCCACCAGTAATGCCGCCACGATATGGCGGATCTGCTCCAGACCGCGTTCCAGGAGATCCACGGTGCGACGCGCCACCGCGGGGTCATCGCCGTGGCGCTTGAGGGTGGCCAGGGCAGTTAACATGCCACCCAGTGGATTGTTGATCTCGTGGGCGACGCCGGCCGCCAGACGGCCAAGCGCGGCCTGGCGCTCGTTGCGGACCACCTGGCGTTCCAGGCTGCGCTTCTCTGCCAGGGCGATTGCCACCGACTCGATTCGGGCGCGCAGGCGTCCTATCTCACCGTCACCATGGCACCGCTCGACCGGGCAGGCCGGCGGGGTCTCGTCCGCGTCGCCGAGACGGGCCACGCAGTCCTCGAGCTCCCGCAGGGGACGGGCGATGCGCCACCCCAGCCACCACCCCAGGGGCACGATGAAGACGAGGCTCGCCACCGTAGCCACCAGCACCTGGAGGGAGGACTGATAGAAACGCGGCATCAGCCGGCCTTCGGAAGCCCCCAATACCAGGGTGCCCAGGCGCCGGTCACCGTCGAGGACCGGCACCAGCCGGTACCATTGTTCGCCGTCACGATGGGTGATGCCGCCCACGGGCAGGGTGGGCGCCAGGCGGCGCACGGTGGCCAGGGCGCCACCCAGGGACACCGCCGGGCGGGCAAGGGGAAAGCGTTGCGCATCCGATGCAATGAGCGTGGTGCCCGCGGCATCCACCACCACCGCAAAGGCGGGCATCAGCCAGCTTTCCCGATCCACCGCAAAGGCCGAGCGCAGGGTCCGGTAGGCCTGCCAGGTATCCTCCACGGCGAGTTCATGGGCCACCGCGCGAGCCAGCAGATGCCCCATCTGGGTCCCGGTGTGGGCGGCGTCGGCGCGCAGCACGCGGTAGTCGTGCCACATCACCGTGGCGGCGATGGCGACTCCCAGCCCCAGGGCGATGGCGGCCACCTGGATCGGGACCCGGTGGCTGAAACTGAGCCCATGCATCCCTTTCATTTGCTGATCTGGAGCACCCGTTCCATCATCGCCGGGATGTTGTCGTAGATATCCTCTCTTGGTTCGACGAAGCGATCCAGATACAACACGTCCAGCAGGGCCTGGCCTGCCGGGTCCCGATGCATGTTCATGAGGATGGATCGCAGGTCCAGCATGACATCGTCATCCAGGAAAACCCCCGCCACCACGGGTGGAAACCCGAACTGTATCGACCGCTCCACCACGCGGGTGCGGGCCGTCAGTTGCGGATCGCGCCGCGCCATCACCTCCCAGATGTAACCATCCACCGCCCCGGCATCGGCGACGCCCTCCGCCACCGCCGTGACCACCTCCGGATGGGACCATGTGAAAAAGGTCTGGCGAAAGAACTCCTGGGGCTCCCGTCCCAGACCCGTGATCACGAAGCGCGGATAGAGATAGCCGGTATTCGAGCGGGGCTCCACGTAGGCGAACACCGCCCCTTCGAGATCCCCGTAGCCGCGGCTCGTCTGGTCGCGTGCCGGCACGATGAGATAGGAACGGTAATAGGGTTCACCCTGAAACTCGGGGATGGCCACCAGTCGCAGGCTGGCGCGGTTGAACACGTAGGGGAAGGTACACAGCCACGCCGCATCCAGCTGCCCTGACAGCAACATGTCGGAGATCTCGGCGTAACTCTTGCGCCGCACGAAGCGCACGGGGCGGTCAAGGCGGGCGGACAGATACTCTTTCCAGCCTTCCAGGAAGGCCGCCTGATCCACCAGGAACACCGGCGTGATCCCGAAGTTGAACACCGCCGGATCGCCGCCGTCGTCCGCGGCCAGGGACAGGGGTGAGAACAGCATCAGGGCCAGCACCATCCACGCGGCCCACCGGACGACGATGGGTGAGCCACCGCCCTTCCCGTCTCGATCCCACGATCCCTGCATGCCAGCCATGGTTACCAATCGGTTACCTCCTGCCCGCCGCAATTCGCCGCCATATTACCCAACGGTAACTCCTTCCTGACCTTGTGTTCGTGTCTGCATGTCCCGCGGGCGGGTCTGGAACCGTTCTCCGCCCACGCATCCGCTGCGTTGGGGCCCATCCCGGGCGCCCTTCGAGGCATTAGGCACGATAGTTGTAAGTGAATGGCCGAGCCCCGGAAACGACCCTTGTCTCGGCGTCTCCGAAGATGAAGTGATGTCGCTTTTACACACGTTAAATCGCGCCGTCCATTACTCAGATTAAGGAGGAGTGATCCCGCCATGTATATATCCCGACGAAGCTTTCTGAAAGGCAGCGGTGCTTTGCTGGGTGTAGCCGGCGCCAGTGTGCAGCTTCCGGCCATCGCCAATGCCGCGGCCAAGGCGGCCTCGACCGGCGACGGCGCAGGCGGTATCAAGTACGTCAACACCATCTGCGTGCATTGCGTTAACTTCTGCGGCCAGCGCATCAAGATGGAAGATGGCGTGATGCGGGTGGTCTATCCAAACCCCGACATCGCCGAATACTACAACAAGGGCATCTGCCCCAAGGGTGGCGCGGGCCCGTTCAACACCTATAACCCCTACCGCATCAAGGCCCCCCTCAAGCGCACCAATCCGAAGAAAGGCCCCCACGAGGACCCGGGCTGGGTGGAGATCTCCTGGCAGGAGGCACTGAATGAGATCGCCGGGCGTCTGGAAAAGATCAGGGCCGACGACCCGCGCAAACTCGTATGGCACCACGGCCACGGCAAGTATCTCATGCAGGACAAGTTTCCCAAGGCGTGGGCCAAGGCCTTCGGCACCCCGAACGTCGTGCATCGCACCACCACCTGTGAGGCCGCCCGCCACGTGGCCGACGAACTCACCTGGGGCTACCACAACTTCCTGCCGGACGTGGAACACACCAAGCTGCTGCTGAACTTCGGTGCCAACTACTTCGAGGCCGAGCAGTGGGCCCGCTGGCTGGACCACGCGGTGACCGACGCCAAGGAACGGGGCCTCGAACTGGTCTCCATCGAGCCGCGGTTCTCCAACACCAGCGCCAAGGCGGACCGCTGGCTACCCATTCGCCCCGGTACCGACGTGGCGATGCTGCTCGCCATGGCCGGAGTACTCATCGACAACGGCTACGTCGACGAGGAGTTCCTGGTCACCACCACCAACGCGCCCCAACTGGTGGGAGAGGATGGCCTCATCCTGCAGAGCGCCGAGGGTGAACCGCTGGTCTGGGACGAGGCCTCCGGCAGCGCCAGGCCCTACACCGAGGGTGTCAAACCCGCCCTCGCGGGCACCTACGAGGTCGCCGGCAAGCCGGCCCGCACCGCCTTCCAGGTGCTGGCCGACAGCCTCAAGGAGGTCACTCCAGAGCACGCGGAGGCCATCACCGGCGTCCCCGCGGAGACCATCAGGGAACTCGCCCTGCACTTCGGCAAGACGGCCATGATCGGCGCCACCGTGCTGGTGGACGGCCACCGGGTGCGTTACCGGCCGGTGGCGGTGCACTCCTTCCGCGGCTTGGCCGCCAAGGAGTTCGGCACCCAGAACTGGCGCGCCGCCCAGATCGTGATGATGCTGGTGGGCGCCCAGGATGCGGTGGGTGGCCTGCATCTGCACGGGGTCTACAAGGAACCCAAGTACTTTGAGGCCTCCAAGTGCGAGTACCCGCCGACTCGGGTCGACCTCCAGGAGAGCGTCTACTTCCCCCACGCCACCCATAACGTGTGCCAGCAGGTGGCCCACACCCTTCTGGACCCCAAGGCCTACGGCCTGCCCTACGTGCCGGAGATGCAGATCTTCTATGCCACCAACCGGGTCATGTCCACCGCGGATGCCCTCAAGCAGTTCGAGGGTTATGCCAAGACCTGGAACGTGGTCATCGACCTGGTACTCACCGAGACCGCCAGCCTCGCGGACATCGTCCTGCCGGACCTGTCCTACCTGGAATCATGGCACTTCGCCCCCACCCGCTGGACCCCCGACAGCAAGCACACGGCCATTCGCCAGCCCCTGGTGAACGCCTACAACATCCCGCTGGATACCTGGGGGATCATGTGGGAACTGGCCAAGCGCCTGAAATTCACCGATGCCTACGTAGAGAACATCAACGACAACTTCAAGCTCAAGAAGAACCCCATGCAGAAGGGACGCGACTATACCCCCAAGGAGGCGGTGGCCCTGTTGTGGAAGGAGGCCACGGGCAAGCCCTTCGACTATGCCATCGAGCATGGCTTCACGGGCAAGCACGTCGACGCCCGACATCGTTATCTGGACGGTGTCGAGAAACAGTTCAAGGGGCCGGGCAGACCCAAGATGAAGCTCTATGCCGACCAACTGGTGAGCTCGTACGCCAAGGTCAAGGACACCGTCAATGACGAAAAGATCAAGAACCTCGACCTCGACAAGTACCGCATTGCCCTGTCTCCGATTCCCCTCAAGGCCCACGCCGCCCCCACGCCCCACCGGGAGGCGGACGACTATCCCATCTACCTCATGACCTTCAAGCGCATGTATCGCAACCAGATGGGCAACACCGCCCTCAACCCCATCCTCAACGCCCTCGGGGATAGCGACGAGAACGCCATCCTCATGAACCCGGTGCTGGCGACGGAGCTGGGCCTGATGGATGGCGAGCAGGCGCGCATCGAGACCCGGGTGGGCAGCGCCTCCGGCAAGGTACGGATCACCCAGGGTATCCGTCCCGATGTGGTGGGCGTGTCCTACCACTATGGCCATATCAGCCCGAACTTCCCCGACCATGCCAAGAAGGGCACGTGGATCAACCAGGCCCTGGAACTCCACCCCGACGTGGTCAGCGGCATGAATTCCTTCAACGACACCAAGTGCAAGGTCGTCAAGGCCTGAGGTTAGGAGAAAGACACCATGGCGAAATTCGTAAGAGTCATCGATACCCAACGCTGCATGGGCTGCCGTTCCTGCCTGGTGGCCTGTCATATGGAGAACTACCTTACGCCGGACTCCCCCTGGAACGTGATGATGGAATGGGAGACGGGAGCCTATCCCAACGTGGGACGCAGCTTCGTCACCATGAACTGCATGCACTGCGAAGACCCACCCTGTCAGGCCGCCTGCGACAGCGTGGGTGCCCGCGCCATCACCAAGAACGAGTACGGCGTCGTACTCATCGACTATGACCGCTGCATCGGCTGCCAGTACTGCAAGGTCGTCTGCCCCTACGGGGTGCCCCAGTTCAACGAGGAGGTGGCCACCCTCTACCCCGAAGGCGGCAAGACACCACCCGAGGCCCGCGCCGATGCCGACCGTCATCCATTGCATCGCAAGCAGGCAAACGTGATGGAGAAATGCACCTTCTGCTGGCACAAGCTCGAGGAGGCCATCGCCAACGACGAGGCCCATCTCATCGGCAAACTGCCCCAATACACCCCGAGCTGCGATCTGGTGTGCCCGGTGGAGGCCAGGGTCTTCGGCGACATCGAGGACCCGACCAGCAAACCGGCCCAGTGGGTGGGCAGAAAAAAAGCGGCCCAGCTCAAGAAGGAGTTCGGGACCCGGCCGCAGGTCTATTACGTACTCGAAGGGGGAGACTACTGATGCGCCGTATAGCAACGACTATGACAGGGGTGATGGTCCTGGGGCTGCTCACGGCAACCGCCATGGCCGCAGACTCGCGCCAGGCCGCCATCGACGCCTACCCGGGCCTGACCGAACACGCCAAGATGATTCGCCGCGGCAAGCTCGAAACCGGCAAGCGCTATTCCATGCACGATGAAGAGGGCCGCTTCCACGTCATTCACGTGGACGAGATCGACATGGAGTGTTCGAGTTGTCACGTGGGCGCCCGCTATGCCAAGGACTACCTGCTACTCGGCAGGGACCAGGCCGAGCGCAAGGCCGCCGGCACAGGAAAGGGCGAAACCGCCGAGGTAACCGACCGGGCGGTGTGCCTGGGCTGTCACAAGCAGGGCGGCATCGCCCAGCCCTGGTACCGCACGGCCAGCGAGCGATGAGCACGGTATCCCGACATAACCCGGACGCCGCCGAGCGGGCCAAGGGGTGGTGGTTTCTGGCCCGCTTCTACGACACCCGGCCGGACAATGCCTTTATCGCGGAGCTGCGCTCCGCCTTCGTGGGCGCCGGCGAGGCGCTAGGTGCGGACGAACTCGCGTTGTGGCGCTGCATCGACGCCGGTAACCCGGCGCCCGAGGACGACCTGCTGCCGGAATACACGCGGCTGTTCCGCGGCATCGCCGAACACTACGGCCCCCCGCCGCCCTACGAGTCCCTCTACCGGGGCGCCACCGCCATGGGCGATGTGGCCATGGCGGTGGCCAAGTCCTACGCCGCATCGGGTCTCGACGGCCTCGCCGGCGACAACGGGCCGCCCGACCACCTGGCCACGGAATTGCGTTTTCTGTCCCTGCTGAGCCATCGCGAAATGGCGGCCTGGGATGCCGGCGATGACGATGGCGCACGGCAGGCGCTGCGGCAACAGCGGGCATTCCTCGACCATCACCTCCTCACCTGGCTGCCCGACTATGCAGACACCATCGCCGGTGCCGCCCGCAGCCCGTTCTACCCGGCCGTCGTGCGTCTCACCGCAGGCTTGGCCACGGACATGCGCGAGACCATGAACACTGGTGCCGCGCCCATGGAGGCAACCTGACATGCACGCGGTGGCTCATGCCGAGGATTGGACGGATGAGGGCGACGGGGCGACGGTGGAATACCGGTGCCGGGGCAGCCTGCTGCTGTGCGGCCCCCCCGAGGCGGTCAGGCCGCTGCTGTCACGGCTGCCGGCGGGGCTGCGCACGGTGGCCGTGGCACCGGGGTTGGGTGGCCTCGGCAGGCCGCCCGCTCTCAAGACCCTCGGGGCGCGGGTGAGCCGCATCGAAGGGCATCTGGGGCGGTTTCGTGCCTATGGGCAGGGCTCCGACGGCGAACTCGACCTGGGTCCCTTGAGCACCAACAGGGACGGTCTGTTCGATCTGGTGATGGATCTCGGCGACCCACCCCTGGATCCTCGCGAGGTGCCCCCCCTGGGCTATGTCCGATCCGCGGGCTCGCTGGCCGAGGCGGTAGAACGACTGGAGCAGCTGGCCCGCCTCGAGGGCACGGTGCACAAGCCACGCTATTTCGATTTCGACGCCGGGCTGTGTGCCCACACCCGCCAGGGCCGCACGGGCTGCCGGCGCTGTCTCGATGCCTGTGCCGCCGGCGCCATTGACTCTCCTGGGGGACGAATCACCATCGACCCCTACCTGTGCCAGGGCTGCGGCGGCTGTGCCCTGGTGTGTCCCACCGGCGCCGTCAGCCACCGGCGTAGCGCCGCCGCCCCCACCCTGGCGGCCATCGCGCGGGCCCTCGACACGGCCCCGGTTCATCCCACCCTGGTGATCCATGCCGACGCTCACCCGCCTACCGCGGCCGCGGGCGACATGGTCTCCCTGCCCACCGCCGCCGTCGCGGCTATCGGCGCCGACACGTGGCTGGGTAGTCTCGCCCTCGGTGCCGCCCGCGTGGTGGTGATGACACCGGCCGATCTGCCCCTGTCCAGCCGCCAGGCCCTCGCCACCGAAGTGGCAGCGGCACGCTGCCTGCTGGAGGGCATCGGCTGCGACCCGAACACTATTCATCTCCAGAATAAAGATGACGACACCCCGCCGGTGAGCGCGGGTGCAACCGTGACGCCGCGGCCGTCCCTGGATGTGAGCACCCTGAGCTCGGCCGGCGGCAAACGTGACCGCCTGCTGGTCGCCCTCGGTCATCTCGCCCACCATGCCCCAACACCCGCCCGCAGCGTCGGGCTGCCGGCTGGCGCGCCCTACGGCCGCCTGGGGATGGCGGTGGAGCGCTGCACCCTGTGCCTTGCCTGTACGGTCCTCTGCCCCACCCGCGCCCTCGGCGCCGAGCAGGGCGCGCTGGTTCTGGACGATGGCGCCTGTATCCAGTGCGGCCTGTGTAGCGATGCATGTCCGGAGCAGGCCTTGTCCCTGCTGGCCGATTTCGACGGTCGCTGCCTGGCGAGCGGTGCGGCGGGCCGCCGCACCCTTAAGGCGGCCTCCGAGCCCTATCCCTGTGCCGCGTGCGGGCGGCCGTTCGCCTCCCGGGCCCTGGTCATGCGCGGCATGGAGCACGTCCGGGACCACCCCATGTTCCAGGGCAAAGGACGACAGCTGCTGGAGATGTGCCCGGAATGCCGCCAGGCGGCGGCCACCGGCCTCGCCGGCAGTCCCAGATGAACGGGCTCGACCCGCTCCGGAATTGAAGTGAAATCCAAAGGATGACCCATGAACGACTGCACCACATGGGCTAAACCACCAGCGAAAGACAGGAGGGTATCCGTCATGAGAAACACCACCCTATGGGCGGCGGCGATGCTGCTGGCGACCACGTCTCTGCCGGCCGGCGCGGCCGACGCAACCAAGCCTGACATCAGCAGAGCCAGCATGACCGCCCATAGCTGCGCCGGTTGTCATGGCGTCGACGGCTCCAGCGTGGGGCCCTCCATCCCGAGCATCGCGGCGATGGAGGAGGACCGGTTCATCGATGCTATGCTCGACTATCGCAGGGGAATACGCCATTCCACCATCATGACCCGCATCGCCAAGGGCTACAGCGATGCCGAGATCCGGGGCATGGCCCGCTTTTTCGCCGACCAGGAACTGGTCCGCCGGTCCCAGAAACACGATCCCATCGAGGCCAAGCTCGGCGCCCGCATCCACATGGAAAGCTGCAATCAGTGCCATCAGCGGGGCGGACAATCACCGGGACGGGGCGGCTACCTCGCCGGACAGTGGATGCCCTATCTCGCCTTCACCCTCGAGGATTACCTGTCAGGCCAACGGCCGGTGCGCAAGAAGATGATGCGCAAGCTGCATTCCGTGATCGCCGAGTATGGCGAGGACGGCGTCGAGGCCCTGATTCACTTCTATGGCAGCCAGAACTGAAGGAAAAGGAGCAACCCATGAGCAACATCAAGCGCCGAGATTTCATTCGCATCACCGGTACGGCGGCCCTCGCGGGCGTCGCGGCGGGTTTTCCCTCCCTGGTGCTGGGGGCCGGTCGTCAGGTCGTCGTGGTGGGCGGCGGCGTGGGTGGCTGTACCGCAGCCAAATACCTGCGCAAGCTGGACCCGAGCATCAAGGTCATCCTGGTGGAGGCCGAGCCCAAATACCACTCCTGTTTCCTCAGCAACGAGTATGTCAGCGGTGAGCGCACCATGGAGTCCCTCACCTTCGGTTACGACGGCCTGGCGAAACACGGGGTGACCGTGGTGAATGACCGGGTGACCGCCATCGAGCCGGACAAAAAACAGGTGCGCACGGCAGGAGGGCACCGTTTCTCCTACGATGCCTGCATCGTCTCCCCCGGGGTGGACTTCAAGTGGGAGGCCATCGACGGCTATTCCGAGAAGGTGGCCGACACCATTCCCCACGCCTGGTACGGCGGCCCCCAGACTGAGATCCTGCGCAGGCAGGTACGCGCCATGCCCGATGGCGGCGTGGTCGCCATCGTGGCCCCACCCAACCCCTTCAAGTGCCCTCCCGGCCCCTACGAGCGGGCATCCCAGATCGCCATGTACTGCAAGCGCGAGAAGCCGCGCTCCAAGATCATGATCCTCGACTACAAGGATGCCTTCACCAAGCAGGACCTGTTCATCCAGGGCTGGAGCCGCCTCTATGGCTACGGCACCAACTACAGCATGATCGAGTGGGTATCCGCCGCCGCCGGCGGCAAGGTCGAAGCCGTAGACCCCAAGGCCGGCACCCTCATAGGGCTGGTGGATGAATTCAAGGCCGACGTCATCAACATCATCCCGCCCCAGAAGGCGGGCCAGATCGCCTTCCAGGCCGATCTCGTCGACGGCGACTGGTGCCCGGTGGACAAGAAGACCTTCGAGTCCACGCGCCATGCAGACATCTACGTGCTCGGTGATGCCAGCGATGCCGCCCACATGCCCAAGTCGGCCTATGCCGCCAATTCCCAGGCCAAGGTCTGCATCGCGGCCATCATCGCCAGGCTCAACGGCATGACCATCCCTGCCGACCCGTCCTACGTCAACACCTGCTACAGCATTCTAGGCGAGGATTACGGCATCTCCGTGGCCGGCGTCTACCGTCTCGACGAGGAACGCAACATGATCGTGGGGATCGAGGGCGCGGGCGGCCTCACGCCCATGGACACCGCGCCCCAGTTCCTGGCCCGGGAGGTCACCTACGCCCACAGCTGGTTCGAGAATCTCATCCACGACATGATGGGCTAACGGGCCGCCAGCGCCCGGGGGAAGGGCCGATGCATCAGTGCTTCCCCGGGCACCGGCGGCGCTGTTTGCACGCACTTGATCACGACTTGAAGCTACGCCGCCGCATCTCGCTGCCGCGCCTGCCACAGGTCGTATTTCATCTGCTGGCCGAGCCACACCTCGGCGCGCCCGCCGTGCTCAGGTCCCAACCATTTTTCCAGCCGCAATGCCATCTCCGGGGAGACCGCGGCTCGGCCATTCAATACCCGCGACAAGGTCACCCGGCTGACCCCAAGCAGCTCGGCGGCCTCCTTCACGGTCAGGCCGAATGCCGGCAGAACATCCTCGCGCAGCGTCTCGCCGGGATGTGGTGGGCTGAACATACGCATCATCTTATCCTCAGTGAGGGAAATGGGGTCAAACACGAATGGCGCTGATTTAAGAAACCTCTGATTAACCTGACAGTTGCATAAAAATTCACCACATACACGTGAAGGCCTGTATTTTCCGGCCAATCTGTATGTCAGCCCCATGGCTGGAATTCACCCAAAGAGCAGTCCAACCGGGAATGCAATCCGCTGTTCGGCCTGGGTCCCGACGAGTTTCACGAGCCCGATCATGAATTCGAATGGGATCGCGCCCGGTTTCGCCGCTGATCGCAGGGCGTGGCCCGACGCAATGGCTACCGCGTCGTGCTGGGCGGGATCGGCGAGGAAGATCCGGAATTCGGCCCCCCGACCCAGACCGCGTATTTCACCCGCCTCGATTGCCCGGCGTCGCTCAGCAGCGCCAGCGAATTCCTCCACCAGCCCACGCCGGCCTCGATCGCCGCATAGGCCAGGGTGATGCCCACGGCTAATACAGGCGACGGCTGCCGGGCGGTGCGTGATCATGCCCGCCGTGCGTCACGCGCGCCCCCCTGCGCGGCGCAGTGTGCCGCTGAGTTCCGTGCCCGGCGCCACCGTGTTATAGACCGTTCCGTATTTGCGGATGTTCTCGTGCATCAGCTCCAGCCTGCGGTCATTCTCGTCGGTGTCGATTTCGATTATATAGTCGATGTGGCTCATCTTCGGCGGCGTGTCCTGGCGCACGCCATGTATCCTGACACTAACGCCACGGTAATCGAAATGAATCATGGGTGCGATGCGCTCCATGTTTTTCAAAATGCAGGCGGCGACGGCCGCCAGCAGCAATTCGGCGGGGTTCAAGGCATCCGCCCTGCCCTTCAGATCGGTATCGATGACCAGCTCTGCGTCCTTACAGTGCACCATGCTGCCGTGGGCATCGGTACGTGTGGCGGTGATTTCGTATTCCAGCATAAGCCCCTCATATTCGTTGATTAAGTAATCGTACGCGCCGACTCACGTCGTCACAGCCCATGATCATTGCTCACCGTCCGGGCCAGGGGCGGCGTACCCCGCAGATCGGGAATGCTGGAGCACTGCCTGGTGTTGTGGCGCTCCGGCTAATTCACTAACGGACAAGCGATACCGGCCAGGCTCATCCCGTCGCCCCGAACAGCAGCCCCACCCCGGCCGTGATCGCCATCGCCAGTACGCCCCAGAACGTCACGCGCCAAATACCTTTGAGCACGTCGGCACCACCGGTATAGGCGGCCAGACCGCCAAGCAGCATCAGAAACAGCAGCGATGTGGCGCCGACCACCAGCGCCACACGAGTCATGGCTCCCTGTATGCCAGCACGACAGGCATCGTGAGCGCTGGTGAAGCACGGTGTCCTGTCCGCCCAGTGGTTGTCCGGCCGCTCAAGCCTGCTTGACCAGCCGGCGCGTGATATAGAACGGCTCGACCGGGCCAACCACCACGGCCGCTCCGACCGGCGCGGCAGCCGCCTTGAAGCGCGGGTCGAGATGGGAATTCTCATGATCCCACACCGATTCCCACACGCCATGCATGAGATAGGCACGCAGGTCGCCGTCGGCGTGTACATTGCGCAGTATCTCGGTGCTCAAGGCCTTGCGATAATGCCGGTTGTCACGGGCACCGGGCCGGCCGTTGCCATCGACCGCGTCGGCCGGCTGATAGGTCTCCTGCGCCACCTTGAGCAACGCCATGACCTGGGACTCGAGGGTCAGATGGCCGGCGTCTGCGACCATGACGTGATTCTCGACGGACACCGTCTCGCGCTCAGGGGCATCCACCGGACGGCGCAGAAAGGTGCGGATCGCCTCCGGAGTCGTGTAAACCCCTTGGCGGTCACCGGCAGCGACCGTGGTGAACAAGCCGCGATAGATCGCCATCGGCCGGGTCGCCGAAGACGCGCCCTGCATGGTCAGGTGCGGCAGCACCCGGGCGTCGAAGGCCTGCGCCGTCCCGGAAGCCTGCAGCGTAGCGGCGTCGTTGAAGCGGATGAACAGAGCATAGAAATACGGCTGGGTGTGGGCTTGCACGCCGTCCAGATACGCCGTCGCCAGGACACCCTTGTAGCGCTCGGGATAATTCTTGACCATCGTCGAGTCACCGCTCATCTGCTTGAGCGCCAGGCCGAGAAAACCCGGCCTGGCACGCAGCTCGTCGGCCAGCGCATCGATCGCGGACAGCGCCTGTGCATTCTGCGGCGGCATCACGCGGAATTCGGTATACAACGTCAATGCGCCCTCGACCGCGACAGGTTCGCGCAGTCCCTGGGCGGAAAAGGCACCGGGGGCAAAGCCGCTGGCCGCCAGCGCACCGCTCGTGGCCAAGCTGGATTGCAGAAACGCGCGACGGTTCATGTTCATATAGACCTCCTTGAGTAAAGGTTGAGTAAAGAGAATGATTGATGAGCGTTCCGCACTCGGATTACGCGACGGTTGCCCCGTTGTTTCCGCTCACCCTTGCGCCATTCCGCCGAAGCACGCCGCCACCGCAGCGGGTCGGTGGATTGTGCGCCAGCCCTCAGCGCAGCAGGTCGAAACCCAGCTTCACGGCAACCCCAAGCAGCACGACACCGTAGGCTGCGCGCACCCATTGGGGTTTGCTGCGGCACGCCATGTACCAGGCACCCAGTTGGGAGCCCGCCACCACGGCCAGCACGACCAGCAGCAGCAGTTGTCCGCCCGGCAGACCGACGAAGGCGTGGCCCAGAAAACCGGAGAAGGAGGAGAAGGTCACCACGTAGGCCGTGGTGGCCGCCGCCGCCTTCGGCTCATAGCCCAGTTCCATCATGACCGGCGCGATAATGAAACCGCCCCCGAGTCCCAGCATGCCGCCGACAAATCCGGCGAGGCCGCCGCTCGCCAGACCGACCAGCATTCGGCTGCGGGCTGACAAATTGCGCCGGGGGCCGGCAGCGGGACCGGTGAGGCTGCGCAGCGCCGCCACCAGGACACCAACGGCGAACAAACCTAGCAGCACGCGAGTCGGCAGCAGATGGGCGCTCCAGGCCCCCAGCGGCGCTAGCACCAGCGCGGCGGCCGCGGCGGGCGTGCCGCCGCGGAAATCCACCAGCCCCTCCCGCCAGTAGCGCAGAAAAGCCAGCAGGGTATTGAGTCCGTTCAGCAACAGGCCCAGCGGGATGGCGGCGGTCTTCAACGGCAGGCCCAGCCAGGTGAGGACCGGAACGTAGAGCATGCCGCCGCCGAGGCCGAGCGCGGCAAAGACGGCCGAAATACCGAAGATCAGCAGCGCCGCTGCCAACGCCAGCGTCAGTGTGGGTTCCATGCGGGATGCGGCTCAGGCCTGCCGCCCCAGCGCCTTCTGCTGACAGGGGATGCAGACCTTCTCGTTGCCCAGGATGCGGCCGTAGGACTGCACCGTCATCTCACCGCAGTGGTCACAGACGAAGGAGTCGAAGTCGTGCGGATGGTCCTGCCAGATCTGGTCGCGGGGGCCTTCGATCTGGAACAGTTGCTCCGTCGGCGTCTCGAGCACCCGGGCCATCAGCGGCTCCACCACCTCGGCCGGAACCGCCGAGGCCGGGACGCCTTGCATGCGGTATTCGGTAAAAAAAGCGGTCTGCTTATTGGCCGCCATGACCTCGGCACGGGGCGTGACCCGCACCGCACGGGCGTTCTTCTTGTCGATGAGCGTAAGTCCGAACTTACCATAGCCGAGCTTGCGGATGTTGCCCTTGCCGAAGGTGCAGCCGGTGGCCATCTGCACCCCGTCGGCGAAACAGGTGGCGCAGTGCTCGTCGCCGAGGTCCACCAGGGCCATGAGCTGGCCATCATGGGCCCGTTCGGCGCCCAGCGCCTCCAGCGCCGCGAGCCCGGCGCGCAATCCCATGGGCATGGCGGGGCATTTGTGGCCATGCAGCATGAGCCCGGCATCGAGCAGGTCGGCGGGAACGGGGGAGTTGGCGGTCAGATCATTCATCAGGGTTCTCCTTACGAGTGTGGGATCGCCGTTGCGCAGGCGCGACTCGGCGATCCATGGATTTCTAGTAGGGAGACGAACATCCCTGCAAAAGGATGCAACCAAACCAACTATAGGGCAGAGCCCGTCGGTTTGCGCGGCACATAGCAACACACCTTGCCGGTCTCGTCGAGGCGCACTTGGCAGGCCTCAGTGAGGTGCGCGCGCAGGCGCTTACGCGCCCGCTGCACGCGGGACTTGGCGCCGGGCAGGCTGAGCCCCTTGCGCCGGGCATAGGCTTCCTGAGTCAATCCCTCCAAGTCACATAGGGTGAGCGTCTCGCGATCCTCCGCGGAGAGTTCCGCCATTACCCGCGGCAGGCATGCGGCGAGGGTCTCCACCGGCTCTGGTCTGTTACTGTCGGCGACCAGGTTAGCAGGCAGTTCCACCTGTGTTTTCTTCAGACGCAGGCGATCGGCCAGGGCGTTGCGTGCCACCTGGAACAGCCAGGCGCGGGCATTGTCGATGGCGCAGAAGCGCCGATTCTGGCGCATGGCCTTGAGGAACAGCTCCTGCAACAGGTCATCCGCGTCGTGGGGGTCGGCCAACCGCCCGCGCAACCAGGCGCGCAGCTCGCGCTCGTGTTGCTGCCAGGCCCTCATGAGACAGCTTACCGCCGCGCCATCCCTTGGGCCTTCCCGGTTATTAGAAATGTCAACCATGCTCCACGGGAAATGGGGTCAGACACGATTACATTCGACATGGTGGACTGACAGACCGCCGGCGCCGGGGGAAGGGCCAACCGCCTCGCGCTTCCCCGGGCACCGGCGGTGCTGTTTGCACGCACTTGATCACGACATGAACCTACGCCGCCGCATCTCACTGCCGCGCCTGCCACAGGTCGTATTTCATCTGCTGGCCGAGCCACACCTCGGCGCGCCCACCGTGCTCAGGTCCCAACCATTTTTCCAGCCGTAATGCCATCTCCGGGGAGACCGCGGCACGGCCATTCAATACCCGCGACAAGGTCACCCGGCTGACCCCAAGCAGCTCGGCGGCCTCCTTCACGGTCAGGCCGAATGCCGGCAGAACATCCTCGCGCAGCGTCTCGCCGGGATGTGGTGGGCTGAACATACGCATTATCTTATCCTCCCTTCACAAGGGATCCTACGGCTTGCGGATATCGTAGGCCTTCATCTTCTGCCACAGGCTCTTGCGGCTGATGCCCAGCACCTCGGCCGAGGCGGTGATCCGCCATTGGGTGTCTTCCAGCACCGCCAGGATCCGTTCGCGCTCGGCCCGGGACACCGCCGTCGCCAGGCGGCCCTTGGTCTCAATCCCCGCCGCCCCATCCGGCGGCAGGACGTCGTGGGCTTCGATCACCGGCGAGCCCCCGAGGATGCAGGCTCGTTCGATGGCGTGGCGCAGCTCGCGCACGTTGCCCGGCCAGCCGTGAGCGGTGAGGGCCTTGCAGGCGCCTTCCGCGAGGGTCTTGCGCCGCTCCGGGAAGCGACGGTTGAATTCGTCCAGGAAATGCCCCGCCAGCCACAGGATATCCTCGGGCCGCTCGCGCAGCGGCGGCACATGCAGGTTGACCACGTTGATGCGGTAGTAGAGGTCCTCCCGGAAGCGGCCGGCGGCCACCTCGGTGCGCAGGTCCCGATGGGTCGCCAGCACCAGACGGGCATCCACCGTGATGATGTAATCGCCGCCCACCCGGGTGATGGCGCGCTCCTGGAGCACGCGCAACAGCTTGGCCTGCATGGCGGGCGGCATGTCACCGATCTCGTCGAGGAACAGGGTCCCTCCCTCGGCCTGTTCGAAGATCCCCTTGCGGGTGCGCCCGGCCCCGGTGAAGGCGCCCTTCTCGTGGCCGAAGAGTTCCGCCTCGATGAGGTGCTCGGGGACGGCCGCGCAATTGAGGGCCACGAAGCGCCCCGGCGGATCGTCCAGGGTGTGGAGGCGGCGCGCCAGCACCTCCTTGCCGCAACCCGACTCGCCGGTCACCAGCACCGGGGTCTGGCGATGGTGGCTGAGGGCGTGGAGCTGTCCCTCGAGGGCCCCGAGGGCGGGTGACATTCCCAGGGCATCGGCGGCGGGGAAGCTGCACGCGGCGCGCAGCTTGTCCACCAGGAGGTCCGGATCGAGGGGCTTGGTGACATAGTCCACCGCCCCCTCCTTCAGGGCCTGCACCGCCTCGTCGATGGTGCCGTAGGCGGTGATGAACAGGGTCGGTGGCGGGCCCTTTCCCGGTCGTTCCAGCAAGGTCCGGTAGATGTCGAGGCCGCCCACATCGGGCAGGCGGATATCCGACACCACCCCATGGAAATCGTGGGCCTGCAACCGCGCCAGGGCCTCCTGGCCGCCCTGACACCATACGCAGTCGAAGCCCTCCATCACCAGCCGGTCACGCAGGGTCTCGCCCAGAATGGGGTCGTCCTCGATGAGGCAGATCTCAGGCCGCATCGGCCGCCTCCAGCCGCTCCCGCCGCGGCAGGGTCACCCGGAACAGGGTTTCGTCATCGTTGCTGGTGACGTGGATCTCCCCGCCGAGACGCTGGATGATCTGGTAGCTCACCCACAGCCCCAGGCCGCTGCCGTCGGCCCGGGTGGAGAAGAAGGGCTCGAAGAGGTGCTCCAGTTGCTCCCTGGGGATGGCACGCCCGCTGTTGCGCACCTCCATCACCAGGACGTCGCCGGCGTACGCCAGCCGGCAGCGCACCCAGCCCCCGGGTGCCGCCGCTTCGGCGCCGTTGAGCAGCAGGTTGAGCAGCACCTGGCGTACCGGCGCCGAGGGCAGGCCGAGGATCTCCGTGGCCCCCGCCTCCAACTCGTTGTGGCAATCCAGCCGTACCTTTTCCTTTCTGCAGCGGCTCGCCGCCAGCATGCGGACATCCTCGATGTCACCGTGGCCGAGGGGACGGCTCGATTGCGCGGCCTCCACCAGCAATGCCGATACGGTCTCGTGGATATGGTGCAGACCGCGCTCGATGAGGTCGAGGGTGCGGGCGGTCTGAGGATCGGCGTCGCCCCGGCGCTTGATGTTGTTCACCGCCATCAGCATGCCGGCCAGGGGGTTGTTGATCTCATGGGCCACCCCGGCGGCCAGCCGCCCCACCGCCGCCAGGCGCTCCGAAACCACCATCTCCCGTTCCAGCTCTTCCTTGCTGCGCAGATCCTCCAGCATCTCGCGGAAGCCTTGTTCCAGACGCCCGATCTCGTCGTCGCCGCCGCTGAGATAACATTGCAGATCGCGAAAAGGCTGGCGCCCCACCCGACCCATGCAGGAGGCCAGGCGGGCCAGGGGGCGTGCCATGCGGTCACCCCAGTACCAGCCAACGACCGCGATGACGGCCATCACCACCGCCATGGAGAGGGCGCCGCTGCCGGCGATCTCCCAGAAACGGGGCCAGAAGATGTCATCCGAGTAGCTCATGAGCAGCGCCCCCACCGGCACACCCTCCGACAGCAGGGGGATGGCCAGCACCACCCCGTCGGGATGCACCTCCCGGTAGACCCGATGCTCCCCGGGCAGGCCGGCGCGCAGCCGCTCCGCCAGGGGCCCGTAGTCGGGGGCCACCGCCGCCAGTTCCATGGCGGCCGGATAGCTGCGAGGCTGATTGGCGGCAAAGATCTGGAGCCCCGCATCCACCACGATGAGTACCGGGCGCGGCCCCGGGATGTCCTCCCGCGCACCGCGCAATACCGTGTAGGCCAGCCACACGTCATCGTGCTTGAGCGCCGATTGGAGGGTGCTGGCCATGGCCACCCCGAGACGCAGGCCGTTGGTCACCAGGTCCTGTTCGAGGTTGCGGTAGGTATGCAGGGCGATGACCAACCCCAGCACCAGGGCCGTGACCGCCGAGGTGGCCGTCAGGCTCAAGGGGATGCGCAGGCGATAGCCGCCCCTATCGAGCCACATCGAGGGGCGGCTCCAGTTGGGTCATCATGTGCGCGATGCCGTCGAACAACGCCGGGTCGCCGGCGGTGAAGCCGTCCAGGTTGAGGGCTTGCAGCAACCGGCGTCCCGCGTCGTCGCCATCCATGGCCTCCAACACCTCGGCCAGCCGCCGGCGCTCCTCGACCCGCGGCGCGAGCCCCGCCACCAGCGGTGGAAAACCGAACTCCGGCGAGCGGTGCACCACCCGGGTGGCGGCGGTCAGGGCCGGGCGGTCGCGGGCCAGGGTGTCCCATACATAACCATCCACCGCCCCCGCGTCGGCCAGGCCCACGGCCACCGCCTCGATGACGTTGCGATGCCCCCAGGCGAAGAACGCGCCCCGCAACAGGCGGGCGGGATCGATACCCTGCTGCGCCATGGCATAGCGGGGATAGAGATAGCCGGAGTTGGAATCGGGATCCGAGTAGGCAAAATATCGCCCCCCCAGGTCCTCCCACCCCTGGATGGAGCGATCCCCGGCGCCGGTGATCAGATAGGAGCGGTAGCGGGGCGCGCCCTCGTACACGGGCACCGCCACCAGCCGAAAGGCCGGCCGGTGGCGCACATAGGGGAATCCGCAGACCCAGCCGAAATCGAGTTCACCGCGCAGCAGCAGGTCCGAGATTTCCTTGTACGAGGTGCGCTGAATGAACGCCACGGGACGCTCGAGGCGGGCCTCCAGATAGGCCTGCCAGTCCTTGAGGAAAGTGACCTGGTCGTCCAGGAACACCGGCGTGAGGCCGATACGCAACGCCTCGGCTCCCAGGGCGTGAGACACCACGAGCCACAGCAGGGCGGCCCCCAGCCAACCCCTCAGCCACGCCGACGGGCCGCTGTCCGCGACCGGCGCCGGGGGGATGCGAGTCCTGGCGGCCACGACAAGGCCCCGTCTAACTCTCATGGCGATACGCGCCGCCCGAGATGATAAAAGAGGAGCGCGTATCGCCAAGCTCGTTCCCTCACCCCATCCCTGTACTTCGGGCATCCTGCCCTTCGCCCTGCGGGCCGCGCCAAGGCGCGTTCAAATCCGTTCCCGACGGATTTGTCCCAGAGGGAGAGGGGGAGATCGTGCTTCGCGACTTTCAGTTTAATCATTACCCTCGGCCATATGCCCTCCCTCCACGGATGCCAACAAAGCCCCCTGGATATTCGGTAAGCAAGAATCGTACAAGACCGGGCCCGATGACCGGCCGCCTTGCCGCGCCGTTTCCAGGTGGCCTGAGGTTACCACGCGGTAACACGGTAACGCTTGCCGTTACCGGAGGGAAACGCCTGGCGGGCTACCGGCATAGCGGCGGCACATCTCGAGCCCTCCGCGCCGTCCTTTCTGGCACCGCTCTTGCGCTGTCCGCGACACGGTAAGGCGCCCAAGTAACTGCACGGATCTTAGGGATTTACGGACTCGCGGGGCCGGGAACCGGGACTCCGTTCATCCCCGCCCCGGGACCGGCAGGGCCGCAAATGGCCGTCCCGACCCGCCCACTCCGCCAGCTGGCATGGAATTCGCTCTTATGTCCTCAACCCGGGGGAGGTGTCGCCTTGGCACGCCCCCGGGGCCGGCCCGGGCCCCACCGGATATCCGGCCCGGCCGAAAATAAATCGAAATCTTGGAACCGCTCGGTTCAACCATGCAATGGAGGGAGACGTAAAATGAAGACTCACAACGGGTATGCCAGTGTTCTGGCCATGACCATCGGCGGCATGCTGGCAGCCTCGCCGGCCCATGCCTTCGAATTCAACATCTACGGCGTCGGCCACCTGTCCGCCGACAGCGTGGACGACGGCAGCTCCACCGACGAAGGCGTGGCCAGCAACTCCTCGCGGCTCGGCTTCAAGGGGAACCACGACCTCGGCGGCGGTATGAAGGCCCTGTTCCAGGCCGAGGCCGGGATCGATCTCACCGGCCAGGGGGGTAACGACGGCAACGGCGGCAGCCCCGACGACGGCGATGTCTTCACCAACGCGCGGGACAGCTATGTGGGTCTGGCGGGCGACTGGGGCACCCTGCTGGCCGGCAAGCTGGGCGGCCTCAACCAGTGGGTCTACGACTACAACCTGTTCGCCGACCAGGTGGGTGACCTCGGCAACATCTGGGGTGGCAGCGGCCTGCCGGGGCGTGTCACCAGCACCCTGCACTACCGCACCCCCGACTTCAGCGGCCTCAGCGTCGGCTTTTCCTATATCCCCGACGAGGACAACATCGCTGCCGCCCCCAATATCACCCCCGCCGCAAGCGCCCCCCTTCCCAGCGACCCCAGCCCACCCAACGTGAACTCGGACGACATCTGGCTGGTCAAGGCCGATTATGCCAGCGGCGGGCTCAAGCTCGGCGGGGCCTATACCAACATCGATCTCAGAGCCAACGATTGGGAGGTATGGGCCATCACCGGCAGCTATGATTTCGGCCGCTTCACGGTGGGCGGCGGCTGGCAGAACGAGTCGGACATGGGCGGCGCCGCCGGCAATGATCGAGACAGCTATACTTTAGGTGCCAGTGCCAAGGTGGGAACCAGCGGCACCGTCAAGGCCCAGGTGGCCCACAGCGACGGCGACGCCTCGAACAGCGATGCCACCCAGTGGGCCGTGGGTTACGACCACGCCCTCAACAAGTACGTCACGGTCTACGGGGCCTATGCCGCCACCGACAACGACTCTGCCGCCGCGTTCTCGGCCAACAACTACGGCAAGGGCGATGCGGTGACGCCAGCCCTGGGCGACGACCCCGGGGCCTTCTCCATCGGCCTGGTAGTCACCTTCGACGCCCAGGTATGGCCCCGCTGAGGGGTCGACGTCAGGGCCCGCGACCCAGGACGCGGGCCGGCCGCCCGCCCACCGGCGCCCGGCCGTTCAATCGATAATGCCTATCCAGGAGGACACACCATCATGAGCGATCTCTCGCGACGTGGTTTCTTGAAAATCACCGGCACCGGCGTGGCCGCCGGCACCGCCAGCCTTACCGGGGCCCATGCCCTGGCCGCCGACAGCCCGGCCGCCCCCGGGAGCACCACCCTGCCCTACCCCCACCACGCGGTGGCCAAGGCCGGCGACCTCGAGGTCAACAAGCCGGTGAGCTTCAGCTATCCCGACGATTCCTCGCCCTGCGCCCTCATCAAGACCGGCCAGGCGGTACCGGGCGGGGTGGGGCCGGACGGCGACATCGTGGCCTACAGCACCCTGTGCACCCACATGGGCTGCCCCGTCATCTACGACGAGGCTGCCCGCACCTTCAAATGCCCCTGCCACTTCAGCATCTTCGACCCCGAGATGGAGGGCCAGATGGTGGATGGCCAGGCCACCGTCGACCTGCCGCGGATCCTCCTCGACTACGACGCCAAGAGCGGCACCGTGAACGCGGTGGCCGTGGACGGCCTCATCTACGGCCGCCAGGCCAACATCCTTTGACCCCGAGGGCCATATCATGAGCTTATTCAAGGACCGCATCCCGCTCCCTCCCAAGGGGGCCCAAAAGACCAACATGACCTGTCACTTCTGCATCGTCGGCTGCGGCTACCACGTGTACAAGTGGCCCGCCGACCAGGAAGGCGGCCGGGCGCCGGACCAGAACGCCCTGGGGCTGGACTTCCGCCGCCAGGTACCCACCATGCAGGCCACCCTGACCACCTCCATGGTCAATCGCATCAAGGACAAGGACGGCCGTGCCTACAACATCATGGTCGTGCCGGACAAGGAGTGCACCGTGAACCAGGGGCTGTCCTCGACCCGCGGCGGCCAGATGGCGAGCATCATGTATGCCGACCACACCCCGGTGGGCGACCGGCGCCTCAAGTACCCCATGCTGTTCACCGGTGATGACTGGGTGGAGACCAACTGGGACCAGGCGCTGGCCGTCTATGCCGGCGTCACCAAGCGCATCCTCGACGAGTTCGGGCCGGACCAGGTCTTCTGCAACCTCTTCGACCACGGCGGTGCCGGCGGCGGCTTCGAGAACACCTGGGGCAGCGGCAAGCTGATGTTCTCCGGCATCGGCACCCAGATGGTGCGCATGCACAACCGCCCGGCCTACAACTCCGAGTGCCACGCCACCCGGGACATGGGGATCGGCGAGCTCAACAATTCCTACGAGGACGCCGAGCTGGCGGACTGCCTGTTCTCGGTGGGGGCCAACGCCTACGAGACCCAGACCAACTACTTCCTGGCCCACTGGGTACCCAACCTCAGCGGCGCCAGCACTTCCAAGAAGAAAAAGTGGTTCCCGGGCGAAACGGCGGGCCGCGGCCGTGTCATCTTCGTGGACCCGCGGCGCTCCCTCACCGTGTCGGTGACCGAACAAAGCGCCGGCAAGGAGAACGTGCTCCATCTCGCCATCAACCCGGGCACCGACACCGCCCTGTTCAACGGCCTGCTCACCTACGTGGTGGACCAGGGCTGGCACGACGAGGACTTCATCGCCGCCCATACCAGCGGCTTCGACGAGGCCCTGAAGGCCAACCGCCTCCGCCTCGAGGAGTGCGCCCGCATCACCGGTGTGGCGGCGGCCGATATCCGCAAGGCGGCCGAATGGGCCTACAAGCCCAAGGCCTCCGGCCACCGCCCCCGCACCATGCACGGCTACGAGAAGGGCATCATCTGGGGCAACGACAACTACCGCACCCAGTCGGCGCTGGTGGACCTGGTGCTCGCCACCCACAACGTGGGTCGTCGCGGCACCGGCGTGGTACGCATGGGCGGGCACCAGGAGGGCTACGTCCGTCCGCCCTACCCCGGCCCCCGGCCCGCGCCCTTCATCGACGAGGAGATCATCAAGGGCAACGGCAAGATGCTCACGGTGTGGGGCTGCAACGCCTTCCAGACCACCCTCAACAACGAGGCCTATCGCGAGGCGGTCTATCACCGCGCCGGCATCGTGCGCGAGGCCATGGCCAAGGCCAAAGGGGCCTCCAGCGCCGACATGGTGGACCTCATCTACGATGCGGTGCGGACCAAGGGCGGCTTGTTCGTGTCGGTGATCGACCTCTACCGCATCAAGTTCGCCGACGCCGCCCACATGCTCCTGCCCGCCACCCATCCGGGGGAGATGAACCTCACCGCCATGAACGGCGAGCGGCGCCTGCGGCTGTCGGAGCGTTTCATGGACCCGCCGGGACTGGCCAAGCCCGACTGCCTCATCGCCGCCGGCATCGCCAACACCCTGAAGGGGCTGTACGAGAAGGAAGGCGACGCCAAGATGGCGGCGCGCTTCGCCGGCTTCGACTGGCAGACCGAGGAGGACGCCTTCAACGACGGCTTCCGCATGGCCCACGAAAAGGAGATCGACAGCCAGGGCGGGGCCACCGGCCATCTGGCCACCTATGCCCGCCTGCGCGAGGCCGGCAACAACGGCGTCCAGTTGCCCATCAAGGAGTACGCCAACGGCAAGCTGGTGGGCACCGAGATGATCTACACCGACGCCAAGTTCGATACCGACGATGGCAAGGCGCACTTCCTGCCCGCCCCCTGGACCGGCCTGCCGGCGACGGTGGAGCGCCAACGCGAGCGGCACGCCTTCTGGATCAACAACGGCCGCACCAACCACATCTGGCAGACGGCATACCATGACCAGCACGTGCCCTTCCGCCGCCAGCGCTTCCCCATGTCGCCGGTGGAGATGAACCCCGACGACGCCAAGGGTCTGGGCATCAACGCCGGGGACATCGTGGAGATCCATAACGACTACGGCTCCACCTTCGCCATGGCCTATCCCGAGCCCGACATCAAACCCGGACACGTGTTCATGATGTTCGGCTACGACAACGGCGTGGTGGGCGACGTGGTCACCGACTGGACCGACCGCAACGTGATCCCCTACTACAAGGGCACCTGGGCGGACATCCGGCGCGTGGGCGACATGGAGACCTACAAGCGCACGGTGTCCTTCAAGCGCCGGCGTTACAGCTAGGCCCTCAACCCCTCCTCCCCTCCTGGGGACCCTGACCGCGTCGGGGAGCGCTGAAGGAACCGGCGCCCCCGCCGCGGTTTTTTTTGGTCAGGTCCCGGGGCCTTTAATGGGCAGCAGACGATGGCCCCGCACGTACGCCGGGGCATGGGCGACGAGCCCGGAGATGACGATGACCAGCACGAACAGCTCGCCGCGCCATGACGGCCACACCATGGCCGCGGCGAGGAGGCCCAGCTTGAGAATGACCACCAACCCCTTGACCTGGAACAACCAGGCGGCGGTGGACCACAGATAGAGCAGGCTGAGCAGCACGCCGCTGGCCACCGTGAGGTGCCAGTATGCCAGCCACCGGGCCTCGGCCAGATCGAACAGGAAACCACCGCCTATCCCGGCGATGCCTACCAGGTGGGCGCTGCGCAGACCGATGTTGAGCCAATGCTCGATGGGCGAGCGGCGCGGCGGTTGGGGAAAGAGCACACGTTTCAGTTGCATCCGCCATTCTCCTTTTCGACCGTCGATTCCCGAATCCATGATCCGTCGTTACCTACAATGGTCGCCCCGGCATGGCCCGGGATTATGCCATCGTGGCGTGTCGCCAACCGCCATGGTTGACAGGCCATGACTGATACCGTCATAACACTCGTCTAATCAGCTGTTCTGGATTCTGCGACCGTCAGGTTCGCCGGTGACCGCTACGCACTGGAGGCCCCTCGGATTAAAGGCGGCACCCACAACCCAAACCCGCCCAAGGAAATGCCATGAGTCGGACCTCCGCCTGCCCCGTAACCCTGAAACCCCTGTCCACGGATCACCTGCCTTCTCGGGACACCATAGAGTACCGCTCGCGGGGTGCGGTGCTCGTGGTGGGGGACGGACCGGCGGTGTTGGTTACGGCGCGGGCGTTGACCGGCGGCCACCGCGTGGTGGCGGTACTGTCTCATGGCGACGGTGCGGCAGAGCCGGGCGAGACCCTGACGGTCATCCAGGGGCGGGTGACGAGCCTGGAGGGTTGGCTCGGTTCCTACCGCGCCGACATCGACACGCCCCACGCCGACCGTGCATGTCCCAACGAAGATGGTCGCTACGACATCGTGGTGGACCTGTCCGAACAACCCCTCATCCCCCATGCGGTGGCGCCTCCCGGGTATCTGCGCCCACACCCGGAAACGCCGCATGAAGACATCGCACGCCTCGCCCAGGGCCTGGTGGGCGGGTTCGAGAAACCCCGCTATTTCAACTACGAATCCACGCTGTGTGCTCACCACGCCTTCGGCACCACCGGCTGCACCCGCTGCATCGAGGCCTGCGACACCGGCGCCATCTCCTCGGCAGGTAGTCGCATCTACGTGGAGCCCCATCTCTGTCAGGGATGTGCCGCCTGCACCCTGGCCTGTCCCACGGGCGCGCTGACTTACCGCCTCGGGGATCGGGCGACCCTGCTGGCGCGGATGACGGAGACCCTGGCCGCGGCATCCACCCCCCACCCGGTACTGGTGGTCCATAGCGTCGATGAGGAGCAAGCGGGCGCCCCCTCACCCGGCTGTGTCCTGCTGGCGGTGGAAGCCCTGGCCGCCTTCGGCGAGGATCTGTGGCTGGCCGCCCTGGCTCATGGCGCGAGGCGGGTGGTACTGGTGGTGCCGCGGGAGATGCCGCGACAGACCCGGGATCTGCTGGAACGGCGGGTCGCCATCTTCAGGGCCGTGGGCGAGGCCCTGTGGGACGATCCCCAACGGGTGACCATGGCCGATGACATGGGGGTCGTCCACGGCTTGTCTGGGCCGGACATGGCGCCGGCCATAGCAAGTGCCAGTACGCCCTCGCCGCAGGAGACCAAGCGCCCTTTCCTCAGCCATACCCTGGCATCCCTGGAACCGGAGGAGGATTTCGCGCCGGTGCGCCTGGCGGCGGATGCGCCCTACGGCACCATCATCGTGAACGTGGATCGCTGTACCCTGTGTTCCACCTGCGCGCGCGTGTGTCCCACGGGGGCCATCCGCTATGATGAATCATCCCGTGCCGAATTGCGGTTCCTGGAGGCCGCCTGCGTGCAATGCGGGATCTGTGACCGCACCTGCCCCGAAGGGGCCATCACCCGCGTGCAACGCCTCGCCCCCGCACAGCTGCGCCAGGGCTGGCGCATCGTGAACGATGGTGACATGGCACGCTGTAGCGCCTGCGGCACGGCCTTCGCTCCGGAGAAGCTCCAGGCCTCACTGATCCGCAAGACCATCGCGGCGGCGAGCGTGACGGAAGCAGGCGCCGAGCAGCTGCAACGCTGCCCGGCGTGCCGCCATATGCGCCACGAATGAACCGCCTGAACCCTGACCGGCTATGTCAGGGTGCGGCCCGCTCCGAGATGGGTGTTCTGAAGCCGGCAGAAATCACCGGCCAGCCGGCCTAGGTGGCCATAGAAGGTACCTTCGCCATGGGTCACCAGGGCGTCGGCGAAGCGGGGCAACCACTGCCCGAGATGTTCCCGCCAGAAGCGTTGCTGGCGTTCCAGCCATAGCGCCTCACCCGTAGTGGCCTCCTGGAAGGCGAGGTAGTACATGAATTCCAGTTCGTGGGTGATGTGATCGGGCGCCTCCACGGGCCCTTCACGGGGGCCGAGGCCGGCCTCGGCATAGGACCGGGCGGCATACTGACTGTAAGGCCCCATGAGAGTCCCTTCCGGGTCCAGATAAGAGGACGCCCACGGCGCCACCTTGACCTCGAAAGGACCGATGAACAGCCGCGCATGAGCCACTGCCGGGGACTCGCCGTCCGCCGCCAGGGCCGCCCGCGCGGCCGCCACCTCATCCGTAAGGGACGCACCCAGGGGCGAGAACGCCCCCTCCAGCAACTCGTCCAAGTCGGGTGGCCAGGTGTCGGGGCGGGCGAGGGCCCGCGCCAGCGTATACCACACGTTGGCGCGAACCTCGGCCGCCCCCGGCTCCCCCGGGGGCATTACAGACTCGACGGCACCTGCCATGGTCAAAAGTCACGCACGTAGAACACCCGCGGCCGCGTACCCTTCTCCTTCTTCAGTACCTTGGGTGCGTACTTGGCCAGGTGCTTGCTGGGCGGGCTGTCGGGGTCATTGATGTCGCCGAAGATGCGCGCTTCCGTCGGGCAGGATTCCACGCACCACGGCAATTGCCCCTTGGCGAGCCGATGGTCGCAGAAGGTGCACTTCTCCACGATGCCCTTCTGCCTGACACCCTGATGGGTGGACGCGCGAGCCGGGTTGTAATAGGGGATGGGCACCCCGGTGCGCTCCGCCACCTCGGGACCCGTGGAGGTGCAGCCGGGAATGGCCGGCTCCTCCGCCTCGCGCCAGTAGGCGTGGGGTTCCTCCTTGTTCATATAGATGACGCCATAGGGGCAGGCCAACTGGCACAACCGGCAGCCGATGCACTTGTCGGGGTCGTGCATGGTGAGGCCCTCCGGCGTCTTGTGCATCGCCGTGGTGGGGCAGTTGGTCACGCAGGGTGCATTCTCGCAGTGATTGCACAGGGTGGGGATATAGCGATAACGCACATCCGGGAACTTACCCGTGGTCTCGAGAATATGGTTCGACCAGTGGAAGTTGTGGGGGACGTTGTTCTCGCTCTTGCACGCGATGTCACAGGCCGCACAGCCCACGCATCTGTGGAGGTCGATTACCATTGCATATCTTTTGGCCATGTCTTTATCTCCGTTTGCGGGGCCTGGTTCAGGCGCGGACCACTTTTACCCGGGCGCAACCACCATGCCGGGCGGTGGAACCGCTGAGGCGGTCGTATTCGGCGGGCAGGATGGTGTTGTTGTTGCCGCCGCGGGGCACCCTGTTCTGAAAGTCCAGGGCCGCCACCCGGCCATAGGCCCAATGGCCCTGACCGTAGCACTTGGCCACCGTGCCGGGACGCAACCCTTCCCACAGCTTGAGGCGCACGGTCATCTCTCCCGTCTCCGACACCACCCGGACCATCTCCCTGTCCTTGAGCCCGAAGCGGTCTGCATCCACGGGGTTCATCTTCAATACATCGTCCCAGTTCTCATCACCCGGGTCGCAGTTCTTGTGGGCCTGATACCAGGTGCAGTTGGCCGAGCGTCCTTCCCGGTTCAGGCGGCTGCGATGCTCGAAGAACACCAGGGGAAACTCCGCCTCGCTGCCCCAGCGCCGCGCGGGCTCGAAATGGGGCACGAAGGCCTGCTCCCCCGAAGCGGTGTAGTTGGTCTTCGCCAGCACCTCGTCCACGCTGACACCATGCTTCTCGGCATGTTTTTCCAGGGCCTCCTTCAACGTTTCACTGTAGAACTCGAACTTGTGGGTCTTGGTCTTGAAGTTGCCCCACTTGGTCTTATAGGTGTACCGGTGGGCGTTCCACACCCCCTTATCCACATAGTCCTGCCAGCCCTTGAGCTTATCACCGTACTTGCCGTAGTCCGGGTGACTGCTGTCCCACATCGCCCGGGTCATCATCTTCAGGGCCGCCATGGTGAATTCCTCGCCGTCCCTGGGATGGGCTCCCGTTTCCGGATCCACGAAGGCCTCCTTGTAGTAACGGTGCAGGTTATCGAAGCCCCGCGCGGCCAGTTTCTCGGCCAGCATCCACGGGATCTCGCTCTCGTCCTGGCGCACGTCCCACAGGGGCTCGATGACCCGCTGGGTGAGACTGGCATAGCTGTGGAGGTTCTGTTTACTCTTCAGGAAGCTCCACTTCTCGTACAACTGCTGGGCCGCGGGCAACACCACGTCCGCGAAGTTGGTCAACTCCGAGGCATTGACCGTGATGTGCACCAGGAAGGGCAGCTTGGTCAGGGCCCGTTCCCAACGCTCGGCATCGGAGCAGGAGAAGGCGAAGTTGGCCCAGTAGGCGATGGCCACCTTGATCTCATAGGGATCCTCGTTGAGCATGGCATCGGCGGTGTTGTTGGTCACCACCCCGCCGCCGCTCTTGCCCTTCTTGAGGGACGGGAACTCCAGGGTGCCCCGCTGATCGATCTTGGGCTTCTTGGAGAGCTTCTTGGCCAGCTCGTCCTGGTAGTCCGAATAGGACGGGATCTTGCCGGCCGGGATCTTGGTGGACTGGACCACGCCCCCCTTGTTATCGGTGGAACCTACCAAACCGTTGAGGGCATGGGCCGCCATGGCCGCGTAGCCACCGCGGGCCTGCATGGCGGTCCCCGGCGACACCCAACTGATGGAGGCCGGTGCGGCACGCGCGAAACCAATGGCCACACGCCGGATCTGATCCGCCGGGATGCCGCAGTGCCCCTCCGCCCACTCCGGGGTGCGGTCCTTGAGTTCGATGTTCCACCAGCGCACCAGGCCATGGGTATGAACTTCGGAGAACAACTCCTCCGCCACGTCCACTCCGGCACGGAAACGGTTCTCGCCGTCCGCGAAATCGCCGACGAACTCCCGGCTCCACAAGCCCTCGGTGAGGATGACATGGGCCATGGCCACGGCCAGGGCGGCATCCTCGCCCGGGATCACCGGCAACCACTCATTGGCCTTCGCGGCGGTGGCCGAAAGCCGCGGATCCACCACGGCGATCTGCGCCTGGTCCCTGACCTGGCCCCATATGTTCATGGCGTGGGGCACCTGACGGTTGGATGACACCGGATCGGCGCCCCAGCACAGCACGTAGCGGGTGTGCTCCAAGTCGTAATCGCGGTAGTCCCAGAACCCCTCGGTGTAATAGGCCCCGAACTTCTCGCCCTCGGCGCAGATGGCCGAATGGCTGATACCGTTGGGCGAACCGAAGACCTTGGGCAGGGCAGAATAGATGATGTCCCGCAGATAGCTGTAACGGCCGCGGAGCACCATGAACTTATGGGTCTCCTCAGCGGCCCGCAGCTCCATCATGCGGTCGGCGACCATATCCAGGGCCTCGTCCCAGGAGATGGGCACGAAGCCCGGATCCTCGTCGCGACCCTTGTTGGGATTGGTGCGCTTCATGGGCACCTTGATGCGGTCCGGATCATAGACCTGCTGCAAAGACAGATGGGGCCGCGGACAGATGTTGCCATGGTTAGCCTTGGAATGGGGATTGCCCTGGATCTTGATGGCACGGCCATCCGTCACGTTTACCTGCACCGGGCACCAACTGGTGCACCCCTGGCAGGTGGAGGCCAACCAGCGCTCGGTGCTATCGCCGCTCGCTGCCTCCGCATCACGGGCGAGGAAACTGAGCATGGGGCCGCCACCGGCGGCGGCAATCATACCCAGGCCGACGCTTCCGGCCGAACCCTTGAGGAAGTCGCGCCGGGACGGGTTCGCGGGGGCGGACACCTCTCGCGTTTCGATATCTTGTGTCATGACCTCTACCTCTTCAGGAAAGCGTTGCGATGGGCAGGGCGACTTGTCCGCCCAGGACCACGGAATAACGAATGACGAAACCGCCCACCAGTACCAGGAGGCTGGCGACACCCATCAGAGAGAGTGCGGCACCGGGGCTGCCGGCGCGGACGCGACTGTACCAGAGGGCCACCAGGGCCAGGGGCAGGACGACGCCGATGCCGAGGCCCACGAGGATGAACAGGGTTCCGTGGACACCCATGGCGGCATCCAGGGCCTGGCGGCTCTGGAGGGAGCCGAAGGCCAGGTCCACCCACCAGGCAAAGAAGTTGAGCAACATCAGCACCAGCACCGCAGCCAGGAAACCGGCTACCGGCTTCAGGCCCCGTACGTAGACGTCCAGCTCATCCTCTTCGTCTGCACGGCCCGCGAACATCATTCGCAACTGATGCGCCAGCACACCACCCGCCACACCGGTAGAAGCGAAGGCGAGCACCGCCAGCAGCACCATGGAGCCCGAGGCCCACACGGGATGGGAGGTCAGTACCGCCAGCAACATGCCGTGGTAGATACCCACCAGGATGGCGAAGAAGGCCGCCACCAAGCCCACGCCGCTGCGGCCCGGGTTGGCCTCGGGCTTGAGCCACATCCATGCGTAGAGGAGCCCGAAGGCCACCAGCGCGGATTGGATGAGAAATCCCCACCACATGAGGGATGTGGGCGCGAGATTGATACCCATCTGATAGACATTGAACTTGTTGCCCACTTTCCAGAACAGGAACAGCAGACCGAGCATCACCAGAAACGGGGCGATGACTCCCGCCGTCTGGGCAAGCCGGCGATAGCGCGCATCGCCGTAACGTGACAGCGCGACTGAAAACAACAAGGCACCGACTCCGACGCCGCCGGCGAATAGATCGACCGCAACGCGCCAGTCCCAGATCGTTCCTGATTGAATGTTATATACAAGGGTGGGGTCCATGGGTCACCTCCTTCAGGGTGCTCGGGCGCCGTTAAAAAATAAATGCAGATTGAATCGGGGAGTACGTTCCACTGCCCGAGCGGCATCGTAATTGATCCGGGTCACGATGTGTCCCCGGCACACCAGAAAAAAGCAGTTAAAACCCAATATTTATTCGAAAACTGATATATCTCAATTAGGGAATAACGCATTACTAAAAAGGCCTTGATCTGTATTAACAGGCAAATCACGCATTGCTGATACAGGTCCGCGTTTGTGGCCTTCTTGCCATGCAGCCAACCCCGGGACCTTTGGATAAAGCGATTTTCTCAACGCATCCGCCGCCATCAATCCAGGGTCCACACCAACGGCAGCAGCAGGGTCACGAACAGGGTGATCACCGCCATGCCCACGAGGTTCATCCACACCCCGGCGCGGGCCATCTCCGGGATGGAGAACTGGCGGCTGGAGAAGGCGATGGCGTTGGGCGGGGTGGCCACCGGCAGCATGAAGGCGAAGGACGCCGACAGGGCCGCCGCCACCATGAGGAACATGGGATGGATGTTCATGGCCATGGCGAAGCCCGCCAGCACCGGCAGCAGCAGGGAGGCGGTGGCGGTGTTGGAGGTGACCTCGGTGAGAAAGATCACCAGGGTCACCGCGGCCAGCACCGTGACCCACAGGGGCGTGCCCTCCAGGAAGGCGAGCTGGGCGCCCATCCATTCCGTCAGACCGCTGGCGGCGAAGCCCGCCGCCAGGGCGAAGCCGCCGCCGAACAGGATGATGATGTCCCACGGGATGCGCACGGCGCTGGCCCAGTCCAGCAGCGGCTCGCCCCCTCCGCGGCCGGAAGGGATGATGAACAGCAGCACCGCACCGGTGATGGCCACGCTGGAATCGGTGATGAAACGCAGAGGCGCGTAGTCGATGGCTCCCCGGGTCAGCCACGCCGCCACCACCGCGCCGAATACCACCAGCACCCGCCGTTCCTGCACCGTCATGGGCCCCAGAGCAGCCAGTTCCCGATGGAGAACCTCACGCCCGAAGAAGGCATCGGCGCTCACCTCGCCCTTGACGAAACGGGTGAGGTAGAACCAGGCCACCGCCAGCATCAGCAGGGACAGGGGCACGCCGAAGGCCATCCAGTGGGCGAACCCGATCTCGATGCCATAACGCTGCTCCACCACTCCCGCCAGGATGGCGTTGGGCGGCGTGCCGATAAGGGTAGCGACGCCGCCGATGGAGGCGGCGTAGGCGATACCGAGCATGAGGGTGGCGCCGAAACGGGTGGGCTTAAGGTCATCGCCCTCGGCCACTCCGGACACCTGGCGCAACACCGCCAGGGCGATGGTCACCATGATCATGGCGGTGGCGGTGTTGCTGATCCACGCCGACAGGAAGGCGGTGGCCAGCATGAACCCCAGCACCACCCGGTCGGGCGTGGTGCCCACCACCCGCACCGTATGCAGGGCGATACGCCTGTGGAGCTGCCAGCGCTCGATGGCCATGGCGATGAAGAAGCCGCCGAGAAAGAGATAGATGAGATGGTTGCCGTAGGCCGCCGTGACCTTGGCGGTGGGCAACACCGCCAGCAGAGGAAAGAGGGCGATGGGGAACAGGGCGGTGGCGGGGATGGGGATGGCCTCGGTGATCCAGAAGGTGGCCATGAGCACCGTCACCGCCGCCACCTTCATGGCCTCGGGCGACATGCCCTCGGGCACCGGCAGCACCAGTAGGAGCACGAACAGCACCGGCCCCAGCACCAGCCCCACGTGCCGGCGTCTTTTTCCGGTATCCACCGTCTCGCCTGTCATGGTCGCTTCCCCTCCCCGCGGCCTCTCATCGGCCTTGTCGAGACATCACGCCGGGACATCACGCACATTCCTATGCTGACAGCTTGACTCCGGCAAACCTGGTCCCAGAACGCGATGCACCTCAATCGCACAACCGATGACCTTGCCGGTGAATGGATCTTTTTCCATCAATCTCTGTGCTCCCTGTGTTCTCTGTGGTGAATCTTCCGGCTGCGAACATAGGATAAAGAGGCGGGATCAAACTCTCCGGCGGCGGCGCAGCCGCTGCCACACCCAGCCCTCGGGGCCGACGGCGCCGTGGAGTATGAAGTTGAGGGTTCCGAAGTGGCCGAGGCTCCAACCCAGGCGGGTGAAAGCGGCAGCGCTACCACATAACAGCAGCCGATCACCGACGTGCAGGGCGGTATCGTTGTCGGGCAACGTGGTGTACTCCTCCTCGCCCCGCTCCAGCATCAACGCGATGATGGGCAGCGGCTCCTTGCGCTCCCAGGGGTCCCGCAACAGCTGGCCCAGGGTGACGCGGTGGCCTTCCTCGATGAGGCAGTGCAGGGGCGGCGCCTGCTCCGGCGTGATGTCGATGGTGCGCACCAGGGGCACCCGGTCGTCCACCAGGGCGGAGATGCGGCTCACCAGTTGGCAGGCCCAGGCATCGTTGCGCATCAGGGCCCGCTCGGTGAACTCGTGGACCAGGGGGATGTCCAGCAGCACCCGGATGCGATCGGCGATGATGGTGCTGGGATGCATCACCATGTCCGCGTCCACCTTGTCGAACAGGGTCTTGTTGTCTTCCAGGTTCTGGCGCACGGTGACGAACAGCCGCGGATTGAGGTCCTTGGCGGTCATCACGATGGACAGGTTGTTGGCGTCGTTGTCCGTGCCCGCCACCAGGCCCACGGCCTCGGTGATGCGCGCCGCCCGCAAGGTATCGGCCTCGGTACCCCAGCCCTCTATGAGTTCGCAGTCGGGCCGGCCCGTGCGCTCCGGGGTGGCCTCCACCATCACGCAGGTGATGCCCTGCTGCTTCAGCTTCTGGTGGACGGCCTTGCCGAAGCGCCCGTAGCCGCAGATCACCCAATGACCGTCCCTCGGAGGATAGACGGGCTCCGCCACCTTGCTGTTCTCGACCCCCGTCAGCCAGCCGTTCAGCAGATAGGTACAGGGGGCATGCAGGGCCGTGGCCAGGTGGGCCGCGAAGGTGTCGAAGGGGTCGATGATGTGGTCGGTGCCGAAGGAGGCCATGTTGGCCTCCACCTCGTGGGAGTCGGCCCGGCAGATGGCCTTGACGCTGGGACGCAACAGTTTCACCCCGAGGGCGATCTGCAGGTTCACGGCATTGGAGTTGGTCAAGGCCACCACCCCCTCGCAGCGGTGATGGCCAAGCCCGGCATCGATGAGGGTCTGGGGCCGGCTGGCATCGGCGTGGAGTGTCGGCACATACTCCCGCAGGTCCTCGAGCTTCAACAGGTTGGTACGGGCCTCGTCCATATCCACCACCACCGCGTGATGGCCGTGCTCGGTGAGGGCGCTCACCAGGGCACTGCCGGTCTCGCCATAGCCGCACACCAGATAGAAGGGCGCCGTCATTCTCCTGACACGGAGCTCGAAGCGCTGGTTGCGGATGGCCTCCTGGAAGGTCCGCTCCTGGAGCAGGGACAGGATGGTGCCGAGGGCATAGATCCAGGCCACCACGGTGCCATAGATGACGATGGTCACCCACAGTCGCTGGGCATCCGTGAAGGGAAAGGGAATCTCACCGAAGCCGATGGTGGTAGAGGTGTAGCTCACCACGTAGAAGGCCTGAAAGATCCCCATGTGCCGGACGTTACCGCCGGCATCCTGTCCCGGGATCAACACCAGCCCCACCACCGCCACGGTGTAGGCCAGCACCAGGATCACCAGCGGCTGGCGCATGCGCCGCATGACCAGGAACACGATATTGTTCATGGGCTATGGGTTCATGGGCTATGGGTGCAGGGGCTATGGGGCCATGGCCGTGGCTGCATCCCCCGCTAGCGCCGCATCATCATGGTTTCCATCAACAGCAGCACCACCGACACCACGTTGGCCAGCATCGCGCCGCCGGCCAGGGAGACGATGCTCGCCATCGCCCGCGGCGTGAGTTCGCCGTCGCCGGTATAGACGGCGAGGGTCCACACCAGGGCCGCCGCCATGAGCTGCAGCACGGCCACCAGGGAGGAGGCCAGCATGACCGCCCCCATCTGGCTGCGATCGCCGAACTTCAACAGGGTGGCGATGATGTTCACCACCACGGCGGCGAAGAGCTCGTAGACGTCGTGATGATCAGGGTTGTCGATATCCCCCACGTAGAAACCGAAATTCAAGGTCAGGGCCAGCATGATGAAGAAGCCGAAGAGGACCTTTTCTGGATTCATGGATGATCTCCGCCCGTCGGGTGGCTATGGTTCTAGTGATTTGGACGAGTTCTCCGGACCACGATCCGGAGATCCGGCAACTGACAGTCTCCCAGGTGATCAATGATAGAACGCATCAATGACCGGAGCATCCCGAATCTGCCATGGCGGGCTCTGCTGCTCCTCTGCGCCTTCACGGCCACGGCGGCGGCGGCGGATTTCTCCCGCGAGCGGGAGCGACTCATGGAAGAGGTCCGTCGTGACATCGCCCAACTGCCGGAGATGCTGGACAGGCCGCGGCTGGACCCGGCGGTGGATGCCGCCATGGCCCGGGTGCCGCGCCACGAGTTCGTGCCGGCCGAGGCCAGGCGTCGCGCCTACGCCAACCGGCCCCTGCCTATCGGCCACGGCCAGACCATCTCCCAGCCCCTCATCGTCGCCCTCATGACGGACCTGCTGGATATCGACCGGGACTCCCGGGTGTTCGAGCTCGGCACCGGCTCGGGCTACCAGGCGGCGGTGCTGGCGGAGATCGTGGACCACGTGTACACGGTGGAGATCATTCCCGAGCTGGGTGAACGGGCCCGCGCCACGTTACGTGAGACGGGCTACGACAACGTCACCGTGAAGGTGGGCGACGGCTATCACGGCTGGCCCGAACACGCCCCCTTCGATGCCATCATCGTCACCGCCGCCGGCGACCACATCCCGCCACCCCTCATCGAGCAGCTCAAGCCCGGTGGGCGCATGGTGATCCCGGTGGGTAACCGCTACGCCACCCAGCAGCTCATGGTGGTCACCAAGGAGGAGAATGGCTCGGTGCGCACCCGCTCGGTGCTGCCGGTGCGCTTCGTCCCCCTGACGGGCGACCACTGAGCCCCGCCCGCGGGGAGGCGGGATGACCAGCTCGGAGCCAGCGCGCATACCCTGGGTCGCGGTGGGCCTCATATCGGCGGCCGCCCTGGCCTTCGAACTCCTGCTCACCCGCATCTTCTCCATCGTCCACTGGCATCACCTGGTGGGCATGATCGTCAGCCTCGCCCTGCTGGGCTATGGCGCCAGCGGCACCTTCCTGACCCTGCTGGGGGAGCGCGTGCGGCGATATTTCGCGCCCCTGTTCGTGGCCAACGCCCTGCTCTTCACCGTGGGCGCGACAGGCGCGGTGTGGGTGATCGCTTGGGTGCCCCTGAATCCCCTGGAACTGCCGTGGGACCGCCGCCAGCCCTTCTACCTCATGGCGGTATACGCCGCCGCCGCGGTGCCCTTCCTGGGAGCCGCCAACTGCATCGGCATGGCCCTGTCGGTGTTCGCCCGCCAAGGCCACCGCATCTATGCCGTGGATCTCGCGTGCGCCGGCCTGGGGGTAGCCGTGGTCACCGCGGCCCTCTGGCTATGGCACCCGGCCCACGTGCTGTGGCCGCTGGGCGCCAGCGGCCTCGCCGCCGCCTTCATCGGGGGATTGGAGACGGGCCTGGGACGGGGCCGGCTGGCGTTGGTCACCGCCATCGCCAGCCTCGTCACGGCGATGCTGCTGTGGCCCCTGGAGGTGGACCATGCTCCCTACAAGGTCCTGCCCCAGGCCACCGCCACTCTGGGGGCCTCGGTGGAATTGGAGAGGCCCGGCCCCATGGGCGTCCTCACGGTAGTGGCCAACGAACGGGTGCCTTTTCGTCATGCCCCCGGCCTCAGTCTCACCCACCGCGGGCCGGCGGCGGACCAGCGGGCCTTGTTCGTGGATGGCGAGGCCGCCGGCACCCTCACGCCCCTGGAAGACGGCCGGCCACCCGGATTTCTGAACCACCTGGTGTCCACCCTGCCCTACCGGCTGGTGGACCAGCCGCGGGTGCTGCTGCTCGGACTGGCGGGCAACCACGGCCTGCTCCAGGCCCTCGCCCATGGCGCCCGCACCCTGACCGCCGTGGACCCCAATCCGGCCATCGCCGACTTGCTGATCGGCGCCTACGGTGCCTACACCGGCGATCTGTTCGCGCGACCAGGCCCCAACAAGCTGGTGGTGACCGAACCCCGCAGCTACGCCCAGAGTTCTGGTCAGAGCTATGACCAGAGCCATGACCAGAGCCATGACCAGGGTGGCCGAGACTCCTACGACTTGGTGGTGATGGACCTCGGCAACGTCGGCAACGTGGGCGGGCTGCAATCCCAGGCCACCAGCTTTCGTCTCACCACCGAGGCCTTCGGGGCCTATTTGCGCCGGCTCTCGCCTGGCGGCCTGTTCGCCGTCTCCGGCAGCCTCCAGCAACCACCCCGCGAGACCCTGAAGCTGGCGGCCACCGCTCGGGAGGCCCTCCTCGCCGCGGGCCACACCGAGCCCGCCGGCCATCTCGCCATGGTCCGCAACTGGCAGCGCTTCGTCATGGTGGTGGGTGCCCGACCCCTGTCCGCCGGGATCCGCCAGGCGGTGCGGCGCTTCAGCGCCGGCCACGGCTTCGACCTGGTGGCCCTGCCCGGCATGACCCGCGACGAGGCCAACCAATACCACGTGCTGGACGGTCCCCGCTATCACGACGGCGTCGGCCGCCTGCTGGCCCCGGGGGCCGGGGCCTTCATGGAGGCCTATCCCTTCGCCATCGCCCCGGCCACGGACGATCGGCCCTTCTTCTACCGCTTCTCGCGCTGGGACAACGCGGCCGACCTGCTCCGGCTGCCGGCGGGCACGGGCTACGCCCACATGGACTGGGCCTACTGGATGGCAGTGGCCGCGCTCGTGCAGGCCCTGGTGCTGGCCCTGGTGCTGATACTCCTGCCCCTGCTGGTACTGCGCCGCAGCCGCGCGGGAGCGGGCCTCAAGCTTCGCACCGCCGCCTACTTCGCCGGCGTGGGTCTGGCCTTCCTGTTCGTGGAGATCGCCTTCATCCAGCATCTGCAGCTGCTGCTGGGGCACCCGGTCCATGCCTTCGCCGTGGTGCTGGTGAGTTTCCTGGTGTGGGCGGGGCTCGGCAGCTACCTGTCGCGCCAGCCCCTGGGCCGGCGCCGGGGGGCGTCCCTGCGCCTCCGTCTGGCCGTGGCCGTGGCGGTCATCGCCGTGCTGGCGGTGGCCTATATCCTGTGGATGCCGGCACTGGTGGAGGCGGTGCTGGGGGAGCCCTTCGCCGTGCGACTGGGTGTCGTCATGGCCCTCATCGCCCCCCTCGCCCTCGCCATGGGCATGCCCTTTCCCCTCGGGCTCGCCTTGGTGGAGGAACGCTCCGCGGATCTGCTACCCTGGGCCTGGGGCATCAACGGCTGCGCCTCGGTGGTGAGCGCCATCGCCGCCACCCTGCTGGCCATGGAGATCGGTTTCAGCGGCCTGGTGATGCTGGCTGCGGCCCTCTATCTACCCTTGCCGTGGATATTCCGGCGCTCCCCCGCACGACCGCCCCCCTGAGCCGGCGGACCCGCAGGAGGCTGGCGGCGGGCATACTCCCGGGCGATGCGTCCTGCGGCCCGCATCAGGCCGCCCGAACCTCCACGAAGCGGCGTCGCCCTCCCCACTGGTAGACTATGACGCGGTAACCCAACCACAGCACCAGCAGCGGGATGAGGAATACCTCCATCACGAACACCGCGATCTGCACCACCACTTGTTCGGGCAGTTCCTCGGCCATGCGCTGGAAACGCTCCAGCCGCTGGCCCATGTCCAGCTTGTCGAGATAGTGGCTGGCAGCCGCCTCCATTTCCATGCGCCGCTCATCGAAGAAGCGCGGCAGCCTCTCGCCGAAGAAGCGCTTGGTGTCCTGCCACGGGGTGGCCTCGGCCCCATCGGCAGCCCTCTCTTCTTCCCCATCGGCGGCGCGGGCGGGCTCCGCCCCGGGTGGAGGTGCGGCCTCGGCCAGCCCCTTCACCTCGTGGGTGGCCGTGGTGAGGGCCTCCCGGGAGGTCTCGAAATTGTGGTTCACCCGATCGAGGCCATGGAACAGATTGGCCGCCAGGGGCATCAGAGTGATGGCCAGGAAGGCCAGCGCCACCACGGAGGTGAGCCGGAACAGCCCGTCCCCGACCCGGGCCAGCCAGGGGATGCGGGGCCACAGCAGAATCAGGGAGAGGGCCATCAGGGCCGCCAGCACCAGCAGGGCCTCGGCACCCAGCATCAGCTCGCTCAGCAGCTTGACCATGAAGGCCGCGATGGAAGTGACCAGCATGACCCAGGAGAAACGCTCCACCAGGTCGTTCACCGGGTCCAGCACCTGCCCCGGCTTGACCCCGGCCCCGACGCCAACCCCGAAGCGCACCTCGGACTCCTGCAGCACCGACACGGCGGCGTTGATGCCGCGGGCTATGCCGAAGGCCACCAGGGCGCGCTGAAAGGTCTGTTCGGCGTAGGCCACCGCCGCCGGCTCGTCCCAGGCCATCCCCTGCAGCACCAGGGCCCCGACAGCCAGCAAGCCCACCACCAGCCGTCGCACCCCGGGCACGCCAGAGTACCGGCGGCGTCGCGCCCCGGACCCCATTGATTCCTTCTCTGCGTCATTCATCCGCGAATTGTACGTTCGGGCCCACCAATCCGCCACGTGCACCCCAGATCCCGCCCGCAGGCTCCAACGGCAGGCTTCCTGCACGTCACCCCGGCCTACTCCTCCTCAGCTACGCCGCCCATTCCCCATTTTCTATTCCCTATTCACCATTCACTATTCACTATTCCCCATCCGCTATCCCCCATTCCCCATTTCCCATTTCCCTTTTCCCCTTTTCCCAGCCCCCATTCCCTTC